>NZ_CP080409.1:713105-1426211 GCF_019448235.1 Nocardioides panacisoli
ATCGCGTCGCTGAGCAACAAGCCGCGGCTGCTGTTCGACTACTTCGCGCAGCTCTTCGCCCAGGTCACCAACCCGCCGCTGGACGCGATCCGCGAGGAGCTGGTCACCTCCCTCGGCGGCACCATCGGTCCCGAGGCGAACCTGCTCGACGCCTCCCCGGCCTCGTGCCGCCAGGTGGTGCTGCCCTTCCCGGTCATCTCCAACGACGACCTGGCCAAGATCCGCCACATCAACCGCGAGGGCGACCACCCGGGCTTCATCACCCACGTCTCCCGCGGGCTGTACGACGTCAAGGGCGGCGGCACCGCCATGGCGGCCCGGATCGACGAGATCTGCCAGGAGGTCAGCGACGCGATCGCCGACGGGGCGCGCATCATCGTGCTCTCCGACCGGCACTCCGACGCCGACGAGGCGCCGATCCCGTCGCTGCTGCTCACCGGCGCCGTGCACCACCACCTGGTGCGGGAGAAGACCCGCACCCAGGTCGGGCTGCTCATCGAGGCCGGTGACGTCCGCGAGGTGCACCACGTCGCGCTCCTCGTCGGCTACGGCGCCGCCGCGGTCAACCCGTACCTGGCGATGGAGTCGGTCGAGGACCTCGCGCGCGAGGGCTACTTCGTCGACAGCGACCCGCAGGCCGCGGTCGACAACCTGATCAAGGCCCTGGGCAAGGGCGTGGTGAAGGTGATGTCCAAGATGGGCGTCTCCACCGTCGCGTCCTACACCGGTGCGCAGATCTTCGAGTGCGTCGGCCTGTCCCAGAGCGTGGTCGACCGGTACTTCACCGGCACGACCTCCAAGCTGGGCGGCATCGACCTCGACGTGATCGCGCAGGAGGTCGCCAAGCGGCACCAGACGGCGTACCCGCCCAGCGGGATCGCGCCCGCGCACCGCGAGCTCACCATCGGGGGCGAGTACCAGTGGCGCCGCGAGGGTGAGCCGCACCTGTTCAACCCCGAGACGGTGTTCCGGCTTCAGCACGCGTCCCGGACGCGTCGCTACGACATCTTCAAGGAGTACACCCGGGCGGTGGACGACCAGTCCGAGCGGCTGATGACGCTGCGCGGCCTGTTCAAGTTCGCCGACCCGGCCGACTACGGCCGGGAGTCGATCCCGATCGACGAGGTCGAGCCGGCCTCGGAGATCGTGAAGCGGTTCTCGACCGGTGCGATGTCCTACGGCTCGATCAGCCAGGAGGCGCACGAGACCCTCGCGATCGCGATGAACCGACTGGGCGCCAAGTCCAACACCGGTGAGGGCGGCGAGGACGTCGAGCGGCTCTACGACCCCGAGCGCCGCAGCTCGATCAAGCAGGTCGCCTCGGGTCGCTTCGGTGTCACCGCGGACTACCTGACCAACGCCGACGACATCCAGATCAAGATGGCGCAGGGCGCCAAGCCCGGCGAGGGTGGCCAGCTGCCCGGCAACAAGGTCTACCCGTGGGTGGCGAAGACCCGGCACTCCACGCCGGGCGTCGGTCTGATCAGTCCGCCGCCGCACCACGACATCTACTCCATCGAGGACCTGGCGCAGCTGATCCACGACCTGAAGAACGCCAACCCGGCGGCCCGCATCCACGTGAAGCTGGTCTCCGAGGTCGGCGTCGGCACGGTCGCCGCCGGAGTGTCCAAGGCGCACGCCGACGTGGTGCTCGTCTCCGGCCACGACGGTGGCACGGGTGCCGCACCGTTGACCTCGCTCAAGCACGCGGGCGGTCCGTGGGAGCTCGGCCTGGCCGAGACCCAGCAGACGCTGCTGCTCAACGGCCTGCGGGACCGGATCGTGGTGCAGACCGACGGCCAGCTCAAGACCGGCCGGGACGTCGTCATCGCCGCCCTGCTGGGCGCGGAGGAGTACGGCTTCTCCACCGCCCCGCTGGTGGTGTCGGGGTGCATCCTGATGCGGGTGTGCCACCTGGACACCTGCCCGGTGGGCATCGCGACCCAGAACCCGGTGCTGCGCGAGCGCTACAACGGCCAGGCCGACCACGTGGTGAACTTCTTCGAGTTCATCGCCGAGGAGGTGCGCGAGCTGCTCGCCGAGCTCGGGTTCCGCACCCTGGACGAGGCCATCGGTCGTGTCGAGGCGCTCAACACCCGCGAGGCGGTGGACCACTGGAAGGCGTCGGGGATGAACCTCGAGCCGATCCTGCACAAGGTCCAGCGGTCCGAGACCCACTTCCCGGACCAGGACCTGCACTGCACGCAGGGCCAGGACCACTCCTTGGAGGTCTCGCTGGACGTCACCGAGCTGGTGCCGTTGGCGCAGCCGGCCATCGAGTCCGGTGAGCCGGTGCGTGCCCAGCTGCCGGTGCGCAACACCAACCGCACCGTGGGCACGATCCTCGGGCACGAGATCACCAAGAAGTACGGCGCGGAGGGGCTTCCCGACGGCACGGTGGACATCACCTTCACCGGCTCCGCGGGCCAGTCCTTCGGTGCCTTCGTGCCGCCGGGCGTCACGCTGCGCGTCGAGGGCGACGTCAACGACTACCTCGGCAAGGGGCTCTCCGGTGGTCGCCTCGTGGTGCGCCCGGACCGGAGCGCGACGTTCCGCGCCAACGAGCACATCATCGCCGGCAACACCATCGCCTACGGCGCCACGTCGGGTGAGATCTTCATCCGCGGCGAGGTGGGGGAGCGGTGCTGCGTGCGCAACTCCGGCGCCACCGTGGTGACCGAGGGTGTGGGCGATCACGGGTGCGAGTACATGACCGGTGGTCGGGTCGTGGTCCTGGGCAAGACCGGACGCAACTTCGCGGCCGGCATGTCCGGTGGCTACGCCTACGTGCTCGACCTGGACCAACAGCGGATCAACCCCGAGCTGGTGGAGATCTCCGCCGTCGGGGGTGAGGCCGCCGACGAACTGAAGGCCCTGATCAACCGGCACTTCGAGGCGACCGGATCCGACGTCGCCGAGGAGCTGCTGGCTGACTGGGAGGCGGCGCTGCCGCGCTTCGCCGAGGTCATCCCCAGCGACTTCAAGCGGGTCCTGGAGGCCCGCGCGAAGGCGCTGGAGGAGGGTCTGGACGAGGACCAGGCTGCCGCTCGCATCATGGAGGTGCTGCATGGCTGACCCGAAGGGATTCCTGAAGGAGGGGCGCGAGGAGGCGACCCGCCGTCCGGTTGACGAGCGCGTCAACGACTGGGACGAGGTGTACCCCGACGGCATCGGGCGCGCGCTGCTCCCGATCATCACCCCCCAGGCGGGCCGCTGCATGGACTGCGGCATCCCGTTCTGCCACAAGGGCTGCCCGCTGGGGAACCTGATCCCGGAGTGGAACGACCTGGTCTGGCGCGACGACTGGGAGGGTGCGATCGAGCGGCTCCACGCGACGAACAACTTCCCCGAGTTCACCGGGCGGTTGTGCCCCGCGCCGTGCGAGCCGGCCTGCGTGCTGGGGATCAACCAGGACCCGGTCACCATCAAGAACGTCGAGGTCTCGATCATCGACCGGGCCTGGGAGGACGGCAACGTCGTCCCGCAGCCGCCCGAGTGGCTCTCGGGCAAGACGATCGCCGTCGTCGGCTCCGGACCCGCCGGGCTGGCCGCCGCGCAGCAGCTGACACGTGCCGGCCACACCGTCGCGGTCTACGAGCGGGACGACAGCCCGGGCGGACTGATGCGCTACGGCATCCCCGAGTTCAAGATGGAGAAGCGCCACCTGGACCGTCGCCTGGACCAGATGATGCGCGAGGGCACGATCTTCCGCTCCGGCGTGACCGTCGGCGAGGGCAAGCTGACCGGTGACGCGCTGCGTGACCGGTACGACGCGGTCGTGCTCGCCACCGGCGCGACGGTGCCGCGTGACCTGCCGATCACCGGCCGCGACCTCGGTGGCATCCACCAGGCGATGGACTTCCTGCCCCAGGCCAACCGGGTGGCGCTCGGCGAGGAGGTCGAGGACCAGGTCACGGCCACCGGCAAGCACGTGGTGATCATCGGCGGCGGCGACACCGGCGCCGACTGCCTCGGCACCTCGACCCGCCAGGGTGCGGCGTCGATCACGCAGCTCGAGATCATGCCCGAGCCGCCGCTGGACCGCCCCGAGGGCCAGCCGTGGCCGACGTACCCGATGCTGTTCCGGGTGTCCTCGGCCCACGAGGAGGCCGGCGACCGTGTCTACTCGGTCTCGACCAAAAAGTTCCTGGGTGACGAGGACGGCAACGTCCGTGCCCTGAAGCTCGTCGAGGTCGAGTTCGTCGACGGCAAGCTCGTCGAGCACGAGGGCACCGAGCGGGAGATCCCGGCGGAGCTGGTGCTCTTCGCGATGGGCTTCACCGGTCCCGAACAGCCCGGCGTGGTCGAGCAGCTCGGTGTGGAGCTGGACGAGCGGGGCAACATCGCCCGTGACGACGCCTACCGGACCAACCTGGACGGCGTCTTCGTCGCCGGCGACGCCGGTCGCGGCCAGTCGCTGATCGTGTGGGCGATCGCCGAGGGGCGTGCTGCCGCCGCATCGGTCGACCGGTACCTCACCGGGCAGACCAACCTGCCGGCGCCGATCCGCGCCAGCGAGCGCCAGCTGACGGCCTGACACGGCTCGAGTCGGCGCCAACTCGGCCCCGTCGCACAGTGATGCGGCGGTGGCCAGCCGAGTTGGCGCCGACTCGGCAGGCCACCGGTTCGCGCACGCGGCCACGCCGATAGGCTGAGGCCGTGCGGAGAGCCAAGATCGTGTGCACCCTGGGCCCGGCGACCTCCTCCGGCGAGCGGATCCGCGAACTCGTCGAGGCGGGCATGGACATGGCCCGACTCAACATGAGCCACGGCAGCCATGAGGACCACGCCGAGTCCTACCGCCTCGTGCGGGAGGCAGCGGCGGCCTCGGGCAAGGGCGTCGGCATCTTCGCCGACCTCCAGGGGCCCAAGATCCGGCTCGCCACGTTCGCCGACGGTCCCGTGAAGCTCAAGCGCGGCCAGTCGTGGACCATCACGACCCGCGACGTGCCCGGCGACGGCGAGAGCTGCGGGACGACCTACGCCGGCCTGCCCGGTGACGTCACGTCGGGCGACCCGATCCTCATCGACGACGGCAAGGTCCGGCTCCGGGCCACCGAGGTGACCGACACCGACGTGGTGTGCGAGGTCGTCGTGGGCGGCACGGTCAGCAACCACAAGGGCATCAACCTGCCCGGGGTGGCGGTGTCGGTGCCCGCACTGTCGACCAAGGACGAGGAGGACCTGCGGTTCGCGCTCCGTCTCGGTGTCGACTGGATCGCCCTCAGCTTCGTCCGCGACGCCGCCGACGCGGAGGACGTACGCCGCATCATGCGCGAGGAGGAAATCCTCGTGCCCGTGATCGCGAAGGTCGAGAAGCCGCAGGCCATCGACAACATCGACGAGATCGTGGCGGCGTTCAACGGGTTCATGGTGGCCCGCGGAGACCTCGGCGTGGAGTGCCCGCTGGAGGAGGTGCCCTTCCTGCAGAAGTCGGTCATCGACCGGGCCCGCCGCAACGCCAAGCCGGTCATCGTGGCCACGCAGATGCTGGAGTCGATGGTCAGCAATCCGGCGCCGACCCGGGCCGAGGCCAGCGACGTCGCCAACGCGGTGCTCGACGGCTCCGACGCGGTGATGCTGTCGGGGGAGACCAGCATCGGCAGCCGGCCGGTCCACACCGTGGAGACGATGGCACGCATCGTGGCCGCCACCGAGCAGCACGCCTTCGAGCGCACCGACGACAGCCTCGACTACGACGCGATGGCGTGGGACCCGCGCACCCGTGGCGGCGTCATCACCAAGGCCGCCGAGGAGGTGGCCATGCGGGTCGGTGCCAAGTGCGTGGTGGCCTTCACCCAGAGCGGCGACTCGGCGCGGCGCCTGTCGCGGCTGCGCAGCCGCATCCCCGTGCTGGCGTTCACTCCCGAGGAGCGCGTGCGCAACCAGCTCTCGCTGAGCTGGGGCGTCGAGGCCTTCCTGGCCGCCTCGGTCGAGCACACCGACGAGATGGTGCGCCAGGTGGACGAGCAGCTGCTCGAGATTGGCCGTGTCGCCGAGGGCGACCTCGTCGTCATCGTCGCCGGCAGCCCGCCGGGCATCCCCGGCTCCACCAACGCGCTGCGCATCCACCGGATGGGCGACGCGATCAACGAGGTGGCCCCGGCCTACCGCCGGGACACCTGATCAGGACTTCGGACCGATCAACGCGTCCAACCGGGCGACCGCCTCGCGGCGGGACACGCTGATGACGCGCACGTTGGAGCGTCGCCAGGCGACGTCGACGAGGTCGAGCGCCCAGCAGCACAACCCCCGGATGTCGGCGGAGGCGTTGCAGAACTGCCAGCGCGGATAGCGGTAGGTACGCGGCGCGCCGGCGACCCGTCGTGTCGTCGCGTTGATGACCCGGCACCCGTCGGAGTGGAACAGGCCCCGCAGGAACGCCGCCGGCTCGGCCTCGACGACGTGGCGCTGCCAGTCGGCCAGCACGATCGGTCGCTCGTGCTTGCGGCCGGGGCCGTGCTGGGGGAAGAGGCAGGGCCAGTGGTTCCACGAGACGGTCGTGATCACACACCCGGGTACGTCACGTGTGTGCGCACGGCCACCGGGCTTCACACGGCGCATCAGGGCGCCGATGTGCTCGTTGTCCCGTGGGTAGCGCACGTCGTTGACCACGTGGAGGTTGTGGACGCGTCGCCTTCCCTTCGAGATGTGGCCATCGCCGAGGTACCAACCCAGGAGTTCGCTGTAGGCGGATCCATCCAGGGGAGCGTCGTCGCAGATGGGACAAGCGACGCTCGTGTGGGCCTGGCCACGCGGCAGCCCACGGCGGACGTAGCGACGACGCCACCGCCGGATGGTGACCACGGCAACCCCGTGCTTGGTGGCGTTGACGGCGTCCGGAACTCCTGCCGCGGAGTCACGCAGCGCGGACTCCACGGTGGAGGTGGGGCGCACGTGCGGCATGGCACGAGTCTCGACCATCGCGCCGACAGATGCCGCCGAGTGCCGGGTGTGGGACTCGAACCCACACGCCCTTTCGGACAATGCATTTTGAGTGCACAGCGTCTGCCTATTCCGCCAACCCGGCTCGGGGGCACCCTAGCCGAGGCCACGACGGCGCCTCACATCGAGGATCGGGCAGCCGGCCCGATAGCCTGTGGCGGTGACTGAGCAGGACCGGACCGTGGTGATCGCGGAGGACGAGGCGCTGATCCGGATGGATCTGGCCGAGATGCTCGCCGACGAGGGCTACACCGTCGTGGGGCAGGCCGGCGACGGTCAGCAGGCGATCGACCTGACCGAGGAGCACCGCCCGGACCTGGTCATCCTCGACGTCAAGATGCCGGTCCTGGACGGGATCGCGGCCGCCGAGCGGATCGCGGGTGACCGGTTGGCGGCCGTGGTGATGCTGACGGCGTTCTCCCAGCGCGAGCTGGTCGAGCGGGCTCGCGACGCCGGAGCGATGTCCTACCTGGTCAAGCCGTTCAACCAGTCCGACCTCGTGCCCGCGATCGAGATGGCGTTGAGTCGGTTCGCCGAGATCCGCGCGCTGGAGTCGGAGATCGGCGACCTGTCCGAGCAGCTCGACACGCGCAAGGTGGTGGAGCGTGCCAAGGGCATCCTGCAGGAGCAGCTCCAGATCTCCGAACCGGACGCGTTCCGCTGGATCCAGAAGACGGCGATGGACCTGCGCATGTCGATGCGCGAGGTCGCCGAGGGCGTGGTCACGCACGGCGTTCCCGGTGCTCCGACGCCCGGGTCCGACGCATGACGGGCGTGTGAAGAAGAGTCACGATTCGATGTCGGCCGGGGGATGTCGGGCAAACCTCGGGTGAAGATGCATAGACTGCGGTCCGCCGTACAGGGGTGAGACTCGGATCACACGTCCCTCAAGTCGACAGGAGTGACTGCGTGGTAGCCAGATGGTTGGGGCGGGCCGTGGTGGTCCTGGTCGCGGGGTTGATCGGACTGATCCTCCTCGCGCCGGGCGTGGCGGTCGCCGATGAGGAGACCGCCGAGCCGTCCGCGGAGCCGACGTCGTCGGAGACCCCGGAGGACGAGCAGACCGCTGATCCCGGACAGGAAGCGACCGAGGAGTCCGACGAGGTGGTCGTCGAGGGCTCGGGCTTCCTGGTCACGTTGATCGACGAGTCCGACAAGTCCGGGGGAGAGGCGGGTACGCCGATCCCCGAGGTCACGCTCTCGGTCTTCGAGTGCCCCGAGCTCGCCACGGACGGCACCTGTCCCGAGCGCGGTGACGAGCTCGGGACCGAGGTGACCAACTCCGAGGGACAGGTCTTCTTCTCCCTCGAGCGCGGCCGTTACGTGCTGGCACTGGACGAGGGGACGCTGCCCGACGGCATCGAGCTCGACGACAACACCAGTGCGGAGCTCGGTCAGACGCTGCGGCTCTCGGCGCCGACCAACATGGTCTTCCCGATCGGCACCAGTGCCGTGGAGTCCGCCTCGTTCGGCGAGGAACTCTCCACCAACGTGGTGTCGGGACTGAAGTTCGGCCTGATCATCGCCCTCGCCGCGCTGGGCCTGAACCTCATCTTCGGCACCACGGGCCTGACGAACTTCGCCCACGGTGAGCTGCTGACCTTCGGGGCCGCGGTGACGCTCGGGTTCAACCTGATCGGCATCCCGGTGATCGCCGCGGCAGCGCTGGGCCTGATCTGCTCCTGCCTCTTCGGCTACCTGCAGGACCGCGGGATCTGGCGCCCGTTGCGGCACCGCGGCAGCGGGCTGATCGCGATGATGATCGTCTCGATCGGTTTCGGCATCCTGCTGCGCTACCTCTTCCAGTACTTCATGGGCGGCAGCCGGCGCCCCTACTCCGAGTACACCGCGCAGCAGCGCAAGGACTACGGCATCGTCGAGCTCGCGGACAAGGAGATCGCGATCATCCTGATCTCGATCGCCCTCCTGGCGCTGGTCGGCGCGATGCTGATGGGCACGCGGCTCGGCAAGGCGATGCGGGCGGTCTCGGACAACCCCTCGCTGGCGGCGTCCTCGGGCATGCGCGTCGACGGCGTGATCAGCGCGGCCTGGGTGCTGGGTGCGGGGCTGACCGGCATGTCCGGCGTCCTGATGGGCATCCAGAACCAGGTCGTGTTCGACATGGGCTTCAAGCTGCTGCTCATCATCTTCGCCGCCGCCACCCTCGGTGGTCTCGGCACGATCTGGGGCGCGATGGTCGGTGCGATCATCGTGGGTCTCGTGGTGGAGGTCGCGCCGCTGTTCGGCATGCCGACCTCGATCAAGCAGGCCTCTGCCCTGGCGATCTTGATCCTGATCCTGCTGATCCGTCCCCAGGGCATCCTCGGGCGACGCGAGCGGGTTGGCTGAGGAGGCAACGACCATGGATCTCTTCGACGTACTCCGTGCGGGCCTCTCCAGCGCGTTCGGCCCCTACGCGATCATGTTGGCGCTGGCCGCCATCGGACTCAACGTGCACTTCGGCTACACCGGCCTGCTGAACTTCGGCCAGGCGGGCTTCATGGCCGTCGCCGGTTACGGCATGGCGGTGAGCGTGACGGTGATGGGTCTCCCGTTCGGTGTCGGCCTGGTGGTGGCACTGATCGCCCCGATCGTGCTCGCGCTGCTGCTGGGCGCGCCGACGCTGCGACTACGGGCGGACTACCTGGCGATCGCCACGATCGCTGCGGCCGAGATCCTGCGCCTGATCTTCGGATCGGTGCAGTTGGCCGACACCCTCGGTGGCACTGACGGCCTGACTGGCTATGCCGGCACGTTCCAGAGCTGGAACCCCTACGACTCGGGTCTGGATCTCGGCATCATCTCCTTCCGCCGCGCCGAGCTGTGGTCGATCACGGTCGGCTGGATCGCGATCGGCCTGTCGGTGCTCCTGGTCTGGCTGCTGATGCGCAGCCCGTGGGGACGCGTCCTCAAGGCCATCCGCGAGGACGAGGAGGCGGTGCGCTCGCTGGGCAAGAACGTCTTCGCCTACAAGATGCAGGCGCTGGTCCTGGGTGGCTTCTTCGGTGGCCTCGCCGGCCTCTTCCTGGCGCTTCACCAGGCGTCGGTGGTGCCGACGGACTACGAGACGGTCGTGACGTTCTTCGCCTACACCGCCCTGCTGATCGGTGGCGCGGCACGAGTGTGGGGGCCGGTCATCGGTGCGGTCATCTTCTGGTTCCTGGTGCGCTCGCTCGGCACGCTGTTCGGTCAGATGACCTCCGGTGCCGACCCGCTCATGCCGGAATGGCTGATGACCGACATCCAGTCCGGACTGGTGCGCTACATCCTGGCCGGTCTCGGCCTGATGCTGTTGATGATCTTCCGGCCGCAAGGCATCTTCGGTGACCGTAAGGAGTTGGCGATCGATGGGCGCTGAGAGAGCGGGCACCGTCCCGGAGGCCGTCCGCGGCCTCCGTGAGGTCCCCAACGAGCCCGGGGCGGCGAAGCCCGATGCGATTCTGGTCGGGGACCACGTCGTACGGCAGTTCGGCGGGCTGAAGGCCGTCGACGTCGACCACATCGAGGTCCAGCGGGGGGTCATCACGGCCCTCATCGGTCCCAACGGTGCGGGCAAGACGACGTTGTTCAACTGCCTGACCGGCTTCGACCAGCCCAGCAGCGGCAAGTGGTCCTTCAACGGCAAGTCGTTGAAGGGGATGCCGCCGCACCGCGTCGCACGACGCGGCATGGTGCGTACCTTCCAGCTCACCAAGGTGTTGGCCAAGCTGACGGTGATCGAGAACATGCGGCTCGGCGCGACCGGCCAGCGGGGCGAGAAGTTCTGGTCCGCGCCCTTCGCCGCGCTCTGGCGCGGCCAGGAGGCCGAGATCACCGAGCGTGCCGACGTGTTGCTGCAGCGCTTCAAGCTCGACACCAAGCGCGAGGACTTCGCGGGATCGCTGTCCGGTGGCCAGCGCAAGCTGCTGGAGATGGCACGGTCGCTGATGGTCGACCCCGAGCTGATCATGCTCGATGAGCCGATGGCCGGCGTGAACCCGGCGCTGAAGCAGTCGCTGCTCGAGCACGTCGTCGGCCTGCGCGACGAGGGACGCACGGTGCTCTTCGTCGAGCACGACATGGACATGGTGCGCGACATCGCCGACTGGGTCGTGGTGATGGCCCAGGGACGGATCGTGGCCGAGGGCACCCCGGACGCCGTGATGGCCGACGAGGCCGTCATCGACGCCTATCTCGGTGCCCACCACGACACGGACCTGAGTGACCTGGACGAGGACGAGCTGGAAGAGGAAGCTCGCGAGGAGATCGAGGAGGAGGAGCGCAAGTGACCGACGAGACTCCCGAGCGGACCGCGCACCTCGCGGCGGCGGACGGCGCCGTCATCCGCGCCGACGATGTCGTGGCGGGCTACTTCCCCGGCGTCAACATCCTCAACGGCGCCGACCTGTACTGCCAGCCGGGCGAGCTGGTCGGCATCATCGGCCCCAACGGTGCGGGCAAGTCCACGCTGGTCAAGGCGATGTTCGGCCTGGTCACCGTCTCCAGCGGCACGGTCCGCCTGGAGGGCGAGGACGTGACGAACATGCGCGCCGACCAGCTGGTACGCCGCGGCATCGGCTACGTGCCGCAGACCAACAACGTCTTCCCGACGCTGACCATCGAGGAGAACCTCGAGATGGGGTGCTACCAAGCGCCGAAGAAGTTCTCCGAGCGGTTCTCCTTCGTCACCGACCTCTTCCCGAAGCTCGGGGAGCGTCGCAAGCAGCGTGCGGGCTCGCTCTCGGGCGGTGAGCGACAGATGGTCGCGATGGGTCGCGCGCTGATGATGGACCCGGCGGTGCTGTTCCTCGACGAGCCCTCCGCGGGGCTGTCGCCGGTGCTGCAGGACGAGGTGTTCGTCCAGATCCGCAAGATCAACCGGGCCGGTGTCTCGGTCGTGATGGTGGAGCAGAACGCCCGCCGTTGCCTGCAGGTCTGCGACCGCGGCTACGTGCTCGACCAGGGCCGCAGCGCCTACACCGGCTCGGGCAAGGACCTCGCCGACGACCCGAAGGTGATCGAGCTCTACCTGGGCACGCTGGGCAAGAAGGCCGGCTGAGGCGCGGTACGCCTCACGGGAGGGGTCGCCGCTCAGGGCCCGTCGACGCCGACCTGCGCCTCGAGGTCGGCACCGGACAGCGCTGCACCATGACGCCGCCCGCCTCCGGACCCGGCTAGTACGTTCGGGAGACATGCGGATCTTCTTCACCGGAGGCAGCGGCAAGGCCGGCCACCACGTCGCCCCTGCGCTCGCCGCGCAGGGGCACCAGGTCACCAACGCCGATGTGACTCCCCTGGGGCACCCCGATGTCCAGGACCTGCGGGTCGACCTCACCGACGCCGGTGAGACCTGGTCGGCGATGGCCGGGCTGGCGAGCATGGACGAGCTGGACCTGCCCGAGAAGCCGGCGTACGACGCGGTCGTCCACTTCGCGGCGATCCCGGCGATCCTGGTCGCCTCCGACGCGGCGACCTACGCCACCAACGTGCTCACCACCTACCACGTGCTGGAGGCGGCGACCCGGCTCGGCATCCCCAAGGTGGTCTTCGCCTCCAGCGAGACGACCTACGGGATCTGCTTCGCCCAGGGCGAGCGCCGGCCGCTGTATCTCCCGGTCGATGAGGAGCACCCGACCGTGCCCGAGGACTCCTACGCCATGGCCAAGGTCAGCAACGAGGTGACGGCCCGCTCCTTCCAGGCCCGCGCCGGCACGGACGTCTACGGCCTGCGGATCAACAACGTCATCGAGCCGCACGAGTACGCCGAGCTCTTCCCCGACTTCCTCGAGGACCCGTCGCTGCGGCGTCGCAACGTCTTCGGCTACATCGACACCCGCGACCTCGCTCTCATGGTGGAGCGGTGCCTGGCCACCGACGGCCTGGGGTACCAGGTCTTCAACGTCGCGAACGCAGACATGTCGGTCGCGGCCACCACCGAGGAGGTCCGGGAGCAGTTCTACGGCGGCGTCGAGCTGCGCCGCGACCTGGGGCGTGACGAGACCTTCTACAGCATCGCGAAGGCTCGCGAGCTCCTGGGCTACGAGCCGCAGCACTCGTGGCGCGACGTGCTCGACGATCCCGGCCGCGCCTGACACGACGAAGCCCCGCAACCTTCCGGCTGCGGGGCTCCGTCGTTGGTCGAGCCGGATCAGATCTGGCCGTCGATGTACTCCACGGGGGCGATGGCGTTCTTGCCGTCGTACTCGTAGATGCCGATCGACGCGGCAGTCGGGCTGCCGGTCTCGCCGTGCTCGATCGGGCCGGAGACACCGTCGTAGTCGATGTCCTCGCCGTCGGCGAGCAGGTCGGCGCACTCCTGGAAGGACTCACACTTGGTCCCGCCACGGGTGACGTCGGGGATCTCCTCGGCGATGGCGTCACCGGCGTCGTCACCGGCAGCGATCGCTGCGAGTGCCGACACGATGGTGGCGTCGTAGGCCTCACCGGCGTAGGACCACGAGGTCAGGTCCGGGTTGACCTCCAGCAGGCGGTCCTTGAACTCGTCACCGGCGTCCGCACCCGGGATGGTGCCCTTGGTGCCCTTGAGGACGCCGCGGGGCAGGCTCGGGTCGTTCTCACCCGGGGTGTAGCCCGAGGTGTTGCCGTCGACGAAGTACGTCGGCACGTCCTGCGGGCCGAAGTTCTCCTGGATCAGCTCCGGGACGATGGTGGTCGTCTCGTCGAAGGCGATGAGAACGAGCGCGTCGGCACCGGAGCCGGCGACGCTGGAGACCTCGGCACCGAACGAGGTCGCCTTCTGGCCGTAGTAGGCCGTCTCGACGACCGACGCACCCTGCGCCTCCAGGTTCTGCGTCACCTGGTCGGTGAGGGTCTCACCGTAGGCGTCCTGGCGGGACATGATCGCGACGTTCTGGTGACCGTCCTGGATCAGCAGGTTGGCCAGCACCGCACCCTGGAGGATGTCCGACGGTGCGGTCCGGAAGTAGTTGTCCGGCTCGCCGTACTTGCCCTCGTCGAAGGTGGTCGTGGTGTTGGCCGGCGAGAACAGCACCGTGCCCGCGCCCATGATCTTGTCGATCACCGTGCTGGCCACGCCCGAGGATGCCGTGCCGATGATCGCGTCCGCACCCCAGTCGAGCAGCTCGTCCGAGCTGGTGAGGGCCGCCTTGTTGTCCGAGTCGCCCGAGTCGGCCGCCTGGTACTCGACGTCCTTGTCGAGCACGCCGCCGGCCTCGTTGATCTCCTGGACCGCGAGTTCGACACCGGCGAACTCCGGGGGGCCGAGGAAGGCGAGGCTGCCGGACTGGGGCAGCAGGGCGCCGACCTTGAAGGTGCCGTCGCCGGTGGGGGCCGCGGCGTCTCCGTCGCCCCCGCCGTCACCGCCGCCACCGTCTTCGGAACCGCAGGCTGTCAGCACGAGAGCCGCCGCAGCGCTCACTGCTGCCAACCGCTTCGCATGGGTCATCCGCTTCATGTGTCCTCCGGATAGTTGTCACGCCCTCGGGAACGGGCTTGGAGGGCACGATAATGTGCGCTGGGCCACTTCGGGCACGTTGTTGCTTCAACCAATTGCCGAATGTGGCCGAACCGTAATAAACCGGGGGAATCCTCAGGCGAGGGCAGTGACGGTCGTTACCAGGACGGGCGCCATCAGGAGGGCCGGCAGTAGGTCGGCGACGGCGACCCGGCGCAGGTCCAGCAGTCGGAGGGCCACGCCGACCAGCAGCACGCCTCCGGTCGCGGTGATCGCGGCGACCTGGGCGTCGGAGAGCACGTCGCCGAGCACCATGCCGACCACGGTGAGGCCGCCCTGGACGACGGCGATGGTGAGCACGCTCGCCGCGACGCCCCAGCCGAACGCCGCGGCGAACGCAATGGCGGCGAAGCCGTCGAGCACGGACTTCAGGTAGAGCTCGTCGGCACCCAGCCCCAGGCCGTCGGACAGGGAGCCGAGGATGGTGAGCGGGCCGGTGCAGAAGATGAGCGAGGCGACGACGTATCCCTCGACGAAGCGGCGCCGATCGGCACCGGAGGCGCCACCGGCCAGGCGGCGCTGCAGCCAGCCGCCGAGCCCTTCGACGCGCTCCTCGATCCTGGCCAGCGACCCCGCGATGCCCCCGATCAGCACCGAGCCGAGCACGATGAGGAGGGGAGCGGCGTCCCCGACGGCATCACTGAGGTCCTCGCTGAGCACTGCCAGGGCCGAGGTCGCCGCGATCAGCAGGGTCACCAGCCCGAGCGCGTCGGTGACCAGTTGCCGGGTGCGCTCGGGGAGCAGGTGGCCGGCGTAGCGGCCGATCACGGAGCCGAGCAGCACCGTCGCGATGTTGACGGCCGTGCCGGTGCCCGGGATCACCGTGGGTCCTTCGGCTCAGACCCGGCTGGCGTCGACCAGCGCGCAGGTGATGCGCGAGGTGCAGATCCGCTTGCCGGCCTCGTTGGTGATGACGATCTCGTACGCCGCGCTGGTGCGACCGAGGTGGATGGCCGTGGCCGTGCCGGTGACCGTGCCCTCGGTGGCGGCGCGGTGGTGCGTGGCGTTGATGTCCACGCCGACCGGCGCCTTGTCGGGGAAGGCGTGGATGGCGGCGCCGATCGAGCCCAGGGACTCGGCGAGTGCGACGGACGCGCCGCCGTGGAGGAGGCCGTAGGGCTGGGTGTTGCCCTCGACGGGCATGGTGGCCACGACGCGGTCCGCGGATGCCTCGAGGACCTCCACGCCCAGCTTGCGGTTGAGTGCGCCCGCACCGTCGGGCATGGCGGCGAGGAGCGCGTCGACGTCGGTCATGCGCGTCAACCTACTGTCCGTGGCGGTCGATAGGGTCGCAGGGTGCCCTCCGAGACCTCGCGCCCCCGCCTGTTGCTGCTCGACGGCCACTCGCTGGCCTACCGCGCCTTCTTCGCCCTGCCGGTGGAGAACTTCTCCACCGCCGCCGGCCAGCACACCAATGCCGTCTACGGCTTCACCTCGATGCTGGTCAACGTGCTGCGCGACGAGCAGCCCACCCACGTCGCGGTGGCCTTCGACGTCTCACGCCAGACCTTCCGCACCGAGGAGTACGCCGACTACAAGGCCAAGCGCAACAAGACCCCCGATGAGTTCCGCAGCCAGCTGCCCCTCATCGAGGGCGTGCTGACCGGGTTCGGCATCCCGTTCCTGAAGGTCGACGGCTACGAGGCCGACGACATCATCGCCACGCTCACCACGCAGGCCCTCGCCGAGGACATGGAGGTCCTCATCCTCACCGGCGACCGCGACTCGCTGCAGCTGGTCACCGACACCTCCACCGTGCTCTACCCGATGCGCGGCGTGTCCGACCTCGCGCGGATGACGCCCGACGCCGTGGAGGAGAAGTACGGCGTCCGCCCGGAGCGCTACCCCGAGCTCGCGGCGATCGTGGGGGAGACCTCCGACAACCTGCCCGGCGTGCCCGGTGTGGGCCAGGGGTTCGCTGCCAAGTGGCTCACGACCTACGACGGGCTGGACAACGTCATCGCGCAGGCCGACCAGATCGGCGGCAAGAAGGGTGAGGCGCTGCGCGCCCACCTGGGCGACGTGATCCGCAACCGACGCCTCAACGCCCTGGTGCGGGACCTCGCGCTCGAGCGCGCGCCGGGCGACCTCGCGTGGGTCGACTGGGACCGGCAGGCGACCCTGGAGCTCTTCGACGAGCTGGAGTTCCGCGGCGAGCTGCGCACCCGTGCCTTCGACACCCTCGGTGGCGACGAGGAGCCGGTGACGGAGGAGCAGGTGGAGCTCGCCACCACGGTGGTGCGTGCCGGCGAGGTAGCTGACTTCCTCGAGGGCCTGGGCCATGAGCAGGTCGGCGTGCACCTGCGCGGCGCCTGGGCCGCGGGCACGGGCAGCGTCGACGGCATCGCCTTCGCCACGGCCGACGCCCGGGCCGCCTACCTCGACCTGGCGGACCTGGGGCCGGCCGACGACGCCGCGCTCGCTGCCTGGTTGGCCGATCCCGAGAAGCCCAAGGTGCTGCACGAGGCCAAGGGGCCCGAGCTGGCGCTGGCTGCCCATGGGTGGACGCTCGCCGGGGTCGCCGCGGACACCGCACTGAGCGCGTACCTCGCGCAGCCGGACCAGCGCACCTACCACCTGCGCGACCTGACCCTGCGCTTCCTCAAGCGGGAGCTGCACGCCGAGGCCGACCCCGACCAGGGGGAGCTCTTCGAGGACCCCGACACGGCCGGGGGAGCAGCCCAGACCGCGATGCTCTCGGCCCACGCCGTCATCGAGCTGGCCGAGGCGTTGGCCGGCGAGATCGAGCGCGCCGGTGGCGCGCGCCTGCTCACCGACGTCGAGCTGCCGCTGGTCCACCTGCTGGCCGGCATGGAGCAGGTCGGCATCGCGGTGGACGGGGACCACCTCGCCGAGCTCGAGCAGCACTTCGCCGGCGAGGTCCGCGCGGCCGCGGACGCGGCGTACGAGGTCATCGGCAAGGAGATCAACCTCGGCTCGCCCAAGCAGCTCCAGGTGGTGCTCTTCGACGAGCTGGGGATGCCGAAGACCAAGCGCACCAAGACCGGCTACACCACCGACGCCGACGCGCTGCGCGGGTTGTACGTCCAGACCGAGCACCCGTTCCTCGAGTACCTGTTGCGCCACCGCGACGTGGCGCGACTGCGTCAGACGGTGGAGGGCCTGCTCAAGACCGTGCAGCCGGACGGCCGGATCCACACCACCTTCAACCAGACCATCGCGGCCACGGGGCGTCTCTCCAGCACCGACCCCAACCTGCAGAACATCCCGGTCCGCACCGAGGAGGGGCGCCGCATCCGGGAGGCGTTCGTCGTGGGCGAGGGCTACGACTGCCTGATGACGGCCGACTACAGCCAGATCGAGATGCGGATCATGGCGCACCTGTCCGAGGACGAGCTGCTCATCGAGGCGTTCCGCAACCGCGCGGACTTCCACGCCACGACGGCGGCGCGGGTGTTCGACGTGGAGCCCGACGAGGTCACCCAGGAGATGCGGGCCAAGATCAAGGCGATGAACTACGGCCTCGCCTACGGTCTGTCCGCCTTCGGCCTGGGCCAGCAGCTCGGCATCGAGCCGGGCGAGGCGCGGGGCCTGATGGAGGACTACTTCGAGACCTTCGGCGGCATCCGGGACTACCTCGACGGCGTCGTCGACGAGGCGCGGCGCGACGGGTTCACCGAGACGATCATGGGCCGGCGCCGCTACCTGCCCGACCTGACCAGCGACAACCGGCAGCGGCGCGCGATGGCGGAGCGGATGGCGCTCAACGCCCCGATCCAGGGGTCGGCCGCGGACCTGATCAAGGTGGCGATGCTGCACGTGCAGGACGCCATCACTGCGGCCGGGCTCTCCTCCCGCATGCTGTTGCAGGTGCACGACGAGCTCGTGCTCGAGGTCGCGCCGGGGGAGCGGGACGCGCTGGAGGAGATCGTGCGCGAGCAGATGGGCCGTGCCGCCGAGCTCACCATCCCGCTCGACGTCTCGGTCGGCACCGGCGCCACCTGGCACGAAGCCGCCCACTGAGGGCGGCGCCGCGCTGGCTAGGCGCCGACGGTGGTCCGCCCGGTCCGCGACCGAATCGCCTGCAGCGTGAGCAACAGGGTGAGCACCACCGCGTCGATCGTCGCGACGCTCGCTGCCAGGCCGGTCACGGTGCTGGTGGTGGCGCCGACGGCGACGAGAACGCCGACACCGATGGTGATGAGGTACTTCGTCCAGCGGCCGCGCTTGGCCAGGCCTGCGTAGACGAGCAGCTGGAGGAGCGCCAGCAGGCTTCCCAGGACGGCGAAGAGCCAGAGGCGGTCCTGGACGTCGGCGTACTCGCCGCCGCCGATGAACTCGAGGGCCAGACCGCTGAGCAGGTAGGTGGCGAGCACGCACGCGGCTCCCATCCCCGTCAGGAGCGCCAGTCCCTGTCGCACGGCCTGCCGGTTCTCCGAGGCCGTCGACATCGAGGGGAACAGGATGATCACGGCGAACTGGGGGAGGAACAGCACCGCCTTGGTCACGATCAGGCCGGCCGCGTAGAGGCCGGCGTCGTGGTCGTCGAGGACACTGCGGGCGACGACCACGTCGAGATTGGCCAGTGCGACGAAGGCCAGCAGCGCCACCGAGCTCCCGGCCGCCTCGCGCCGGACGTCGCGGCGTACGGCGCGGTCGTGCGCGTTCCAGGCGGCTTCGTGGTGGGTCCGGTTCCGCAGCGCCAGCGACCCGACCAGTACCGGTGCCCAGGCCGCGATCAGCACGCCGACCATGCCGCTGGTCGCCGTGGGGGACACCAGCAGGCACACCGAGCCGACGGCAACGCGCGGGATGCCGACGGCCAGGTAGACGAGGCTGAGGGCGAACCACCGTCGCTCGCCCTGGAGGACTCCCGCGTGGCCTCCCATCACCGTCACCGGCAGCACCGTGAGCGCGAGCATCACCGCCGACCACACCGAATCGAGGCGCAGCAGGGAGGCGACCAGCGGTGCTGAGGCGACGGCGAGCCCGGCGAGCAGGATCGCAGCGCGCCAGGTGGTGCCCAGCACCGTGTCCTCGATCGCTGACACGTCGTCAGGGTCGGCGGCGATACGTCGTGCTGCGGTCGCCTGGATGCCGAGCTGGACCACCGAGAGCACCATCAGTAGTGCCATCAGGCTGGCGATCGCGCCGAACTGGCTGGGTCCCAGGAGGCGCGCGGCCAGCATCTGGAAGACGTAGTTGCCGACGTTCATCGCCGCCATGGCCACCGCGATGCCGGCGCTGCTGCGCAGGAACGCGATCATGCGCCCGGTCGCAGCTGGCGAGGTCGAGCGGTCGCGCGACCCGGTGTCGGTGCTCACGACCATGACACTAGCCATTGCCCGGGACATCGATCCCACCGCCCGGGCGCCGTGTCGAGGTCGACCCGGCGCGGGACCGAGGTGGTTGGATTGGCCCAGCCGGTGAAGGGGAGAGCTTGAGCACGTACGACCGCACGCGCGCCTTGGTCCCCGGGTGGTCCGTCGTCCTCGCGGTGGCACTGCTCGGTCCGGCGCTGGCGCCGGGGTACGTCCTCTCCTACGACATGGTCTGGGTCCCCGACCTGTCGCTGCGCCCGGACTTCCTCGGCCTCGGCAGCGAACTCCCGCGGGCGGTGCCGTCGGATGCCGTGGTGGCGGTACTGGACGAGCTGGTGCCGGGGGCGGTGCTGCAGAAGGTCGTGCTGCTGGCGGCCCTGGTCGGTGGCGGCCTCGGCGCGGCCAGACTGGTGCCTGACGGCCTGGTCCCCCGCCTGGTCGCGGTCGGGGTGTACCAGTGGAACCCGCTGGTGGTGGAGCGACTGGTCCTCGGCCACTGGCCGGTGCTCGTTGGGTACGCCGTCCTCCCATGGGTGATCGTGCTGTGCCGCCGGTGGCGGGCACGGGCGGCCGTGCCCGCCGGCCTGTTGCTCCTGGTGCCGTTGGGCAGCCTCTCGGCGAGCGCCGGGCTCGCCACGGCGGTCGTGCTGGTCGCCGCGGCTGCCGGACGTGCCCGTCAGGTCACTCTGGTGCTGCTCGTCGCCGCGGCGAACGCGCCGTGGGTCATCGCTGGCCTGCTCCACGCAGGGGACGCGGCCGTGGATCCGGCTGGTGCCCGGGTCTTCGCCCTCCACGACGAGGGGACCGTGCCGGGTCCGGTGGCAGCGTTGACGCTCGGGGGCGTGTGGAACAGCGAGGTCGTGCCGGACACCCGTGGTGGTCTTCTCGGGTGGATCGCGCTGGTGGTGCTGGGAGGCTTGGCGGCGCTGGGCGCGCGGTCGTGGTGGCGACGTACCGAGCGCCGCGAGCGTGGTGCCGTGCTGGGGTGCTGGGTGGCGGGATGGGCCACCGCCTGCGCGACGTGGGTGGCGCCGGGGGCCGTCGGATGGCTGGGGGAGCAGGTCCCGGGCCTCGGCCTCCTCCGCGACGGTGCGCGCGGTCTCGTGCTCTGCGCGCCCCTGCTGGTGTCCTTGGTCGGGCACGGCGTCGTCGAGGCCCGGCGTCGGATCGCGCCCAGCGCCGTCGCGCGCTCCGTCACCGCGGCCACCGTCGTCCTTCTCCCGGTGCTGTTGTTGCCCGATGCGGTGTGGGGGGTGTCGGGGAGGGTGGCCGCGGTGTCCTATCCCGCCTCCTACGAGCGTGCCCGCGTCGCAGTGGACGCCGCGGGCGGGCGTGCGCAGGACGGTGACGTCGTGCTGTTGCCCCTGACCAGTTACCGGCAGCCGCCCTGGAACGAGGGCCGCAAAGTGTTGGACCCGTGGGGGCGCTACCTCCCGCGTGACTACGTCGCGGGCGACGACCTGGTCGTGTCGGGCACCGTCGTGGCCGGCGAGGATCCGCGAGTCGACACGGTCAGGGAGGCGCTCGCGCGACCAACGCCGGAGGAACGGTCCCGTGCGCTGGCGCGCTCGGGCATCGGCATCGTCGTGGTGGACCTGGCCGCGCCCGGTGGGACCGACGTCGACGAGGTGGCCGGCGATCGGCTCGCTGCGGACGAGCGGGTCGTGGTGATCGCACTCCGCGGTGTCGTCGATCGCGGCACGCCCCGAGTCGAGGCAACGGCGATGGCGACCGCGTGGACGGGGCCGATCGTGCTCCTTGCCGTCGCGTGTTCGTTGATGGCACGGAGGAGGCGGCGCGGGTGATATCGTGATCGGCGACAAGGGGAGGTAGCAACGTGGGATCCACGACCATCGCAGCCATCGTGAGCGTGCTCGTCGGTGGCGGACTGGCCGCAGCCAGCGTCGTCGGCCTCGTGAACGCACAGACCGGCACCCCGGAGGAGTCTCCGGTGAACGTCGGCAACGTGAGCATCGAGTACGGCTCGAACTGACAGCGCTGCAACGAACGGCGGGCCGCTGTGCGGCCCGCCGTTCGTGTGTGTTCGGAGTGGTGTGGGTCAGGAGGCGAGTCGCCGCGGCTCGACCCGCGGCGCCAGCGCGATCTCGTCAGCGGCGACCACCTCGCCACGCACCGCGGAGTGGACCACGGAGCCGAACGCCTCCTCTGCGCGCTCCCAGGAGAAGGCGAAGCTCATCGCCAGGGCCTCCTTGCCCATCTCCTTGCGCCGCATCTCGTCGCCCAGCAGTTCCCGCAGGGCGTTGGTGAACTCCTCGGGGTCGTCCACGAGCACGCCCGAGACGCCGTCGTCGATGGACTCCCGCGTGCCTCCGGCGGCGCGGTAGGCGATCGTGGGCGTGGAGTGCATCCCCGCCTCGCCGATCACCAGGCCCCACCCCTCCTTCAGCGAGGGCAGGAGCAGCAGCCAGGAGCGCTTGTACGCCGAGTGCTTCTCCGCCTCGTCGACGTGGCCGAGGAAGGAGACGAACTCCCGGGCGCCGCGCTGGTCGACGTAGGTCTCCAACTCGCTGCGCCACCAACCGTCGCCGACGATCTCGAGCCGGAGGTCGGGGAACTGGGCACGTGCCGCCCGCACCGCGTCGACGGCGTGCTCCACCTGCTTGTGCGGGACGAGGCGACCGACGACGGTCACCGTCGGTGTGCGGGCCTTCTCTCCGCCGGTCAGTGGGGCGACCGAGGTGCCGTTGTGCACCACGGCGATCCGGGAGCGGTCGACGCCGAGGTCGCAGAGCTCGTCCCGCGTCGCCCGCGAGACGGCAACGTACTGGCAGTGTCGGTAGAGCCAGGGCGCGAAACGACGCTCGATCCACCAGCCGACACGACCGGCCGGGCCGGGGAAGACGACCGGCCACTGCTCCCGGTGCACGTGGTGGACCAGCACGATGCTGGGCCTGCGGGTGACCAGGCGGGAGAAGAAGGGCAAGCCGTTCTGGATGTCGACGACCACGTCGGGATCGCCGAGGTCCCCGCGTCGCAGGGCTCGCATTCCCTCCCAGTAGACGCTGAGCCGTGATCCGCGACGGACGTAGCGCACGCCGTCGACGACTTCGTCGGCCGCGCCGCCGTCGTAGGCAGCAGTGAACACGGTGACGCGGCACCCGTGCCGGGCCAACCCAGTTGCGATGTTCTCCAGGTAGAGCTCCGCGCCACCTCCCTCAGGGTTGCGCGCATCGCGCCAACTGAGAAAGACGACATCCCTCCCCTGGAGGTCCTCCCAAACCTCCATGAAACGGGGATCCTACCGTACGGTAGCCGCTGTGCTGAACGCTTCGCGGACTGATGTGTCGCACCGTCCGACCTTGCGGCGCTCCGTCCGCCTGTTGCGGGAGTTCCGGCTCGAACAGAGCGATCCGGCCCGGTTCTACACCGCGATGGCCGAGGACTCCGCCGCTCACCTCGCGCGCCACTGTGACCTCGCAGCGGCCACCATGCTCGACGTCGGTGGCGGCCCCGGCTACTTCCGTCGCGCGTTCGAGCACGCCGGGGCCCGGTACTGGGCGCTGGACTCCGATGTCGGCGAGCTGGCCGGCGCGGGGGAGGTCGCTCCGGGGACGGTGGTCGGCAGCGGCATGCAACTTCCCTTCGCGACCGACGCGGTGGACGTCTGCTTCTCCTCCAATGTGCTCGAGCACGTGGTGGATCCGTGGCGAATGGCCGAGGAGATGCTCCGGGTGACCCGCCCCGGCGGCACCGTGTTCCTCAGCTACACGGTGTGGTGGGGGCCGTGGGGTGGACACGAGACCGCGCCGTGGCACTACTTGGGTGGCCATCGCGCGCGCCGGCGTTACGCCCGTCGCCTGGGCCACGAGCCGAAGAACCGTTTCGGGGAGTCGTTGTTCCCGGTGACCGTCGCCGCCGGGCTCCGCTGGGCCGACGTGGTGGTCGCGTCGGGGAGGGCGGAGGTCCTGGAGTCGGCGCCGCGCTACAACCCGCGATGGGCGTGGTGGCTCACCCGCGTCCCCGTGCTCCGTGAGGTCGTGACCTGGAACCTCGTTCTGGTGCTGCGGAAGAAGTGAGCAGTACCCCTGTGAGCTCGACCTTCCGCATCCGCCTGTGGGCCAGTTGCCTGTTGCTGACCGGCGTGGCGTTCGTGCAGGACCCGGGCCTGCTCGTCTCCGACACCAAGCTCGACCTCGGCGTCGCACCGTTGGACTTCCTCGGCCGGGCGCTGCATGCCTGGGATGCCGAGGGTGCGTTCGGACAGCTGCAGAACCAGGCGTACGGCTACTTCTGGCCGATGGGACCCTTCTTCGCCCTGGGGTGGCTGGTGGACCTGCCCGCGTGGGTCGTGCAGCGCCTGTGGTTGGCGCTGGTGATGTCGACGGCGCTCGTGGGCGCCGCCAAGGTCGCCAGGGCCTTCGGCGTACGCAGCGATCTCGCCTGCCTGGTGGCGGGTTTCGCCTACGCGCTGTCACCTCGGATGCTCACCACGCTCGGCCCGATCTCGATCGAGGCGTGGCCCAGCGCGATCGCGCCCTGGGTGCTGCTGGCGCTCGTCCGCGGCACCGAGGCGGGATCGCCACGACGCTGGGCTGCGCTCGCCGGTCTCGGCGTGGCGCTCGTCGGCGGCGTCAACGCGGCGGCGACCTTCGCGGTGCTCCCGATGGGCGTGGTCTGGCTGCTGACCCGCGAACCGGGACCCCGGCGACGCGCGCTGATGGTGTGGTGGCCCGTGTTCACCTTCCTGGGCACGGTGTGGTGGCTGGTCCCGCTCTTCGTGCTCGGCGCCTACAGTCCGGCGTTCCTGGACTACATCGAGACCACCCAGGTCACGACGTTTCCCACGACCCTGTTCGACACGTTGCGCGGCACGTCGAACTGGGTGCCCTACATCGACCCGGGGTCCCGGGCGGGCCACGACCTCATCACGACCTCGCTCCTCGCGCTGGACAGCGGCGTACTGCTGATGCTGGGGATCGCGGGGATGCTGCTGCCCTCGACCCGCCACCGCGCCTTCCTTGCCGCGAGCCTGCTGGTGGGGGTCGTGATGGTGACTGCGGGCCACTACGGCGCGGTCGAGGGGTGGTTCGTCGGGGACGTCCGGTCACTGTTGGACGGCGTCCTGGCCCCGTTGCGCAACGTGCACAAGTTCGATCCGATCGTGCGGCTACCGCTGGTGCTCGGCCTCGCCTTCGTCGTCGACCACGTCCTCGCGACGCGGCCGACCGACCTCGCGGTTCGAGTGAACCGGGTCGCGGTGGTCGGGATGGCGCTCGTCGCCGTGGCCGGTTCGGCGTTGCCGGCGATGGCCGGCCGGATCGCGCCCGCCGGTGCCCCGTCGGCGATCCCCGGGTACTGGCAGGAGACCGCGGACTGGCTCGCGGCACGCGACGACGATCGCACCGCACTGCTGGTTCCCGGGTCATCGTTCGGTGACTACCAGTGGGGCACGACGGACGACGAGCCCCTCCAGGCCCTCGCGTCGTCGCGGTGGGCGGTGCGCAACGCGGTGCCGCTGGCGCCCGAGGGCAACGTGCGGATGCTCGACGAGGTCGAGCGGCGGCTCGCGGAGGGCAAGGGGTCCGCGGCGCTGACCAGGTTCCTCGCGCGTGCCGGCGTCGGCCACGTGGTGCTGCGCAACGACCTCACCCACCAGGACGACGTCCCCGATCCCGCCGTCGTCCGCCAGGCCATCGCGGACTCGCCCGGCCTGACCCGCGTGGCCACGTTCGGCCCGGAGATCGGCGGCGAGCCGTCATTGGAGGGCGAGGACGGTGAGCGCATCGTCGTCAACGGCGGGTGGCAGGCACCCCACCCCGCCGTCGAGGTGTTCGGCGTGCCCTCGGCGTCGGCCCAGGTCGCGGCCTCGGACGTGGCGGTCGTGGCCGGGGGACCCGAGGACCTGGCAGACCTGACGGAGTGGGGACTCTCGCCCTCGACACCCGCGGTGCTCGCGGGCGACCTCCCCGACGAGCTGCCGACGTACCTGGCCGGCGGCCTTCCCGACAACAGACGTACGCCGTTGGTGCTCACCGACGGACTCCGGTCCCGCACCCGCGCGTTCGGACGTATCCACGACGGTGTCTCCGCGGCCCGCGCCGCAGACGACCCGGAGCCGCAGGACCGGCCCTCCCGGGACTTCCTGGCCGACGGGTGGGACGAGTGGTCCACCGTTGCCCGAGTGGACGGGGTCGCCTCCGTTGCGGCGTCGTCCTCCAGTGCCGAGGCCGGCACGGTGGGAGGAGCGCGTCGTGGCGAGCACCGGTGGGCGGCCCTCGACGGGGACCCGGCGACGGCGTGGACGTCCCAACCGTGGCAGGAGGAGTCGGCATGGTGGGAGGTGCGACTGCACACACCGCTCGCGAGCTCCGAGGTGCGGGTGACCGGCGGCCCCGCGGCACCGGAACGACAGGTGGTGCGGGTGCGCACGCCTTCCGGTGTGAGCGACTCCCTCACGGTCGGGCCGGGGGAGACGCGCACCTTCGCCCTGCCCGAGGGCGCAACCGATCGGATCCGACTCGAGTCGGTGAACGGCGCCGGCGGGCGACTGGAGATCGGGGAGGTGCTCCTGCCCGGCGTCAGCGTGGAACGACGCCTCGTGCTGCCGTCGGTGCCCGCGAGCTGGGGCGACCCCGACGCGGTGCTGCTGCGACGCGACGACGACCACCGCAGTGGATGTCTACGGGTGTCGGACCGCATCGGGTGCGTGCCCGGGCGGGAGCGCACCGACGAGGAACCGCATGCGATCCGACGGACCTTCGGGCTCCAGGAGTCCGCACAGTGGTCCGCCGAGGTGACCGTTGCGCCCCGTCCCGGCACAGCACTGGAGCGCCTCCTGACGCGCGGCCAGCTGGTGGATGCGTCGGCATCGTCGACCGGGGTGCCGGATCCCCGGGCGTCCGCGCTCGCCGCCATCGACGGTGACCCCGGGACCTCATGGCTGGCGGACCCGGACGACCTCAGGCCCTCGCTGACGGTCACCTGGGTCGGTCAGCGTCGTGTCGACCGGATCCGCATGGCGCTCGACCCGGGGACGGCAGCCCAGCTGCCCACGCGCGTCCGGCTGGTCTGGCCCGGCGGTGAGCGCGAGGTGGCCCTGGCGGACGGGCAGGCCCGCTTCGCCCCCCTGCGGACGGACCGGCTGCGAATCGAGGTGCTGGGAACCGACCAGGCGCGCGGGCTCGACTTCGACGGTCAGGGCCGTGAGCTCGGGGTGGGCATCGGCGAGGTCCGGCTCGGCGACCGGGCGCCGCTGCCGTTGCAGCTGTCCCGGCAACAGGCCGACCTCGGCTGCGGCAGCGGTCCGGCAGTCGAGGTGGAGGGCGTGCGCTACGAGACGGCGGTCCGGGCCGCTCCTGCCGACCTGTTCGCGGGACGGGAGGCAACGGCGCGGGTGTGCACCGGTGAGGCATCGACGACGGGGGAGTCCACTGAGGGTCTCACGGTGCCGGCCGGTGAGCTCGACGTCGACGTCGAGGCGTCGGCGACGTTCCTGCCCGAGTCGGTGTTGCTGCAGCGCCTCGACGGCCAGGCCGAGCTCTCCGCCGGCCGCGGTGTCGACGGGGACTGGTCCGGAGCCACCGCGCGCACAGCAGGGACCGATGGGGAGGACCGTGTCGTCGCGCTCCGGGAGAACCTCAACGACGGCTGGGTCGCTTCCCGTGGCACCGCTGCGTTGGCGTCGCTGCCGGTCGACGGATGGCAGCAGGGGTGGTGGTTGCCCCCGGGCGAGGGCGCCGCCCCGGTGCGGGTCGAGTACGCCGCCGATGCGCCGTACCGCGGTGGGCTGCTCGCCGGCGCCCTGGCCATCGCACTCCTCGCACTCCTGGTGCTGTGGAGTCGCCGCTGGCGCGATGATCCGCCACCGCTCCGGGAGCGGCCGGTACCGCCCCTCGCCATGCTCTCCTTGGCCCTGCTCGTTGCCGGGTGGGTCGCCGGCTGGACCGGCTTCGCGATCGGGCTCATCGCTGCGGCGGTGCTCCTCGCGGCGTGGCGTGGCCCGGATGCCCTTCGAAGTTCGGTGCCCTGGCTGCTGGGCGGCACCGCCCTCGCTGTCGCGTGCGTCCAGGCGCTGGAGCCGTGGGGGAGCGCCGGCGGTTGGGCCGGTGAGCGCGCCTGGCCCGGGTACGTGCTGCTGTTCCCCGTGGTGGGAGTCGCGATCGGTGCAGGGCGCTACCGCACCAGACGCTTCCACCGCAGCGCCGGCCGTTCGACGAACCGATAGACGAGGTCGGCGGTCACCAGGCTGAGCGCCACCGTCAGCAACCAGATCGGGATGCCTCGGCCTTCGAACAACGGCCATCCGGTGACCCACATGACGAAGTGGAGCAGCGGGAGATGGAGGCAGAAGACCCCGTAGGAGATCCATCCGAGCCGTCGCAGCCACGGCAGCGTCAACACCTGCACGTAGCGAGAGGCCGCCGAGGTGAAGACTCCTGTCAGCACGATCAGGAAGCCGATCCCGGCGTACAGCACCGACTTGGTCAGGGCGGCTGCGTCGTCGGCTGGCACCAGTTGTGTGGGCCCGGCCAGCGGCGTGGCGGAGAGGAGGAGCAGGCCCGCCACGAGTGTCCAGCAAGCCCCGGGCTGGCGCCCCAGCGTCGCGAGCCCGCGGGTCCACCCGCTCGGCGCGTCGTCGTGGCACACCTGTACCGCTGCGAGCCCGATGCCCATGGCGAACCAGCCGATGTAGGCCGGGAGCCACAGCGTGGTCGTTCCCGCGACGTGGTCCTGGATGCGGTCCGCGAGGTCGAGGTGCCACCAGATCGCGGCCAGCCACAGGAGGGCCACACCGACCACGAGACGCCGCGCTGACCAACCCCGCCGACCGACGAGGACCAGCATGAGGAGCGGGAGGACTAGGTAGAACGCCATCTCCACGGCCAGGCTCCACATGTGGGTCAGGCCGCTCGGGAAGGAGCCACCGGTCGTCGTCGAGAGCAGGAGCAGCGCGCTGATGCGATCGCCGACGTCCAGGTCACGGTTGTCGAGCAGCAGCCACAGGGCGGGCACCGCAGCAACGAAGTAGACCGGGAAGATCCGGACGACCCGCTTCCACAGGTAGCTGCGGGTCCTCGGGGCGCGTCCACCTCGGGTGGCGGCAAGGATCCAACCGCGACTGAGCAGGAACCCCGAGAGCACGAAGAAGATCGCGACACCCACGTCGAGCCGGGCGAGCAGCGTGCCCTGGAGCCCCGGGACGAAGGTGGCGCCGGACCAGAACGCGACGTGGGTGGTGAGGACGGCGAACGCTCCCACCGCACGCAGGGTGTCGAGCACCGGGAAGTCCACCGCGGTCTCCGGCGGTGGGGGCACCAGATCGTGGCGCGCAGCGGCGTGACGGCTGGTGTGGTGACTGCTCACAGCGGCCCTCCCGGCTCGGGTTCACCGATCTCGACCACGTCCACGCACACCGCGTTGTCCGGCGCCACGCCGGTGACCCGGATCGTCGAGATGATGCCATCGACGCGGAGGAAGGTGCTGTGCAGTCCCCGGCGCACCGGCACGGTGAAGGACTGTCCGGCCATGTCGATCGCGATCACGTCCTCGGCGAAGGAGAGGTAGCCGACCCGTACCCACCACGGGTAGTCAATGGTCGGCGCATCGAGGCGAATGATTCCGCCGGTGGCGTCGACCCGATTGCCGCAGTCGCCGTCCGGGCCAGGTGGGGTCTTCACCGCGACGTCGATCGTCGCGCGCCGGGGGGTGCCGCTGTCGTCGATCACGGCCAGGTCGCCGCTCATGTCGGGGAACCGGGCCTCGTCGACGAAGAGCGGCAACAGCTCGGCCAGTCGGTTGCGAGGGAACTGGTATCCAGGGATCACGCGGTCCGGCACCACTTGGTCGGCGAGGTCGATCGGTCCCGTGTCGCGCAGTGTCGATGTGGCGGCGTGGAAGTACTGGTCGGCGTCGTTGTCGTCGTGCCACGGCCCGACGTAGAGCGACGAGCTGACGACGCCGGACACCAGGAGCGCCGTGAGCGCGACGCCTGCCACGAGAGGAGTGGGGGCGACGCGCAGCAAGGGGTCGGGGCGTGGAGAGCTCCCTCGCGGGTTCGCATCCAGTGGCAGCGCGACCAGTCCGAGGACGATCGGCCACACGCAGGCAACGTCGCTGAGGTACCGGTACTCCAGCCCGGCGATGCTGCCGACGATGGGCGCGCGGGTCACGAGGACCATCAGGAAGGAGGCGAGCGCGTAGCCGATGAG
Organism: Nocardioides panacisoli; assembly: GCF_019448235.1. NCBI lineage: Bacteria > Bacillati > Actinomycetota > Actinomycetes > Propionibacteriales > Nocardioidaceae > Nocardioides > Nocardioides panacisoli. Next base: position 742,976 of record NZ_CP080409.1, read on the forward strand.
CAACGCCCATGCGCGTCCGGTGCGCTCGCGTCGCAAGGCGAAGAAGACCGCGAGCGCGATCAACACGACCCACGCGAGCGAGACCACCGCGTCCGGTGCATCCGCGAGTCCGACCGGTGGGTTCTCGCCGTTCCAGCGCCACGGCCCGCCGAGGAGGCCCACCGAGAGGGCTTCACCGAGCATCCGCTCCGCGAGCGGACCGACGACGTCGGCGGGAACGTCGGAGGCCAAGCGGGGGGTATTCACCAGGTAGTACGCGAGGTAGGCGCCGCCGCCGGCCACGGCCGCGCCGACGGCGACCCGGTCCCGACGGACAACGGTCGCCACCCGCTGGCCCAACCCGCCGTCGGCGAAGTAGGCCAGGGTCATGCCGCCGAGCAGCGGGATCAGGAACAGCGCCTTGACGTAGGCGCTGAGACCGAACGCGATGGCCAGCAGCGTCAGGAGCAGCCACCGGACCCGTCGGGTTCGTTGGTAGCGGAACCAGCACCCGACGGAGCAGAAGACCGCGATCTGGAGGGGCAGTGCGTTGAGGCTCGCGGCCCACCACATCGTCGCCGACATGGTCATGGCGCTCGAGAGGTACACCCCGAGCAGGGCGAGGACCCATCCTCGGACTCCGAACAGGGTCACCAGTGCCCAGGCGCAGGCGGCGCTTGCCGCGGCCTGCAGCGCAAGGGTGAGGGCCGCTGCCACCGACCAGTGGCCGCCGCCGGCGGTCGCCACGAACCATGCCACGGCCCTGCCGAAGGACATGAGCTGACTGTCGTGCGGTTCCAGGAGGTAGGACAGGCTCAGGCCGCTCGGCGCGTCACCGATGAGGAAGAAGTCGTCGAGGTAGAACCAGCTCGGGGAGAGCGCCCAGGCCAGGAACCCCAGGTGGGCGACGATCATCACCACCGCACACCCGACGACGACGCGAGCGCCGGAGGGCGCGGGACCCGGTGAGGACACGGCGCTGACTATCGCACAGGACTATTCGTGCGTCCTTGTGTTTCGTCCGTGTGACTCGTGCCATACTGCCCAGTAGCAACGCGGGTCCGCCGCGGCTGCGCTCCTTGGGAGGGGAGCGCGGGAGGGAAGAGAGACACATGCGCAAAATCATCGGGCCGGTGCTTGCCGGCGTGGGTGGGTTCTTGTTGGTCGCCGGTCTGGTGGCGATGATCTGGGCCCCCGGAGTCGTGAAGAAGACGCCGTTGGACGTCAACACCACGACCAATCTCGGGGGCGAGGCCGCCAAGCTGGACACCGCCACCGGGGACTTCGACCCCCGACCTGTCTATGCCGTCAGCCTGACGCGGGTCGACTCCGACGTCTCGACCGACGACACCGCGGTCTGGGCCCAGACGCAGTGCGTCGTGTTCGGCACCGAGGGCGAGTGCGTCTCCGGGGACGACCCGAACCTGATCACGGCCAGCATCAGCACCTTCGCCACCGACCGCGTCACCGCGGAGGGCGTCGCCACCGAGGACCTGCCCGAGAACACGCTGCCGGCCGACGCCGACGCCGTCGAGGGGCTGGTGAACAAGTTCCCCTTCGACTCCGAGAAGGAGACTTACCCGTACTGGGACGGCACGGTCGGTGCCGCGGTCGACGCGGTCTATGACCGCACCGAGTCGATCGACGGCCTGGAGACCTACGTCTATCGCGTCACGCTGGACGAGGAGCCGATCGAGATCTCGGAGGGGGTCCCGGGCACCTACACCGCGGTGAAGGAGATCTTCGTCGAGCCCAGGACGGGGTCGATCATCGACCAGACCGACGACCAGCAGCGCACGCTCGCCGACGGTACGCCGGCCCTGGACCTCCAGCTGTCCTTCACCGACGAGCAGGTCGCGGCCAACGTGGCCGACGCCGAGGACAACATCTCCAGCATGGGCCTGATCACCACCACGGTCCCGCTCGTCGGGATCATCGGCGGCATCCTGTTGCTGGGTGTCGGCGGCCTCCTGACGGTGCGAGGTCGCCGTCCGGCCTCGGCCCACGTCGCCGAGCGGCCCCTGGTCAACGCCTGACCCTCCGGGCTCAGGCCCCGGGCAGGTCGGCCCCGAAGATCGCCGTACCGGGGGTGAGCTGGCCCCGCACGCGGGACCAGCCACCCCACGGTCGGTCATGCCCGTCGGGCCACTCCGGCTCCAGCAGGGTGGTGATCCGGAACCCCGCGCCGGCCAGGACGGCGACCCAGTCGCCCAGCGTCCGGTGGTGCTCCACGTAGGCCACCTGACCGGTCTCGTCGTCGGTCTCGACGTACGGCGTCCGGTCCCAGTAGCTCTGGCTCGCCGTCAGCCCCTCCTCGGTGGGGTCGTCGGGGAACATCCACCGCGTGGGGTGGGTGATGGAGAACGCGAACCGACCACCCGGGCGCAGGACGCGGGCCGTCTCGGCCACCGCGACCTCGATGTCGGCGACGAACTGCAGCGCCCCGAAGGAGCAGAACACGACGTCGAAGGTGTCGGCCGCGAACGGCAGGTCGGTGGCCGTGCCCAGCACGCTGGGGACCGTGATCCCCGTGGCGTCGTCGAGCCGGCGCGAGTGCTGGAGCTGGCGGTGGGAGAGGTCCAGGCCGACGGCGTGCCCGCCACGGGCCCGCACCCATCGCGAGCACTGCCCCGCACCCGATCCGACCTCGAGCACCTGGCGCCCCGTGACGTCGCCCAGGATCCCTGCGTCCTCCTCTCGGAGGCCCTCGGGGCCCCACAGGAACCCGGCGTCACCCAGGAACGGGCCGTGGGTGGCCTGGTACTCGTCGGCGTAGCGATCCCAGTCCGGCCCGTTGGCCCGTCGTGACGCGGCCTCGTCGACCATGCGACGCTCGGCGGTGACGGCGGGTTGCGGCCACTCCGGACCCCCCGGCTGCTGTGCGGCGGCGGGCGGGACGACCGGGGGAGGGGACATGCTGTGCTGCACCCCGCGAGCGTACGCCGTCGGCGCCCGGCCGCGAGTTGGACCGTGTCACTCCGCGCGCGTACTCTTGGTACTCGTGTGCCTGCAGTTCCGCAGGCACGTCCATCGACACCTGTCCACCTGAGGATCCAACCACTCCATGACGTCCACCATCTCGACCCCGCTTCCCAGCCAGTACGACGACAGTGCCCCGCAGGTCGCCGTCAACGACATCGGTTCGGAGGCGGACGTTCTCGCCGCCATCGACCAGACGATCAAGTACTTCAACGACGGCGACATCGTCGGCGGCACCATCGTCAAGGTCGACCGGGACGAGGTCCTGCTCGACATCGGCTACAAGACCGAGGGCGTCATCCCCTCGCGCGAGCTCTCCATCAAGCACGACGTCGACCCCGCTGAGGTCGTCGAGGTCGGCGACGAGGTCGAGGCCCTCGTCCTCCAGAAGGAGGACAAGGAAGGCCGCCTGATCCTGTCCAAGAAGCGCGCCCAGTACGAGCGCGCCTGGGGCACCATCGAGGGCATCAAGGAGGCCGACGGCGTCGTCGAGGGCACCGTCATCGAGGTCGTCAAGGGTGGTCTCATCCTCGACATCGGCCTGCGCGGCTTCCTCCCCGCCTCGCTGGTGGAGATGCGCCGCGTGCGCGACCTGCAGCCCTACGTAGGCCAGACGCTCGAGGCGAAGATCATCGAGCTGGACAAGAACCGCAACAACGTCGTGCTCTCCCGCCGCGCGTGGCTGGAGCAGACCCAGTCCGAGGTCCGCCACGGGTTCCTCACCCAGCTGCAGAAGGGCCAGATCCGCAAGGGCGTCGTGTCCTCGATCGTCAACTTCGGTGCGTTCGTCGACCTCGGCGGTGTGGACGGCCTGGTGCACGTCTCGGAGCTCTCCTGGAAGCACATCGACCACCCGAGCGAGGTCGTGACCGTCGGCGACGAGGTCACCGTCGAGGTGCTCGACGTCGACATGGAGCGCGAGCGGGTCTCGCTGTCGCTCAAGGCGACGCAGGAGGACCCCTGGCAGCACTTCGCCCGGACCCACCAGATCGGCCAGATCGTGCCCGGCAAGGTCACCAAGCTGGTGCCGTTCGGTTCCTTCGTCCGCGTCGAGGACGGCATCGAGGGCCTGGTCCACATCTCCGAGCTGGCCGAGCGCCACGTGGAGATCCCCGAGCAGGTCGTGCAGGTCAACGACGACGTCATGGTCAAGATCATCGACATCGACCTCGAGCGTCGCCGGATCTCGCTGTCGCTGAAGCAGGCCAACGAGACCACCGCAGCGATCGACGTCGACGAGTTCGACCCGACGCTGTACGGCATGCCGGCCACCTACGACGAGCAGGGCAACTACATCTACCCCGAGGGCTTCGACCCCGAGACGGGCGAGTGGCTCGAGGGCTACGACGAGCAGCGCCAGACCTGGGAGGCGCAGTACGCCCGGGCGCACGCGCGCTGGGAGGCCCACGTCAAGCAGCAGGCCGAGGCCAAGGAGGCCGAGGTCGAGGCGGGCGAGGCCACCTCGTACTCCTCCGGCTCCGAGTCCGCGAGCAGCGGTGGCGACGTCGAGGAGGACGGCGGCTCGCTGGCCTCCGACGAGGCGCTGCAGGCGCTGCGGGAGAAGCTCACCGGCAACTGAGACTGAGTCCGAGCGCGTCCAGCGCTCGGTCCCGGTCAGCGGCGGCCCCGACCACGACGGTCGGGGCCGCCGGCCTTTTTTGCGCGCGCGACTTGGCGCGCGCGACGTGCCGGTCGTCAGCGGCCGCCGTCGAGCCGGTGGCGCGGCGCGACGGCGTCGAGGTCGATCCGGTGCGAGGCCGGCGGGGAACGGAACCCCCGGTCGTCGGTGTGGACCCCGCGTGCGGTGAGCGCCACCGCGACCAGGGTGAGGAGGGCGAGGACGAGGAGAAGGGTCATGGCAGGAAGTCTTCTCTCGTCCACTTCCTGCCACCAGTGGCAGGAATGACGGCCTCCCTTGATTTCCTGCCACTCCTCGTGGCAGCATCACCTCCCGTGAGGTCGGTCGCCGTGGTGGTGCAGGACGGTGTCGAGCCCTTCGGGCTCGGCGCGATGTGCGAGGTGTGGAACGAGCCCTACCACCCCGAGGACGACAACCCGGTCTTCGACTTCGTCGTCGTCGCTCCGGAGCCCGGGCGCGTCCGTGGCAGTGGCGGGTTCGACATCGTCGTCGAGGACGGCCTGGAGGCCGCGGCCGACGCCGACCTCCTGTGCCTCGCCCCGCACCGCAACCACCTCACGCCCCATCCGGCTGTCCTGGACCTGGTGCGGGCCGCGGATGCCCGCGGGGCGCACGTCTTCGCCCACTGCACGGCCACCTTCACCGTCGGCGCCGCCGGGCTGCTCGACGGTCGCCGCTGCACCACGCACTGGCGGCACGCCGCCGAGCTCAGCGCCCGCTTCCCCGAGGCCACCGTCGAACCGGACCGGCTCTACGTCCAGGACGGCAACCTGATCACCGGAGCGGGCTCGGCCGCCGGACTCGACGCCGCCCTGCACCTGATGCGGCAGGAGCACGGCGCCGCCGTCGCCGCCACGGCCGCCCGGCGGATCGTCGTGCCACCGCACCGGGACGGGGGCCAGGCCCAGTACATCGCCCGAGCGGTGCCGGAGTGCGAGTCCGAGGTGCTGCGTCCGCTGCTGGAGTGGGTGGCGACCCACCTGGAGGAGGCCCACAACGTCGCCTCCCTCGCGCGTCGGGTGCACATGTCGCCCCGCACCTTCGCCCGCCGCTTCCGCGACGAGGTCGGTACGACGCCCCACCAGTGGGTGACTCGCCAGCGTGTCGCCGCGGCCGAGGAGCTGCTCGAGCGCAGCGACCGTCCCGTCGACTGGATCGCGACCGAGGTCGGCTTCCCCAACGCCCAGGCGCTGCGGCACCACTTCTCCCGTGTCCGCGGCGTCAGTCCCGCCCACTACCGACGGACGTTCCGCGCCGAGGCCTCCTGAGAGTGCTCAGCCGGCGTGGTCGTCGGCGAGGCCGAAGCGCTGCACCTTGCCCGTCGACGTCCGCGGCAGCGAGGTGAGCGTGCGGTAGTCCTTGGGGCGCTTGGCCGGCACCAGCCGTTCGCGGGCGAAGTCGCGCAGCGCCTCCTCGTCGGCTCCTCCGACGACGGCGGCACACACGCGGTGCCCCCACTCGGGATCCGGTACGCCGTACACGGCGACGTCCGCGACGTCCGGGTGCTCGCTGAGCACCGCCTCGACCTCGGCGGGGTAGACGTTGACACCGCCGGTGATGATGAGGTCCTCCCGCCGCCCCTCGAGGTGGACGTAGCCGTCCTCGTCGATGCGGCCGTGGTCTCCCACGGTGAAGGCCGGACCGGCGTCGGTCTCGCGCCAGGCCGCCGCCGTCTTCTCCGGTGCGCCGAAGTAGCGGAAACGGGCGTGCTCGGGGACCACGCACCACAGCGTGTGGTCGGGGTCGACGCTCAACGTCCGGCCGGGTCGTGCCCGCCCGACGGTGCCGGGCCGCTCGAGCTGCTCTTCGCTGCGGCAGGCGGTGAACTGGCCCTCGGTGGAGCCGTAGAACTCCCACGTCGAGCCGGGCGGGAAGAGCTCCAGGAGCCGGCGCTTGACCTCCGGCGGGCAGGGGGCGCCGGCGTGGGCGAGGAGCCGGAACGACGAGAGGTCGGGCACGCCCACGACGTCCCAGTGCGCGAAGAGGCGTTGCAGGTGCGCGGGGACGCAGAACATCGAGGTCGGCCGGTCCGCGAGGATCGCCTCGGTCACCGTGGCCGGGTCGAACGGTCCGGGCAGGAGCACGCGGCCCCCGGCCAGCGCGGTGCCCATCGCGAAGCGCAGCGGCGCCGAGTGGTGCAGCGGGCTCAGCACGAGGTGCACGTCGTCGGCCCGGAAGTCCCACAGGTCGCGTTCCTCCTCCAGCAGTGCTCGCGCGGAGTCGTCGTCCAGCAGGCCGGAGTAGACACCCTTCGGGGTTCCCGTGGTGCCGCTGGTGCAGTGCATGGGTCGACCGCGCGGGAGCCCCGCCGGCGGAAGCACCGCGAGCAGCTCGTCGAGCTCGGACTCGCTGGTGATCACCCGGTGCGGCGCCAAGCCGCCCAGGATCCGCGCGCGCTCGGTCGCCGTCAGCTTCGGGTCCAGCGGGATCGGGAAGGCGCCCGCGGTCAGCAACCGGATGACGGCGTCGACGTAGCGGTGCGAGCCGGGCAGGAGGAGGGCGACCCGATCCTCGGGGCCGGGCAGCTGCATGGCACCTCCGTGTCGTGGTGGGGCGGCAGACGCTACGCCATGCCGACCGGTGGCTGTCCGGACCGGTCGGTGTCCACCACCCGCTAGCGTGACCCCGTGCTCGATGCCCTGGCCGCCTCCTCGGTGCTCGACGACCTCGCCGGGCTGGGCCCGGCGCCGTACCTCGCGCTGGTGGTGGTGCTCGCCGCGTCGGCCCAGACGATCGCCTGGCGGCTGGGCGTCCCCTCGATCCTGCTGCTGCTCGTCGTCGGTTTCGGCCTGGGCCAGGTGGTGGGCCCCGAGTCCGTCCTGGGGCGTGACGTGCTCTTCGACGGTGTGACGATCGCGGTCGGCATCATCCTCTTCGAGGGCAGCCTGTCGCTGCACTGGCGGGACCTGCGCGACCTGGGGCGTCCGGTGCTGCGGCTGTGCACGGTCACGGTCGCCATCGCATGGACGCTCACCACGCTCGCGGCGATCGCCGTCGGGGTCGCCTGGCAGCTCGCGCTGCTGGTCGGCGCGATCCTGGTCGTGACCGGCCCGACGGTGATCGCCCCCATCCTGCGGATGCTGCGTCCCACCCGGCGCGTCTCCTCGCTGCTGCGGTGGGAGGGCATCGTGGTCGACCCGATCGGTGCGGTGCTGGCCGTGCTGGTCTTCCAGGGCGTCATCGCCGGCGGACGCGAGGGCACCGCCGGCGACCTCGCCGCCGCCCTGGGCATCACGGTGGCACTCGCCGTGGCGCTGGCGCTGGCGGTCGGCTATGCGCTCGAGCTCCTGATCGTGCGCCACGTGATCCCCGACCACCTCCAGGGCGTGGCCTGCCTGTCCGCCGCCATCGGCGCCCTGACCGTCTCCAACGCCGTGCAGGCCGAGTCGGGCCTGCTCACCGTCACCCTGCTCGGCATCTACCTGGGCAACAGGGAGCGACTGCACCTGCACCACGTGCAGGAGTTCACCGAGCACCTGCAGGTCCTGCTCGTCGGCGTGCTGTTCGTCGTGCTCGCCGGTCGGGTGACGCCGGAGCAGCTGGGTGCGGTGTGGTGGCAGGCGCTGGTCTTCGTGGTGCTGCTGGTGATCGTGGTCCGGCCGGTGAGCATCGTCCTCGGCCTGTGGGGCACCAGGGTCACCAGCGCGGAGAAGCGGTTGCTGGCCGGTATGGCACCGCGAGGGATCGTCGCCGCGGCCGTGGCGAGCATCTTCGCCCTCGAGTTCGCCCACGTCGCCCACGAGGCCGAGGAGAACCGGGCGCCGCGGGCGGACGAGCTGACCCGCCTCGCGACGGAGGCCGAGGCCCTCGTGCCGATCGTGTTCGTGGTCATCGTGTGCACCGTCGCGTTCTACGGGCTCGGCGTGGGCCGGCTCGCCGAACGACTGGGCCTGGCGACCACCTCGCCGCAGGGTGTGCTCTTCGTCGGCGGCAAGGAATGGGTGGTCCAGGCGGCGCAGCGACTGGAGGAGCTCGACGTGCCCTGCGTCGTGGTCGACCGGGTCTACGCCGACCTCGGGCGCGCACGCCAGGCGGGGTTGCGGACCGTGGTCGCCAACATCCTCAGCGACTACGCCGTCCGGGACCTGGACCTGGCCGGCATGGGCCGGCTGATCGCCACGACCTCGGAGGACGAGGTCAACGCCACGGCGGCCCGCGAGTTCGCACAGGTGCTGGGCCGCGCCCACGTCTTCCAGGTACGCCGCGGCGACGCACCGGTCGGCGACGCGCCCGCCAGCCGCCGGCAGGTGGCCGCCTCGCACCTGACCGCACGGACGCCGTTCGACCCGCCGCTCACCCACGACGACCTGGAGGCCCGCCTGGCCGCGAACTGGCGGGTGACGCGCACCAAGATCACCACCGAGTTCGACCTGGGCCGCTTCCGTGCCGAGCACGGCGAGGACGCCGTGCTGCTCTTCGCCGTGCGCGACGGCGAGCTGGAGGTCGTCACCGAGAAGTCGTCGCTGCCCGACACCGGGTTCGTGGCGGTGGCACTGGTGCCGCCGCGCCAGCACGGCGAGGAGTCACAGTAGGGTCCGACGCATGCGCGTGGGACTGACCGGGGGAGTCGCCTCGGGGAAGAGCACGGTGTCGGCGATCCTCTCCGGGCTCGGCGCGGTCGTCATCGACGCCGACCAGCTCGCCCGCGACGTCGTCGCCCGGGGCACCGACGGGCTGGCCCGCGTCGTGGCGACGTTCGGCCCGGAGGTCCTCACCCCGGAGGGCGACCTGGACCGTCCCGCCGTCGGCGAGATCGTCTTCGCCGACGAGGCCAAGCGCCGCGAGCTGGAGGCGATCATCCATCCGCTGGTGTTCGAGCGGACGATCGAGCTGGAGGAGTCCGCGCCGCCGGGTGCGGTGGTCGTGCACGACATCCCGCTGCTCGCGGAGTCCGGTCGCGCGGACACCTTCGACGCGGTGATCGTCGTCCACGCACCCCGCGAGGTACAGGTGGACCGCATGGTGCGCCACCGCGGGTGGGAGGAGACCCACGCCCACTCCCGGATCGATGCCCAGGCCACGCCGGAGCAGCGGGCCGCGATCGCGACCCACGTGATCGACAACACGGGCACGCCGGAGGACTTACGTGCCCGTGTTGTCGAGATCTACGACGACCTGACCTCGACCGACGCCTAGGGGGCGCCGGGCGCCGGCCGAGGCGTCAGGCCGCCAGGTCGGGGTCGCCGATCCGGCGCAGCTGCTGCAGTGCCTCGCGCTCCAGCTGGCGGACCCGCTCGGCGGAGATGCCGTGCTTCTTGCCGATGTCGGCGAGCTTGTGCTGACGTCCGTCGACCAGCCCGTAGCGCGAACGCACGATGTCGGCCGACCGGTCGTCGAGCTGCTCCACGAGCGTGGTGAGCCGCTCCCGGGCCTCGGAGTCCAGGAAGGTCAGGTCCGGACCCGGCGAGGTCTCCTGCGCCATCAGGTCACCCAGCGAGGTGTCCCCGTCCTCGTCCACGGGCGTGTCGAGGCTGACGTGCTCCCGGCTCCAGGCCATCAGGTCCAGGACCCGCTCGATGTCCTTGTCCAGCTGCGCGGCGATCTCCTCGGGCTCCGGCTCGCGGCCGAGCTCGCGCTCCAGGGTGCGGCGGGCGCCGCTGACCTGGTTGAGCTCCTCGACCACGTGCACGGGGAGTCGTACGACGCGGGCCTGCTGGGCGATGCCGCGAGTGATGGCCTGCCGCACCCACCAGGTCGCGTAGGTGGAGAACTTGTAGCCCTTGGCGTAGTCGAACTTCTCCACCGCACGGATCAGGCCGGTGTTGCCCTCCTGGATCAGGTCCAGCATGGGCATCTGTGCGCGGCCGTACTTGCGGGCGATGGAGACCACCAGCCGCAGGTTCGCGTTGATGAAGTCGTCGATCGCGCGCTCACCCTCGGCGGCCAACCACTCCAGCTCCTGCTGGGTGGCCGACTTCGGGGCACCGCCCTTGCGGCGGCCGACCCGACCGGTGTCGAGCAGGTGCTGCGCGTAGAGCCCGGCCTCGATGGTCTTCGCGAGCTCGACCTCGCGTGCGGCATCGAGCAGGGGCGTGCGGGCGATCTCGTCGAGGTAGAGCCCGACGCTGTCGCGGCCCTCGATCTCGCGGTCGTTGCGCGTCTTCACTGGTGCCATCGTGATGGTCATGGCAACCTCCTCCACTCGTGCCAACACGCCCTCGCGTGCCGGGATTCCCGGTCGGGCGCCGGGATGGTCTGTGTAGGGACAGACGAGTGGCAGGTGCCCAGAGTTGCCGCTTCCGCGGAATCTCAGCGAAGTCTCAGGGAACCTCAGGAACGCCTCAGGAGAGCCCCATCCGGTCCAGCATCCAGGCGAGGCTGAAGGCACGGTCGTGCCAGGCGCGGTAGCGGCCCGAGACGCCTCCGTGGCCGGCGGCCATCTCGATGCGCAGCAGGACCTCGGCCCCGGGAGCCCGCTCCCGCAGCCGCGCCACCCACTTGGCCGGCTCGGCGAAGAGCACGCGGGTGTCGTGCAGCGAGGTCTCGGCCAGGATCGGCGGGTAGGGCAGGTCAGCGACGTTGTCGTAGGGGGCGTACGCCGCCAGCCGGTCATAGACCTCCGGGCCCGACGCCGGGTCGCCCCACTCGTCGTACTCGACCACGGTCAGCGGCAGCGAGGCGTCGAGCATGGTGGTCAGGTTGTCCACGAACGGCACGCCGGCCACGATGCCGCCGAACGCGTCGGGTGCCTGGTTGGCGACCGCGCCCATGAGCAGGCCGCCGGCGCTCCCGCCCTCGGCGACCAGCCGCTCCGGGGTCGTCCATCCGGTGTCGACGAGGTGGCGCGCGCAGGCGATGAAGTCGTCGAAGCTGTGCTGCTTGTGCTCGAGCTTGCCGTCGTCGTACCACCGGCGCCCCATCTCGCCACCGCCCCGCACGTGGGCGATGGCGTACGCCGCGCCGCGGTCGAGCAGCGACAGTCGCGCCACGGAGAAGTGCGGGTCGGTGGAGATCTCGTAGGCGCCGTAGCCGTAGAGCAGCAGCGGCACCGGCCCGTCCCCGGGCTGCCGGTCACGCCGCACCACCAGCGAGATGGGCACCTCGACACCGTCGGGGGCGGTCGCCCAGAGCCGGTGCTCGACGTAGTCGTCGGGGTCGTAGCCGCCCAGGACCGGCGCCTGCTTGCGCAGCACCAGGTCTCCGGTGTGCAGGTCGTAGTCGTGCACGGCCGGGGGCTGCACGAGGCTGGTCATCCCGACGCGGATGGTGGGCTGGTGCCACGACGGGCTGGCGCCGACGCCGACGGTGGCGAGCTCGCCGGGGAACTCCACGACGCGGTCGGCGGCGATCGGCTTGGCCGGGTCCGCCCCCAGCGCGAGTACCCGGACCTCGGGGCGGCCGGCGCGGCGCTGCTCGACCACCAGGTGTCCGGCGAAGGCGTCCACGTCCTCCAGCCGCACCGCGGTGTCGTGGGGCAGTAGGGGCGTCCAGGCGCTGCGGGGCGTGGGCGCGGCCGGCGCCAGGCCGAGCTCGAACTCGGGGCCTGCGGCGTTGTGCAGCACGACCAGGCGGTCCTCGCCCCCGATGACGGCGTGCTCGATGCCGTACTCGACGCCGGTCTCGCGGGGGGCGAAGCACCACGGCGCGGCGTCGGCGGTGGTGGCGTCGATCAGGTGCCACTCGGAGGTGATCTTGGAGGAGCACGCGATCACCACGTAGCGCTCGGAGCGGGTGCGGCCGACGCCGACGCCGAACTGCGGGTCGGTCTCGTGGTGCACCAGCTCGTCCTGCTCCTGCGGGGTGCCGAGCCGGTGGCGCCAGATCTTGTCCGGCCGCCAGGCGGCGTCGACGGTGGAGTAGTAGAAGTGGTCCGGCGTGGCGCCCCACGTGACGCCGCCGAGCACGCCGGTCAGCTCGTCGTCGAGCAGTTCGCGGGTGCCGAGGTCGAGCACCCGGACGACGAACCGCTCGTCGCCGACCACGTCGGTCGCGTAGGCCAGGAGCCGGTCGTCGGGGCTGACCGTGGAGCCGCCGAGGGAGAAGAAGTCGTGGCCCTCGGCCAGCGCGTCCAGGTCCAGCAGCACCTCCTCGCCCGGCAGGGCGGGACGGTCCGGCGCGGCGTCCTCGGCGGGCTGCGGCGGCGTCCAGTCGTCCTCGTCGGCGACGGGCACGCGGCAGGTGGCGCCGTACTGGCGGCCCTCGAAGGTGCGGCCGTAGTACCAGTGGCCACGGATCCGGGTCGGCACCGAGAGGTCGGTCTCGCGGGTGCGGGCCTTGATCTCGCCGAAGAGCTGCTCACGCAGGTCCGCGAGGTGGGCCGTGCGGTGCTCGGTCCAGGCGTTCTCGGCCTCGAGGTGGGCGCGGACCTCCGGGTCCTCGGCGTCGCGCAGCCAGTCGTAGTCGTCGATGCGCTCGCGACCGTGGTGGGTGGTGGTCACGGGGCGGGGCTCGGGCCGGGGCGGCTGGTTCGGTGCAGGCACGTCGCCACGGTAGTAGGGGTGACCTCACTCCGTCGGTGCTGGCTCCCAGCGGGAGAGGGCCGAATCGTCCTCGGGGAAGGTCCGGACGGGACCGGGCCCGGTGTCGGCGGTCTCGAAGCGGACCGTCACGATGCCGCGTCCGGCACCCCAGACCCAGCCCCGGCCGTGCTCGGTGTGCACCACGTCCTGGCCCGGCGCCCACCCGTGGTGGCGGCGTACGCCGGCCTCGGCCACGGCGGCGTCCTCGGCCGTCGGCGCCTCCGGCTCCGCGGCGTCGTCCTCGGGTGCGAAGAGCTCCTCCTGGATCCAGTCCGCGAGGCCGGAGACGCCGACACCCAGGAGGCGCACGCCGCCGACCGGGTCGAGCTCCTCCAGCAGCCGGTGGGCCTGCCGCGCGATGGTGGCGGGATCGTCGGTCGGGGAGGGGAGCGTCACCGACCGGTTGAGGGTGGTGAAGTCGTACAACCGGGTCTTCAGGGTGACGGTGCGCCCCGACAGACCGGCCTTGCGGAGCCTCCCGGCGACGCTGCGGGCCTGGTTCGTCAGCAGGGCCGCCATCACGCGTCGGTCGGTGAGGTCGGTCTCGTAGGTGCCCTCCGCGCTCACCGACTTGGCCTCGCGCTCGGGCACGACGGCACGGTCGTCCTCGGCGCGCGCGAGGTGGAACAGGCCGGTCCCGTGCGCCGACCCCAGGAGCGAGACCAGCTCCGGCTCGTCGACGCCCTCCAGATCGGCCACGGTGTGGATCCCGATGCGACGCAGCCGCTCCAGCGTGGCCGGGCCCACCCCGGGGATGACCGAGACCTGCATCGGGCGCAGCAGGTCGCGCTCGGTGCCCGGTGCGACGACCACGAGCCCGTCGGGCTTGTCCAGGTCGCTGGCCACCTTGGCGACGAACTTGGAGGTCGCGATGCCCACCGATGCGGTGAGGCCACCCGTCGCGCTCGCGATCTCCTCGCGCAGTCGCTCCGCGGCGCGGGTGACCGTCGGGATGGTGAGGTCAGGCAGGTCGGCCTCGGCGAGGTCGAGGAACGCCTCGTCGAGCGAGAGCGGCTCGACCAGCGGGGAGAGGGCGCGCATCCGGGCCATGACGGCGGCGCTGGCCTCGCGGTAGGCCGTGAACCGGCCGCTGAGGTACGCCGCGTGGGGGCAGCGTGCCCGCGCCTCCCGGGTCGACATCGCCGACCGCACCCCGTGGGCCCGTGCCTCGTAGGAGGCGGTGGCCACGACGCCGCGGCCGCCGACCCCGCCGACGACCACGGGCTTGCCGCGCAGCGAGGGCTTGTCGCGCTGCTCGACCGCGGCGAAGAACGCGTCCAGATCCAGGTGCAGGATCGAAGCGGTCGCGCGCACCCACCCACGGTAGCGGTGGGCACGGACACCCCCTGCCCTCCGCCCCGTGCGCCACGGCGTGCGCCGGTCGTGGTCCACACCTCGCGCTCCGCCCGGCCCCCGTCCACAGGGCATCGCCCACCGCACCGCGGATGTCGTGGGCGACCCGCATCGTCACCGGCATGACCACGACGACACCCCACACGACCCCGGACACCCCGACCTTCACCGTGCGCGACGCGACCGACCTGGTCGCGCTCGCCCCGATCGTGCTCGGCTTCACGCCGACCGATTCGGTGGTGCTGGAGGGACTGGTCGGCCCGCGGCCCTTCCACGCCCGCGTGGACCTGCCCGGCCGCCGCGACCTCGACCGTGCCGCGGCCGACGAACTCGCCGACACCCTCGTCTCGGCTGCGCTCGGGCAGGGCACCCGTGGGGTCGCCCTGCTGTTCCACTCCGAGGACGCCGCTGCCGTCGACCGCGCTTGGCGGGCCCTCCGGCGGCACTGTGCGCGGCGCGGCCTGCAGGTCCTGGATGGCCTACGAGTGGTCCCTGGGCGCTACCACCCGCTGACCGGACCCCGGAGGCTGCGGGAGACGGGGGTGCCGATCGACCTGGCGCGCCACCGGTTCACCGCGGCCGCGGTCGCAGCCGGCATGGTGACCCGCGGGAGTCGTGCGGAGCTCGCGGCGACGCTCGATCCCGATGTGACCGGGCGCGACGCGGTCGCCCGACTGCTCGACCGCCACGCCCGCACGTCCGGGGCCACGACGATCGACGGCGAGTGGGCGGCAGGTCTGGTGGCCGACCACGTCGCCGACGGCACCCCGGCCGACGTCGACGACGTGGCGCACCTGGTGGCGTCGTTGCCCACCCGCTCGGTCCGGGACCGGGTCGCGGAGTCCGTCACCCGTCGCACCGCGACCGGACACGTCGCCTTCTGGAGCGACGTCGTACGCCGCGCCCCGGCCGTCGCGTCCGGTGCTCCCGCGGCGATCCTCGCGCTGGCCGCCTGGCGTGCCGGCGACGGTGCGCTGGCCTGGATCGCGGTGGACCGGTGCCGTGAGGTCGACTCCGCCGACCCGGTCGCCGCCCGAGTGGCCCTCGCGCTGGAGCGGGCGGTGCCACCGGACGCCGACCTGCCCGACGTGCGCCGGTGACCGCCGCCGCGGCACCGCGGCTCAGGGCCGCCGGCGGATGCGCTTCCAGTGGCGCGCCACCCCGGTGCGCGGGTCGCGCCAGCCGTGCTTGGTGACGACCACCAGGTCGAGCAGGACCCCCAGTTCGGCGCCCGCTGCGGCGGTCGCCGCCACCCAGTCCCGGTCCACCTGGGCCTCGCCGTCGACCTCGGCGGCGGCGTCGGGTCGGGTGAGCCACAGCAACGGCACCCGGCCGCGCGACACCGTCGGACGCACCAGGGCCTCCACCACGTCGACCCGCAGGGCGGGGTCGAGCTCGTCGCCACGCAGGACGGCGAAGGTCCGTGCCGCGCGGCCCGGCACGCCCGCGTGCAGCACCGGGGCGAAGGCGCGACGCCGCTCGGTGGTGGCATGCTCCAGCACCGCCTCACGCAGCAGCCGCGCCAGGGGACGGGTGAGGGGCTCGGTGATCCCGGGAGCGGTGCGGGCGTGATGGGGCATGGACCGCAGCGTGCCTCATGTCCGGCGTCGTCGCCGGGGCCCTCCACAGGCCTACCAGTGCACGCCCTTGAAGACCTTGGCCATCATCAGCTGCTCGCTCTCACGGCCGCCGGGCTCGGCGCCGTCGACCTGCCCCTCGGCGGTGCGTGGCGTCGGAGGCGCCGACTGCCCCTTGGCCGCGGCGCTGTCGGGGAAGACGTGGTAGGCGACGTTGAGCACCCGGAACGCGGCCTTGGGGGCGACGGTGTGCGCGACCGCGCCGACGGTGCCCAGGGCGGTGTTGATCTCGTGGGGCTTGTCGACCAGTGCCCGGATCACGACGTCCGCGGCCTGCGCGGGCGAGATCGTGGGGAACTTGTCGTAGATCTTCGTGGGGGCGATCATCGGGGTCCGCACCAGCGGCATGTGGATCCCGGTGAAGGTGATGCCGTTGCCGACCACCTCGCTGGCCACGACGTTGCTCCAGGAGTCCAGTGCCGCCTTGGAGGCGACGTAGGCCGAGAAGCGCGTCGGGTTGGTCTGCACCCCGATGGAGGAGATGTTGACCACGTGGCCCGACTTCTGCCGTTGCATGATCGGCATCAGGCCCATCACCAGCCGGATCGCGCCGAAGTAGTTGAGCTGCATCGTGCGCTCGAAGTCGTGGAAGCGGTCCTGGGAGAGCCGCAGCGAGCGTCGGATGGAGCGCCCGGCGTTGTTGATGACGAAGTCGACCGAGTCCAGCTCGCCCAGCTGGGTGCACAGGTCGTCGATCGCCGCCAGGTCCGAGAGGTCGCAGGCGTAGACGTGGGCCGTGCCGCCCCGCATCTCGATCTCGGCCTTGGTGGCCTCGAGCTTGTCCTTGCCGCGGGCGACGAGCACCGGGATGCCGCCTGCCTGGGCCACCTTGAGTGCGGTCACCTTGCCGATGCCCGAGGATGCCCCGGTGATGACGACGCGCTTCCCCTTCAGCGCCGCCCGGTTCTTGGCGCTGTCGCCGGTGGAGGTGTCGAGGTACTCCTCCCAGTAGGACCACAGCGTGCGTGCGTAGGACTCCAGGTCGGGCACGCCGATGCCGGAGCCCGCGAGGGCCCGCTCGGTCTCGCGGGAGTCGAAGGCGGGCGTGAAGGAGGAGTGGCCGACCACCTCCGCGGGCACGCCGAGGCGTCCCAGGGTCTGGTCCAACAGCAGGCGTGCCGGCGCGCTGCGCACGACCCGGGTGAAGACGCTGAGCGGCTGGATCGGTCGTGGCAGCAGCCCGGTTGCCCGTGACGTCACCGCCCGGTCCACCGGGGTGGCGAAGCGTGGCGCACCGGCCGCAGCGCAGAAGGTGTTGATCATCTCCACGACCGGCTGCGGGTCGGGGTTGACCAGGTGGAAGGCCTCGCCGTCGCGATCGGCCAGGTGCGCCAGGTGGTCCATCGCCGAGGCGACGTAGTCCACCGGCACCAGGTTGGTGTCGCCCAGGTCAGCGCCCACCAGCGGCAGCCAGGCCGGCAGGCGGTCGCGCAGCACCTTGATCGCACCGAAGAAGTAGTAGGGGCCGTCGATCTTGTCGATGGCGCCGGTCTGGGAGTCGCCGACGACGATCGCGGGCCGGTAGACGCGCCATGGCACCGGGCACTCCTCGCGCACGATGCGCTCGGACTCGAACTTGGTGCGGTGGTAGGGCGAGGGGAGCGGCTGGCCCTCGTCGAACATCGACTCGTCGAAGCGGCCGGGGTGGTCGCCGGCCGCCGCCACCGAGGACACCTGGTGGAAGCAGCCCGCTCCCACCAGGCCCGCGAGCCCCAGGGCGTGGCGGGTGCCGTCGACGTTGAGGAGCTCGTTGGTGCGGTCGTCGGCGGTCATGTCGTAGATCGCCGCGAGGTGGAAGAAGTGGTCGATCGTCCCGGCGTGCTCGTCGATCCACGCCTGGTCCACGCCGAGGTCGGGCCGACCGAGGTCACCGGTGACCGGGCGGACGCGGTCCGATCCCCACTGCCGGATCAGCGCCTCCACGCGCGGGAGCGAGGACTCGCGGCACAGCACGTGGATCGGTCCCTCGCGTCGGGCGAGGAGCTCGCCGACGAGGTGTCGTCCGATGAAGCCTGTGGCGCCGGTCACGAGGTAGGACATGGCAGGAGCCTACGCGCGAGTAGCTCCGGATGGGAGACCTTGCTCGGTGGTCTCGACACGCCCGTCGCGACCACGCAGGTCAGGCCGCGGGGCTACTCGACCTTCTCGCCGACGAGTGCGCCCGCGCCGGCGCATGGCCTCACTCGCTCGAACCGCCGAACATGATCTCGTCCCAACTCGGCACCGACGCCCGGCCACGCTTCTTCGGCGGCGTACGCCGCTGCGGCGGCGCCGGTGCGGGCTCCGGCTCCTTGTCCTCGTCCTCGCCCTCCGCGGCCGGCTCAGGGGGCGGCGTGGTGTCCGCGATCGGCTCGTCCGGCACCGGGGCACCGTCCTCGCCGTCGCGGACCATGTCGAGCGCGTCATCGCCCAAGGGCAGCTGGTCGGCGACGGCCGAGAGGTGACGCTGTCCCTCGACGCGGGCCGGTGCCGGCGGCGGCGTGTCGCCGATGAGCAGGCGGGCATCGTCGTTGTCGGCGGTGACGTAGTTGCCCGGCGCGTCGAAGACGAACTTCGCGGTGCCGGCGTTGTCGGCGAGCACGAAGTCCGCGGTGAGCACCCAGCGTCCGTCCTCGCGGCGGTAGGAGTCCCACGAGACCTGGTCCGGGCGGGCGTCGTTGGCGGCGAGGTGGGCCGTCACCGCCTCGCCGAGCTGGCGCAGGTGACTCGCGCCGGCGCTGTCACCCGACCGGCGCAGCGAGGACTTCTGGGCCCGCTCGGCGATGTGCTGGCGCTCGGCGAGGACCGGCGCGGCGTAGGCCATGATCGCGTCGACGGTGCTGCCCGCGGCCTCGGCGACCTCCTCGGGCGACTCACCGCCACGGATCCGGTGCTGGATGTCGCGGGGGCGAAGGGTGCTGCTCATCTGCATCTCCAACTGGCCGAGTCGAGTGGTCTGTCCGCGCAGCGCGGCACGGAGCCCGGGGGTGATGTCGAGGGTGAACTCGGTGCCCCGGTCGCTCACCAGGAGCAGGCGGCGCCCGTCCTCACTCACTCCGGCGAGGGAGAGGTGCGACATGGGCGGGATCCTTGGTCGTGGTGGTGCGGGTCGGGGTTGGGGCGAGCCTACGCCAGCCGGACACACCCCCACGGCAGGCTCACCGGGGGTGCGTGGGGTGTGTGCCGACGACGGCCGGACCCCGGCCCGGTCAGTTGCCCAGGATCCGGCGCAGGTGGTCGTTGGTGAGGACGCGGTCGGGATCGAGTCGGTCCCGCAGCGCCACGAACTCGTCGCGGCGGTCGTAGAGCGCGGCCACGTCGTCCGGACCGAGCGTGTGGAGCTTGCCCCAGTGGGGGCGACCGCCGTGGGCGCGCAGCATCGCCTCGATCAGGGAGAAGTACGACGCGTGGTCGGCACCGCGGTGGGTGTGGAAGGCCAGGTACAGCGAGTCCCGGTCGTACGCGGTGGAGAGCGGCACGTCGTCGGCCGGCGCCACCCGGATCTCGACCGGGAAGCTGATCCTCAGGTCCGAGGCGTCGATGAGCCGCCGTGCCTCCCGCAGCACGTCGAGGCCGACCTCGCGGGGGACGGCGTACTCCATCTCCTTGAAGACGACCTCACGGCTGGTGGTGAAGACCCGGTGGGCCACGTCGGAGTAGGTGCGCGCCCCGAGGAGGCGAGCGGCCAGCCGGTTGGCGCGCGGGACGGCGGCGGGCGCGTGGTTGAGCAGCGCTGTCTGGGCACCGAACACCTTGTTGGAGAGCAGGTCGTCGTCGAGCCAGGCGCGCCAGCGGGGGAGCGGTTCGGCGTCCCCGGGGTCGACGTCGAGCCGGTCGTTGCGCTTGGTCAGCATCCGGTCGGTGTGGGGGAACCAGTACATGTCGACGTGGTCGTGCTCGGCGGCCATCTCGTCGAAGCGGGCCAGCGCCTCGTCCCAGCCCATCGGCTGCTCGGTGGCGCGCAGGCAGAACAGCGGCTCGACGGCGAAGGTGACGGTGGTCAGCACGCCCAGTGCTCCGAGGCCGAGCCGCCCGAACTCCCATACCTCGGGATTCTCCCGGGCCGAGGCACGCAGCACCTCGCCCTCCCCGGTCACCAGCTCCAGCGCCACCGCCTGCGCGGACAGGCTCGCGGTCCGCCCGCCCGTGCCGTGGGTGCCGGTCGAGATCGCCCCGGCGAGGGTCTGGTCGGCGATGTCACCCATGTTGTGCAGGGCCAGGCCGTGCCGGGCGAGCGCGGCGTTGAGGTCCTTCAGTCGGGTTCCCGCCCAGGCCGTCGCCGTCCCGGCTGGGTGGTCGACGGCGAGGAGGCCGGTCATGCCGTGGGGCAGCAGGAGGGTGTGCTCGGGGCGGGCGATGGGCGTGAAGCTGTGGCCGGTCCCCGCCGTCTTGACCGTCGTCCCGGACTCCCGGGCACGCTCGACCTCGGCGACCACGTCGTCGGTGGTCGCCGGCGTACGGGTGCGGATCCCGTGCGCGGCGGCGAGGCCGGACCAGTTGCGCCACGAGTCGCCCGTGCTCATGGGGCGACGGTAGCGCTCGTGGACGGTGTCCGGGGGCTCCCTAGGATGGTGGGGTGTCGACATCGGATGACCCCCGCAGCGCCGTCGCTCCCTATGACGCCCTCCTCCTGGTCTCCTTCGGGGGGCCGGAGAAGCCGGCCGACGTGGTGCCGTTCCTGGAGAACGTCACCCGGGGCCGGGGGATCCCGCGGGAGCGGCTGGAGGAGGTGGGGGAGCACTACTACCTCTTCGGTGGACGTTCCCCGATCAACGACCAGAATCGTGAGTTCCTCACGGCGCTGCGTGCCGACCTCGACGGGGCGGGGATCGACCTGCCCGTCTACTGGGGCAACCGCAACTGGGACCCCTACCTCACCGACACGGTGGCGCAGATGGCGCAGGACGGCGTACGCCGCGCGGCGTGCTTCGTCACCAGCGCCTACTCGTCGTGGTCGAGCTGCCGGCAGTACCGCGAGAACCTCGCCGAGGCCGCGGACCGTGTGGAGGCGCCGCCCCAGTTGGACAAGCTGCGGCACTACTTCAACCACCCCGGGTTCGTGGCGTCGGTGACCGACTGCACCCTCGAGGCGCTCGCCGACCTGCCCGAGGACGTCCGGGCGCAGGCCCGCCTGGTCTTCGTCACCCATTCCATCCCCACCGCGATGAACGACCACAGCGGGCCCGACGGGGGCGCCTACGTCGCCCAGCACCGCGACGTCGCGGCCGTCGTGACCGAGCGCGTCGCCCGGGAGACCGGCAACGAGCACGACCACGAGCTCGCCTTCTGCTCGCGCTCCGGGTCGCCCCACACGCCGTGGCTCGAACCCGACATCAACGACCGGCTCGAGGAGCTGCACGCCGAGGGCGCGGCCGCGGTGGTGATGGTGCCGGTCGGGTTCGTGTCCGACCACATGGAGGTCATCTACGACCTCGACACCGAGGCCATGGCCACCGCCGACCGGCTCGGGCTGCCCGTGCGCCGGGCCGGCACCGCCGGCGTGGACCCCCGCTTCGTCGCGACCGTGCGGGACCTGCTGCTGGAGCGGGCAGCCGCCGAGCGGGACGAGCCCGTCACCCGCGCCGCCGAGGGCGAGATCGGCGCGCTGTGGGACCGCTGCCCCGTGGGGTGCTGCGGTCGTGGCTGAGCCCGACGCCGCCGCGCTGGCCGCCCTTGCGCTCGACGTTGCCCGCGAGGCGGCCGACCTGGTGCAGGACCATGCCGGCCGGGTCGGCGTCGCCGCCACCAAGTCCAGCGACGTCGACGTCGTCACGGCCGCCGACCAGGCGGCCGAGGAGCTCATCCGGGCGCGCCTGGCCGCGGCCCGCCCCGACGACGCCTTCCTCGGCGAGGAGGGCGATGACGTGCCCGGCACCTCCGGCGTGCGCTGGATCATCGACCCCATCGACGGCACCGTGAACTTCCTCTACGGCCTGGAGGAGTACGCCGTCTCCATCGCCGGGGAGGTCCACGGCGAGGTCGTGGCGGGCGTGGTCCTCAACGCGGCCAGCGGCGTCGCCTACGTCGGTCACGTGGACGCGGCCCTGGCCGGCGGCGGTTCCGCGACGCGCGACGGGGTCGCGCTGCGCGTGCGGGAGGAGGTGCCGCTGGCGCAACGCCTGGTCGCCACCGGGTTCGGCTACCGCCGGGAGGTGCGCGAGCAGCAGGCCGCCACGACGGCACGGCTGCTGCCCGAGGTGCGCGACATCCGGCGCCACGGGTCGTGCGCCCTGGAGCTGTGCCACCTCGCCGAGGGAGCCCTCGACGCCTACGTGGAGGAGGGCGTGAACCTCTGGGACCACGCCGCCGGTGCCCTCATCGCGCGGCTGGCCGGGGCACGGACGGAGCTACTGCCCGGGGCCGGCGGTCGCGACCTGCTCGTGGCGGCGCCCGAAAATGGCTACACGACCTTCCTGGACGCCGTACGATCCGCGGGATTCGTGCGGGAATAACCGCCCGAACCACACCGTTGGCACCACCTGCATCGGACCGGTGTACCGACCCCGGTCCCGATGGTGCACAATCTGCCGCGCTGCTCACGCAATCCGGCTTCGCTGAGGGGAGACCGCAGTCATGGCGACTGACTACGACGCACCACGCAAGAACGAGGAGTCCGAGTCCGAGGACAGCCTCGAGGAACTCAAGGCGCGTCGACACGAGAAGAACTCCGGGAAGGTCGACGAGGACGAGGCCGAGGCCGCCGAGTCCTTCGAGCTGCCGGGCGCCGACCTCTCCCACGAGGAGCTCGCGGTCGAGGTCAAGCCGCGCCAGTCCGACGAGTTCACCTGCACCAGCTGCTTCCTGGTCCACCACCGCAGCCAGCTGGCTGATGAGAAGAAGATGATCTGCAAGGACTGCGCCTAGTCCGGCACGCACGTCCGGACGCTGCGGACCGAGGTGGGGGGCCTCAGTCCTTGCGCAGCGGCGGGGGCAGCTCGCCGGTCGACTTCAGGTAGTAGTTCGCCGCACGCCGGCTGGCCAGCATCCGTGCCAGGCCGATGAAGGTGCCGCTCACGACGGCCCAGGCGACGGCCTCGCGCAGTTCGACGTCGGGGTCGGCCGGGTTCTTCGGGGGCTGCTTGCCCGTGGCGGCCTTCCACCCCGTGGAGAGTCCCGTCGCCGCCACCCTCGCCGCACCCAGTGCCGCCACGGTGGAGAAGATCGACCAGGTCTTGGAACTGTCGCCCTTCGCCTTCTTCGACTTCTTCGCCATGCGGCGACCCTAACCCTTGACCAGCGCCGTGAGAGCGGCGGCCAGCGCCTCGGGATGCCGCGAGCTCACCAGCCAGTACGGCGCCGGGTCGCGCGGGTCGGTGACCTCCACCCGGACCGCGCGGCGCACGTAGGGCCGCAACAGCAGGTGTGCGCGGGCGTCCGCCCCCGGGCCGGACACCCGGCGGGTCTCCTCGGCGTCGAGGGCGTCGGCGGCCCCCAGGTGCGTCGCCTCGATCCGCGCCCGTCCGGCGACGAACCAGTCGCCGGCCACCCGGAGCCGCGCCTCGCCGAACCACCACAGGCCGAGCACGAGCAACGCCATGGCGATCGCCGTGGCCGTCCAGGCGACCGGCTCGGGCACCGCGACCACCAGCGCCAGCCAGAAGCTGGCGACGAGCATCGTCCCCTGGGCCCACCAGCGGATCGGCACGCTGAGGCGCTCTTGGTACTCCGGGGGCTTCTCCACACCGCCGATGGTCCCATCCCGCGCGCGTGCGCGGCGCGTAGGGTCGAGGCGTGACCGCCCATCCCGAGCTCGAGATCGCCGTCCAGCTGCTCGACGAGGACCTGCCGCCGCCGAGCTACGCCCACCCCGGTGACGCGGGCGCCGACCTGCTCACCACCGTCGACGTTGCCCTCGCGCCGGGGGAGCGCGCCCTGGTCCCGACCGGGATCGCGATCGCACTGCCGGAGGGGTACGTCGCGCTGGTGCACCCGCGCTCCGGACTCGCCGCCCGCCACGGGCTCTCGATCGTCAACACACCCGGCACCGTCGACGCCGGCTACCGGGGCGAGATCAAGGTGCTGCTGATCAACCACGACCCGACCGAGCCGATCGAGCTCCGTCGGGGTGACCGCGTCGCCCAGCTGGTGATCCAGCGGTGTGAGCGCGCACGGTTCGTGCCCACCCCCACCCTTCCCGAGACGGCCCGTGGCGCCGGCGGCTACGGTTCTACCGGCGGCTTCGCCGTCGCAGGGGAGGGCGCAGCCGCGCCGTCACCGGACTCGAGGAGAGGTCAGCAGTGAGGTTTCGCCGCAAGGCAGAGTCGACCGATGCCGTCGACGAGGCGTCGGGCAACGACCCCGACGCCGGGGCGTCGTCGGCCGAGGCGTCGCCCGAGGGCCCCTACGACATCGCCGAGCTCCCTGACGACGGCCTGACCCGCGTCGACCTCGGCGGCCTGGTGGTCGCCCCGGGCTGGGGCAAGGACCTGCGCGTGCAGGTCGACCAGGGCTCCGGCGAGGTCCGCTCGGTGGTCCTCGCCGGCAAGGAGGGTGCGGTCGAGCTGCGGGCCTACGCCGCGCCGCGCCACGGCGACCTGTGGGAGGACATCCGCCCCCAGATCGCCGCCGACGTCGCCCAGAAGGGCGGCACCTCCTCCGAGCGCGAGGGCCCCTTCGGCACCGAGCTGGTCTACGAGATGCAGGTCCGCACCGCCGAGGGCAAGACCGGCACCCAGACCTCCCGCGTCATCGGCATCAACGGCCCGCGCTGGCTGCTGCGCGCGACCCTGCTCGGCACGCCCGCCCGGGAGCCCGAGGGCGCCGCGGACTGGGAGGAGGCGATCACCAACGTCGCCGTCCGGCGGGGGGACCACGCCATGCCGGTCGGGGAGCAGCTGCCCCTCCAGATGCCCGAGGGCACCCAGCAGGCGGACTGAGACGAGAGGCACCGGCGTGGCGAAGAGTCGACTGCGACGCACCATCAGCAGGTGGGCCAACACCACCCACCAGGAAGCCCAGGACCTGCGACGCACCTTCGCGTCCGAGGGTGGCGACACCATCGCCGACGCCCCCGACCGCACGCCCGTCCAGCTGCGGGGCACCCTGCGCACCGTGACGCTGCGGCCGCGTGGCGGCGTACCCGCCCTCGAGGCGGAGCTGTACGACGGCAGCGGCACGATCACGCTGATCTGGCTCGGCCGCCGCAAGATCGCCGGCATCACTCCCGGGCGGTCGATGGAGGTCACCGGGCGGATCGGCAACTTCGACGGCAGCCGCGTGCTCTACAACCCGCGCTACGAGCTGCTGTGAACGACGAGCGCGCCGCCGCGGCCGAGGCCGCCGCCGACGACTGGACCCCGCCACCGGACGTGGAGACGGTGGAGGCGCTGGTGCGCCGCCAGCTCTCCCACGCGCTGGGCGGTCGCCGCGGGATGCTCGAGGCCGGCATCCCGGGCATCACCTTCACCGCGGTGTGGCTGATCTTCTCCGAGCTCCAGTGGGCGCTGGTGGCCAGCCTCGCCGTGGCGCTGGTGGCCCTGGTGGTGCGGCTGGTGCAGCGCAGCACCCTGCAGTACGTGCTCAACGCGCTCTTCGCGATCGGCATCGGCTGGGTCTTCGTGCGGATCGCGGCGAGCTCGGGAGGTTCGGAGACCGACCAGGCGCTGGCGTTCTTCCTGCCCGGCATCCTCTACAGCCTGGGCTACAGCATCGTGCTCGCCCTCTCCTGCCTGACGCGGTGGCCGGTCGTGGGGTTCATGATCGGCGCCGCGACCGAGGACCCGCTCGGGTGGCGGCGCAACCCGCAGGTCGTGAAGCTGTGCACCCGCCTGACGTGGGTGCTGATGGCCCCCGGCGCGATCGGTGTGCTGCTGCAGGGGCCGGTGTGGCTGCTCGGCTACGGCGGCACTATCGACGCCGAGACCGCCGTGCTGGTGATCGTCATCCTGCGGATGGGGCTGGGCTGGGTGATCCGGATCGCGTCCTTCGCCACCATGATCTGGCTGCTCGCCCGCAACGCGACGCCGCTGGAGCCCGAGCCCGCCGCCGAGCAGGGCGGTGCGGGCTCAGGCCGGGTGTGAGGCCGGGTTCAGCAGGCGCTCCAGGTCGTCCTCGAGGGCGGCGGGCACCACGAACAGCAACTCGTCGCCGGCCTCGATCGGCTGCTCCGGCGTGGGCACGTAGACCTGGCTGTCGCGCAGGATCGTGACCAGCGCGCAGTTCTCCGGGAACGGGATCAGCCCCGCCGGCTTGCCGACGTAGGGCGACTCCGCGGGCAGCGTGAGCTCGACCAGGTTGGCCTCGCCCTGGCGCAGCGTGAACAGGCGCACCAGGTCGCCCACGGCGACGGCCTCCTCGACCAGCGCCGACATGATCCGCGGTGTCGAGACGTTGACGTCCACGCCCCACGCCTCGGTGAAGAGCCACTCGTTGTTGGGGTGGTTGACCCGCCCCACGGTGCGGGGGACGCCGAACTCGGTCTTGGCCAGCAGCGAGGTGACCAGGTTGACCTTGTCGTCGCCGCTCGCCGCGATCACCACGTCGCAGCGGTCCAGCCGCGCCTCCTCCAGCGAGGACAGCTCGCAGCTGTCGGCCAGCAACCACTCCGCCTCCGGCACCCGTTCGGGCCGGATGGCGCCCGGTGCCTTGTCGATGAGCAGGACGGTGTGGCCGTTCTCGATCAGCTCACTGGCGATCGAGCGGCCCACGGCGCCGGCTCCGGCGATGGCTACCCGCATGTCGCGTCCTCCCTCACTCGTCCTGGCCGGGGCCGTCGGCGAGGGACTGGTAGGCACGCGTCGCCAGCTCCTCGCGGATCACCACGTGCAGCATGTCACCCTCCTGCAGCACCGTCTGGCCGGTGGGCAGCATGCCCTCGCCGAGGCGGTCGATCCAGGCGATCCGGGCCTTGGACTGCTTCTGGAAGTCGATGATCCCGGACCCGACCCACCGCTCGGGCACCATCACGTGCTCGACGCGGATCTTGCCGCTCGGGTCGCGGAAGTCCGGCTCGGCGCCGGCGGGCAGGATGCGGCGCAGCACCTGGTCGGAGGTCCACTTCACGGTGGCGACGGTGGTGATGCCCAACCGCTGGTAGACCTCGGCGCGTCCCGGGTCGTAGATCCGGGCGACGACCTGGTCGATGTCGAAGGTCTCCCGCGCGACACGCGCGGCGATGATGTTGGAGTTGTCGCCGCTGGAGACCGCTGCGAAGGCGTCGGCGCGTCGGATCCCGGCCTTCTCCAGCACCCCCTGGTCGAACCCCATCCCGGCGATCTTGTCGCCGTTGAAGGCGGGGCCCAGGCGGCGGAAGGCGTCCGGGTCGGAGTCGATCACCGACACGGTGTGGTTGCGTTCCTCCAAGCTGCGCGCGAGGGTCGATCCGACCCGGCCGCAGCCCATGATCACGACGTGCACGGCTCAACCGTATAGCGTTGAGGCTCGTGGGTGTCGGAGACGTAGCCAAGCGCATCGTGGTCGGGCGCAAGCTCCGTAGTGCGCAGCTCGGCGAGCGACTGCTGTCCAAGCGGATCGCGCTACCGGTCTTTGCCAACGACCCGCTCTCCTCGGTGGCCTATGCCCCCGACGAGATCTTCCTGATCCTCGCCTTCGCGGGCGTGTCGGCGTACGCCTTCTCGTGGAAGATCGCCCTGGTCATCGCGTTCGTCATGTTCGTGGTGGTGCTGTCCTACCGCCAGAACGTGCAGGCCTACCGCTCCGGTGGCGGTGACTACGAGGTCGCGCGCACCAACCTGGGCTCGACGGCGGGCCTCACGGTGGCGAGCGCGTTGCTGACCGACTACGCCCTGACGGTCGCGGTGTCGATCTCGGCCGCCTCGCAGTACGCCGCCACCACGGTCGACGCGTTCGCCGGCCAGCAGGTCTGGATCGCGGTCGGTGCGGTGCTGCTGCTGACGGCGGTCAACCTGCGCGGCGTCCGCGAGTCGCAGACGGCGTTCGCGGTGCCGACCTATCTCTTCATCGTGGGCCTGCTGGCGATGGTCGTGTGGGGGTTCGCGCGGGAGTTCCTCGGCGGCGGCCTGCCCGACGCGCCGAGCGCCGACCTGCAGATTGTCGCCCAGGACTCCACTGCCGACGAGGTCGGCGGGGCCGCGATGGTCTTCCTGTTGCTGCGGGCGTTCGCGTCGGGGTCGGCGACGCTGACCGGCGTGCAGGCGCTGGGCAACGGCGTGCCCGCGTTCCAGCAGCCCAAGGGCCGCAACGCGGCGACGACGCTGTCGATCCTCGGCGCCATCGCGGTGACGCTCGCGGTGTCGGTGGTGGTGCTGGCCAACCTCACCGACGTCCGGGTCTCCGAGGAGCCCCAGGACCGGCTGCTCAACGCCGACGGCTCACCGGTAGGAGAGGACTTCCACCAGGACCCCGTGCTGGGACAGCTCGCGGAGACGATCTTCGACAACTTCATGCCGGGCTTCGTCTTCATCGCGCTCATCACGATGCTGGTGCTGCTGCTGGCCGCCAACACCGCGTTCAACGGCTTCCCGGTGCTGGCCTCGATCCTGGCCGGGGACGGCTACGCGCCCCGGGCCCTGGCCTCGCGTGGTGACCGTCTGGCCTACTCCAACGGCGTACTGCTGCTGGCCGGCGCCGCGATCGTGCTCATCGTGGCCTTCCGTGCCGAGGTGACGAGCCTGATCCAGCTCTACATCGTCGGCGTCTTCGTCGCCTTCACCGTCAGCCAGGCGGGGATGGTGCGGCACTGGACGCGGTTGCTGCGCACCACCAAGGCCGCGGCGGCCCGGCGCACCATGCAGGGCAGTCGCGCGATCAACGCCTTCGGGCTCACCGTGACCGCCGTCGTGCTCGTGGTGGTGCTGGTGACCAAGTTCGCCCAGGGCGCCTGGATCTCGATCGCGGCCATGCTGGTGCTGTTCACCCTGATGCGCTCGATCAAGATCCACTACGACCGGGTCGCAGCCGAGCTCGCCATCGCCGACGAGGACAAGGTGATGCCGACCCGGGTGCACGCGATGGTGCTGGTGGCCAAGCTGCACAAGCCCACGCTGCGTGCCCTCGCGTTCGCGAAGGCGTCGCGCCCCAACGCACTCGAGGGCATCTACGTCTCCGTGGACCCCGCCGAGACCGCGCAGCTGCTGCAGGAGTGGGAGACGCGCAACACCGGCGTACCACTGAAGGTGCTGCACTCGCCCTACCGGGAGATCATCAAGCCGATCGTCGAGTACGCCAGCGAGATCCGCCGGGCCAACCCCCGTGGTGTCGTGGCGGTCTACATCCCCGAGTACGTCGTGGGGCGCTGGTGGGAGCAGCTGCTGCACAACCAGACGGCGCTGCGCCTGAAGGGGCGGCTGCTGTTCACCCCCGGCGTCATGGTCACGTCCGTGCCCTACCAGCTGCGCTCCTCCCAGCGCGCCCGCGAGCGGGAGGAGCGCGGTGACCTCCGGGTACAGCCGGGCGACCTCCGTGGTGGCCGGGTGCCCGACGAGGGTCCCGACGCGTGAGCCGTCGCCAGGCCCGGCAACGCCGCCCCCGCCGGCGAGCACAGCGCGGCCGGTCGGTCGTGGGGGAGCGGTACGACGTCACCGTCGGCCCCGTCGCCCACGGCGGCCACTGCGTGGCGAGGGTGCCGACCGAGGACGGCGCCTCCCGCGTCGTGTTCGTGCGCCACGCGCTGCCCGGCGAGGTCGTGACTGTCGAGCTCACCGAGGGCACTGCCGGCGACCGGTTCTGGCGCGGGGACGCCGTGGCGGTGCACGAGCCCGCCACGGACCGCGTGGTCCCTCCGTGCCCGGTGGCCGGCCCCGGACTGTGCGGTGGCTGCGACTTCCAGCACGTCGCCCCCGCGCGGCAGCGTTCGCTGAAGGCCGACGTCGTCCGGGAGCAGCTCGCGCGGCTGGCCGACCTCGACGTCGCCGTGGTCGTCGAGGAGGTGTCCAACCCGCTCGCCGGTCCGGACGAGGAGGGGCTGCGCTGGCGGACCCGTCACCGCTACGCCCGGCTGCCGGACGGCGGCCGCGGCATGCGGCGGCACCGGTCGCACGAGGTGGTGCCGGTCGAGGACTGCCTGCTGGAGGCGCCGGATGGCCCGCGCCACGTCGTCGACGGCCGCTCGTTCACCGTGGCCGACGGCGGCTTCTGGCAGGTCCATCCCGCCGCCCCGGAGACGCTCGTCCGGGCGGTGCTCGAGGCCTTGGCGCCGCGACCCGGCGAGCGGGTCCTGGACCTCTACGCCGGTGTCGGCCTCTTCACCCGGTTCCTCGCCGAGGCGGTCGGTGAGGACTCCTGCGTGGTCGCGGTGGAGGGGGACCGTCGTGCCGCCGACCTGATCGAGGTCAACTGTCCGGGCGTGACCGCGGCCGCCGGAGACGTCGGGGCCACCCTCGAGGCGGCGTACGACGAGCCGTTCGACCTGGTCGTGCTGGACCCGCCGCGTGCCGGCGCCAAGCGTCGCGTGGTCGAGCAGGTGGTCGCGCGGCGGCCCCGTGCGGTCGCGCACGTCGCCTGCGACCCGGCCGCCCTGGCCCGCGACGTGGCGCTGTTCGCCGAGCACGGTTACCGGCTCCGCTCGCTGCGGGCCTTCGACCTGTTCCCCATGACCCACCACGTGGAGTGCGTCGCCCTGCTGGAGCCGGCGGGCGCCCACCAACGGTGAGGGCGCCTGCGCCGGCCCGGCGATCCCCGCCGGGGTGAGTCACCCGCGCAGGGTGAGGGCGCCGGGGGGCGGGGCTCCCTATGTTCGACGTGGAGCTTGATCACCCACGCGAGAAGGGCCAGCCATGTCGGACATGCCGAACATCCTGATCATCTGGGGCGACGACATCGGGATCAGCAACCTCAGCTGCTACAGCGAGGGGATGATGGGCTACCGGACGCCCAACATCGACCGGATCGCCGACGAGGGAGTGCGGTTCACCGACTACTACGGCGAGCAGAGCTGCACCGCGGGCCGCGCCGCCTTCATCACCGGACAGAACCCCTACCGCACCGGCCTCACCAAGGTCGGCATGCCGGGAGCCGACATCGGCCTGCGGGCCGAGGACCCCACCATCGCGACCGCGCTGAAGAACCTCGGTTACGCCACCGGCCAGTTCGGCAAGAACCACTTCGGCGACCGCGACGAGTTCCTGCCCACCATGCACGGGTTCGACGAGTTCTTCGGCAACCTCTACCACCTCAACGCCGAGGAGGAGCCCGAGCTCGACGACTACCCCTCGGAGGAGGACTTTCCCGACTTCCGCAAGAACTTCGGGCCACGCGGCGTGATCCACTCCTGGGCCAACGGAGACGGCACCCACCGGATCGAGGACACCGGCCCGCTCACCAAGGAGCGGATGAAGACCATCGACGACGAGGTGCTGCCCGAGGCGCTGCGCTTCATGGGTGAGGCGCGGGACGCGGACACCCCGTTCTTCCTGTGGCTGAACACCACCCACATGCACTTCCGGACCCACGCCAAGGACAGCAGCCGGGGGAAGGCCGGGCGGTGGCAGTCGGAGTACCACGACACGATGTGCGACCACGACGAGCTCGTGGGGGAGGTGCTCGACTGGCTCGACGACCAGGGCCTCGCGGAGGACACGATCGTCATGTACTCCACCGACAACGGCCCACACATGAACACCTGGCCCGATGCGGGCATGACGCCGTTCCGCAACGAGAAGAACTCCAACTGGGAGGGTGCCTACCGCGTGCCGGCGCTGGTCCGGTGGCCGAGCCGGTTCCCCGCCGGCGCGGTGCGCAACGGCATCGTCAGCCACAACGACTGGTTCGTCACCCTGCTCGCCGCCGCCGGCGACGCCGACGTCGCGGACCGGCTCAAGCAGGGCACCGACCTGGCCGGCTCGACCTACCGGGTGCACCTGGACGGTCACGACCAGCTCGACTACATCACCGGGACGGTCGCGGCGAGCCCCCGGCAACACTTCTTCTACTGCTCCGACGACGGCGACCTGACGGCGCTCCGGTTCGACAACTGGAAGATCGTCTTCATGGAGCAACGCGCCACCGGCACGCTGAACGTGTGGGCCGAGCCCTACACCGAGCTGCGCGTGCCCAAGATCTTCAACCTCCGCACCGATCCCTTCGAGCGCGCCGACATCACCTCCAACACCTATTACGACTGGCTCCTGGACCACGCCTGGGTCCTGGTTCCCTCACAGACCTACGTCGCGCGGATGCTGCAGACGCTGCAGGACTTCCCACCGCGCCAGGAGTCGGCGAGCTTCACCGTGGGCAAGGTCATGGAGAAGATGCGTGCCGGAATCTCGAGCGCCTGAGCGGGGCCGCGAGCTCGTCGCCCTGCCCGGCGGCGCGTTCCGGATGGGCTCTGACGACCACTACCCGGAGGAGGCGCCGACCCACCCGGTGCGGGTCGGTGCCTTCTCGATCAGTCCGACACCGGTGACCAACGCCGAGTTCGCGCGCTTCGTACGGGCGACCGGCTACGTGACCGTCGCCGAGCGACCGCTCGACCCAGCCGGCTTCCCCGGTGCCCCACCGGCGAACCTGGTCCCCGGCTCGATGGTCTTCACGCCCACCGACGGTCCGGTCGACCTGCGCCACCTCAGCCAGTGGTGGACGTGGACGCCGGGGGCGCACTGGCACGCGCCGTACGGTCCGGGGAGCTCGGTCAAGCGGATCCCCGACCATCCGGTCGTCCAGGTGTGCCACGAGGACGCGCGCGCGTACGCCGACTGGGCCGGACTCGACCTGCCGAGCGAGGCCGAGTGGGAGTACGCCGCTCGCGGCGGCCTCGACGGCGCCCCCTACACCTGGGGTCACGAGAAGCGCCCCGACGGCCGGATCATGGCCAACACCTGGGACGGCCCCGACTTCCCTTGGCGACACTCGAGGGAGAGCGGCCACCTCCGCACGGCGCCGGTCGGCAGTTTTCCCGCCAACGGATTCGGGCTCTTCGACATGGCCGGCAACGTCTGGGAGTGGACCGAGGACTGGTGGACCAGCCGCCACCCCGAGGCCGCGGAGACGGCCTGCTGCGCACCGGTCGACCCGCGCGGGGGAGATCTCGAGGGCAGCCTCGACCCCCGGCAGCCGCAGTTCCGGACCGGCCGCAAGGTGATCAAGGGGGGCTCCCACCTGTGCGCCGACAGCTACTGCCTGCGCTACCGCCCGGCCGCCCGGCGGCCACAGATGGTCGACACCGGCATGAGTCACGTCGGCTTCCGGTGCGTCCGGCGGGACCCGGGGAGCGACGATGGGTGACCCGCTTCCCTCGTGGCGTCCCGGCGCGGTGCGCGAGTCCGTGGTCGCGTTCCTCGACGCGGTCACCGACGTACCGGTGGCGGACCGCCTCGCCTGCTTCGACAACGACGGGACGCTGTGGTGCGAGCGGCCGACCTACGTGCAGTTCGACTACCTGATCGACCTGCTCCGGGCCGCGGACCGTGCGGACGCGACGATCCAGGACCGGCCGGAGTACGCCGCGGTCCTCGACGGCGACCCCGAGGCGATCGGCGACCTCGGGCTGGTGAGGGTGGCGCTCGCGCTCACCGAGCTCTGCGAGGGCTGGACCCCGGAGGAGTTCACCGCCAGCGTGGGTGCCTTCATGGCGCGTGCCCCGCATCCGACCCTCGGCCGCCGGCATCGCTGGGCGGTCTACCAGCCGATGCTGGAGCTGCTCGACGCCCTCCGCGCTCGCGACGTCACGGTGAGCATCGTCAGCGGCGGTGGCACGGAGTTCGTGCGGGCCGTCAGTGACGACCTCTACGGCGTACCGCCCGAACTCGTGGTCGGGACGATGATTGCCTACGACTACGACCGCGATGCGGGCGGACGACCACGCCTGCGCCGTACGGCGGAGGTCGACAAGGGCCCCAACGAGGGGGCGGCGAAGGTGAGTGCCATCCAGTCCCAGCTCGGGCGGCGACCCCGGTTGGCTGCGGGCAACTCCGGGGGCGATCGCGAGATGCTCGAGTGGGCAGCCGGTCAGGACGGGCCGTCCCTGGCGCTCCTGGTCGACCACGACGACGCCGACCGTGAGGTCGCCTACACCAGCGTGGCCCAGAGCTTCGCCGAGGCGGAGCCGATCACCGAGGTGGGCTCCGCACTGGGGTGGACCGTGGTGAGCATGGCGCGGGACTGGGCTCAGGTGTTCCCGGAGGCTCGCTGAGCAGGGTTCCCCGGCGCGTCCGGGGTGTCCCCGCTGCGCCGGCCGAGCTCGGCGGCGAAGAGCAGGAGCACCACGGGCATCGCCACGGCGGCGGCCAGGGTCCGGACCACGACGTCGGGGGAGAGGCTGCTCGCGATCACGATGGCGGCAGCGATGTTGCGCTGGGCCGCGGCGAGCTCGAGGACCCGCCGCTCGCTGCCCGGACGTCCGAGGCCCGACAGCGTGCCGGCCGCGAGGCCGGCCAGTATCAGGAAGGCGACGCCGAGGAGCACCCACGTGCCCGCCACGCCGAGGAGGTCGCGCCAGCCGGCGAGCAGAGCGGCTGCCAGGCCGAGGACGAGGCCGGTCGTCGAGAGCCGCTGGACTCCCGGGGCCCACCGGCCGGCATGGTGGGGGTGACGGGCGTGGACCAGCAGCCCGATCGCGAGCGGCAGGATCATCAGCCAGACCAGGGATCCGGCGATCTCACCGGGTGCGACCGCGGCCTCGGGGACCAGCCACGGTACGACCACGGGGGCGTAGGCCACGGTCACCACCATCAGCAGCACCATGCTGCCGACCGCGGTGGCGGCGTCGCCGCCGGCCAGTTTGGCCAGTGGTGCCAGGAACGGGGCACCGGCAACGCAGGCGACGAGCAGCAGGGACGTCCGGGAGGCCTCGTCGACCGGCAGCGCCGTGACGATCAGCACGCCGGTGGCGGGGACCACGACGAAGTTGGCCACCAGCAGGCCGAGGACGAGGCGGACGTCGCGCAGCGGGCGCGCGACGGCACCGAAAGTGAGGGAGAGCCCCGTCCCGAGCATGCTGGCGACGACGAAGACCAGCATGCCGACGCGGGCGAGGGGGATGAGGACCTCGGCTGCTTCCATGCCACGAGTCCAGCAGCGAGGGGGGCGGGTCACCTCACCCCGGCAGGATGATCACCCGCAGCGGGGGAGGCGGTGCGGTGGCCCCGCGGTGAGGGTGGAGGCTCCGGAGGGGAGGGCACGATGCGGAGGCGGTGCCGAGGGTGAGTTCCGAGCAGGACGCGGGTGGGCTGACGCGTCGACCCGCCCGGAACCCGAGCACGTTCCTGCCGATCCTGGGGTGGGCGCCGCGCTACCGCGTGGGGAGGGACCTGCGGCCGGACCTCGTCGCGGGCATCGCACTCGCCGCACTGCTGATCCCCGAGTCCATCGGCTACGCCGGCATCGCAGGGGTTCCGCCGGAGGTCGGCCTGTACGCCGCGATCGCCGCGGTTGCGGTGTACGCGCTCACCGGCGGCACGTCGATCCTCGTCGTGGGGCCGGCGTCCGCGGTCGCGGCGCTGAGCGCCTCGTTGGTCGCGGAGCTCGCCTCCGACGGAGCCGACCCCGTCGCCCTCACAGCTGCGCTCGCCGTGTCCTCGGGGCTGCTGCTGCTCCTCGCGGGACTGCTGCGGCTCGGGTGGATCGTCAACTTCATCTCCCGACCGGTGCTGCACGCCTTCGTCGCGGGTCTGTCGCTCTCGATCATCATCGGCCAGCTCGACGACCTGCTCGGGGTGGAGATCGACGCCGAGAGCGCTGTCGTGCGAGCCGGGCAGGTGGTGGCACGTGTCGGACAGTGGGATCCGGCCACCGTGGTCCTCGGCGTACTCGCCCTGGGGCTGCTCGTCGGTCTCGAGCGCTGGGCGGCCCGCGTGCCCGGAGCCTTGGTCGTGGTCGTCGGAGCCATTGCGGCGGTGTGGGCGTTCGGGCTCGACGACGGCACGATCGCGGTGCTCGGCTCGATCCCGCAGGGTCTGCCGGCCCCGGCACTCCCCGGCATCGACGTCCGGACCTGGCTCGAGGTCACGGTGGCGGGGGCGGCGCTGGTCCTGGTGGGCTTCTCGGAGGGCTACGCGGCGGCGAGCGCGGTGTCGGACAGCACCGGCGAGAAGGTCGACGGCGACCAGGAGCTCGTGGGCGCCGGCGCCGCGAACGTCGCGGCCGGGCTGTTCGGCGGGCAGGCCGTGTCGGGCAGCCTCACCAAGTCGGCGGCCTCGCAGGCCGCCGGGGCCCGCACCCAGGTCGCCAACCTGTCAGCGGGAGCGATCCTGGTGCTCACCCTGGTGGTGCTCGCCCCGGTGTTCGAGCTGTTGCCGGAGGCCGTCGTGTCGGCCGTGGTCATCGCCGCGGTGCTGCCCGCGGCCAAGCCGTCCCGAGTGCTCGACCTGTGGTCGGTCAACCGGTTGGACTTCGCCGCGGGGCTCACCACCTACGTCCTCGTGCTGGTGTGGGAGACGCTGCCCGCGATGATCGTGGGCGTCGCGCTCTCCCTCGTGTTCCTCGTGCGGCGCGCCAGCTTCCCTGACGTCGTCGAGGTCCGGCGGAGCGAGGACGGGACCTTCCGTGAGGTGGAGGACGACGCACCTGCGTTGACCCACCCCGACGTCGCCGTCGTCCGATTCGAGGCGTCACTGGTCTACGCCAACGCCGACCGGCTCGTCCGTGCCGTCGACACGCTGCTCGAGGAGCGCTCCCTGCTCCGACGGGTGGTCCTGGACGCCGAGATGATCGCGGACCTGGACTCGACCGGTGCCGAGGCGCTGCTCGCCCTCGACGGCCGCCTGGCCGAGCGCGGGGTCGAGCTGCGGCTAGCGAGGATCCACCGCCGGGCGCGCGGGCAGTTGGAGCGCTCCGGCCTCGCCGCCCGGTTCGAGGGGCGCATCCATCCGCACGTGGTCGCTGCGACCCTGGACTGACCGGATCACTCCTGCCGGCCCTGGTCCTCCATCGCGTCGCTCCAGGCCCGTCGCACCGTCTCGCCCAGCCATTCGGTGCCGAGGTAGACGTTGTGCTCGCCGAGTTGGTCGACCAGGCCCTCACCGCGCAGCTGGCGCAGCACCTGCTCGTTGCCGAGCACCAGCTTGAGCGCACCGCCACGCGAGGCGAGGGAGGAGCCGTAGCGGCTCAGCACGTCGAGCAGGGTCAGTCCGAGTTGGTCGACGCCGCGCAACCGCAGGACGACCACGGCACGCTCACTGCCGGCCGTGACCGCGGGTAGCTGCGCCTCCAGGACCGGAGCGCTGGCGAAGAACAGGCTGCCGTAGGGCTGTAGCACGACGACCGAGTCCGCGGCGAGCACCCCTGGCGGATCGGCCTCCCGGAAGCGGCCGTCGGTGCGGAGGTCGATGGCACGCAGCGCGACCCGGTTGGACTGGTTGGCCACGTGGAGCACGATCGCCAACCCGACCCCGGTCACGACGGCGAACTGGAGCGGAACGACGAGGGTCAGGGTGAAGGTGACCGCCAGCACGCTGACCTGCAACGGTCCGGTGCGGACGACGGAGAGGAGCGCGGCCGGCTTGACTGTCCGGATCCCGACCACGATGAGCAGCGCCGCCAGTGACGGCATGGCAATGCGTCCGACCACGTCGGCGAGGAGCAGGATGACCACCGCCATCGTGATCCCGGCGATGAACAGGGAGAGCCGGCTGCGCGCCCCGGCCGAGTGCACCAGCGCCGAGGCCGACATGGAGCCTCCCACGGGCATTCCCTGGAAGACGCCGGAGAGGACGTTGCCGGCGCCCTGGCCGATGAAGTCGCGCGAGGTGTCGGACCGTCGTCCGTCGGGGTTGGGGATGCCGGCGGACACGGCTGCCCCCTGCACCAGCCCGACGAAGGCGAGCGACAGGGCCGGAAGCAGCAGGACGACCACGTCGCCCAGGACCGGCAGGCGGGGCGCCGGGAGCGCGCCCGGCAGGTCGGCCAGGTCGGCCACGAGGCGTACGTCGAGCTGCAGCGCCTCGGGGAGGATCGACCCGGCCGCCACGGCGACGACCAGTCCGAGCGAACCGATGCGGGTGCGTCCCAGCGCGATGATCAGCACGACCGTGAGCGTGCCGACGGCCACCGACCACGGGTCGGCGCGCCACGGATGCAGCACCAGGTCGAGCGCGCGCAGCACGCGGTTGGCGGCGTCGGACTCGTAGCCACTGAAGTTCGACAGCTGCCCGAGGACGATGTTGACGCCCACGGCGCTCACGAAGCCCGTCATCACCGCAGTCGGCACGAACCGGAGCATCCGACCTCCCCGCAGCAGGCCGAACGCCACCATGACGCCCCCGGTCAGCACCGCGAGCGTGAAGAGCGCCCGCTCGGGGTCGGGACGTGAGGCGAGGTCGGTGTCGGCGACGACGAGTGACATCGCTCCGGTCGCCTGCACGGCCATGAACGTGCTGCTGGTGAAGGCGGCGGCCCCCACCATCCCGAAGAGGTACCCGTAGAGACCGGCGACCGGGTTCACCCCGGCCAGGACCCCACTGGCCAGCCCGTCGGGCACGCTCTCCACGCCCAGCACGATCCCGGCGGTGGCGTCCGGGCGCAGCTCCGCCATCGACGGCCGACGGCCGGGTCGCCAACGGCGACGAGAACGGTCGGGCACGGTGGGATCAGTCCAGCACGAGCTTGCCGAGGACGGCATTGACCACGGAGATGGCCACGGCGGCGACGACGGTCCGGACGGGTCCGCCCACCGACAGGGCATCGGTGAGCCAGGCGCTGAGGGCGAGCAGCAGGCCGTTGAGCACGAGCGAGAACAGCCCCAGCGTGACCAGCGTGATCGGGGCGGTGAGCAGCCTGAGGACGGGGCCGACGACGGCGTTCACCAGCCCGACGACGGCTGCCGCGACCGCCAGTCCGAGCACGCCACCGCTCACCTCCACCCCCTCGGACACGGCCGCGACCGCGGCGAGCACGACGGCGAGGAGCACCCAGTGCATCGCGATCCTCCGGAGCATCTCGCCCACCTCCCGGTCCCATGGTTTCGGCGCCCGGGGTTCGGCGCGTCACCCGGGACGGATGACGAGGGTCCGGACGGGCCGGTCGAGGTGGTACGGGTGGTGCCGGCGGACGGGGTGGGGTTGAATGGCCGCACCAGCCCCGGTGGAGGGTCCGGGGTGGAGATCTCGGCGAGGGCGCCCATGACCACGGGGCAGCAGTACGCAGCGGTCGTGTACCGGTCGCGCCTGGTCGCGCGCCTGGAACGACTGCGCCACGATCCGGCAGCACGCCATGCACTGCTCGCGGCCCCGCCCGGGTTCGGCAAGTCGACCCTGGTCCGTTCCTGGCTCCAGGAGCCGGCCGTCGGCGTGCCCGTGGCGCTCACCCACCTGCGCGACATCGGCGACGACCGGCGCTCGCTGTGGCAGCGGGTGCTGACGGCCCTGACGAGGGTCACCGACGAGACCGTGGGTGAGGCACTCGGGCGCCTTCCCCTGCCGGACCGCTCCGGCGGCCGTGGGTTCGTGACCGAGCTGTTCGACGTGCTCGGTGGGGTCCCGATCGTGCTGGTGCTCGATGACGTGCACGAGGTCAGCGGCGGTGCGATCCCTGACCTCGACCGCTTGCTCGCCGGGGCACCGGACTCGCTACGCCTGGTGCTCCTCAGCCGCACGCGGCCACCGCTGCCCGCGCTGACGGACCTCCGCATCCACGGGGAGCTGGACGTGCTGGCCGCACCCGACCTGGCCTTCTCCCGCGAGGAGTGCGCCGAGTGCTGCCCCCACCTCACCCCGGAACAGCAGGACCTGGTCTGGGAACGCACGGAGGGCTGGCCGACCATGGTGCAGCTCATGGCGCTGGCGCTGGAGCGGTCCCGCGACCTCGACGACGCGGACTGGCCGGGCGTGGACGGGCTCGCCGACCGGCTCTTCGGGGAGGTCTTCCAGGCGCAGGACACCAACGCCCAGCAGGTGCTGCTGCGCTGCTCCGTGGCCGACCCCATGCCGTTGGCGCTGCTGGTCCGGCTGGCGGGGTGCGAGGACGCGGGGGAGGTGCTGGCGCGGGTCGGTGGGTGGTCGGGCCTGCTGCGTGAGTCCTCGGGGACCTCGGGCGTCCCCGACTACCGCCTGCACCCGATCCTGCGGGCCTACCTCCACGGCGAGCTGGTCCGTCGCGACGCGTCCGCCGCCCGCGACGCGGAGATCGTGAGCGCCGCCTGGTTCCTCGATCGAGGCGACGGCCTGCGCGCCGTGCGGCACGCCGTGGCATCCCAGTCCCGCGAGGTGCTCGAGGCCACGTTGGCGGCTGTGGGGCCGGGACTCGTCGCTGACGGCCTCGCGCCACAGCTCGTGCAGGCACTCGGATCCCGCCTCTTCCGTGGTGCCACCGGTCCGTGGACCGCCGTGGTCGGTGCGGCCGCCCTGGTCGACCAGGGCCGCACCGCACCGGCCGCGGCACTCCACGAGATGCATCCGGAGGCGCACGACGACGACCTGCGAGCGGCCCAGGCGTCCGTGGGCGCGCTGCTACGGCGCCGGCGGGGACGTCCGTGCGGGGACCTCGTCGCGATCCCCGACCACCCCGGCCTCGACGTCGAGATGTCCTACTCACTGCACCACGGCGCCGAACTGCTGCGGGCCGGGGAGCTCGCCGACTCCCGCCCCCTGCTGCGCCGGGCCGTCGACATCGCCGAGGGGCGGGCGCACGGTGCACTGCTCGTGGACGCCCTGACCTTCCAGGCGGGGCACGACGCGGCCACGGGTGACTTCCCGGCCATGCGGGAACACCTGGGCCGGGCACGGACCGTGGCCGAGGACGGTGGATGGACGGGATCGCCGCGGGCCGCCCTGCTCCACATGCTGGAGGGGTGGCTGGCCCACCTCGACCTCGATGACGTCCGTGCGCGCACGCTCGGAGCACGAGCGGCCGAGTTGGTCGATCCCGACGACGACCCGTCGACGGTGGTGGCGGTCGACAGCCTCGTGCAGGGTGTCGTGGAAGGTGCAGCGCAGCTCGACACCAACTGGGTGCACGAGTGTTGGCGTCACGAGGGCGAGACGCGCCTCGCGCCGGACCTCGTCGCAGGCGTGGCGCTGGCCGACGCGCGGGTCAGCCTGCACCTCGGCCGGACGGACCGCCTCCGGGAGGTCGTCGAGGGCCTGCTGCACCAGTTCGGCCCCACGGCCGAGACCCGCCTCGGATCGGCGTACCTCGAACTCGCGCGCGGACGTCCCGCGCGGGGCACGGACGCCCTCGCTGCCGTGCTCGACGGCGACGCCCCCGCGGTCTGGCCGCTGACCCTGCTCGAGGCCCACGTCCTGGCCGTGCGACTGGCGTTGGCACAGGACCACCGGTTCCGTGCCATCGGCGAGCTGCGCAGGGCGCTCGGCCTGGCCCAGCAGCTCGGGACGCCTCGGCCACTGCTCGGGCTCGAGGCGGACGGGCTCGCCCTGCTGACGGAGGGGCAGGGGTCCTGGGGCCCACAGGAGGAGGTCGTGCAGCGCGTCCTCGAGTACGTGGCGGCCCAGCGTGGTCCCTCCCACGTCCAGCTGACCGACCGCGAGGTCGACGTCCTGCGCGAGCTGCCGACACTGCGCACCGTGGACGAGATCGCCCACGACATGGTCGTCTCGGTGAACACGCTCAAGACCCACCTACGCAACATCTACCGCAAGCTGGGGGTGTCCTCCCGGCGCGAGGCGGTCAGCGAGGCCCGGCGGGCGGGACTGCTCTGAGCTCGACCAGCATCCGGCTCGCCCAGGCGCCGGCCACGGCGCTCGCGACCGCCACGAACGCGATCACGACCAGCCACGAGACGAGCGCCACGGCGACGCCCACCACGCCGTACCGCGCCGCGTCGCGCTCGATGAGCAGCGGGACGTAGATGCTGCCGGCCCAGCCGGTCAGCACCTGTGACACCGCTCCCAGGACGGCTCCGGGCAGGCAGGCGCGCCAGCCGACACGGAGGTTGAGCAGCAGCCGCGTCAGCAGCCACCAACACGGGATCGCCACCGCGAGTTGGACCGGCACTGCCAGCAGGGGGCCACCCGGGAGGTCCCGGGAGAACCCGGTCACGATCGCCACGACGGCAATGCTCGCGATCAAGGTCGCGGTCCCCAGGGCACCGCGAAGGGCGCGTCCCGGTCCTCGGTGCGGCAGCCGCCAGGCCGCCTCGAAGGTCCGCTGGAGCGCGCGACCGAAGGAGTTGACCGAGACCAGGAGGATCACCAGTCCCAGCACCGAGATGCCGCCCGTGGGGTCGGGCGGGCGCGAGAAGAGCGCGCGGGCGGCGCTGGCCGCTTCCCCGGAGAGCTCGAAACGATCGACGAGCCACTCCGCGACCTCGGCCCCGCCGGTGGTCCCGATCCAGCTCGCCACCACGATCAGCAGGGGCACCAGGGCGATGAAGGCCTGTCCGGCGAGGGTCAGGGCACGGTCGCGCAACTGCACCTCGCGCAGCGCCACCAGGAGCTGTCCGGCAGGTGTGTCGACCAGCTCGTCGTACAGCCGCCGGCCGCGCTGCGCCCACGAGTGCCGGCGCCGGGGGCTCACCGGCTCCACGGGGCCGCACGCGCGACGGTGGCACCGACGCCCCCGACGACCACCAGCACCGCGAGCAGCAGCGGACCGGGGTCGGGGAGGACCAGCACGGCCAAGAGCGCCGACGCGGCGACGCCGACGCCGATCCAGCCGGACAGGGAGTGACCGGTGACAGCGGCCCAGCAGCGCCGCCAGGTGTCGGCCACCGCGCTCCGCAACCGACGTGCGCGGGTGCCGGAACCGGTCACCAGGGCCGTGCCGACCACCAGCGCCATCACCACGATCCCGAGCCGTGCCACGGTCCGCAACCGGGCGGCCACCACCTCCAGCACCGCCTCCCCGGCCGCCGAGGCGCCCGGTGGGAGTCCGCCGAGGACCTGCTCGCGGCCGACCGACAGCCCGAGCACGAGCAGCAGCAGGACGGCCAGGGAGCCGCCGGCGAAACGGATCACCGCCCGCCGACGATCCCGCGCCAGCGCCACCCCGGCGAGGAGCAGGCCTGCGCACGCCCAGGGGAGGAGCAGGCCCCAGCGGCGCAGCACGTCGTAGCCGGTCTGCGCCTTCTCGAGTTGTTCGACCGATCCGATGGCGAAGGAGGCGTCCGCGACCTCGATCCGGTCGGCGCCGGGGACGCCGCCCTCGACCAGGCGCGCGCGAAGCGTCTCCAGCAGCGTCGACACCGGCACGCTGACGGTCTGGTCGGCACCGAGCTCGACGAGGTCGCTGTCGTCCTCGAGCACCGCGACCAGCTCGGTGTGGGCCACCTCGTTCGCGGACGCCCACGAGTCGGCGAACGCCTCGCTGGCGACCAGGGAGTGGGCGGCCCGCGAGACGCGTTCGTCCAACCGCTCCCGGAGGGGCTCGGCGAGCAGGCTCAACACCCGGGCGAGCTCCGGAGGCACGCCGCGCGCTTCCAGTGCCTCGGCGGCCCGCGGCAGCGGGTCGACCCCGTCCAGGCCCTCCATGATCCGCTCGGTGAGGAGGTCGGCGACCGCGGACCGGACCGCCGGCTCCTCGGCCAGGGGTGCCACCGTGGCGACGAAGTCGTCGGTCTCGGTGAGCGTGCTGCGCAGCCACCAGCCGGTGACCGACAACGGCACCAGCACCACGGCCAGGACCAGGCAGGTGGCCGAGCAGGCAGCGCGCCAGTCGGGCCTCACCGCATCGACGGTAGGCAGTGGCGGTCGGCCTGCCTTCACCCGCGTCGGGTGAGGGCAGTCGGTCCGGCAGCCTCCAGTCTTGGCAGGTGTCCTCACCCGCGGCCCCCACCCTGCCGACCCCGTCCGGGCTGCCGCGCGGAGTCCTGATCATGGTCGGCCTCGCCGCGATCACCGTGACGGTCGCCGGGGTGCGCGCGGTGTCGGACATTCTCGCGCCGGTGCTCCTGGCCGTGGTGCTCAGCATCGCGTCGGCACCCATCCGCTCGGGGCTGGCGGCACGGGGCGTCCCGCGGTGGGTGGGCACGGTGGTGTCGATCCTGGCCGTCTACGTCGTCCTGGTGCTGCTCACGGTGTCGCTGGTGGTGGCAGCCGCGCGCTTCGCGTCCCTCGTCCCGGAGTACCAGGACGAGCTCTCAGAGCTCCTGGCCGTGGTCACGTCGCGCCTGGCCGACCTCGGGGTCGGCAGCGCGCAGGCGCAGGCCGTCGTCGAGTCCTTCGACCTCGGGCGCCTCGCCGGTCTCGTCACCGGTGTCCTCGCGAGCCTGGCGTCACTGGCCACCGACCTCGCCTTCGTGGTGACCCTGGTGCTCTTCCTGAGCCTGGACGCGGGCGCCTTCGGTCGCCACCTCGCACAGGTGAGGACCAACCGACCGGCGATCGTCGAGGCGCTGGAGTCCTTCGCCAGCGGGACCCGCACCTACCTCCTGGTGTCGACCGGGTTCGGACTCGTCGTCGCCGTGATCGACACCGTGCTGCTCTACCTCCTCGGGATACCCGGTGCGCTGCTGTGGGGGCTCCTCGCGTTCATCACCAACTACATCCCCAACATCGGCTTCGTCCTCGGGCTGGTGCCGCCGGCGGTGCTGGCACTCCTCGAGGGCGGGCCGGGCCTGATGCTGGCCGTGATCGTGTCCTACTCGGTCGTCAACGTCGTCATCCAGTCGGTGATCCAACCCAAGATGGTGGGCGATGCCGTCGGGCTCTCCGCCAGCGTCACCTTCCTCTCCCTGGTCGTGTGGTCCTGGATCCTCGGCCCACTGGGGGCCGTGCTCGCCGTCCCGCTCTCCCTCCTGGTGCGCGCGGTCTTCGTCGACGTCGACCCCGCCACCAGGTGGATCGGCGGCCTGATCGGGTCGCGGCCCGGCGACTGAGGCCATGGACCTGGCGCTGCGGCTGGAGGCCGGCGACGTCGCTCGGATCACCGGGACGCTCTACGTCGGGTCGCGGGACCCGCGCCGCGACCTGTCGGGGTTCTGGGTGCTGCTGGTGCTGGCCGCCGTCATCGCCGCGGCCG
The DNA here is from genome assembly GCF_019448235.1 of Nocardioides panacisoli. Classification (NCBI taxonomy): domain Bacteria; kingdom Bacillati; phylum Actinomycetota; class Actinomycetes; order Propionibacteriales; family Nocardioidaceae; genus Nocardioides; species Nocardioides panacisoli. The sequence goes on from NZ_CP080409.1 coordinate 787,765, forward strand.
GCATCGTGGCCGACTCCACCGCCACTGTCATCGGCGCCATGATCGTGGCTCCGCTGATGCGTCCCATCCTGGGCGTAGCCTGCGCGATGGTGCTGGTCGACCGCAGGCAGTTGGTGCGCGCAGTCGTGCTGGTCCTGGGGGGAGCCGCGCTCGTGGTGTCAGTCGGGTTCACGATCGGCCTGCTCACCCAGGCCGACGTGGTGGCTGCGTCCAACGGCCAGGTGGCGGGGCGGGTGAGCCCGCGCCTGATCGACTTGGTGGCCGCACTCGCGACCGGCTTCGTCGGGGCGTTCGCGCTCATCCGGTCAGACGTCTCCGACAGCCTTCCCGGGGTTGCCATCGCGATCTCGCTGGTGCCGCCGCTGGCGGTGGTCGGCCTCACCCTGGAGTCGGGGGCAGGGGCGGAGTCGTTCGGCGCACTCCTGCTGTTCGGCACCAACGTCGCCGCGATCATCGCGACCGGAACCCTGCTCCTCCTGGTCTCCGACATCCGTCGCGAGGTCGGTCGCGCCGGTCATCCCGTCGGCGAGCTGCGTGGCAGGACGCTGGCCGCCGTCGGGCTCTCGCTCGCCCTGGTCTCCGTGCCGTTGGGGGGCGGCAGCGTGCAGGTCGCGCGGGAGGAGTTCGCACTGCGGTCGGCCGAGCCCGTGGTCACCGCGTGGGCGGAGGACCGCGGATGGAGCGTCACCGACACCTCGGTGCGCGGTGACACCCTGCACGTCGAGGCGCTCGGCCCGCGTGCCGACCCCGGCCTGGCCGACCTGCGGTCCGCGTTGGACGACGCCGGCCTCGACGACCTCGCGCTGGAGCTGGAGTTCCTCCTCGGCGACACCCGGAGGGCCCCGTGACCCTCGTCGTCGCTGCCCTCGGCGCCGGGCTGGTGGTGCTCAATCTGGTGCTGCGCCTGGTCGCACTCGGCGTCATCCCCGAGGGCCGCAAGCCCTCGTCCTCCGCGGCGTGGCTCGTCATGATCCTCGCCCTGCCGGTCGTGGGGTTCCTGCTCTTCTGGTTGCTCGGCCGCACCGACGTCGGTCGCGTACGTCGCGAGCGGCAGGCGGAGGCGCTGCGGCGGGTCCGGGAACGGGTGGGGGAGCTCGCCGACGCCGACCCGGGGGAGGCGCCGGCCTACCTGCCCTCCGTGCTTCACCTCAACCGGCGACTCGGGGCGTTCCCCGCGGTGCCGGCGGGGCCGGTCGTGCTCCACACCGACTACGACGAGTCGATTGCGGCCATGGCGGCGCTGGTCGACCGGGCGGAGCACCGCGTCCACGTGGAGTCCTACATCACCACGTGGGACGAGACCACCGAGCCGTTGTTCGACGCGATGGTCGCAGCGGCTGCGCGGGGGGTGACCGTGCGACTCCTGTTCGACCACCTCGGCTGCCGCAAGCTGCCGGGGCGCGAGGAGATGTGTCGGCGACTCGACGACGCCGGCGTCGCCTGGCGGGCGATGCTGCCACTGGGGTTGCGCGCGGGGAAGCTGCGTCGTCCCGACCTCCGCAACCACCGCAAGCTGCTGGTGGTCGACGGCACGTGGGCCGTGACGGGCTCGCAGAACCTGATCGAGCCGAGCTACCACAAGCCCCAGCACCAGCGAGCCGGCCGGCGATGGGTCGAACTCACGGCGACCGTCCAGGGGCCGCTCGCCCGGCTGCTCGACGGGGTGTTCGTCACCGACTGGTACACCGAGACCGGCGAACTGCTGGGGGAGGCCCCGACCGCCGGGAACACCGCGCCCGTGGACCATTCGGCCGCGTCGGACCCCGGCGTCGGTCAGGTCGTCCCCAGCGGTCCCGGGGTGGTGGCCGAGAACAACCTGCGGCTCTTCACCGCACTGGTCTACGGCGCGACCCGCCGGGTATCCCTGACCAGCCCCTACTTCGTGCCCGACGAGTCGCTGCTCTACGCCGTCACCACCGCCGCCCACCGCGGGGTCGAGATCGAGCTGTTCGTGGGGGAGGAGGGGGACCAGTTGATGGTCCACAAGGCGCAGTGCTCCTACTACCGAGCGCTGCTGGAGGCGGGAGTCCGGATCTGGCTCTACGAGCCACCGCTGGTGCTGCACGCCAAGCACCTCTCCATCGATGACGACGTGGTGGTCCTCGGGTCGAGCAACATGGACCTGCGGTCGTTCGCGCTGAACTACGAGGTGTCCACCCTGCTGACGGGGACCGATGTCGTGGTCGCGATGCGTGCGGTCGAGGACGGCTACCGCGCCCGGTCCCGGGAGCTCCTGCTCGAGGAGTGGGAACGACGACCCCGCCGCACCCGGTTCGGCGAGAACGTCTTCCGGTTGACCTCGGCCCTGCAGTGAGGCCGGGTCACCCGGCACGGATGACGCGAGGTGACGCACGTCGCCGGACAGTGGGGATGCCGTAGTGAGGAGGCGGTCATGGTCGCACCGGTCGGCGCCCCGGCCCCGAGGACGTGGCGCTATGAGTTCCTGCTCGGGGTGCGCGTATCGGACACGGTGCGGGCGGCGTTCCCCGAGCTGACCGCGACCACCGGTGCCGCCGGGGGCACGGTGTTCTTCGGTGAGGTCGAGGACGACGCCCACCTGCACGGAATCCTCGCGCGGTTCCAGACCCTGGGCCTGTCGGTGCTCGAGATGCGCCGGCTCCCCGACTGAGGCGTCGCGATCTCACCCGGCACGGGCGAGGCCGGCGGGCGGTCGCCACGCGGAGAATCGGGCACGGCACCGAGACACCCGTCCCGACCCGTGGAGGAGTCCCCATGACCGACGCCGTTGCTGCCACCGGCCCCACCTGGGAGGCACGCCGGACCAAGGGCGACCTGGTCCTGGGAGGCCTGCTGGTCCTGGCCGCGATCGTCCTGCTCCTGCACGTCGTGGTGGCCACGGCGGTGTCGGTCCTCTTCCTCGGGTGGGCGATGCTCCTCAGCGGTGTGATGGCACTCGTGGTGAGCGTCATCGGCGTCGGCAGGGACGGCTTCTGGACGGGGCTGCTCGCCGGCGGCCTGCTGACCGTCCTCGGACTGGTCATGGTGCGCAACCCCGGCCTCGCCGCGGTGAGCCTCACCCTGATCGCCGGCACCACCTTCCTCGTCTCCGGCGTGGTCCGGTTGGTCGCGGCGTTCCAGGAGGAGGCGGGACGTGCCGCGCTGCTCCTGGGCGGAGGCGTCTCGACACTGCTGGGACTGATGGTGCTGTTCAACCTCTTCTCCGCCAGCTTCACCGTGCTCGGAGTGATCCTCGGTATCCAGGTCCTGGCCGAGGGACTGTCGCTGATGATCGCGGGGCGCATCAGGACCATCGCCCCGGCCGCCACCTGACCCCGAGAGGAACCGCCATGGCCACCCTGACCGTCTGGAAGTTCAGCAATGCCGATGGAGCCGAGGAGGCAGTCCGGACGCTGTCGTCCCTGACCAGCCAGGAGCTGATCAACGTCCACGACGCCGCGACGGCCTCGTGGCCCGAGGGCAAGAAGAAGCCGAAGACCAGGCAGGCCAACGACCTGACGTCCTCGGGCGCTTTCGGCGGGGCCTTCTGGGGCCTGCTGTTCGGCATGATCTTCTTCGTGCCCCTGCTGGGGGCGGCCGTCGGTGCCGCCACGGGAGCGCTCTCCGGTGCCCTGTCGGACGCGGGCATCGACGACGGCTTCATCAACCGGGTGCGGGACCAGCTGACCGAGGGCACCTCGGCGCTGTTCCTGCTGTCCAGCGACGCGGTGGTCGACCGGGTCAAGGACGCGTTCGCCGGCTCCGACATGGAGTTGATCAGCACCAACCTCTCGGCGGAGGAGGAAGCCGCACTGCGGGCTGCCTTCGCCGAGGAGGAGTGAGGCCGCGACCATGAGCCGCGGTCCGATCGAGGTGCTGCTGCTCGCCTTCCCCGCGGACGTTCCGGCGGGAGACCTGCTGGAACACCTCCGTGGGCCCGTCGCGGCGGCCCAGCTGCGGGTGGTGGACCTCGTGCTGGTGGGGGTCGAGGAGGCGGGCAACCGCACCTTCCGCGACCTCGAGGACGGCAACCCGGGCGAACTCGCCGCCGGTCTCGACCTCGATCCCCACACGCTGCTCAACGAGGACGACGTCGAGTCCTTGGCGAGTGCCCTGGGACCGGAGCAACAGGGTGCGGTGGTCGTGGTCGAACACCTCTGGGCGACCGGCCTCGCCGAGGGGCTGCGCGGCCTCGGGGCCGAGCTGGCGCTGCACGTCCGGGTGACGCCGGAGGAGGCGGAGGCGGCGTTCGCCGCGACTGGGGCCTGGGGGAGACCGGCATGATGCGCAGGATGGGACGACCGGGACTGCTCGGCACGATGGCGCGCACCGCCGTGATCGCGGGCACCGCCAACGCGACGACCAACGCCATGAATCGCCGGGCGGCGACACGGCAGCAGGCCTCCGCCCCGGCGTACCCGCAGGCGTCCCCTGCTGCGGAGCCGGCGGCCGCGGACGGTGGGGAGTCCCCGGCGGGTCTGGTGGACCAGATCCAGCGCCTGGCCGTCCTGCACGAGCAGGGGGCGCTCTCCGACGCCGAGTTCGCCGAGGCCAAGGCGCGTCTCCTCGGGTGAGGTGGCCGGCCCGGGCGCCGTGGCTCACCCACTACGGGTGGGTCGCGAGCACCGGTGAGGCCACAGTCTGGGGGGCATGGAGTCATCGGCGTCGATCACCGAACCCCCGCACGTCCACCCACGACGCCGCATGGGGCTGTTGGGCGTGCGAGCCCTGGCGTGGATCCTCTACGGCTACGTCGTCGTGGTGGAGGTCGTGCTGGCCCTCGGCTTCGTGCTGTTGCTGTTCGGCGCCAGTCCGACTGCGTCGTTCGTCGCCTGGGTCTACCGTTCGCTGGACCGTGCGATGGAACCGTTCCGGGGGATGTTCACCCCGATCGAACTGGGACTGCGTGGTGACCCGCAGCCGCCGGCCGTCCTGGACACGTCGGTCCTCTTCGCCATGGTGGCGTATGCGATCGCGGCATGGTTGGTGAGCGAACTGCTCGCCTGGATCAACGGGTTCCTCGCTCGCCTGGATGCCGCCGATGAGCGCGCCTGGACCATCGCGTCGCAGCGCGGAGGGCCTGCCGCCACGCCTCCCGGTCCGGCGGCACCCCGGTCGCGCACCGACCACCCGTGACCATCGGTAACCGCCGGACGGGCCCCGAGGGAGCGCGGCGAGGGATGAGCTTGTGTTCAACCTGACCTGAAGTCCTACGCTCCGAGACATGAGCATGGAATCGGTCGCCTACCAGCAGCTGTACCGCCGGATGCACGCGCCGGAGGACAAGCGTGCCTTCCGGGTGGCGACGGCGAAGCGGATCTGGGGTTTCGCCCGTCCGCACCGGGCCAAGCTGGCGGGTTTCGTCGCCTTCAGCGTCACGGCGGCGGCGCTGGGCGTGGCCACGCCGCTGCTCGCCGGCGAGGTCGTCGACGAGATCGTCGGGGGTGGCACCGAGCGCACCGTGATGTGGCTGGCGCTGGCGATCGCCGGCATCGCCGTGGCCGACGCGGGGATGGGCCTGTGCAGCCGGTGGCTGTCCGCCCGCATCGGCGAGAGCCTGATCCTGGACCTGCGCACGGCGGTGTTCGACCACGTCCAGCGGATGCCGATCGCCTTCTTCACCCGCAGCCACACCGGTGCGCTGGTGAGCCGGCTCAACAATGACGTGATCGGCGCCCAGCGCGCCTTCAGCGGGACGCTCTCGGGTGTGGTGGCGAACCTCGTGACGCTGCTGCTGACCCTGGGGGTGATGCTGCAGCTCTCGTGGCAGATCACCCTGCTCGCCCTGGCGATGCTGCCGGTGTTCGCCCTCCCGGCCCGGCGGATGGGCAATCGGCTCGCCGGCATCCAGCGGGAGGCGGCCGACCACAACGCCGCGATGGGCAACCAGATGACCGAGCGGTTCTCCGCCCCCGGCGCGACCCTGGTGAAGCTCTTCGGTCGTCCCGCCGAGGAGTCGGCCGAGTTCGCCGGCCGTGCGCAGCGGGTGGCCGACATCGGTGTCCGCACCGCGATGGTGCAGACGACGTTCGTGACGGCGCTGACGCTCGTCTCGGCGCTCGCCGTCGCGGTGGTCTACGGGCTGGGCGGCTTCTACGCGCTGCGAGGCGATCTCGACGCCGGATCGGTGGTGGCGCTGTCGCTGCTGCTCACGCGGCTCTACGCCCCGCTCACGGCGCTCGCAAGTGCTCGGGTGGAGGTCATGAGTGCGCTGGTGAGCTTCGAGCGGGTCTTCGAGGTGCTCGACCTCGCACCGCTCATCCAGGACCCCGCAGAGCCACGACCGCTCCCGGACGGACCGGTCGGTGTCGAGTTCGCCGACGTCCGGTTCGCCTACCCGACCGCGGACCAGGTCTCCCTCGCCTCCCTGGAAGAGGTCGCGACGCTGGACACCCGCGGCGGCGAGGAGGTGCTGCACGGCGTCTCGCTGCACGCCGAGCCGGGGCAGGTGGTCGCACTGGTCGGCTCCTCGGGGGCGGGCAAGTCCACCATCGCCCACCTGGTGTCGCGGCTGTACGACGTCGACTCGGGTGCGGTGCGCCTGGCCGAGGTCGACGTACGCGACACCTCCGCCGACACCATCCGCGACACCGTCGGCATGGTCACCCAGGACGGCCACCTGTTCCACGACTCCATCCGCGCCAACCTCGCGCTCGCGGCGCCCGCCGCGAGCGACGACGACCTGTGGCACGCGCTGGAGCGCGCCCGGCTCGCCGAGCTCGTGGGGTCACTGCCCGACGGGCTCGACACCGTGGTGGGGGAGCGCGGCTACCGGCTCTCCGGGGGCGAGCGGCAGCGGCTGACCATCGCGCGCCTGCTGCTCAAGCAGCCCCGGGTCGTGGTGCTCGACGAGGCCACCGCGTCCCTGGACTCCACCTCCGAGGCGGCGGTGCAGGCGGCCCTGGACGAGGCGCTGTCGGGACGCACCGCGCTGGTGATCGCGCACCGACTGTCCACGGTGCGCTCGGCCGACCAGATCCTGGTGGTCGAGGAGGGTCGCATCGTCGAGCGGGGCACGCACGCGGAGTTGCTGGGGATGGGCGGGCGCTACGAGGAGCTGTACCGCACGCAGTTCGCGGCGGAGGCGACGCCGACGGTTTGAGTGCACGGGGCGGGTGAGATATCTTGACGTCAAGAGATGTTCTCGAGGTCCCGCGCCGGAGTTAGGTTTGCCTTTCTATCGGCGGGGTTGCCGGCGGCGGCAGGATGGACCCGAGTTCCCCAGTGACGAGGAGACGGAGACCCGGATGGCCAGCAAGGACAGCTTCGGCGCCAAGAGCACCCTCGACGTAGGCGACGACTCCTACGAGATCTACCGCCTCGACGCGGTGACCGGCGACGGCGTGGACGTGGCATCACTGCCCTTCTCGCTCAAGGTGCTGTTGGAGAACCTCCTCCGCACCGAGGACGGCGCCAACATCACCGCCGAGGACATCACGGCCCTCGCGAGCTGGGACGCCGACGCGCAGCCGGACAAGGAGATCCAGTTCACCCCGGCCCGCGTGATCATGCAGGACTTCACCGGCGTGCCGTGCGTCGTCGACCTCGCCACGATGCGTGAGGCGATGGCCGACCTGGGCGGCGACCCGTCGCGGATCAACCCGCTCGCGCCCGCCGAGATGGTCATCGACCACTCCGTGATCGCCGACGTCTTCGGCTCGCCCGAGGCGTTCGAGCGCAACGTCGAGATCGAGTACGAGCGCAACCGCGAGCGCTACCAGTTCCTCCGCTGGGGCCAGGGAGCCTTCGACGACTTCAAGGTCGTGCCCCCGGGCACCGGCATCGTCCACCAGGTCAACATCGAGCACCTGGCGAAGGTGACCTACACCCGCGAGAGCACTGAGGGTGAGACCCCGGTTGTCACTGCCTACCCCGACACCTGCGTCGGCACCGACTCCCACACCACGATGGTCAACGGCATCGGCGTCGTCGGCTGGGGCGTGGGCGGCATCGAGGCCGAGGCCGCGATGCTCGGCCAGCCGGTCTCGATGCTCATCCCGCGCGTGGTCGGCTTCAAGCTCAGCGGTGACCTGCCCGAGGGCTCCACCGCCACCGACCTGGTGCTGACGATCACCGAGATGCTGCGCAAGCACGGCGTCGTCGGCAAGTTCGTCGAGTTCTACGGCCCCGGCGTGTCGGCGCTGTCGCTGGCCAACCGCGCCACGATCGGCAACATGTCGCCGGAGTTCGGCTCCACGATCGCGGTGTTCCCGGTCGACGACGAGACCGTCAACTACCTCCGGCTCACCGGCCGCTCCGAGGAGCAGCTGGCGCTGGTGGAGTCCTACGCCAAGGAGCAGGGCCTCTGGCACGACCCCTCGGCCGCGGACTACACCGAGCCGCGCTACTCGGAGAAGCTCGAGCTCGACCTCGCGACCGTGGTGCCCTCCATCGCGGGCCCGAAGCGCCCGCAGGACCGCATCGAGGTCACCGACGCCAAGTCCGCGTGGCGCAACGACGTGCAGAACTACGTCGACAGCGACGCCGACGAGGCCGGCAAGGAGTCCTTCCCCGCCTCCGACGCCCCGGCGACCGACACCAACCGTCCCAGCAAGCCGGCGCAGGTCACCCTGGCCGACGGCACCGAGTTCACCCTCGACCACGGTGCGGTGACGATCGCGGCCATCACCTCCTGCACCAACACCTCCAACCCGTCGGTGATGATCGGCGCGGCGCTGCTGGCCAAGAACGCCGTGGAGAAGGGCCTGTCCCGCAAGCCGTGGGTCAAGACGACCCTCGCGCCCGGCTCCCAGGTCGTGTCGGACTACTACGAGAAGTCCGGGCTCACGCCGTACCTCGACAAGCTGGGCTTCAACCTCGTCGGCTACGGCTGCACGACCTGCATCGGCAACTCGGGTCCGCTCATCCCCGAGGTCTCCCAAGCCGTCCAGGACAACGACCTGGCCGTCACCTCGGTCCTCTCCGGCAACCGCAACTTCGAGGGCCGCATCAACCCCGACGTGAAGATGAACTACCTCGCGTCCCCGCCGCTGGTCGTCGCCTACGCGCTGGCCGGCTCGATGGACGTGGACCTGTTCAACGACCCGCTCGGCACCGACACCGACGGCAACCCGGTCCACCTCCGCGACATCTGGCCCTCCCCGCAGGAGGTCCAGGAGGTCGTCGCCGACGCGATCTCCTCGGACATGTTCGACGAGTCCTACGAGGACGTCTTCGCCGGCGACGAGCGGTGGCAGTCGCTGCCCACGCCGGAGGGCAAGATCTTCGAGTGGGACGAGGACTCCACCTACGTCCGCAAGGCGCCGTACTTCGACGGCATGCCCGAGGAGCCGGAGCCCGTCACCGACATCGACGGTGCACGCGTGCTGCTCAAGCTGGGTGACTCGGTGACCACCGACCACATCAGCCCGGCGGGCGCCATCAAGGCCGACTCGCCGGCCGGTGAGTACCTCCGCGCCAACGGCGTCGAGCAGCGTGACTTCAACTCCTACGGCTCGCGCCGTGGCAACCACGAGGTCATGATCCGCGGCACGTTCGCCAACATCCGCCTGCGCAACCTGCTCGCACCCGGCACCGAGGGCGGCTTCACCCGCGACTTCACCGCCGGTGAGGGCGACGACGCGCCGGTGACCAGCGTGTACGACGCCTCGCAGCACTACCAGGAGCAGGACACCCCGCTGGTCGTGCTCGCGGGCAAGGAGTACGGCTCGGGATCCTCGCGTGACTGGGCGGCCAAGGGCACGGCCCTGCTCGGCGTCCGCGCCGTCATCGCCGAGTCGTACGAGCGCATCCACCGCTCGAACCTGATCGGCATGGGCGTGCTGCCGCTGCAGTTCCCCGAGGGGGAGAACGTGGACTCGCTCGGCCTCACCGGTGAGGAGACCTTCAGCGTCAGCGGCGTGACCGCCCTCAACGACGGCGAGACCCCCGAGACGGTCAAGGTCACCGCCGGCGACAAGGAGTTCGACGCGGTCGTCCGCATCGACACCCCGGGCGAGGCGAACTACTACCGCAACGGCGGGATCATGCAGTACGTCCTGCGCAACCTGCTCGCGAGCAGCAAGGGCTGACCCCGTCCCGTGACACGTGAGGGCCCGCGGCTTCCGCGGGCCCTCACGGTCGTCTACGGCCTCGTCGTCGTCACCGCCTTCGGGTCCTGGTTCTACGGCTACGGCGTCCTGATCGACCCGATCGTCGCCGACACCGGCTGGTCGGAGAGCTGGCTCGCGACGGCGTACGGCGTCGGCCTGCTGGGGGTGGGCCTCGGCTCCGTCGCCGCCGGCCGGGCGCTGGACCGCATCGGCCCCCGCCCGGTCTTCGCCCTGGCCGCGGCCGGTGGAGCATTCGGGACGATCGCCACGGTCACCGCGAGTGGGCCGCTGGTGTTCGTGGCGGCCGCGGTGCTCACCCAGTGCTGCGTCGGCGCGGTCGGCTACTACACGATCGTGCACGCCGCGATCGCGCACCTGGCGCCGCAGGACCGCACGCGCGCGATCACGGTCAACACGCTGTGGGGCGCGTTCGCGAGCCCGGTCTTCCTGCCGCTGGTGGCCGGCCTCAACTCCCTCGGCGGCTGGCGTACGGCGATCGGTGTCGGCACCGGCCTCGCGGTCGCTGCCCTCGCGACCGCCGCGGTGGCCTCACCCCGTGGGACCGGCACGGTGGCACCGGGGGAGCAGCGTTCACTGGTCGCCGACCTGCGCCACGCGGTCACCGACCCGGTGCTGCGCCGGCTGATGCTGCTCGCACTGCTGGGCGGCATGGCGTTCTCGGTCCTGATCCTCTACCAGGTCCCGGCGATGGTCACCGCAGGACTGGCACTCGGCACGGCGTCGTTGCTCGCCGGCCTGCGGGGCATCTTCCAGCTCGCGGGGCGACTGCCGTTGCCGTGGCTGGTGGCCAGGATGGGGTCGCGTCGGTTCTTCCAGGTGGTCCTGGCGCTGGTCGGGCTCTCGGGCCTGCTCCTGCCCTTCTCGGGGACGTTGGCGGTCGCGCTGGCGTTCGCCGCGGTCGCCGGCTTCGCCGTCGGGGGCTATTCGACGATGGAGAGCATCTACGCCTCCGAACTGGTGCCCGCAGGCTCGATCGGCATGGTGCTGGGCTCCTACTCGCTGGTCCGCGGTGTCGGGTCGGCCATCGGTCCCGTCGCCGCAGGCGCGGTGATCGACCTGACCGGCAGCCGGGTGCCGGTGCTCGTGGCGATCGCCGTGGTCGGCGTGTCGGCGGCGCTGGTGGTGCCGAGGGCGCCGCATCCGGTCGATTGAGGCAGCGGTGCCGGGGTGTCGGCACCGTCTGGCCGGTGGACCTTGCGACGATGTGCCCATGCGAGGCAACTGGATCGGCGCAGCGTTGAGCGCTGCCCTGTGCGTGGCGCTGAGCGGCTGCGGTGCCGTGGACGACCTGGCCAGCGACGACGAACCGGTGCCCACGGTGTCGGTGCAGCCGAGCTCGTCGGCGCCCACGACCGAGGGCGGCATGACGCTGTCCGCCGAGCCGTCGGCGAGCGCGGAGCCCAGCGAGGAGTCATCGACCGCCGAGCCGAGCGAGTCCTCGGCCGCCCCGAGCTCCTCGGCACCGGCCGACCCGGGGCCCGCCGAGGCAGACCTCGGCCGCGCGCCGACGTCGTACGACGAAGCGGCGGCGTACGTCGCCAAGGCGCGTGACGAGGGCGGCGCGGAGCAGATGCGGATCTTCGGCACGTCCGAGGACGTCTACTGCCTGATGAGCAGCGACTACATCCTGCCCTCGTGCGAGCTCCCGCAGGGCGCCGGCATCCAGGACCAGTCGGTGTGCCGCAACGCGATGGGTGACCGGGTCGGTCGCATCGAGGTGACCGAGCAGCGGGCACGGCCGGTGTGCAACACCGACACCATCCGCGAGACCCGGCCGCAGACGGTCGAGCCCGTGAGCGTGGTGACCAACGCCAAGAGCGGCCTGCGGTGCGCGGTCGCGGACATCGGCATCACCTGCGTGCAGCCCCAGCGCGAGATCGGGTTCTTCCTCTCGCTGGACTCCTACGCCACGTTCGGCTGAGTCGCCGCGGGCCACGGCCGTGGCACTGCCACTACGGTGAGCGGCATGCTCGCAGCGTTCAGCATCACCCCGTCGGCCGCCGACGACACCGGATCGGTCTCCGAGGCGGTCGCCGCCGCGATCCGCGTGGTCCGCGAGTCCGGCCTGCCCAACCGCACCGACGCCATGTTCACCACCGTCGAGGGGGAGTGGGACGAGGTGATGGGCGTGGTCAAGCAGGCCGTCGACGTCGTCGCCGAGGTCTCGCCGCGCGTGGGACTGGTGCTCAAGGCCGACATCCGGCCCGGGTACGACGGCCAGCTGACCGCCAAGGTCGAGCGGGTCGAGCAGGCGCTCGCCGAGCCGGGGGAGTGACATGGACAGCGAGGTGCTCCACGTCCGGACCGGCGACCAGCCACGCGTGGTCGACCTGACGCGGGAGTGTGCCGACTTCGCCGCCACGCGGGGCGACGGGCTGCTCCACGTGTTCGTGCCGCACGCGACCGCCGGCGTCGCCGTCCTCGAGACCGGTGCCGGCAGCGACGACGACCTGCTCGCCGCCCTCGACGAGCTGCTCCCGACCGACGACCGCTGGCGCCACCGCCACGGCTCACCCGGTCACGGGCGCGACCACGTGCTGCCCGCCCTCGTGCCGCCGTACGCCACCGTGCCGGTGCTGGGCGGCCGGCTCGCGCTCGGCACCTGGCAGAGCATCTGCCTGGTCGACACCAACGTCGACAACCCCGAGCGCGACGTGCGGCTCTCGTTCCTGGCCTCGGCCTAACCACTGTGCGGAGGATCGAGGTCACGTGGTGGCAGCGATCCTCCGCACAGTCCAGCGGGACGGACCGCGCCGGCCCTCGATACGGTGGCCCGATGCAGAACTTCACGGTGATCCCGGTCCCCGGCCCCGGTGCCGAGGACGTCGTCGTCGTCGACTCCGGCCCCGAGGAGGGCTGTGTCTACACCGGCACCGAGGACGGCGCGATCTTCCGCATCACCCCCGACGGCGGCATCGTGGCCCAGGTCGCCCACACCGGCGGTCGCCCCCTCGGCCTCGAGCTGGCCGCCGACGGCCGCCTCCTCGTCTGCGACGCCCACCGCGGACTGCTGTGGGTCGACCCGACCGACGGCACCGTGGAGTCGATCGCGGCCGAGGTGGCCGGCGTGCCGATGCAGTTCTGCAACAACGCCGCCATCGCCGCTGACGGCACCATCTGGTTCTCCGACTCCTCCACGAAGTACCCCATCGAGAAGTGGAAGGACGACTTCGTCCAGAACACCCGCACCGGCCGGCTGCTGCGCCGCGACCCCGACGGCACCATCACTACCGTCCTGGACGGCCTCGCCTTCGCCAACGGCGTCGCGCTCGCCGCCGACGAGTCCTACGTCGTCGTCGCCGAGACCGCGGCCCGCACCGTCGTGCGCCACTGGCTCACCGAGGAGCGCAAGGGCCTGCGCGACAAGCTCTGCAGCGACCTGCCGGGCTACCCCGACAACATCGCCCGTGGCAGCGACGGCCTGATCTGGGTCACCCTGGCCAGCCCGCTGGACCCCGTGGTCGAGCGGCTGCACCGGGCGCCGCTGCGGGTACGCAAGCTGGTCACGAAGATCCCCGACCGGTTCCAGCCCAAGCCGCAGCAGTCGGTGCGCGTCCGCGCCTTCGACGACGCCGGTGAGCTGGTCCACGACCTCGACATCGACCCGGCCGCCCACGGCGCGGCGTACCACATGGTCACCGGCGTCCGGGAGCACGCCGGCCGCGTCTGGATGGGCAGCCTCCAGGAGTCCGCCGTCGCGGTCTGCGACCTGTGATCCCCGGCAACCGGGTCCCGACAACCCTCAACCCCTAGAATCGAGCCCATGGCACATCTCGACCGGATCAGCGCGCCCAGCGACCTGCGGGCGTTGTCGACTGACGAGATGACGGCCCTCGCCGGCGAGATCCGCGAGCAGCTGATCGACACCTGCTCGCGGACCGGCGGTCACCTCGGCCCGAACCTGGGCGTGGTGGAGCTGACGCTGGCGATCCACCGGATCTTCGACAGCCCGCGCGACCGGATCGTCTTCGACACCGGCCACCAGTCCTACGTGCACAAGATGGTGACCGGACGCGCCCACGAGTTCGACGGGCTGCGCAAGGAGGGGGGCCTCTCGGGCTATCCGAGCCAGGCCGAGTCCGATCACGACATCGTGGAGAACTCCCACGCCTCGACGTCGCTGAGCTACGCCGACGGCCTCGCGAAGGCCTACGCGATCCGCGGCGAGGACCGGCACACGGTCGCCGTGATCGGCGACGGCGCCCTCACCGGCGGCATGGCCTGGGAGGCGCTGAACAACATCGCCATCGCGGAGAACTCCCGCCTGGTGATCGTGGTCAACGACAACGGGCGCTCCTACACCCCGACCATCGGGGGCCTCACCACCGCGCTCACCCTGCTGCGCACCGACCCGCGCTACGAACCGGTGCTCCACCAGATCAAGCAGCGGCTCAACGCGATCCCCGGCGTCGGGCCGGCGGCGTACGACACCCTCCACGCGGTCAAGAAGGGCCTCAAGGACGCGCTCGCACCCCAAGGACTCTTCGAGGACCTCGGACTGAAGTACGTCGGCCCCATCGACGGACACGACCTCGAGGCCCTCGAGTCGGCGCTGGACCACGCCAAGGGGTTCCACGGTCCCGTGATCGTGCACGCGATCACCCGCAAGGGCAACGGCTACGACCCGGCCGAGCAGCACGAGGCCGACCAGTTCCACCAGCGCAAGCCGTTCGACATCGAGACCGGCGAGGAGGCCCCCACCGGCGGCATCTGGACCGACCACTTCACCGAGGCGATGGTCGACCTGGGGGAGCGGCGCGAGGACGTCGTCGCCCTGACCGCTGCGATGGTGCACCCGACCGGTCTCGGTGCCTTCCAGGAGCGCTTCCCCGATCGCACCTTCGACGTCGGCATCGCCGAGCAGCACGCCGCCACGTCGGCGGCCGGACTCGCACTCGGCGGCCTGCACCCCGTGGTCGCGGTCTACGCCACCTTCCTCAACCGGGCCTTCGACCAGGTCCTGATGGACTGCGCCCTCCACCGGTGCGGTGTCACCTTCGTCCTGGATCGCTCCGGCGTGACCGGCGACGACGGCGCGAGCCACAACGGCATGTGGGACATGTCCGTGCTGCAGGTCGTTCCGGGCCTGCGACTCGCGGCCCCGCGTGACGCCACCCGGCTGCGGGAGCTGCTCGACGAGGCCGTCCAGGTCGACGACGCGCCGACCGTGGTGCGCTTCCCCAAGGGCCCGCCGCCGGAGGACATCGAGGCCATCGACCGGGTCGGCGGCTGCGACGTACTGGTCCGTGAGGGCGAGCAGGACGTCCTGGTCGTCAGCTCCGGCGCGATGGCCACCACCGCCGTGGAGGTGGCCGAGCGCCTCACCGCCCAGGGCATCGGCGTCACCGTGGTCGACCCACGCTGGGTCAAGCCCGTCGACCCCGCCCTGGTCGACCTCGCCCGCGAGCACCGGCTGGTGGCCTCGGTGGAGGACAACGGCCGCGTGGGCGGCGTGGGTGCGACCCTGCTGCAGACCCTCAACGACGCCCGGGTGCGCACGCCGGTGCAGGTGCACGGGATCCCGCAGGAGTTCCTCGACCACGCCAAGCGGTCCGCCATCCTGGACCGGGTCGGGCTGTCGGCGCAGGCGATCGCCCTCGACATCGTCGAGGACGTCACGGCCGCCAGCGCCGAGGACCGGACGCTGCTCGATGTCGACAGGACGCGCTGACCTGCCGGTGCGCTCGCGTGCCCGTGGCCTCACGGGCCGCCTCCTCGGCCTGCTCCTGCTGGCCACGCCCCTGACGGCCTGCTCCGACGACCGGCCACCGCCCGCGCCACCAGCGGCAGCGACCGCGTCCTCGCAGGTCCAGGAGGAGGTGGCCCGGACGCTGCGCCGCCGGGGTCGGGCCGTCGCCGAGGGCGACCGGCGCCTCTTCGGCCGCACCCTGCTGCGCGAGGACGCGACGTTCGTCGAGGAGCAGGAGACCTACTTCGCCAATCTCCGCCGCCTGCCGCTCGTACGGGTCGGCTTCGAGCTGGACTCCGCCACGCTCGTCGCCGACGGCGAGGACTACTGGGGCGAGGTCGACGTGACGCTCCGGCTGCGCCGGTTCGACGAGGGTGCCGTGCGCACCCGCGATCGGTTCCGGTTCAGTCCCTCCCGCGACGGTCGGCGCTACCTGGTCTCCTCGACCACCGACGAGGAGTGGGAGTCCGGGCACGACGTGGCGCCCCAGCCGTGGGACCTCGGGCCGATCCGCGTACGCCGCGACAGCGGCGTGCTCGGCATCCTCGACCGCACCACGCTCGACGGTGCCGCGGACCTGCTGGACGCGGCGAGCTTCGCCCGTTTCGACGTGGCCGCCGAGGTGCCGGACGCCGAGCTGCCCGACGTCACCGTGTACGCCACGGGCGACCTCTCCTACCTCGAGCAGGTGCCCGGGCTGCCCGTGGCCGATCCCGACCGGCTGGATGCGGTCACGATCCCGGTCGTGGCGGAGCCGGGCAGCGGGGAGGTCGCGGCGTACCGCGTCATGGTGCATCCACGGGTGCTCGCGCAGGACCTGCCGCTGTTGGACCGGCTGCTGCGGCACGAGCTCACCCACGTGGTGGTGGGGCAGCGGGCGGACGGTGCGCCGCTGTGGCTCAGCGAGGGGATCGCGGAGTGGGTGTCGGTGCAGCCGGTGGCCCGTGACGAGCGCCGGCTGCCGGCCGAGTCGCTGGCCCTGGCCGAGGGCGGGCTCAGCGAGCTGCCGGAGGACGCCGCGTTCGGCGGCGCCGACGCGCGGGCGTGGTACGGCGTCGCGTGGTGGATCTGCGAGTACGTCGCCACGACCTACGACCGCTCCTACCTGTGGCGGCTGCTGGACGAGACCGCCGGCGACGGCGATGCGGCAGCGGCGATCGAGGAGCTGCTGGACCTGACACCGTCCGAGCTCGTGTCCGCGGCGATGGAGCTGATGCAGCAGCAGTACGCACCGGACCCGCCGCCGGAGACGACTCCGGTGCCCACGACCTCCCCGACGGCGCCGGCGACACCGACCACCCCGACGACGCCCCCCACGGCGACGCCCACCGCACCGGCGACCTCGCCCGGTGCGAGCCCGACACCGATCGAGCCGCCGGACCGCGGTGAGGGCCGTGGGCAGGGTCGGGACGAGGGCCGGGGCCGCGGTGTGACCCAATCGGCAACGGTCTCGCCGTCGTCGCGCGACTGACTCCCCTAGGCTTGAGGGGTGAGCAACGCGCAATCGCCCCGCCTGGTGCACATCGTCGACGATGTGCCGGAGCTCGAGGAGGTCCGGCGCCTGCCGATGGTGCTCGCGCTCGACGGGTTCCTCGACGCCGGCAACGCCGCCGCCCTGGCCGCCGGTCACCTGATCAACGCGGACGGCCCCGGGGGCAAGCCCGAGGGCGTGGTCGTCGCCACCTTCGACGTGGACCAGCTGCACGACTACCGAGCCCGCCGGCCACCGATCTCCTTCGTGCGCGACCACTACGAGGCGTACGACGCGCCACGCCTCGTCGTACGCCTGCTCCGTGACGCCGAGGGTGCGCCGTTCCTGCTGCTGCACGGTCCCGAGCCCGACACGCGCTGGGAGGCGTTCTGCCGGGCGGTGGAGGAGGTCATCACCCGGTTCGGCGTCCACCTCGTGGTCGCCATGGGCTCGGTGCCCATGGCCGTGCCGCACACGCGGCCGATCGCGATCACCCACCACGCCAACAACGACGAGCTCCTCACCGGCACCAGCCCGTGGCGCGGTGAGCTCCGCGTGCCCAGCAGCGCCCAGGCGCTGCTCGAGGTGCGGCTGGGGGAGTGGGGCCACGACGCGCAGGGCTTCGTCGCCCACGTGCCGCACTACCTCGCCCAGCTGGACTACCCGCGGGCGTCGCTGGCGCTGCTGGAGCAGGTCGAGTTCGCCGCACGCCTCACCGTCGACCGCACCGACGTCGCGGAGCAGGCGGAGGAGAAGGAGTCCGAGATCGCCCGCTACCTCGCCGCCAACGAGGAGGTGGCCGACGTGGTCGCCGCGCTGGAGCAGCAGTACGACGCCTTCGAGCGCGCCGAGGACGAGGGATCGAGCCTGCTGGCCGAGGACCGTCCGCTGCCGACCGGCGAGGAGATCGGCGAACAGTTCGAGCAGTTCCTCGCGGGCCTGGACGGCCCCGACGACACCTCCGGAGGGGACCAGCGTGACTGACCGCGAACGGGAGTCGGCCGACGCCACCAAGCGGCTCGTCGCACTGCTGGACATCGAGAACCTCGACGTCGACCTCTACCGCGGCCAGCAGCCCGAGACCATCCGGCAACGGGTCTACGGCGGACAGGTCGCAGCGCAGGCGCTGATCGCCGCCACCCGCACGGTGGAGTCGGACTTCCACGTGCACTCGCTGCACTCCTACTTCCTGCTGCCCGGTGACTACCAGGTCCCGATCATCTACGACGTCGAGCGGATCCGTGACGGCAAGTCCTTCGCGACCCGTCGGGTGGTGGCGCGTCAGCACGGCCGGGCGATCTACTACCAGACCCTCAGCTTCCAGCGGGCCGAGGAGGGGTACGACCACCAGGACGCGATGCCCTCGGTCAAGCCGCCCGAGGAGGGCATGGACCTCGTCGAGCTGATGCAGGAGCGCGGCGCCGAGGAGGGTCTCGCCAAGGAGTGGGAGGCGCTCGACGTCCGCTGGATGGGCAACAGCACCTACGGCCTGGAGCCCGACGAACGCCAGGTCTCCCAGACCCGGGTGTGGCTGCGCATCGACGGCGAGCTCTCCGACGACCCGGTCGAGCACCTGGCGATGTTCACCTACGCCAGTGACGTCTCGCTGCTCGGCGCTGCGCTCGCCGCGCACGACGCGGACCCCGCCAGGACCCAGATGGCCTCGCTGGACCACACCATCTGGTTCCACCGTCCCTTCCGCGCCGACGAGTGGTGGCTCTACGAGCAGTGGTCGCCCTCCGCCCAGGGCGCGCGCGGCCTCTCGCTGGGCCACATCTACACCCAGGACGGCACCCTGGTCGCGACCTGTGCCCAGGAGGGACTGATCCGACCACGCGGCTGAGGTCACTCCGCGGTGACCGTCACCTCCCGGGTGACCGTGGTGGCGGTGCCCCACCCGTCGGTGACGGTCAGGCTCACCGTGTAGAAGCCGGCCTCGGGGAAGGTGTGGGACGGTGAGCTGGACGTGCTGCCGGGCGTGCCGTCGCCCCAGTCCCAGGACCGGCTGATCGCGTCACCGGTGTCGGGGTCGGCCGATCCCACCGAGGAGAAGTTGCATGACAGCGCCGCGCACGACGGCGGGTGGATGACCGCGGTCGGTGCCCGGTTGCCGGGCGGCTCGGTGATGGTGACCACCTGTTCCGCGGTGGCCGTGGCGCCCCACTCGTCGCGAGCAGTGAGCACGATGGTGAACTCGCCCGGCCCGGTGTAGGTGTGGCTGCGGACCGGCCCGTCGTCGCCCCGACCATCGCCGAAGTCCCAGTCGTAGGCCAGCGTCGGGGTGTTCTCGTCGGTGGAACCACGAGCGTCCACGGCACAGACGTTCTCGGTGCAGTCCACCGTGAAGCTGGCGACGGGCGGGTCGTTCGGCGGGTGGGTCACCGTGACGTTGCGCTCGTGGACCTCGCTCACGAACCCGTGGTGGTCGATCGCGCGCACCCGGACGACGTACGCCCCCGGCGGGATGACGGGCGTGGTGTAGGAGAAGTTCGAGCCGGGGGTCCCCGGGCTGGTCAGGAAGGCGCCGCGCCAGCTCTCCCGACTGCCGAACGACCCCGTCGAGCCCATGAACTCGCCAGCCTCGTTGACCACGGCGACCTCGACCTCGGCCATCGACCGGTCGTCCTCGGCCCGGCCGCTGACGAAGACCTTGCCGTCGACGAACTCGCTGTCCTCGAGCGGGTTGAGCAAGTTCTCGGTCAGCGTCGGGGCCCGGTCGCCGGGGTAGATCACGTAGCGGGCGCTCGCCCCGGAGGTGGACGGGTCCTGCTGCCCCGCCGTGTCGACGGCGTACGCCGTCACCCGCCAGTCGCCCTCGGTCGGCAGGTCGACCGGCAGGCTCCACGTGGTGCTGGTCGCTCCCGGCGAGGCGAGCGTCGCCTCGAGGGTGGCGTACGCCGCGGAGAGGGTGCCGTCGGGTCGGAGGTAGCGCCGCGTGTCGCGCTCCTCGAGCTCGACACGCACCTGCTGCACGCCCTGGTCGTCGGTCGCGGAGCCGCTGAGTTCCAGGACGAGCTCCTGGCCGCCGGTGATCGTGCCGGTCACGTCGAGGAGCCCGTTGGGTGGTTCGTCACCGGGCACCTGGGCGATCACCTGGATCTGCGCCCGGTCGCTGAAGGAGGTGGACAGGCCGGTGTGGTCCGATGCGCTGACCGCGAAGTCGTAGACCCCGGGGGTCAGTGCTGTCGGGGTGGTCCAGCTCCAGTTGAGGTTGGGCTGGTCGAAGTTCGGGTCGGTGAGCTCGAAGCCGTACCAGTTGGTCGCGGTGCTCCATTGACCGTCGGTGCCGATCTGTTCGCCGGTGGTGCGGTTCCGCAGCGAGATCGCGACCCGGCTCAGTCCCTCGTCGTCGGTGGCCGTGCCGGTGAAGGTCAGTGGGCTCCCCGGCTCGACGGTGACCGGCTGGGCCGCGGTCGGGGGCACCATGACACCGGGGGCGGTGATCGACACGGTGGGCGGTTGGCCGTTCTCGGTCACGTTCCACCGGCGGTCGGAGGTGTCCAGCGACGTCTGGCCGGCGGTGTCGGTCGCCCGCACCTGGGCCCACCACTCGTCCTCGTACGGCACGGTGATCTCGTGGGACCACGTGGTCTGCGGGGCACCGACGACGTGCGGCTCGACCCGGAAGGTGTGGTAGGCGCCGGAGACGGTGCCGTCGGCCTGGAGGTAGCGGTTCTGGCTGTCGCGCAGCGTGAAGCTGACCGCGTTGACCCCGACGTCGTCACTGGCCTCTCCCTCGACGGTGAACGTCAACGCGTTGACCGTGCCGCGGGGCTCGGTGATCCGTGCGTCGGGAGGGAGGTCGGAGAGCCCGAAGGTCTCGAAGCGCTTGGTGGCCGGACTGTTGTCCCGGGGACCACCGTCGGCCACGGCCGTCGCGCGGACCTCGAGCTCGCGGTTGCCCGCGATCGTGACCGGGAGGCGCCAGGTGCGCTCGCCGGTGCCGGGGTCGAGGGTGGCCTCGAACGTGTGGGGACCCGCCTGGAAGGACATCTCCTCGTTGAGGTACCGGCTTCCCTGGGTGACCTGCACCTCGACCCGCTCGATCCCGGAGGCCGCGCTCGCGGTGCCGGTGATCTCGAACTCCTCCTCGGCGGCCTTGATGCGGCCCTCGATCGGGTCGGTGATCTCGGTGCGGGTGCCGTTCTGGGGCGGCAGGTCGTCGAAGTCGAAGAAGCCGATGCGGCCGACGTTGTAGCCACCCTTGGTGTTGCCGTCGCCGCCGATGAAGAGGCCCTGCGGCGTCGCCTCGATGTGCTTGTCGCCCTCGTAGGAGTTCGACGAGACGTACCACTCCAGCCCGTAGCCCTCCTCGGGGTCGAGGGCGGCGAGGTGGAACCGCTTCACGACGGAGTCGCCCAGCCCGTATCCGGAGAGGCCCTGGCCGGTGCCGTAGCCCTGGTCGTCCAGTCCGGGCCAGGGGACCGGGGCGGTCGCCGACTCGGCCCACTGGAAGTGGCCGCCGATGTAGAGGCCGGCCTCGGTCCACTCCACCGAGTACACCGAGTCGAAGTGCCGTGCGATCCACACGGGTTGGGCGTCGGGATCGTCGTCGAGGTCGAAGACGACCACGGTGTCGTTGATCGGCGGTCGGTCACCCCCGGACCCGCTGGTGACCACGATCCGGGAGTCGTCCGGCGACACGTCGCCGCCGTAGATGCGCTGGATGCCTCCGACGAACTGCAGGTTGTCCTCCCACAGCTTGGTGCGCCACGGGGTCAGCTTGTTCGTGCGGGTGTTGATGATGCCGATGCCGTAGCGGTCCTTGCCGTTGATCTGGCGGCCGGTGTGGACCACGAGGAGGCGTCCCTCGTCGTGGGTCAGCATGAGGCGCTGGACGGCGAGGCCGCCGTTGGTGCCGATGCCGCCGGTGATGTCGTTGACGAAGTCCGAGCGCACCTCGCCGGTCTCGGCGTCCAGCGCGGCCAGGCCGCCCCGGGGCACGTTGTCCAGGGTCGTGAAGCGACCGCCGGCGTACACGGTGGTGTTGGTGACCGCGAGCTCGAAGACCTTGCCGTTGCCGTTGGCCTGCCAGTGCTCCAGCGGCGCGCCGGTCTCGGGGTCGATCCTCGCGATGGCCTTGCGGCTGAGGCCGTCGACGGTGCCGAAGTCGCCGCCGATGAAGAGCTTGCTGCCGTCCGGGGTGGCCTCGACCGCGTTGACGTGGCCGTTGGTGAAGGTCGGGCGGAAGTCGGTGTCGACCTCGCCGGTGTCCCACCGGTAGCGGACCAGCTCGGGCTGCTCGATGACGGGGCCGTTGCCGGGCTGCTGGATCTCGGTGAACGAGCCGGCGACGTAGACCCAGTTGCCGACGACCTCGATGTCCCAGATCTCACCGTCGGTGATCTCGGGCTGGTCGGTCCGCGGCGAGGTCGGGACGAGCTGCTCGTGTCCCGGCGGCGTGTTGGGGGCCGCCGAGGTCGCCGAGCCCTCGGCGGAGTCCTCGAGGTCACCGTCGCTGACGGTCAGTCGCACGGTGTGCTCGCCGGGAGCGGCGTAGGTGTGCTCGGGGTGGGGGGCGGTGCTGGTGTTGCCGTCGCCGAAGTCCCAGGCGTAGGTCAGGTCGTCACCGTCGACGTCGAAGGTGTCGGTGGTGTCGAACTCGCACGTCAGGCCCGCGCAGCCGGTCGCGAACGCCGCCACCGGTGCTCGATTGGTGCGCGTGGCGTCCTTGCCGGGGCGCACGGCCACGGAGAACAGCATCGACTGCGAGGCGACGGTGCTGGTGGTTGCCGTGCCGCCGGGGGCCGGTCCGGCCGGCTGGCCGGCGTCGGAGTCGCCGAGCACGGCACTGACCTTGCCGGGGCCCGTCGCCGCGTGCTGGGCCCGCTCGGTGACCCCCTCGGGGACGGTCCAGACGGTGTCCTCGGTGGAGGACTTCTCACTCCACAGGTGCACCAGCCACGACCCGGACTGCTCGACCTCGGTGTCGGGGACGGTGTGCTCGGTGCCGGCGCCGTTGTCGACCCCGTCGACGGCCGAGGCGGACACCTCGGACTCGCCGGTGCTGCGGTAGGCGGCGATGCTCATCGTGGACTTGGCGTAGTCGGTGCCGGGCACCGTCACGGTGCGGCCGCCGTCGGAGGGGATGGCACTGCGCGTCCAGGCGCGGCCCAGGATGCCGTTGCCGTCGCGGGACTGCAGCAGCTCCCATCCGGGCAGCTCGTCGCCGATCCCGGTCTCCGTCGAGTTCGCGACCAGGAACAGCACCAGCCGGTCGCCGGCCCGGACCGCGTCGGGGATGCGCACCGAGTGCGCGGTGCGGTTGTCGCCGCTCGCCCTGGCCGCGACGAAGGCGATCTCACCGGACGCGTCGGGGTCCCACGGGTCGGTGTCGTGGGTGGCGGTGTGCGTGTGCTCGCCGTCGCTGACGGTGAGCCGCACGGTGCGGGGACCGCCCTTGGCGTAGGTGTGCTCGGGGCGGGCATCGGTGCTGGTGTCGCCGTCGCCGAAGTCCCAGGCGTAGGTGAGGTCGTCGTCCTCGGGGTCGGAGGAGGCCGCGGCGTCGAAGGTGCAGGTCAGCAGCTCACACCTCGGTGTGAAGGCGGCCGTCGGTGCGGTGTTGCGCTGCCCCGGGCCGATGACGACGGTGAAGAGCGCCGACCGTGCCGCACGCGTGGTGCGCGCCGTACGCCGTGGGGTCGTGCCGGTCGCGATGGTGCCGCCGGAGTCGGCCCAGGCGGCGCTGACGCGGCCCTTGCCGGGCGCGGAGGCGATGCGGCGGCGGTCGACGGCGCCGGGCAGCCGCCAGCCGACGGCCTTCTTGGACCGCCCGGACCAGATGGACACCGCCCAGGAGTCCTCCCGCGCCACGCGGGCACGGGGGGAGTGGTGCTTCTTGCGCCACTTGTTCGACCCGCCACTGGCGACGGCGCGGACCCGCGGGTCGGGCGCGGAGCTGCGGTAGGCGCCGACGGTCAGTACCGACTTCGCGCGGGCGCCGGTCCGGACCCGCACGCGCGACCCGGCGTCGGCGCGGGTCGCGACGCGCGTCCAGACCCGCGCGCGGACGCCCTTGCCGTTGCGGGTGCGGAGGACCTGCCACCCCGGCACCGTGCGGATCGCAGTGCGCTTGTTGAGCACCAGGTGGAGCAGCAGTACGTCGCCGGCGTGGACCCGTCCGGGCACGTTCACCTTGTGGTTGGCCCGGTTGCCCTTGGTGGCCGCCGAGCCGACGAAGGAGACGTCGCCGGGCACGGCCCGTGCCGTCGGCGTCAGGGGCGGCGCCGCCAGGACGCCCAGCACGAGTGGCAGGACCACCCCCAGCCAGCACAGCATTCGCCTGCTGCGAGATCCAACCGTCCCGGAACCGCTTGCCATCGTCGCCATCGCTGCCCCCTTCGATGGCTCAGATCGTCCGCCCGGTGGGGATCGCGGTTCATGACCCAATTTGGTCAGGTTTGTCGCGGTGTCGAGTCGGCGCCAACTCGGCTCCCGAACGCGCCGACTCGGCGCCAACTCGGGAGTTGGCGCCGACTCGATGCGGCTGCGCGGGCGGGGCGCGCGGCTACAGGGACGTCGTACGCCCCAGCAGGTGGGGTGCCCCCGAGGAGGGCTTCACCAGGGTGAAGTCCCAGCCGTCGGCGCCCTGCTCGGCGCCGAAGGCGACCTTGCCGGGCAGCAGGATCGGCTTCTTGAAGGCGACCTCGACCTTCACCGCCTCGGGCAGGCGGTTCTCCAGCGCCGCGATGCAGCGGGCCTTGCTCCACATGCCGTGCGCGATGTGGCGCGGGAAGCCCAGCGCCTTGGCGGTCAGCGGGTGGAGGTGGATCGGGTTGCGGTCACCGGACACCGCGCCGTAGCGGCGGCCGATGTTCTCCGGCACCGACCACGTCATCGAGGACGCCTCCACGGCGCGGAACTCGGTGCCGCGGTCGCCGTTCTCCTTGTCGCCCCCGCCCAGTCGCAGGTACGTCGAGACCGACTCCCACACCGTCTCCCCGTCGACCGTGGCGTCGACGACCATGTCGTAGGCACGGCCCTTGGTGGTGGCGCGCAGGTGCTGCGCACGCAGCGAGAGCGACACCGACTCACCGATCGCGACCGGCCGGTGCTGGGTGATGGAGTTCTCCAGGTGCACCGTGCCCATCGCCGGGAACGGGAACGCGGCGTCGGTCATCATCTCCATGTGCAGCGGGAAGGCGAGCATGTGGAGGTAGGGGACCGGGGCGACGTCCTTGGTCGGGAAGCCACACACCGCGGCGTACCGGTCGACGGCGGCACGCTCCACTGCCACGTCCTCGCGCCGCAGCACGAGGTCGGGCAGGTCGCTGGCGGTCTTCTTGACGCCGGGCAGCTGGTTGAGCACCGGGACGGTCGGCAGCGCGGCCTTCGCCAGACCGAGTACGCCGCCACCGCCGCCCTCGATGACGCGGACGTTGTCGCTCATCTCAGGCCCCCAGCATCATCTGGCCGCACACGCGGACGACGTTGCCGTTGACCGCGGAGGAGGCCGGGTTGGCATACCAGGCGATGGTCTCGGCGACGTCGACCGGGAGCCCGCCCTGCGACATGGCGTTGAGGCGCTGCCCGACCTCGCGGGTCGCGAACGGCACGGCGGCCGTCATCTGGGTGACGATGAAGCCCGGCGCGACGGCGTTGATGGTGATGCCGTCCTTGAGCTCGCCGGCGAAGGCGTCGACCATGCCGATGACGCCGGCCTTGGAAGCGGCGTAGTTGGTCTGCCCGACGTTGCCCGCGATGCCGGCGATCGAGGCGACGCCGACGATGGAGCCGCCGGCGTTGACGACCGACTGGTCCAGCAGCTCGCGGGTGATGAGCTCGGGCGCGGTGAGGTTGACGTCGATCACCGAGGCGAAGCGGTCGCCCTTGTCGCCTGCCGCCATGTTGGCGAGCTTGCGGTCGCGGGTGATGCCGGCGTTGTGCACGACCGTGTCGACGCCACCGTGCTTCTCCTTCAGGTGGTGCGCGATGCGCTGCGGCGCGTCCTGGGCGGTGATGTCGAGGGTGAGCCAGTCGCCGTCGAGCTCGTCCATGAGCGCCTTGAGGTCGTGGGCGGCCTGGGGCACGTCGACGCCGACGACGGTCGCGCCGTCGCGGTGGAGCACACGGGCGATGGCCTCGCCGATGCCGCGGCTGGCGCCGGTCACGAGGGCGACCTTGCCCTCCAGTGGCTTGGTGTGGTCGGCGACCTCGGCGACCTTGGTCTTGCCGGTGGCACCGATGCGGACGACCTGGCCGGAGACGTAGGCCGACTTGGGGGAGAGGAGGAAGCCGAGCGTGCTCGTGACGCCGGCCTCCATGCCCTCGGCGACGTAGACCAGCTGGACGGTGCTGCCCTTGCCGATCTCCTTGCCCAGGCTGCGGGTGAAGCCCTCCAGGGCGCGCTGTGCGATGCGCTCGCTGCCGCTGGTCTGCTCGGGCGGCGTCCCGAGGACGACGATGCGGGCGCAGGGCTCAAGGCTGCGCAGGACCGGGGTGAAGAAGTCGCGGAGCGCGACGAGGTCGGCCGAGCTGGTCAGGCCGGTGGCGTCGAAGACGATGCCCTTGAACTGCTCGCCGTCTCCGGCGCTGCTGGTCGCGGCGATGTCGAGGGTGCCGAGCAGTCCCTGGAGGGACTCGGCCAGACGGCCGGTGCCGCCGACGAGGACGCTGCCCTCGACGAGGGGCGCGCCCTCGGTGTAGCGGTCGAGCTTGGTCGGGGCCGGGAGCCCGAGGTTCTTGACCAGCAGCTTGCCGACCGGGGACGAGGCGAACTCGCGGTACTTGTCACTCATGGATGGATGCCTCCGCTGAGGTGGGGCGCTTGCGGCGGGGCCGCGGCGCGGTCTTCGAGGTTTGTCCACGTGGTCCAGGTCCCCCTGGCACGCTCGTGAGACATGTAACTAGATGTGTAACTCGGTGTCCACATTTCGTGATCTGGCCTACAAAGGGTTCTCTCCCGCGCCGGTCGTGGGCGAGGATGTCAGGCATGGCAGACAACGTACGTCGGGCCGCTGTACTCGGCGGTAACCGCATCCCCTTCGCTCGATCCAACGGTGCCTACGCCACCGCCTCGAACCAGGACATGCTCACCGCTGCGCTCGACGGGCTGGTGAAGCGCCACGGCCTGACCGGTGAACGCGTCGGCGAGGTCGCCGGCGGTGCGGTGCTCAAGCACGCCCGCGACTTCAACCTCGTGCGCGAGTCGGTGCTGGGCAGCGGCCTGGCGCCCGAGACCGCGGCGGTCGACCTCCAGCAGGCGTGCGGCACCGGTCTGCAGGCGATCAACTACATCGCCAACAAGATCAAGCTCGGCCAGCTCGACTCCGGCATCGGCGGCGGCGTGGACACGACCTCCGACGCCCCCATCGCGATCTCGGAGAAGCTGCGCAAGAAGCTGATCGCGCTCAACAACGCGCGCACCAACAAGGACCGCCTCGCCGTGCTCGCCTCGCTGCGCCCCGGCGACATCGGCATCGCGATCCCGTCCAACGGCGAGCCCCGTACCAAGCTGTCCATGGGCGAGCACCAGGCGCTGACCGCCCTGGAGTGGCAGATCACCCGCGAGGCCCAGGACGCGCTCGCGGTGGCCTCGCACCAGAACATGGCCGCGTCGTACGACGAGGGCTGGCAGGACGACCTGATCACGCCGTTCCGCGGGCTCGAGCGCGACAACAACCTGCGCGGCGACTCCTCGGTGGAGAAGCTCGCCAAGCTCAAGCCGGTCTTCGGCAAGGGCGAGGCCGCGACGATGACCGCGGCGAACTCCACCCCGCTCACCGACGGCGCCTCCGCGGTGCTGCTCGGCAGCGAGGAGTGGGCCGAGGAGCACGGCTTGAAGCCGCTGGCCTACTTCGTCGACTCCGAGGTCGCGGCGGTGGACTTCGTCAACGGCAAGGAGGGCCTGCTGATGGCGCCGGCGTACGCCGTGCCGCGGATGCTCGCCCGCAACGGCCTGTCGCTGGGCGACTTCGACTTCTACGAGATCCACGAGGCGTTCGCCTCGCAGGTTCTCTCGACGCTCGCCGCGTGGGAGAGCCCGGTGTTCTGCAAGGAGCGCCTGGGTCTCGACGGTCCGCTGGGCTCGATCGACCGCGAGAAGCTCAACGTCAAGGGCTCCTCGCTCGCGGCCGGTCACCCGTTCGCTGCGACCGGTGGCCGGATTGTGGCCAACACCGCCAAGCTGCTCGACGCCAACGGTGGTGGCCGTGCGCTGATCTCGGTCTGCGCGGCCGGTGGCCAGGGCGTCGTGGCGATCCTGGAGAAGTAGGTCGCACACCTGCTGACCGCGGGCCCGTCCGGAGTGATCCGGGCGGGCCCGCGGCGTTCGTCGGGTGGGTCACAAGTGCTGTAACTCCGAGTTGCACGTCCCGTACACTGCGAGCATGGCGAGTGCGACGGAATCGAGCCCGGTCGACGGGCGGCGCAAGGCCGCGGCCGCCCGGCGCCGCGAGCGCAAGGCGCAGATCGTCGCGGCGACACGGGAGATCTTCGACGAGCGCGGGGTGCGCGACGTCCAGATCGAGCACATCGCCAAGGCCGTCGGCATCAACCGCGCGATCGTCTACCGCCACTTCTCCGGCAAGGAGGAGCTCTTCGCCGAGACTCTGGTGGGCTATCTCGGCGAGCTGCACGACGCCATGCAGGCCGCAGCGGACTCCACCGACGCGCCGCGTGAGCAGCTGGCCGCGATCGTCGGCGCGTTCGTGGACTACGGGTGTGCCCACCCGGCGTTCGTGGACTGCGCCCAGCAGCTGATGCTGCGCCCCGGCGACGAACTGCTCGACGAGATCGCCGAGGGTGCGCTCTACCGCTTGGGCGTGGGCATCACCTCGTGCCTCACGATCCTCTCCGACGTGCTGTCGCGCGGCGCCGAGGCGGGCGCCTTCGAGATCAACGACGACGCCAGCGTGCTCGCCAACATGCTCTACGCCAGCGGCCTCGGGGCCCTCCAGCTCGCCCGGCTCGGGATCCTCGTCACCGAGAAGGCCCCCGGCGTGCCGGTGGTCGACCAGGTCTCGTCGGCACAGGTCCGTGACCACCTCGTCCGCTCCGCCCTGGCGCTGGTCCTGCCCCAACCCGCCTGAACCCTCGCCGAGCCCGCCGGTGGGCTTCCTTGGTGGTCGAGCCGGCGCCGTGAGGGACGCGGCCAACCTTGCTGGTCGAGCCGACGCCGTGAGGAACCCCGCCCCTTGCTGGTCGAGCCGACGCCACGAAGGACGCGGCCGCGTGCGGGTGGCCTCTCGGCACGGAGGCTGGTCTTGCTGGTCGAGCCGGCGCCGTGAGGGACGAGCGGCGTCGTGTCGAGGCCCCCTCGGACCGCTCCTCGCTAGTTGTCCACAGGGGCTTGGTTCATGCGGTCGCGATGTCGGTGCTCGGTGATCTACTGAACCCATGTCCACGCAGCCGCAACCGCACCGTTCCACCGCGGAGCTGTTGGGCTCGGTGCGGGCCGAGGTGGCGCTACGGCGGGATTCCGAGGTCCGCGAGGCCCGCGACATCGTGGCCTGGGCCGGACTCAACACCGTCCAGGAGTCGGCGGATGCGGCGACGATCAGTGATGGGTACGTCGACAGCGGCGTGCCGATCGCCGGTGACGGTGCACCGCTCGTCAGCGAGTTCGCGTTGATGGAGCTGTGCGCCGTCCTCGGACGGTCCACGATCGCGGGGCGGGACCATGTGGGGAAGGTCCTCGAGACCGCCTACCGGCTGCCCTCGATCTGGCAGGCCGTGCTCGCGGGACGCGTGCCGGTGTGGCGCGCGCTCAGGATCGCCGACAGCACCCGACTGCTCCCGGCAGACGCTGCCGCCCACGTGGACCGGCATCTCGCGCGGTTCGCGGCGACCTGCACCTTCGCCCAGGTCGATCGGCTGGTCGAGGAGGCACTGGCCCGGTTCGACCCCACCGCCGCCGAGCAGCGGCGGCGTGAGGCCGCCGACGGGCGCCGGTTCGACGTCCACACCCACGACGCCAGGATTGAGGGCACGGTCGGGGTCGAGGGGATCCTCGACACCGCCGACGCGCTCGACCTGGACGCCGCGATCAGCGACCGCGCCCGAGAACTCGCCGACCTGGGCTGTGATGCCTCACGCGGCGTACGCCGCTCCATGGCCGCCGGCGACCTCGCTCGGGGCGATCAGTCCCTGGGTCTCGACACGCGATCGCTCGTCCCTCACGAGCGCGGCTCGACCACCAAGAACCGGACCACCACCACGACGAGCCGCCGCACGGTCGACCTGCACGTCCACCTCACCGACACCGCCCTCACCACTGACGGCGAGACCATCGGACGGTTGGGCAACACCCGCAGTCCCGTCACCGCCGGGCAGGTCCGCGACTGGTGCGGCACGCCGGGCGCCACCGTCATCGTCCGGCCCGTGATCGACCTGACGGGCCACGAGCCTGTTGAGGCCTACGAGATCCCCGACCGCCACCGACGCCAGGTCCACCTCCGTGATCCCCACTGCGCCTTCCCGCACTGCCAACGCCGCGCCACGCGTTGCGATCTCGACCACGCCACACCCCACGCCGCGGGTGGCTCCACGTGTCCCTGCAACCTGGTCCCGCTCTGTCGAAGTCATCATCGAGCGAAGACCCACTCGACGTGGGGCTACACCGTCCTCGACCCCGGCCAGTACCTCTGGACCAGCCCCCACGGCCACCAGTACCTCGTCGACCACCACGGCACCCGCACCCTCGAGCACGGTCTCGACAGGCTCGACCACCGGCAGACCCACCGACGATGACCCCGCCACCACACCCCGCCCACGCGCGGGGCCATCGGCACGCCCGCAGCTCTCAGCGGGCGGCGTGGGTCCGCACGGTCTCGATGGTGTCGGCCTCGGCGGCGGTCTTGTCCTCGCGATAGCGGAGCACGCGGGCGAAGCGGAGGGCGAGGCCTCCGGGGTAGCGGGTGGAGCGCTGGAGTCCGTCGAAGGCGATCTCGACGACCTGCTCGGGACGCACCGGGACGACCCAGTCGGCCGCGGGGTCGTCGACGGTCGCGAGCTCGGTGAAGCGTTCGGTCTGCCAGGCGAGGATCTCGTCGGTCATGCCCTTGAAAGTCTTCCGGGGACCGCAGTTACGGAAACTAGTCCTCCTTGGCAAGGCCGTCGATGAATGTCGCGAAGTCAGGTGCGAGTGGGGTGATCCGATAGCCGACCTCTTGGTCGACGTGCACAACACGTGGCTCGCCCTCGCTTCTGTAGTCGAGCGCGATCATGTCGTGTCCCGCAGACGGGCAGTCTGCGAAGTAGACCCCGATGTCTGGATACCCCCATTCACTAATCCAGAAGGTGCTCCCGAGTCCACCGCAAAGGCTGAAGGGTGCCGTGTGTCCGATAGCGGCGATCGAAGTGACGCCAACGTGATCCTCGGCCCACGTCGTCGGTGTGTCTGTCCGATGGGCGTCTCGTGCCAAGTGGCCGCCATTGTGCTGTCGCGCAAGAGCGACGTACGCCTCAGGCAACCGGACGCCAAGTTCGGTCTCGATGGACTGGATGAGGCTCGCGGCTGGCGTCGACTCAAAGGCCATCTGGCCGCTACGGAACGTTCCGTTTGCTCCCTGCACGCGAGGAACCTACCCGTCAGTGCCCGCGAGTCGGTCCGTCGGCGTGATCGCGCACGGCCTCGATGGTGTCGGCCTCGGCGGCGCTCTTGTCGTCGCGGTAGCGGAGCACGCGGGCGAAGCGGAGGGCGAGGCCTCCGGGGTAGCGGGTGGAGCGCTGGAGTCCGTCGAAGGCGATCTCGACGACCTGCTCGGGACGCACCGGGACGACCCAGTCGGCCGCGGGGTCGTCGACGGTCGCGAGCTCGGTGAAGCGTTCGGTCTGCCAGGCCAAGATCTCGTCGGTCATGCCCTTGAAAGTCTTGCCGAGCATGACGAAGCCACCGTCGGGATCGCGGGCGCCGAGGTGGATGTTCGACAGCCACCCGCGTCGGCGGCCGGATCCCCACTCGACGGCGAGCACGACCAGGTCGAGGGTGTGGACCGGCTTCACCTTGACCCAGGCGGCGCCGCGGCGGCCGGCGTCGTACGTCGCTCCGGCCGCCTTGACCACCACGCCCTCCTGCCCGGAGGCGAGCACGTCGTCGGCGAAGGCCTGCGCGTCGGCGGGATCCTCGCCACGCCAGCGGGTCACCCGCCACGGCTCGGGCACGAGGTCGTCGAGCTCGGCCCACCGCTCGTGGGCCGGCAGGTCGAGCAGGTCGCGGCCGTCGCGGTGCAGCAGGTCGAAGAAGTACGGCGTCACCGCACCGCCACTGCCGCTCGCTGTCCGCGACGCGGTCTCCTGGAAGGGCCGGGGCCCCCCGTCGTCGGCCAGCCACATCGCCTCGCCGTCGAGCACGAGCCGGTCCGCGGGCAGTGAGCGGACGATCTCGACCACCTCGGGCAGCCGCTCGGTGATGTCGTCGAGGCTGCGCGTCGCGATGCGCACGTCCTGACCGTCGCGGTGCACCTGGATCCGGATCCCGTCGAGTTTCGCGTCCACCGCGGCGTCGGCGCCCACCTTCTCCAGTGCCGCCGCGAGGTCGGGCGCGGACGAGGCGAGCATCGGCTGGATTGGGCGTCCCACGGTCAGTCCGATCCCGGCCAGCGCCTCCTCGCCCTCGAACGCCGCCTCGACGACGTACGCCGTCCCACCGGCCAGCATCGCCGCCCGCCGCACCTGCTTCACGGGCAGGTCGGCGGCAGCCGCGACGGCCTCGGTCAGCATCGCCTCGAGCGCGCCCTGGCGGACCTCGCCGGTGATGATGCCGCGCAGCCACGCCTGTTCGTCCTCGGTGGCGCGTCCGAAGAGCTCCTCGGTGCGGGTACGCCGCATCCCGGCCGAGCCGGGGCCGGAGAGCCCGGCGACCTTCTCGAGCGTCGCGTCCACCTCGGCGACCGTCAGCGTCGCCTCGTCCGCGGGGGAGGGCAGGTCGCCCAGCGAGCGCCAGCCGACGCCGGTGCGCCGCTGCCGCAGCGAACCGCCCAGGTAGCGCGCGACGAGCGGACGCTCCCCGGCGGGCGCCTCGGCGAGCACGGCGGCCAGCAACCGCACCTTCTCCTTGCGCGACCGGGTCGCGGAGACGGCGCGTGAGGTGGCGACGACCTCCTGCAGCAGCATCGGAGCCGTCTCAGTCGTGGGTCGCCTCGAGGACGGCCGCCGTGACGGCACCGCGCACGACCTTCTCGTAGACCTCGTCGAGCTGGTCGTCCAGCCCGCCGAAGTAGCCGGCCACCTCCAGGGAGACGAAGCCGTGCAGCGCCGCGAAGATCGCCATCGCGGTCGGCATCAGGCTCTCCTCGGGCAGCCCGGCCGAGCGCACCATCACCGAGAGCGCCTCGATCGGCCCCGCGGCGGCCTCGAAGAACGCGTCGCGATCGATCGCGGGCCGGGTGATCGCGGCGTAGCGCTGCGGCTTGTCGCGGGCGAAGGTGCGCAGCTCGTGGCTGAGCACCCGCAGCCCGTCCGCGCCCGAGTGGCCCATCGCGGCCCTGCTGACACGCTCGCCGAGCAGGCCCATCGCGCGGATCTGGATCAGTGCCCGCAGGTCCTCGAGGTTCGCGACGTGGTTGTAGAGGGAGGAGACGCGCGCGTCGAGCTCGGCGGCCAGGGAGGTCATCGTGAGCGCGTCGTAGCCGTCGCGGTCGACCAGCTCCTCGGCCGTGCGCAGCACCATCTCCTGGTCCAGGCGCGGCCGACGGGTGGAGGACGTGCTGGACACTGCGGTCACGCGGGGCTCCCGATGCGAAGACGTTTCACGAACTGGTGACACAGTCTAGTCGCGCGCCGCCTCTCAGGCGGTGACCCTAGGCTCGACCCGTGCGTCGAGATCACCTGGAGCGGCTGTGGGTGCCGGACTGGCCGTGCCCCGTCCGGTCGATCCTGGGCCAGCAACGACGCGGCGGCGGCGATCCCACGATGCGGCTCGGCGTCGGAGGTCGCCACTGGCGCGCCGCGCGTACGCCGGCCGGCCCGGTGACGCTCGCCGTCTCCGACCTCCGTCGCGACGGTTCGGTCGCGGCCGAGGCATGGGGGCCGGGTGCGGCGTGGGCGCTGGACCAACTGCCCGAGCTGTTGGGCGCCCACGACGACTGGAGCGACTTCGAGCCGCGCCACGACGTGCTCGCCCGTGCCCGCCGGCACCACGCCCACCTGCGGTTGGGACGCACCGGACTGCCGCTGGAGTCGTTGGTGCCGAGCATCATCGAGCAGAAGGTGACCGGTCAGGAGGCCTTCGCCGGCTTCCGCTCCCTGGTGCGACGCCACGGGGAGGCAGCGCCCGGGCCCGGGTCGGAGGTCGGCGTCGCGCTGCAGCCGGCGCCGGAGACGATCCGGGGCATCCCGTCCTGGGCGTGGCTGGCGATGCACATCGACCCGGCCCGTTCGCGCGCGGTGGTGCAGGCGGCGAGCCGCGCGTCCGCGGTGGACCGCTTGGCCCGACGTCCCCTGTCCGAGGTCGAGGACGCCCTGCGTTCGCTCCCGGGCGTCGGCGTCTGGACGGCCGCCGAGGTCCGCCAGTGCGCGTTCGGCGACCCCGACGCGGTCTCGTACGGCGACTACCACGTCGCCAAGGACGTGGGCTGGGCCCTGACCGGGCGCGCGTTCGACGACACCGAGCTCGCGGACTACCTGGAGCCCTGGCGTCCCCATCGCGGACGGGTGCCGTTCCTGGTCGGTGCCGCTGGTCTCCACCGCCCGCGCCGCGGGCCGCGCATGGCACCGCGGACGCACCTGCCCGCGCGCTCCCACGGGTTGGGCCGACCGCGGGCGTAACCACCCCGACGTGATAAGTGTTACACCGAGCAACGGGCACTTGGTGCCTTGGGCAGGGAGCTTGGAGCGACGAAGGGTGGGCGGATGGCCACGGTGCTCGCCTCGGGGAGGTCCGTCGTCGACGACCTCGCGGGCCGCCTCCGGGAGGGAATCCGCACCAGCGGCAGCCTGGTGATCCTCGCTGCAGAGGCCAGCTACTTCGCCGCCACCGACATCGTGGCCCGGCGGTTCTCCTGGTCGGAGTTCCTGCTGCAGGCCTGGTTCATGACGCGGGTCTCGCTGCTGCCCACGATCCTGGTCGCCATCCCCTTCGGCGTCATCACCTCGGTCCAGATCGGCGGCGTCGCGAACCAGATCGGAGCGATCTCCTTCAGCGGCGCCGTCAACGGCATCGGCGTGCTCCGCCAGGGCGCCCCGCTGGTCACGTCGCTGATGATCGCCGGTGCCGTCGGGTCCGCGATCTGCTCCGACCTCGGTGCGCGGACGGTGCGCGAGGAGGTCGACGCGATGAAAGTGATGGGCATCAATCCGGTGCAACGCCTGGTGGCGCCGCGCGTGGTGGCGGCCCTGCTCGTCGCACTGCTGCTCACGGTGGTCGTCGCAATGGCCGCGATGACGACGGCGTTCGTGATGAACGTCGGCACCGGCAACGTCTCGGCCGGCACCTACCTGGAGTCCTTCGTCAGCTTCAGCCAGCCCACCGACCTGATCCTGGCCGAGCTCAAGGCGTTGATCTTCGGCTTCATCGCCACCGTCGTCGCCGCCCACAAGGGGCTGACGGCCCGCGGCGGGCCCAAGGGCGTCGCCGACGGCGTCAACCAGGCCGTCGTGCTCAGCGTGATCCTGCTCGCGGTGGTCAACGTCGCCCTCACGCAGGTCTACGTGATGCTCGTGCCCTCGGGGGTGGCCTGATGGCGACCGTGCAGCCACGCACCCGCGGTGTGGGGAGCCTGCTCCTCGCCCGCGTCACGGATCCGCTGATGGGCTCGCTGGCGCTGCTGGGCCACTTCGCCAGCTTCGCGGGCAAGGCGCTGCGCGAGGTGCCGACGACGGTCGTGCTCTACCCCCGTGAGGTGCTCCGCCAGCTCAAGGACATCGCCTGGGGCTCCGGCGCGCTGTTGGTGGGTGGCGGCACCGTCGGGGTCATGGTGCTGCTGTCCGTGGCGGCCGGCACCTCGCTGGGCATCGAGGGCTTCAACGGCCTCGAGATCGTGGGCCTTGCCCCACTGAGCGGGTTCATCTCGGCCAGTGCCAACACCCGCGAGCTCGCCCCGCTCATCGCCGCGCTGGCGCTCGGCGCCCAGGTCGGCTGCCGCTTCACCGCACAGATCGGCTCGATGAAAATCCACGAGGAGATCGACGCCATGGAGGTGATGGCGATCAGCTCCATGCGCTACGTCGTCACCACCCGGGTCGTCGCCTGCATGGTGGCGATCCTGCCGCTCTACCTCGTGGGACTGCTCGGCAGCTACGTCGCCTCCCAGTGGTCGGTGGTCTTCCTCTTCGGCCAGTCGCCGGGGCAGTACGACCACTACTTCTCCACCTTCATCCAGGGCCGCGACATCTTCTTCTCGGTCATCAAGATCCTCGTCTTCGCGCTGGTGATCGCGCTCCTGCACTGCTGGTACGGCATGAAGGTCGGCGGTGGCCCCCAAGCAGTGGGTGAGGCGACCGGCGCCGGCATCCGCGCCAGCATCGTGGTCGTCGTCGTGCTCGACATGGTCCTGACGCTGCTCTTCTGGGGCGGCGATCCCGGCTTCAGGTTGTCGGGGTGAGCTGCGATGGCACGTGAGGTCTCCCAGGCGACGCTCGCTCGCCGCGGCCTGCTGGTGATCGTCGCGGTCGCGGTGCTGGCGGCGTTCGTCCAGTTGCGCAGCAACGGCACGTTCGGTACGTCACCGCACGTGGTCGCGCACGTCGCCGACGCCGGTGGGGCGCTCCAGGCAGGCTCGGACGTCAAGGTCGACGGGGTCATCGTCGGTCGCGTCCATGCCATCGAGTCCGCCGACGAGGGCGGGGTCGACATCGACATCGAGATGGGTGAGGACCACCTCGACCGGGTCCCGGGCAACGTGGTGGCCCGGGTGCTCCCGGCCACCGTGTTCGGCACGACCTTCGTCGACCTGGTCGTCCACGGTGAGCCGGCCGGTCGCCTCGAGGCCGGCGCCAGCATCGCGCCCGACCAGACCCAGGGCACGTTGGAGCTGCAACAGGCACTCGACGACATCGACCGCCTCGTCGAGGCCCTCGGACCCGCCGAGCTCGCCTCCGCGATCGGTTCCGCCGCGCAGGCACTGGACGGTCGCGGCGCGCAGCTGCGGGCCACCCTCGCCAGCGCCAACGACTACCTGGAACGGCTCAACCCCCGGATGCCGCAGGTCCGCGCGGACCTGGAGAAGCTCGCCGCCAACGCCGAGCTCGCCGACGAGATCGCTCCCGACCTGCTCGACGCCGCCGAGGACACGCTGACCTTCCTCGACGTGCTGGTCAGCCAGGAGGCGCAGCTGACGACCCTGCTGACCGGGGCCCGCAGCCTGACGGTGACCGGTCGGAAGTTCGTCGCGGCCAACCAGGACGACCTCGTCCGCTTCATCAACGACTCGGCCGTCCTCGTCGATGCGCTCTACGACAACCGCAAGGCCGGCATCACCGGCGCCATCACCGAGAACATCCGGCTGGGGCAGACCCTGCCCACGGTCATCGAGAAGGGCTACGTGCGCACCGAGGGACCGCTGCGGCTCAACTTCGCCGGTGACCTGGACTACTACGACGCCGGGGACCGGCCCTCCTACCGCGAGGCGACGTTCGCGGGCATGGGAGGTGGCTCGTGACCGGTCTGTGGTCCGTGGCGCTGAAGTTCACCGCCTTCGCCGTGGTCGCCGGCCTGCTGCTGGTGCTGCTGGTCAACACGATGGCCAATCCGGTCGGGGGAGACAGCAGGGAGTTCACCGCCGAGTTCGCCGACGTCAACGGCCTGCGTGCCGGCGACGACGTGAAGGCCGCCGGCGTCCGCGTCGGCCGCGTCACCGCGATCGAGGCCGACGCCGAGTTCGCCACCGTCACCCTCGAGGTCCGCGACGAGCAGCCCGTCTACGACAACACCACCCTGACGATGCGCTACCAGAACCTCGTCGGGCAGCGGTACGTCGCGATGGTGCAGACCCAGGACCCGGGTGCCGAGCTCGAGCCCGATGCCGGGATCCCGGCCGACCGGACCGACCCCGGGTTCGACCTGACCGAGCTGCTCAACGGGTTCCGGCCCCTGTTCGAGGTGCTCCAGCCCGAGGACGTCAACACGCTCGCGGGATCGCTGGTCAAGGTGCTCCAAGGGGAGGGCGGCACCGTCGAGCAGCTGCTCGCGCAGACCGCGGACCTCACCGACTTCGTCGCCGACCGCGACGAGGTGATCGGGGAGGTGCTGACCAACCTCACCCCGGTCCTGGAGAACCTCGCTGGCCAGGGCGACGAGATCACCACCACCGCCGTGGAGCTCCGCAAGCTGATGCGTGGCCTGGCGCGCGACCGCGAGTCGATCGGTGACTCCATCGACGGGATCTCCCAGCTCGTCGGGTCGACCAGTGACCTGCTCACCGAGACCCGGGAGCCGCTGACCGGCACCTCGCGAGAGCTCAAGGAGGTCGCCGGCATGCTCCGCGACGCGGAGGGCGACCTCGAGCAGGCCATCCCCGCCTTCGCCGCGATCTTCCGCGGCCTGGGCAAGGCGACGTCGTACGAGAACGCGCTGAACATCTACGTCTGCACCCTCACGCTCGACATCGGTGTCCCGCTCAACTTCGCCCCCGACGGCAGCGGCAACTCGGAGGTGTGCCGATCGTGACCAAGCC
Source organism: Nocardioides panacisoli (assembly GCF_019448235.1). Taxonomy (NCBI): domain Bacteria; kingdom Bacillati; phylum Actinomycetota; class Actinomycetes; order Propionibacteriales; family Nocardioidaceae; genus Nocardioides; species Nocardioides panacisoli. The sequence continues at coordinate 826,507 of NZ_CP080409.1, forward strand.
CCTCAACGAGCTCGATCCGTTCCGCACCGGCCTGGTGGCCATCGCCATCGGCCTCGCCCTGGCGCTGGGCATCGTGGGACTGAGCGTGGCGAACTTCGGCACCGAGAGCTACACCACCGAGCTCGAGCACACCGCCGGTCTCCGGGTGGGCGAGGACGTCCAGGTCCACGGCGTCCCCAACGGCGAGGTCACCGCGATCGAGCTCCGGGAGGACCGCGTGCGGGTCACCTTCGCGTTGAGTTCCGACATCGACCTCGGATCCCGGACGACCGCCACGGTGAAGGTCGCCACGCTGCTGGGCACCCACTACCTGGAGGTGAAGCCGGAGGGCGGGGGAGAGCTGGTCGACGCCCACATCCCGCTGGAGCGCACCCAGGTGCCCTTCAACCTCCAGGACGTCCTCGAGACCGGCACGGGTGCGCTGGAGGACCTCGACGCGGACCTCCTGGCCGAGGCGCTCACCGAGGTGGCCGACACCCTCGGCGCCAGCTCGGAGGAGATCGGCCCCGCCCTGGAGGGCGTCGCCCGGCTCTCCGACGTGGTGAGCCGACGGTCGGACCAGGTCGGCGACCTGATGACCGCGGCCCGCTCGGTCACCGACCAGCTGGCCGACTCCCACGAGGACGTGGTCGGCCTCATGCGCCAGACCAACCTGGTCGTCTCCGAGGTGACGGCGCGCCGCGAGGCCATCAACCGGCTGCTGACCGAGACCACCGAGCTGGCCACCGCGCTGGAGGCCATCGTCGACTCCACCCGGGGCGAGCTCCGACCGGCCCTCCGCGACCTCAACCACGCCATCGACTTCCTCAACGGCCAACGACGGCAGCTCCAGGAGGTCCTCGACGTGATGGGGCCCGCCATGCGCTACGTCGCCAACGCCACCGGCAACGGTCCCTGGGTGGACCTGTACAGCGAGGACGGTGCGCTGCTGGCCGACGACGTCCGCTGCAACCTGCGCCAGGTCTCGGGGTGCCGATGATGACCAGACTCTCCTCCACCCTCCGCTCGTGGCGACGCCCGGTTGCCGCGCTGCTGCTCGGCGCCCTCCTGGCGACCAGCGGCTGCAGCATCCTCGGAGGCGAGGACTCCATGGAGATCCACGCCTACCTCGAGGACTCCGCCGGCCTCTTCGAGGGCAACGACGTCGGCATCCTCGGCGTCACCGTGGGCAGCATCACCGACATCGAGCCCGCCGGGGAGCAGGTGCGGGTCACGATGGAGGTCGAGGGCGGACACGACATCCCCGAGGACGCGGGTGCCGTGGTCGTCGCCCGCTCGGTGGCGACCGACCGCTACCTCGAGCTCACACCGGTGCACCGCGACGGACCGACGATGGCCGACGGCGCCGAGATCCCGCTCGAACGCACCCGCACCCCCGTCGACTTCGACGACGCGCTGGCCGCGCTGAACGACTTCGCCACCGGCATCGGCGGCAACAAGCAGACCACCCGGGCGGTCCAGCGCTTCATCGACGTCGGCACCAAGGCACTCCGTGGCAAGGGTGCGCTGCTCAACGACTCCGTCGAGTCCCTCGCCCGTGGCGTCAACGGGATCCACAGCCAGCGGGACGGCGTGGCGGCCTCGCTCCGGTCGCTGGACACCCTGCTCGCAGCCGTGGCGGAGGACGAGGACGTGGCCCGCGAGTTCGTCCAGCAGGTCACCCGCGCCAGCGACCTGCTCGCCGACGAGCGTGACAACTTCAAGCGGGCCCTCCGGGCGCTGAACCGGGCCGTGACCGTCGTCGCCGAGTTCGCCGTCGCCAACCGTGACTCGATCGTGCGCACCCTGGACGGCTCCACCGAGCTGATGGAGACGGTGATCGAGAAGGAGGAGGAACTGACCGAGGTGCTCCGGGTCATGCCGCTGGGCCTGCAGAACCTGCAGCGCGCCGAGGAGGACGGGCGCGTCGACGTGGTCCTCCACCCGGCGAAGATCTTCCCCGGCGGCGACCTCCTCGAGCAACTGTGTGACATGCTGCCCGACCCCGTGTGCGGACTGATCGGATCAGGCTCATGAGCCGCGCGCGTCCCCAGCGGCCGTCCGTACGCCGCGCCGCCCTCCCGCTCCTGGCTGCCGCGCTGCTGGCGGTCACCGGGTGCGGCACCACGATGCGGGACGTTCCCGTCCCGGGCACCGGCGTCTCGGGCGAGACCATCGAGATCGTCGCGGAGTTCGACGACGCCCTGAACCTCGCCGACGGGGCGCCGGTCAAGGTCAACGGGGTCGACAGCGGCAAGGTCACCGAGATCTCGGTCGAGGACTTCACCGCCGAGGTGACGTTGACCGTGCGGACGGCGGCGCAGCTGCGTCAGGGTGCGAGTGCCCGACTGCGCTACACCACGCCGCTGGGCGAGATGTTCGTCGACGTCACCAACCCGGCCGACGGCGCGCTGCTCCGGGAGGAGGCCGTCCTGGGCGTGGCGGACACCGACACCGCGCCCACCGTCGAGAACGCCCTGTCCTCGGCCTCGCTGCTGATCAACGGCGGTGGACTGGAGCAGCTGCGCACGGTCACCGACGAGCTCAACACCGTGCTCGTCGGCAACGAGCAGGACATCAAGGACCTGCTGCGCAACGCCAACGCGTTCCTCGCCGAGGCCAACCGGACGACGGGAAGCATCGACCGGGTGCTCAGCTCCCTGAACTCGGTGTCGCGGACCCTCGCCGACCGGCAGGACGTGCTCAACCGGGTGATCACCGACATCCGTCCGGCTGCTCGGGTGCTCCGCCGCGCCACCCCCGACTTCACCGCCCTGCTCGCGGAGGTGGAGCGCTTCTCCGACGTGGCCAACCAGACGGTGCAGGTGACGCGTGAGCGGTTGCTCTCCCTGCTCTCGGAGGTCCAGCCCGTGCTCGCCGAGCTGGCCTCCAACCGCAACCGGATGAACCAACAGTTGCAGCAGCTCACCCGTGCCGGAGGGTTGGTCGAGGAGCTGGTCTCCGGCGACTACGTCCCGATCGGCATGGACCTCGACCTCGCCGGCCTCCAGCTCCGCGGCGGTGTCGGCGGCGTGGTGGGCGGCCTGCTGGAGGTGCTCGGCCTCGAACAGCTCGCCGACGACCTGGGCATCCTGGACCAGCTCGACATCCTCGACGGTGGCCTGAACCTGCTCGGCCGCCCGAGCGACGCCGGTGCGGGAGGAGGCGGGCTGCTCGGCCCGACCGGAAGTGGGAGGAGATGACGTGATCTGGGTGAGGAAGGTCCTGGCGGACCGGCTGTGGCTCAGCGCCGCCGGCGTGGTGCTCGTGCTGGTCGTCGCGGTGACCTACATGTTCGCCGCGGTGCTCGATGCGCCGCTGACCGAGCGGCCCATCAACCTCGACGTGGAGCTGGCGCAGACCGGGGGCCTGTTCGAGGGCTCCGCGGTCACCTACCGCGGCATCAAGGTCGGCAAGGTGCAGCGCATCGTCCCGCGTGAGGACGGGGGTGCCCTCGCGACGCTCCGGGTGAGGGCCGGCACCGAGGTGCCGACGGATTCCGTGGCCAAGGTGCGCAGCCTCTCCCCGGTCGGGGAGCAGTACCTGGACTTCCAGCCCAACACCTCCGAGGGGCCGTTCTACGCCGACGGGGACACCGTCGCCGCCGAGTCCACCGACCTCCCCAAGAGCCTGCAGTCGACGGTCATCGCGGTCAACGACGTACTCCGCCAGATCGACGACGAGAAGCTGGGACTGCTCCTCGACGAGCTCAGCACGGGGCTGTCCGGCACCGGTGACGACCTCGGGCGCATCGTCGGGCAGGTGGAGGAGATCCTGGCCACGCTGGACGAGGTGTGGCCGGAGACCGATCGAGTGATCACCAACGCCGACACGGTCCTCGACATCGCCACCGACAACGCCGACTCGCTGCGCCGGCTGGCCACCAACGCCAAGGACTTCGCGGCCTTCCTCGCCGACTATCGCGGTGAGTTCGCGGACGTGCTCGCCAACACGCCGGCGAACCTGGCCGACCTCGAGGGGGTCGTGACCGACGCCGGCGAGGTGCTGCCCGGGTTCCTCGAGACCGGTGCCTCCTTCAGCGCGATGTTCCGACCCTGGAACACCCACTTCCGTGCGCTGCTGCAGGAGTACCCGCGCGGTCTGGCCACGCTGAGCCGGATCCTGGGGGACGGCGCCCTGAGCCTCACCCTGATCACCGCCGACACGGCGCGTTGTGACTACGGCACGACGCGCACCGCCTCGGAGCGTCCGGAGACCGGGTTCCAGCCCGGCGGGCAGTGCGCCGCGACGTTCGCACGCCTCCAGCGGGGGGCGGCCCACGCGCCGGGGGCGGACCGATGAGGGTCACCAGGGAGCAGGACACCGAACACACCGACCGCGGCGCGCGCAGCCGACCGGTCGTCGTACTCGCCGTCGCCCTCGTGGTGGCGGTCGTGGTCGCTGCGTGGGGCTGGTGGCAGCAGCACGAGGAGGCCGAGCGTGCCGAGGAGCTGCAACGCAGCATCAGTGCCGGCGTCTCGGCCGAGGACGCGGCGCGGGAGATGCTGGTGGAGATGACCAGCTACAGCCACGAGTCGCTGGAGGAGGACTTCGCCTGGCTGGAGGACTTCATCACCCCCGAGCTGGCCGAGGCGTACCAGGACGAGGTCGCCTCGATCCGCGAGTTCGCCGCTGCCGGCGAGCTCGTGCTGACCGGGTCGGTCGCCGACCTCGCGCACCGCGTGCAGGACGAGAACCAGGTCGTGGTGCTGGCCTTCGTCGACCAGGACGTCCGCTCCGAGGCGACGGGCCGGGGCAGCGCCACCGAGTTGCGGATGCGGCTGGTGCTCACCCGGGAGGACGACGACGCCGCGTGGGTGCTGGAGAACTTCGAGAACCTCAGCGGCCAGAACCAGGCCGGCGGGGCCGCTGACACCACGCCCTGAGGGGCGACCGACGACCACGCACTAGATTGGGCGCATGGCGCGGCAGCAATGGGCATCGGGGCTCTGGACGTTCCTACGGCGACTCCTGCTGACCGTCCTCGGTGTCCAGGTCGGCCTGGCGGTCGGCATGTCGCTGGTCGACTCCTACCGCCGCCGCGGCAAGCGTCCCAAGCCGTTTCCGGTGCGCGAGCCGCGCACCATGGCGGTCGGCGACGGTGAGATCACCACCTACGGCTACGGCCAGGACCTCTACGACGACATGCTGTCCGCGATCGAGCGGGCGGAGCACCAGGTCCTGTTCGAGACCTACATCTGGAAGGGCGACCGCGTCGGGGAGCGGTTCAAGCGGGCGCTGGCCGACGCCGCGGACCGCGGGGTGGAGGTCTACTGCATCTACGACGGCTTCGCCAACCTGGTCGTCCCCCCGGTCTTCAAGCGGTTCCCCAGGGCGATGAAGGTGTTGCGGTTCCCCGTGTACGGCGCGGGCTGGCGCTTCTTCGACCTGCGTCGCTACGGCCGGGACCACCGCAAGCTGCTCATCGTGGACGACCACACCGGGTTCATCGGCGGCTACAACATCGGATCGGCGTACGAGACCGAGTGGCGCGACACCCACGTACGGATCACCGGACCCGCGGTGTGGGACCTCAAGCGCGCCTTCGCCGACTTCTGGAACCTCCACCGGCGGCGCCACCTGCGCTCCTCCGAGCAGCCGCTGCTGCTGGAGACGGCCTCGGTGTGGGAGCCGAAGGTGCGGGTCCATCGCAACGTGCCGCGGCTGTGGATGTTCCCGATCCGCGCGATGTACCTCGAGGCCATCAACCGCGCCAGCACCAACATCTGGATGACCCAGGCCTACTTCCTGCCCGACCAGGACTTCGTCGACGCCCTCAAGGCCGCGGCGCTGCGCGGCGTCGACGTCCGCCTCCTGGTCCCGCGCAAGTCCAACCACATCGTCGCCGACTGGATCTCCCGGGGCTACTACGGCCAGCTGCTCGAGGCCGGCGTACGGATCCTGCGCTACCGCGACGCGATGGTCCACGCCAAGACCGCGACGGTCGACGGCACCTGGACCACCGTCGGCACCGCCAACATCGACCGGCTCAGCCTGCAGGGCAACTACGAGATCAACATCGAGGTCATCGACCGCGCCCTGGCGACCGAGATGGGCGCGATCTTCGACGTCGACCAGTCCAACTGCTGGGAGCTCACGCCCGACGAGTGGGCCTCCCGCGACGTCCACCGTCGGTTCACCGAGTGGATCCTGCACCCGCTGCGGCCCCTGCTGTGAGGACGCTGCGCCTCTCCCGCAACCCTGTCGGTGGCCCCTCGTAGGCTCGGACCATGCGTCCCGTCACCGACCTCGAGCGCCGCGTCGCCCCGTTCCGGGTGGAGTCCGACTACGAGCCCTCCGGCGACCAGCCGACGGCCATCGCCGAGATCAGCCGACGCATCAGCGACGGCGCGCGCGACGTCGTGCTCCTCGGCGCCACCGGCACCGGCAAGACGGCGACGGTTGCCTGGGTCGCCGAGCAGCTGCAGCGGCCGGTGCTGGTGCTGCAGCCCAACAAGACGCTGGCCGCGCAGTTCGCCAACGAGCTGCGGCACCTGTTCCCGCAGAACGCGGTGGAGTACTTCGTCTCCTACTACGACTACTACCAACCCGAGGCCTACGTCCCGCAGACCGACACCTACATCGAGAAGGATTCCTCGATCAACGAGGAGGTCGAACGGCTGCGCCACAGCGCGACCAACAGCCTGCTGACCCGCCGCGACGCCATCGTCGTCTCGACCGTGTCCTGCATCTACGGCCTCGGCACCCCGCAGGAGTACGTCGACCGCATGGTGCGCCTCCGGGTGGGAGAGGAGCACGACCGCGACCAGGTGCTCCGCCGGCTGGTCGAGATCCAGTACACCCGCAACGACATGAGCTTCACCCGCGGGACCTTCCGCGTGCGCGGTGACACGCTCGAGATCTTCCCGGTCTATGAGGAGATGGCGGTCCGGATCGAGTTCTTCGGTGACGAGATCGAGCGGCTCATGACGCTGCACCCGATCACCGGTGAGGTGCTGACCGAGGACGAGGAGCTCTACATCTTCCCGGCGAGCCACTACGTCGCCGGGCCGGAGCGCATGGAACGCGCCATCGCCGGCATCGAGGCCGAGCTGGCCGACCAGCTCGCGACCTTCGAGCGGCAGGGCAAGATGCTGGAGGCCCAGCGGCTGCGCATGCGCACCACCTACGACATCGAGATGATGCGCCAGGTCGGGAGCTGCTCGGGCATCGAGAACTACTCGATGCACATCGACGGTCGTGAGCACGGCAGCGCACCCAACTGCCTGCTGGACTACTTCCCCGAGGACTTCGTGCTGGTCATCGACGAGTCCCACGTCGCGGTGCCGCAGATCGGCGGCATGTACGAGGGTGACATGTCCCGCAAGCGCAACCTGGTCGACCACGGGTTCCGGCTGCCGAGCGCGATGGACAACCGGCCGCTGCGGTGGGAGGAGTTCCTCGAGCGCATCGGGCAGACCATCTACCTCTCGGCCACGCCCGGCGACTACGAGCTGGACAAGGTGCACGGCGACGTCGTCGAGCAGATCATCCGCCCGACCGGTCTGGTCGACCCCGAGGTCGTCATCAAGTCGACCAAGGGGCAGATCGACGACCTCATCCACGAGATCCGCACCCGCACCGAGCGCAACGAGCGAGTGCTGGTCACCACGCTGACCAAGAAGATGTCGGAGGACCTGACCGACTACCTCCTCGACGCCGGCATCAACACCCGCTACCTCCACTCCGAGGTCGACACGCTCCAGCGCGTCGAGCTGCTGCGGGACCTTCGCCTGGGCGCCTACGACGTGCTGGTCGGCATCAACCTGCTGCGCGAGGGCCTGGACCTGCCGGAGGTGTCGCTGGTCGCGATCCTCGACGCCGACAAGGAGGGCTTCCTGCGGTCGGACAAGTCGCTGATCCAGACCATCGGCCGTGCCGCCCGCAACGTGTCCGGGCAGGTCCACATGTACGCCGACCAAATCACCCCGTCGATGGAGTCGGCGATCGAGGAGACCAACCGTCGTCGCGAGGCCCAGATCGAGTTCAACGAGCGTCACGGGATCGACCCGCAGCCGCTGCGGAAGAAGATCGCCGACATCACCGACATGCTCGCGAGGGAGGACGAGGCCACCCAGGCGCTGCTCCAGACCTGGGCCGACGTGGGCCAGAAGGGCCGCGCCGGCGGCGTGAAGCCCAGCGAGAAGGCCGACCAGCCCGGACAGCCGGTCCCGACGTTGGGGCACCGGGCGGGGGAGTCCGCGGGCGCCGAGCTCGCCGGCATGCCCAGCGCCGACCTCGCCGACCTGATCCAGGACCTCACCGAGCAGATGCGCGCGGCCGCGGGGGAGCTGCAGTTCGAGTTGGCGGCTCGCCTGCGCGACGAGATCGGTGACCTCCGCAAGGAGCTGAACCAGATGATTGAGGCGACCAAGTGAGCGGCCGCGCCGAGCGCTTCCTTCCCTGACCCACGAGCACCCGACCTCCCGCGACGGCGTGACCATCGCCACTCCTGGCTCGTTGTGCCGGGTGTCACGGTCTCGCGACGTGGCATGTTGGTTTGGCCAGAATGAGAACACGTTCTAGTATGACGTGACTCACAGCCGAGGGGAGGTTCGCGACGTGCCTGTCAGCGCCATGACCGTGGTCAAGGGGCCGGGTGAGCTCGCGCTGATGACGGCCGAGGTCACCAAGCGGATCTTCACGCGTCCCTTCCAGGTGCGCGAGTTCCTCGAGCAGGCGTGGTTCGTCACCAGCGTCACCCTGCTGCCCACGATCCTGGTCTCGATCCCCTTCGGCGCGGTGATCTCGCTGCAGGTCGGCAGCCTCACCGGCCAGCTCGGCGCCCAGTCCTTCGCCGGCGCGACGGCGGTGCTCGCCACGGTGCGCGAGGCAGCCCCGATCGCCGCGGCGATGATCATCGCCGGTGCGGCCGGCTCGGCGATCTGCTCCGACCTCGGTGCGCGCAAGATCCGCGAGGAGATCGATGCCATGGAGGTCCTGGGCATCGACCCACTGGAACGCCTGGTCGCACCGCGCGTCGTGGCCACCATGTTCGTCGCGGTGATGATCAACGGCATCGTCATCGGCGCCGGTATCGGCGGTGGGTACTTCTTCTCCGTCATCGTCCAGGGCGGATCGGCCGGGGCGTTCCTGGCGAACTTCGCCACCCTCGCCTCCCTGCCCGACCTCTACATCGCGATGGTCAAGGCCCTCGTCTTCGGCTGGCTCGCGGCGATCGTGGGTGCCTACAAGGGGCTCAACGCCGGAGGAGGACCCAGCGGCGTGGGGCGCGCGGTGAACGAGACCGTGATCGTGGCGTTCATGCTGCTGTTCCTGCTCAACGCGGTGATCACCGCGATCTACTTCCAGGTCGTCCCGCCGGTGGGTATCTGATGTCGTTGGTCACCGAGCTGGCCGGCGGAGCGGTCAAGAGCAGTCGACGCAGCGTCGAGACCTACGGCGACCAGTTCCTGTTCTACGCCAAGGCGTTGCTGTGGGTCCCGCGCGCGATGAAGCGGTACCCGCGCGAGGTGTGGAACACCTTGGCCGACGTCGCGTTCGGCACCGGCGGACTGAGCCTCATCGCCGGCTCGGCCGGCGTGATCGCGTTCATGTCCTTCTTCGCCGGCACCGAGGTGGGCATCCAGGGCTACGCCTCGTTGAGCCAGATCGGCGTGGCCAAGTTCAGTGCCTTCATCTCCGCCTACTTCAACACCCGCGAGGTGGCGCCGCTGGTCTCGGCCATCGCCCTCGCCGCGACGGTCGGCTGCGGCTACACCGCCCGTCTGGGCGCGATGCGGATCTCGGAGGAGATCGACGCGCTCGAGGTGATGGCCGTGCCCTCGTTGCCGTACCTGGTCACCACCCGGATGATCGCGGCGTTCATCGCGGTGATCCCGCTCTACATCGTCGCGCTGTCGGCGTCCTACCTCTCGCCGCGACTGATCGTGACGATGATCTACGGCCAGTCGGCGGGCACCTACGACCACTACTTCCTGCAGTTCCTGCCGCCGGTGGACATGCTGTGGTCCTTCGTGAAGCTGTTGGTCCTGGCCGTCGCCGTGATCCTGATCCACTGCTACTACGGCTACACCGCCTCCGGTGGACCCGCCGGTGTCGGCCGCGCGGTGGGGCAGGCGATCCGCTCCTCGATCGTGACGATCGTGGTCGCCAACTTCTTCATGAGCTTTGCCATCTGGGGTTCCACCACCACGGTGAGGATCACCGGCTGATGCTCGTCAACATCCATCACGACTCGCCGCGCGAGCACACGCGCCTCTTCGTCGCCGGCGTCGCCTTCCTGCTCTCCATCGCGCTGCTCATCTGGTTCTCCATCGCGCTGTACAACAAGGAGTTCACCGACGCGACCCGTGTCACGGTGCAGGCGGAGCGGGCGGGCCTCCAGCTGGCCAAGTTCGGCGACGTGCGCCTCAACGGTGCTCGCGTCGGCTACGTGGAGGCCGTGGGCCAGAACGGCGAGAACGCCGAGATCACCGTGGCACTGGAGCCCGCGGCAGCCGAGGAGATCCCCGGCAACGTCGAGGTGGACATCCTCCCGACGACCCTGTTCGGCCAGAAGTTCATCGCCTTCGTCCGGCCGGACGTCCCGGCCGGACGGCTCGGTGACGGCGACGTGATCCCCCTGGAGCGGGTGGAGACCAACGTCGAGCTCAGCCGCATCCTCAACGACCTGTTCCCGCTGCTGCGCGCGGTGCGGCCGGCCGACCTCAACGCCACCCTCGGCGCGCTGGCCCAGGCGCTGGAGGGCCGTGGCGAGCAGATCGGCCAGACGATGGACCAGCTGGAGTCCTACCTGGGCGAGCTCAACGACCAGTTGCCGACCCTGCGCGAGGACCTCATCGCGCTGGCCGACGTCGCCGACGCCTACGACCTCGCGGCGCCGGACCTGCTCGACGCCCTGGACAACGTCACCGTCACGGCCAAGACGGTCGTGGAGAAGCGCGACGACCTCGACACCTTCTTCTCCGACATCGCCGGGCTCTCGCGCACCAGCACGCGCGTGCTCGCCGACAACGAGCAGAACCTGATCCGCATGGGCGAGGTCACCGCACCGGTCCTCCAGCTCCTGGCGGAGTACTCCCCGGAGTTCCCGTGCCTGATCCGCGGCGCGGCCAACTACGAGCCGATCCTGTCCAAGACCTTCGAGAACGACTGGGTCAAGCAGTACATCGAGCTCTTCACCCCGCAGTACCGCGCGTGGGACGAGCGTGACCTCCCCACCTACGGCGAGGTCGGCCACGGGCCCTGGTGCGCCGGACTGCCGGGCTTCCAGGTCCCGGCCACCCCGCGACCGCTGGACCAGGGCACCAACCAGGACGAGATCTCGCCGTCGGCCATCCCGAACTTCGGACTGTTCGACCCGATCGGCGACATCGAGAGCGGCACTGCGGGCACCAACGCCGATCAGCGCGTGCTCAACGCGATGCTCGCCGGCGCCAACGGCCACGAGGAGCCCGAGACCTACGGCGCACTCGGCTCCCTGCTCTACGGCCCCGTCGTGCGTGAGGGGAGGAGCGCGGAATGAGCAGGAACACCGCCCTGGCGGCGGAGATGAGCGACACCCGGCACCTGCGCAACCGCCGCAACGCGGTGACCATCGCGGCCGCCATCAAGCTCGGTGTGTTCACGGTCGTCTCGGTGCTGGTCACCGGACTGCTGGCCGTGATCATGGGCAACATCGGCTTCGGCGAGCGCGGCGAGTACGAAGCCGTCTTCAGCAACGCCACCATGCTCGAGGAGGGCGACGACGTCCGTGTCGCCGGCGTCAACGTCGGCGAGGTCAGCGCGGTCGAGCACCACGAACGGTCCCGGGCGCTGGTGCGGTTCACCGTCGAGGCCGGCGTGGAGATGACCACCGCCAGCCGAGCCGAGGTGCGCTTCCTCAACCTGGTCGGCGACCGTTACCTGGCCGTGCTCGAGGGCAACGGGGCGGAGTCCGCGGAGACCCTGGCCGACGGTGGTCGGCTCCCGATCTCCAACACCAAGCCGGCGCTGAACCTGACGGTGCTCTTCGACGGCTTCAAGCCGCTGTTCCAGGCGCTCACGCCCGAACAGGTCAACGAGCTGAGCATGAACCTCGTCCAGGTGCTGCAGGGAGAGGGCGGCACGATCAGCAACCTGCTGCAGCACACCGCATCGCTCACCAACACCCTCGCCGACCGTGACCAGCTCATCGGCGAGGTCGTGGGCAACCTGACCGAGACGCTCGACACGGTCGACCAACGCCGCGAGCAGCTGAGCAGCCTGATCGTCGAGCTCAAGAACTGGATGCGCAGCCTGGCCAAGGACCGCGACACGATCGGGTCGTCGCTGGACAACATCTCCGACCTCTCCGTCGTGCTGGAGGACCTGATCCGCGAGGGCCGCCCGCTGGTCAAGGAGGACATCGACGCCCTCTACGAGCTCTCGGAGCTGCTGACGCGCGACAAGAACAAGAAGGAGTTCGCCGGCCTGTTGGACCGACTGCCCGAGGTCATGAACGACCAGGCACGCACGGGCACCTACGGGTCCTGGTACCAGTACTACATCTGCGCGGCATCGGTGCGGATCACGCTCCCGCTCATCGGCAACCAGCCGATCATCTCCGACCTGCAGGACTACATCGACGAGTTCTCCTTCCGGTCGACCGCGGAGAGGTGTGAGCGCCCGTGAGCCGCTCCCGTGACGCGAAGGTGGTCCGCTACGGCGTCGTGGCCCTGGTGGTCATGGCGCTGGTCTCGGCGGCCACCTTCAACCTGTCGAAATTCCCCGGGTTCCGGGGGACCACGTACTACGCCGAGTTCAGCGACGCGAGCGGCTTGCGCAAGGGCAACGTCGTCCAGGTGGGTGGCATCCGGGTGGGCCGCGTCGACGACATCCGGTTGGTCGGTTCCAAGGTGGAGGTGAAGTTCGAGATCGACGGTGACGTCGATTTCGGTCCCGACAGCCAGGCGTCGGTCGAGGTCTACAACCTGCTGGGCGAGAAGTTCATGGACCTGGCGCCGGACGAGGAGGGGCAGCTCGAGGCCGGCGGCACGATCCCGCTGGAGAACACCGAGGCGGCCTACGACATCGTCGCCGCCTTCGGCGACCTCACCGAGACCACCGAGGCGATCGACACCGAGCAGCTGAGCAAGGCGCTCAACGTGGTCGGCGAGACGCTGAACGAGACCGCCCCCGAGATCGAGGCGGCCTTCGACGGGATCTCCCGGCTCTCCCGCAGCGTCGCGTCCCGCGATGAGGAGATCCAGCAGCTCTTCCGGTCCTCGCAGCGGGTCAGCAAGGTGCTCGAGGCCCGCAGCGACGACATCGTGAAGCTGATGGAGCATGCCGACCTGGTCTTCAAGGAGCTGCGCAAGCGCCGGCAGTCCGTCCACGACCTGCTCGTCAACGCGCGGTCCTTGGGCGCGGAGCTTCGCGGGCTGGTCAAGGACAACGAGAAGCAGATCGGTCCCGCCCTCGCCGAGGTCGACGACCTGACGTCCTTCCTGGTCACCAAGAAGCAGCAGCTCAAGGACGTGCTGGCCGAGCTCGGTCCCTACGTCTCGATCCTGTCCCACATCCTCGGCACCGGGCCGTGGTTCGACGCCTATGCAGCCAACCTGCTGGCCATCCCGACCGGTGAGTTCGTCCCAGGGTTCCCGGAGTGATGGCCATGGTGATGACCGTGATTCGACGCATCGACCGACGCCTGCTCGTCGGGCTGGTCGTCCTGCTGCTCGTGGCCGCCGCGGTCAACGTGTTCCGGTCGCCTGCGGAGACCAAGACGGTCACGGCACACTTCCCACGCGCGGTGAGCGTGTACGACGGCACCGACGTCCGCATCCTCGGCGTCACCGTCGGTGAGGTGACCGCCGTCATCCCCGAGGGCAACTCGGTGCGGGTCGACATGGAGTACGACGCCTCCTACGACGTCCCCGCCGACGCCAAGGCCGCGGTCGTCACGCCCACGCTGGTCGCGGACCGCTTCGTCCAGCTGACCCCGGTCTACACCGAGGGCGCCGTCATGGCCGACGGCGCCGACATCCCGTTGCCCGACAGCGGGGTACCGGTCGAGCTGGACCGGATCTACCAGAGCCTGCAGACCCTCACCCGCGCCCTGGGGCCGAACGGCGTCAACGCCGACGGCGCGCTCAACAACGTGCTCAAGGCCGGCCAGAAGGCCCTCAAGGGCCAAGGGACACGCGGCAACACGATGATCCGCGAGCTCTCGGCCGCGGCCGAGACCTTCGGTGAGGGTGCCGGGCCGCTGTTCGAGACCGTCACGCAGCTCGCCGAGTTCACCGAGGTGCTCGCCGACAACGACGAGCTGGTCCGCGCGTTCAGCGAGGACCTCACCGGCGTCACGGACCTGCTCGCGGACGAGAGCGACGAGCTCGATGCCGCGGTCAAGGAGCTGGCGCGCGCCGTGGGCAGCGTCGAGCGGTTCGTGGGCGACAATCGCGAGGCCCTGGTCAAGGACGTCGAGCAGCTCACCGACGTGATGCACACCATCGCCTCGGAGGAGGACAACCTGCGCACCGCCGTCGAGATCGCACCGGTCGCGCTGGGCAACCTCCATGCGAGCTTCGACCACCTCAGCGGCTCGCAGAACTCCCGCATCGGCATCGGCGGCAACATCTGGTCCGTCGACGGGTTCCTCTGCGGCCTGGTGCAGCAGGCCCCCGGCATGCCGCGGGCGCTGAAGGACACCACCTGCCAGCTGTTCAAGCAGCTGCTGGAGCCCATCGCCAAGCAGCTCGGGTGGCTGCCGCCGGAGTACGCGTCGTACCTCCCGCAGCAGACCGGTGCGGACCAGGACGCGCCACGGGTGCCGGACAACCAGTCGGTCTACTACGACACCGGCGAGGACACCGACATGGGCTCGCTGCTCGGAGGTGGCGAATGATTGCGCGACGGATGCGGGCCGCGGTCGCGATCGTGGCCGGGGCACTCCTGCTCACCGCCTGCGACTTCGACGGCGCCTACGACCTGCCGCTGCCCGGGCACCCGGTGGACACCGACAAGACCTTCGAGGTGACCGCCGACTTCGACGACGTCCTCAACGTCGTGCCGCGCTCGCCGGTGATGGTCGACGACGTCACTGTCGGTGAGGTGACCGAGGTCGACCGGATCGGCTGGAACGCACGGGTCACCATGATCATCCGCGAGGACATCGAGCTGCCCGACAACGCCGTTGCCGACATCCGGCAGGTCTCGCTGCTGGGGGAGAAGTACGTCGCGCTGGAGGCGCCCACGCGCCAGGTCTCGACCAACCTGCTCGGGTCCGGCGACCACATCCCGCTCGCCGCCACGGGCCGCAACCCCGAGGTCGAGGAGGTGCTGGGCGCCCTCGCCTCCCTGCTGAGCGGTGGTGGCGTCGCCCAGCTGGGGACCATCACCAGGGAGGCCAACGCAGTGATGTCGGGCCGCGAGGACCGGCTGCGGTCCCTGCTGTCCTCGCTGGAGGGCGTCGTCGGCACCGTGGACGAGCAGAAGGGCGACATCATCCGCGCGATGGAGTCCATGAACAACCTGACCCGGACACTCAATGCCGAGAAGGACGTGATCGGTGACGCGCTGGACGCGACCGGACCGGCGGTGGAGGTGCTCGCCGACCAGCACGAGGAGCTCATCGACATGCTGGGGGCGCTGAACGAGCTCGGTCGGGTCGGCACCCGGGTGATCGAGGCGAGCAAGGAGGACGTGCTCTCCATCCTCGAGGACCTCGAGCCCGTGCTGCGCAAGCTGCGCGAGGCGGACGAGCAACTCGTCCCCGGCCTGAACCTGCTGGTGAGCTTCCCGTTCCCCGAGTCGGCCAACGACATCATCCAGGGCGACTACGCCGACACCATCGCCAAGGTGCAGGTCGACTTCGAGAACCTCTTCAAGACCCTCGGCCTGCCCGACATCCAGCTGCCGGCCCTCGACGAGGTGCTCGACCAGGTCGGCCTGTGCCTCTCCAGCGGCTCCCTGGGCAGCACGGCCTGCGCCGGTGTGGTGCAGGACCTCGACCTGCTCAAGGACCTGAAGTCGGAGTGCCAGAAGAAGCGCAACGGGCAGAAGCCGTTGTGCAACGTCGTGCTCGCGGTGCCGAACCTGGAGGACCTCCTCGGCGGCATCGTCGGTGGCGGGGGCAACGGCGGCGGGCTGCTCGGCTTCCTCGGCAGCTCCGTCGAGGACTCCCAGGAGCCGCCCGCGACGTCGCGGGAGTCCCTGCTCGGGGCGGTGGCGTCATGACGCGCGGGGTGAAGGTCCGGCTGGTCGCCTTCGTCGTGCTCAGTGCGCTGGGGATCCTCTACGTCACGGCGAGCTACCTCGGCGTCGTCGACAAGGTCACCGGCCGCGAGATCCTGGTCAGCGCCAGCCTTCCCGGATCCGGCGGACTCTTCGAGGGCAGCGAGGTCACCTACCGTGGCGTCAAGATCGGCAAGGTGACCCAGATGTCGCCGACCGAGGACGGCGTCGACGTCGACATGGTCCTCGAGCCCGGCACGGAGCTGCCGGTCGACTCGGCCGTGCGCGTGCACAACCTCTCGGCGGTCGGGGAGCAGTACCTCGACTTCCAGCCCTCCGCCGACGAGGCGCCGTACGCCGAGGACGGGACGCGTTTCGAGGGCGACGAGGACACGTTGCCGGTCGACGAGGCGGACCTGCTGGTCGACCTCGACGCCTTCGTGAACTCGGTGGACAAGCAGAGCCTGCGCGACGTGGTCAAGGAGCTCGGCCTGCTCTTCGACGACACCGGAGCGGACCTGCAGCGGCTGCTGGACAACGGGAGCGCGTTCATCGACGAGGCGTCCGCCCACACCGACGAGACCGTCTCACTGCTGGAGAACGGGCTCACCGTGCTGCGCACCCAGCAGGACCAGCAGGAGAACATCCGCAAGTTCGCCGCCGACCTCAGCACCGTCACGCGGACCCTGCGGGACAACGACCGTCAGCTGCGCACGATCCTGTCGGCCACGCCCGGGGCGGCCCGCGAGTTCGAGACCTTGCTGGAGCAGCTCGAGCCGACGATCCCGGTGCTGCTGGGCGACCTGATCACGGTCGACCAAGTGCTGCTCGCCGAGATCGACGGCATCGAGCAGCTCCTCGTCAGCTATCCGGCGCTGCTCAGCGCTGGTCCGACCGGGAGCACGTCCGACGGATTCGGCCACATCAACCTGCAGTTCGACTACAGCGTGCCGCCCTGCACCGAGGGCTACCTGCCGCTCGAGCAGTGGCGTGAGCCCAGCGAGACCAACGACGTGCCGCGCTTCAACGCCGAGTGCACCTCACCGCCGCCGTACCAGATGCGGGGCCCGAAGCGCGTCCCGGCCGAACAGCGACGCGGCAACGTGTCGCCCGAACGTGACTACAGTGTTCCCTACGACCCGGCCACCGGCCAGGTGCCGGGCCTGACGGACGGGGAGGGCAATCCGGTGCGCGTGGAGCAGCCGGAGAACCTCTCGGTGCTCGGAGGAGACGCATGGAAATGGCTGTTGGTGGGCCCGGTGGCGCGCAAGTGACGCAAGCGCGAGCCCGGCGACGCCTCAACCTCGGCCTCGCGCTCACCGCGGTGGTGTGCGCTGTCGTCGTCGGGGCGGCAGCATTCTGGACCACACCGTGGGAGGGGTCCGAGACGTCCGGCTCCGGCGGTGACCTCTCCGGCCGCGCCGGGGTCTCCGTCGGCCCCGGCACCATCAGTGCGGTGCGGACCTCGGAGGAGGAGGTCCAGGAGCGGACTGCGGCGCAGCTCGAGGCCGCCACCAAGATGGTCACTGCCTTCAACAACCTCAACCACGAGGACGTCGACGCCACCCTCGACGCGGTGCGCTCGATGTCCACCGGTGACTTCCTCGAGCAGTTCAACGCCGGTGCCAAGGGACTCCAGAAGGGGCTGCGACAGGCCGAGTCGACGCTGCGCTCGGAGGTGGTGTGGGCCGGTCTGGTCGCCGGGGACGAGGACTCGGCGACGGTCATCCTCGCCGTCGAGGGCGTGGTCGCGAATCGCGCCACCGAGTTCGAGCAGCAGGCCCGGCAGTACCGCATCCAGGTCGAGCTGCTCCTCGAGGACGGCCGGTGGCTGACCAACGACCTCCAGTACGTCTCGATGGTGTGAGGAGCGAGCCATGACCCAGCCCCCACGCCGCCGACCCGCCAGTTCCCGCACCACGGGTGCGCGCCCCCGCAAGATCGCCGGGCGACCGACGAGCCCCGCTGGCCCTGCCCAGGACGACGGACCGGTCAGCGAGGCCGGGACCGACAGTGCCGAGGAGCAGTCCCAGCAGTCGGGCCCCGGTGACCCCGCGCCGGCCTGGCTGGTGGCGGTCGAGGGCACCGAGAC
Source organism: Nocardioides panacisoli (assembly GCF_019448235.1). Lineage (NCBI taxonomy): Bacteria > Bacillati > Actinomycetota > Actinomycetes > Propionibacteriales > Nocardioidaceae > Nocardioides > Nocardioides panacisoli. Next base: position 844,736 of record NZ_CP080409.1, read on the forward strand.
CGATGGCGGCGAACCTGCCGAGCGTGATGCGGACGGCTCCGGTGAGGACCCGCTCGCCAGCGAGCGGCTGACGGTGACGCTGCTCGGTGCCCTCGCCCTCGTGTTGGTCGCCGGGTTCGCACTGTCGGGACTGCTGATCTACCAACAGGTCTCGGGACCCGACGAAGGGGCCGCGGCGGAGGTGCCCGACGGCCAGATCGTGGTGCCGGACGGCCGCCCGGTCGTCGCCAACGAGCTGGCATGGCAGGAGGGCGTCGACGCGGCGGCCCAGGCCGCCAAGGAGATCGTCGCGGTCAACTACCAGGACTACGACACCGAGGTCGACGCCGCGGCGAAGCTGATGACCGACGAGTTCGCCACCACCTACCGGGAGACCGCCACCGACGTCCGTGACCAGGTCGTCGAGCGCAAGACGGTGGTCCAGGCCAACATCGCCGCCCAGGGCGTGGTGCGGGCGAACGAGACCGAGCTCCAGGCCCTGATCTTCCTCAACCAGTTCGTGCAGCGCGAGGACGAGGACGGCCCGACGAACGTCATCACGCCGTACAAGGTGCTGGTGACCATGGTGCACACCGACGCGGGGTGGTTCGTCGACAGCCTCGACACCGACGACCGGGCGCCGGCCACCGACGAGCAGCCACCGGCCACCGAGCCGGTGCCCTCGCCCTCCGGGGAGACCTCGCCCGGGACCGACGAGGAGTAGTCCACTGAATGGCGGGTGACCCGATGGCAACTAGAACACGTTACAGTTCTCGTGTGGAGTGCGATCTCGTCGTCGTGGGGGCCGGGCCGACCGGCCTCTACGCCACCTACTACGCCGGCTTCCGTGGGCTCCGGGTCGCGGTGGTCGACTCCCTGCCCGAGCTCGGCGGTCAGGTGACGGCGATGTATCCCGAGAAGGACATCCTCGACGTCGCCGGGTTCCCGCGGGTGCTGGGCCGCGACCTCGTCGCCGGACTGGTGGCCCAGGCCAAGAGTGCCGGCCCCACCTACCTGCTGGACCGCACCGCCACCGAGCTCGCCGTCGACGACGACGGCCTCACCCTCGAGCTGGACGACGGCACTGCGATCCGCGCCGGCGCGATGATCATCACCGCAGGCATCGGTCGGTTCAGCCCACGGCCGCTGGCGGCCGGCGACGGCTGGCTCGGCAGGGGCCTGGAGTTCTTCGTCCCGAGTTTCGACCCCTACATCGGCAAGGACGTCGTCGTGGTCGGCGGGGGCGACAGCGCGTTCGACTGGGCCCAGCACCTGGAGCCGATCGCCCGGTCCGTCACCCTGGTCCACCGCCGCGACCGGTTCCGCGCCCACCAGCGCACCGTCGACCAGGTCCAGGCGTCCTCGGTGGAGATCCTCACCAACGCCCAGGTCGCCCGGATCGGCGGCGCCGACGTCGTCACCGAGGTCGACATCGAGGTCGACGGCGAGACCGTCACTCGACCGGCACAGGCCGTCATCGCGGCGCTGGGCTTCCTCGCCGACCTCGGTCCACTGCAGGAGTGGGGGATCGAGGCCAACAAGCGCCACCTCGTGGTCGACTCGGCGATGCGGACGAACCTGCCGCGCGTGTTCGCAGCCGGCGACATCACCGACTACCCGGGCAAGGTCCGCCTGATCGCGGTCGGCTTCGGAGAGGCTGCGACCGCGGTCAACAACGCCGCCGTGGTCATCGACCCCGATGCCCACGTCTTTCCCGGACACTCCTCGGAGGGCAACTGACCATGGCGAGCAACCGCGACGCAGTGAAGCTCAGCGACGACGAGATCGCTGCGATGCTCGACGACAACCTGAAGGTGCAGGTGGCCAGCAACGGCCACGACGGCGTACCGCACCTGACGACGCTGTTCTACATCGTCGACGAGGGCCGCATCGCGTTCTGGACCTACGGCCGCAGCCAGAAGGTCCGCAACCTCGAGCGCGACCCGCGGGTCAGCGCGCTGGTCGAGGACGGCGTCGACTACTTCGAGCTGCGCGGCATCTCCATCACCGGTCGCGCGGAGATCGTGCGGGACCCGGACCGGATCCGCGACATCGGCGCCCGTGTCGCGACGCGGATGGTCGGCGCCGAGTCCTTCGAGGCACTCGGCGAGCTCGGCAGGGAGACCGTTGAGAAGCAGGCAACCAAACGCGTGGCCGTCGTGATCCACCCCGATCGCGTCGCCACCTGGGACCACCGCAAGCTCGTCTGAGGAGGACGACATGAGGATCAAGGTCGACTTCGACCTGTGCGAGTCGAACGGACTGTGCGAGGCGATGGCGCCCGACGTCTTCGAGCTCGACGACGACGACTTCCTGCAGCTGCACACCGAGCAGACCACCGCGGACAACATCGATGCGGTCAACCAGGCGGTCGCCGCCTGCCCGCGCGCCGCGATCAGCCTGGTGGAGGACGACGAGTCGTGAGCGAGACCACGCTGGACGGCCGGGTCGCCGTCGTCACCGGAGCAGGAGCGGGCCTGGGACGTGCCGAGGCCCTGGCGCTCGCCGAGGCCGGCGCCAAGGTCGTCCTCAACGACCTCCCCGGCGCTGCCGACGACGCTGCCGAGGAGATCCGTGGCCGGGGTGGCGAGGTCGCCGTGGTCGCCGGAGACGTGAGTGAGTCCAGCACGGCCACCGCGTTGATGGAGGCTGCCGTCGACGGCTTCGGCGGCCTCGACGTCGTCGTCAACAACGCCGGCATGACCCGCGACCGGATGCTGTTCAACATGTCCGACGAGGAGTTCGACGCGGTCATCGCGGTCCACCTCCGCGGCCACTTCCTGCTCTCGCGCAACGCGGCGTCGTACTGGCGGCAACGCGCCAAGGAGAACGACGGGCAGGTCTACGGCAGCGTGGTCAACACCGCTTCCGAGGCGTTCCTGGGGGGATCCCCGGGCCAGCCGAACTACGCCGCCGCCAAGGGTGGCATTGCCGCGCTGACCCTCTCGACCGCCCGGGGCCTGTCGCGCATCGGGGTGCGTGCCAACGCGATCTGCCCCCGTGCACGCACCGCGATGACGGCCCAGGTCTTCGGTGAGGACACCTCCGGACGCACGGTCGACCCGTACTCACCCGAGCACGTCGCGCCGCTGGTCGCCTACCTCGCCTCACCCGCGGCCGAGCGCGTCACCGGTCAGGTGTTCGTCGTCTACGGCGGCATGGTCGCCGTCGTCGCCGCGCCGGTGGTCGAGCAGCGCTTCGACGCCTCGGCAGAGGTCTGGACCGCCGACGATCTCGACAAGCAGCTCGGCGGGTTCTTCGCCGATCGCGATCCCCACGTCGGCTTCGCTGCCGACTCGATCATGCAACTGACCGTCTGAGCGCGGTCCCGAACAGGAGAACCACCATGGGTCGACTTGACCACAAGGTCGCCATCGTCACCGGCGGAGCCCAGGGTCAGGGTGCGGGCATCGTCCGCGCCTTCGTCGCGGAGGGCGCCCGCGTCGCCATCGCCGACATCGCCAAGGACGAGGGTCAGGCCTTGGCCGACGAGCTCGGAGACGCGGCGCGATTCGTGCACCACGACGTCAGTGACCCCGCCTCCTGGACGGCATTGGTCGAGGACACCGCGGAGCGGCTCGGGCCGGTCACGGTGCTGGCCAACAACGCCGGGATCCTGCGCTTCGGTGACCTCGCGGACGCCTCGCTGGCCGACACCGAGCTGATGTGGCGGGTCAACCAGCTCGGCACCTTCCTCGGGATGCAGGCCGTGCGGCAGTCGATGGTCGACGCCGGTGGTGGGTCGATCATCAACGCCTCCTCGGTCGAAGGACTCGCCGGGATGGCCTCCTGCACGGGATACGCCGCGACGAAGTGGGCCATCCGTGGCATGACGAAGTGCGCCGCGATGGAGCTCGGACCCCGCGGCATCCGAGTGAACTCGGTGCACCCCGGCATGATCGACACCCCGATGACGCGCGTGCACGGGGGCGACGTCGCGATGGAGTACGGCGCCTCGAAGGTCGCCCTCGGACGCGTGGGGTACCCCGAGGACATCGCGCCGCTCTACGTCTACCTCGCCTCCGACGAGTCCGGCTACGTCAACGGGGCCGAGATCGCCATCGACGGCGGCGTGACGGCAACCCACGCGTTCGGCGGCTGATCGTGCCGGCCCGCCGCGGTGCCGTGGGACCTCCCGGAGGTCGGCCGTGGGGCGCGTGACCGGGAAGGTCGCGCTGATCAGTGGCGGCGCGCGGGGTATCGGCGCCGCCAGTGCCCGGATGCTGGTGGCCGAGGGTGCGCGGGTGGTGATCGGTGACCTCCTCGACGGGGAGGGAGCCGAGCTGGCGGCGGAGCTGTCTGCCGGGTCGGGCCGGGACGCCGCCCGCTACGTGCACCTGGACGTGACGCGGGCCGAGGACTGGCGTGCGGCGGTCGACGCGACCGTGGCGGCGTTCGGCAGGCTCGACGTGCTGTTCAACAACGCCGGCATCGTCGACGGGGCGCCGATCAACCGCTACCCGGAGGCGCAGTGGCAGCAGGTCCTCGACGTCAACCTGACCGGGCCGTTCCTGGGCATCCGTGCCGCGACCGACGCCCTCGTGGCGGCCGGAGGTGGGTCGATCATCAACACCTCCTCGATCGAGGGCCTGCGGGGCAGCCCGTGGACCCACGGCTACGTCGCCTCGAAGTGGGGGCTGCGCGGACTGACCAAGTCCGTCGCCATGGAACTGGCCGAGCACGGCATTCGCGTCAACTCACTGCACCCGGGGTTGATCCGGACCGCGATCACCGACGGCATCCCCGACGACCTGATCCCGATTCCCCTGGGGCGGCCGGGCCGGCCGGAGGACGTGGCGAGCTTCGTGGTCTTCCTGGCCAGCGAGGAGTCCTCCTACGCCACGGGCTCGGAGTTCGTGATCGACGGCGGCACTGTCACCCAGGTCCCGCACCGGACGTGAGCGGTGGCGGGGGACTCAGCGCAGGACGAGCCGGACCGCGGTGTCCATGTGGGCTGCGGTCTCGTTGGCGGTGGAGCGTCCGGTGACCCAGCCCACGAGGGCGGAGAGCCACACGTCGCCGATGACGCGAGCGATCGCGATGTCCTCGTCGGTGATGTCCTCATCGGTCGGGACGCCGCCGTGCATCGCATGGGTCACGATGGCGGTCATCGACATGCCCACGCCGTGGATCTCGTTGGCCACCGAGGCGTCGGCGAACATGAAGGCGCGCGTGAGCGCCTCGGTGAGCTGCGGGTCGCCCTGCATGCCGCGCGTGAGCCGCTTGAGCACGTGGATGACCCGATCGGCTGCGGTGTCACCGGGGATCGCCTTGGCGTTGAGGCGGTCGACGGCGGACTCGAACTCCCGCTGGAGTGCGGAGACGAGCAGGTGGATCTTGGAGGGGAAGTAGCGGTAGAGCGTCCCCAGGGCGACATCGGCCTGGTCGGCGACGGCGCGCATCTGCACGGCGTCGAACCCGCCCTCGCTCGCCAGCGCGTACGTCGCGTCGAGGATCCGCTTGCGGCGCTCCTGCTGTGCGCTCGAACCCGAGTCCTCGCCGGATGCCGGCTTGGTGATGGTCATGCTTCTCCCGTCCCGTCCCCACTGTGGTGCACCGGTCGGGACCCGCGGGGTTCGGCAGGTGGCCCGACACGGTTAGGCTACTAGCACGTAGCCTAGAATAGGAACACGTTCTACCCTTGAACGATCAGGTTGCCAGTTCGTTTGTTCGTCCCTCCTCCGTCCCGGAGCGCGGGCGCTACGACTCGAGGGGCACGGAGCCAGCGCCGGGAGGAGAAGCGATGCGGATCGCAATGCTGTCCTATCGCAGCAAGCCGCACGTCGGGGGGCAGGGGGTCTACCTGCGTCACCTGAGTCGCGAGTTGGTCCGCCTGGGCCACGAGGTCGAGGTGTTCTCGGGTCAGCCCTATCCGGACCTGGACGAGGGCGTGAGGCTGACCAAGGTGCCCAGCCTCGACCTCTACCGGGAGACCGACCCGTTCCGCGTACCCAAGCTGCGCGAGTTCCGCGACCTCACTGACGTGCAGGAGTTCGCCATCATGTGTGCCGCGGGCTTCCCCGAGCCCCGGACGTTCAGCCGCCGCATCGCGAAGGTGATGGCCGAGCGGCGCGACGACTTCGACGTCGTCCACGACAACCAGGTGCTGGGCCACGGCATGCTCGACATCTCCGACCCGGAGAAGGTCGACCTCCCGATGATCACCACGATCCACCACCCGATCACCTTCGACCGCCGCATCGACCTCAGCCAGACACGCAACCCGTGGCGCAAGGTGACCCTGCGTCGCTGGTACGGGTTCCTGCGGATGCAGGCGCACGTCGCCCGTCGGGTCCGGTGGATCCTCACCCCGAGCGAGGCGTCCAAGCGCGACATCGCCCGCGACTTCGGCGTCGACCCGGCCCGGATGCAGGTCATCCTGCTGGGCGTCAACGACAACTTCGTGCCGCCGACCAAGCCGCGGGTCCCGGGCCGAATCATGGCGATGGCCAGTGCCGATGCCCCGATGAAGGGGATCGCCACGCTCCTCGAGGCGTTCGCCAAGCTCCGCACCGAGCGCGACGTCGAACTCGTCCTGGTCACCCGCCCCGCGCCCGGTGGGCGCACCGAGAAGCTGATCGACGAGCTCGGCATCGCCCAGTCGGTGCGCTTCGCCAGCGGATTGAGCGACGACGAGCTCGTCGCGCTGATGGGCTCCGCCGAGGTGGCCTGCGTGCCGAGCCTCTACGAGGGCTTCTCGCTCCCCACGGCCGAGCTGATGGCGTGCGGCACCCCACTGGTGGTGAGCCGGGCGGGCGCGATCCCCGAGGTCGTCGGTCCCGACGGCGAGTGCGCCGACCAGGTCCCGCCCGGCGACGTCGGCGAGCTGTACGCCGCACTGACGCGGATGCTCGACGATCCTGAGCGCCGGGAGCGGATGGGCGTCGCCGGTCGTCGGCGGGTCGAGGAGATGTTCAGCTGGCGGGCGGTCGCGCAGAAGGTCGCGGCGGCGTACGAGCAGGTCATCGCGGACCACCGGTCCGCGGGTGCGGCCACCGAGGAGGAGCGCTGAGATGCTGACCGTCGACTTCGACCGGCTCGGGTTGCGTCCCGGCGACCGTGTGCTCGACATGGGTGCCGGGGCGGGACGCCACAGCTTCGAGATGTACCGCCGCGGCGCCGACGTCGTCGCCTTCGACCAGGACGGCGACGAGCTCGCCGGCGTCCTGGAGCTCTTCGGTGCCATGAAGGAGGCCGGCGAGGTACCCGCGGGGGCCAGCGCCGACATCAAGCAGGGCGACGCCCTCGCGCTGCCCTTCGCCGACGGTGAGTTCGACCGCATCGTCGCTGCCGAGGTCCTCGAGCACATCCCCAACGACGTCGCGGCGATCGAGGAGCTCATCCGGGTGCTGCGCCCCGGCGGTTCCCTCGCCGTCTCGGTGCCGCGCTGGCTTCCGGAGGTCGTCAACTGGCGCCTCTCCGCGGACTACCACAACGCGACCGGCGGCCACATCCGGATCTACACCGACCACGAGCTCATCGACAAGGTGACCAAGGGCGGCCGGGCCAACGACGGCACGCCGGGCACCGCGATGGTCTTCGACGGCAAGGACCACACCCACGGCCTGCACGCGCCGTACTGGTGGATCAAGTGCGCCGTGGGCGTGGAGAACGACGGACACCCGCTGGCGAAGGCCTACCACCAGCTCCTGGTGTGGGAGATCATGAAGAACCCGCTGCCGCTGCGGCTGGCCGGCCGGGTGCTCGACCCCCTCATCGGCAAGAGCATGGTGCTCTACTTCCACAAGGCGGCTGCGTGACGGCCCGTCGGTCCGAGGTGCCGCTGGCGCGGTTGCCCTACGTCGACGGGGTGCTGACCGCCGGTCAGGTGGCCGACACGGCGGCCTCGATCGCGGCGATGCAGGAGCCCCGCGGCGCCGTGCCCTGGACGACCGGCGAGCACGTCGACATCTGGAACCACGTCGAGGCCGCCATGGCGATGCTGGTCGGTGGTCAGGTCGAGGCCGCGGAACGGGCCTATGACTGGATCCCGACGATGCAGCGCAGTGACGGCTCCTTCCCGATGCAGATCGTCGACGGCGAGGTCACCGACGAGCGCGGTGAGGTCAACATGTCGGCCTACTTCGCCGTCGGCCTGTGGCATCACTGGCTGCTGCGCCGCGACATCCGCTTCATCGAGCGGCACTGGCCCGGTGTGCGCGCCGCCCTGGACTGGGTGATCTCCCTCCAGCAGCCCTTCGGCGGCATCTGGTGGACCCCGATCGACGAGTTCTGCCTGCTCACCGGCAACGCCAGCGTGCACCACTCGCTGCGTGCCGGGGTGGCCCTGGCCGACCTGATGGACGACCCGCAGCCGGAGTGGGAGCTGGCCGGCGGCCGGCTCGGCCATGCGGTACGCCGCCACCCGGACCTGTTCGCGGACAAGTCCAGCTACTCGATGGACTGGTACTACCCGGTGCTCGGTGGCGCGGTGCGCGGGCAGGCGGCGTACGACCTGCTCGCGATGCGGTGGGACGACTTCGTGGTGCCCGGCCTGGGCATCCACTGCGTCGACACCAACCCGTGGGTGACTGGCGCAGAGACGTGTGAGCTGGCGATGGCGCTCGACCTGATCGGCGACCAGCGCCGTGCGCTCCAGCTCTTCACCGACATGCAGCACCTGCGTGAGGGCGACGGTCGCTACTGGACCGGGTGGGTCTACGCCGACCCCCGGCGCCCGGCCCCGCCGGACGAGCCGGTCGACGTCCACTGGCCGGTCGAGCACACCACCTACACCGCGGCCGCGGTGGTGCTGGCCGCCGACGCGCTGGGGGAGACGTTCGGCCACAGCACGCCCGGTTCGGCGATCATGCGGGGCACCTCGCTCGCGGCACCCTTCGACGAGATCGGCCTGGAGTGCGGCTGCTCCGACGAGTACGCCAACTCCTCGCGCCAGCGCCCCTGACGGCTCAGGTGCGCCGCAGGACGCGCAGCGAACCGACGGCGTCGACCTCGACGAAACGGCCGGACGCGAGGGCGGGCAGGTAGATCTGCTCGTATGGCGGCCGGCCACCGTGTGCGGGGTCGGGGAAGACGTCGTGGACGGCGAGGAGGCCGCCGCGCATCACGTGCGGGGTCCACGCCTCGTAGTCGGTGCGCGCCGGTTCCTCGCCGTGGCCGCCGTCGATGAAGAGCAGGGACAGCGGCGTGGTCCAGTGGCGAGCGACCGTCGCGGAGCGTCCCAGGACGGCGACCACGTGGTCCTCCAGGTCGGCGTCGGCGATCGTGCTGCGGAACGTGGGGAGGGTGTCCATCAGCCCCGTGGTCGGGTCGACGAGGGTGGTGTCGTGGTGCTCCCAGCCGGCCTGGTTCTCCTCCGAGCCGCGGTGGTGGTCGACGGTGAAGACGACCGCTCGCTCGTCCACCTCCCGGGCCGCGGCGCCCAGCCAGATCGCGGACTTGCCGCAGTAGGTGCCGACCTCCAGTGCGGGTCCGTGGGGGAGGCGTTCGCGTGCGATGCGGTGGAGGGCCGCGCCCTCGTCCTCGGGCATGAAGCCCTTCGCGGCGCGGGCGTGGGCGAGCAGGTCCTCGGGCATCGTGTCGGACACGGCACCAGTCTAGTAAAGTGGAACGTGTTCTAGTCGAGCCCTCCGGTGGTGGCGCCGCGAGGCTGCCCGCGACGGGGCCCGAGACCGAGGAGACGCATGTCGATCGCACTGAGCGAGGAGCAGGTCGAGCTGGCGGCGAGCCTGCGGAAGTGGGCCGCCGGTCTCGGTGGCGTCGAGGCGGCGCGGTCCGCGGAGGGCAAGGCCGACGCCGACTTCGGCGACGCCTGGGCGGCCGTGGTCGACATGGGTGTGGCCGCCATCGCCGTGCCCGAGGACGCCGGTGGCGGGGGCGGCAGCCTGCTCGACCAGGCGGTCGCGCTCGAGGCGTGCGCCCACGAGCTCCTGCCCTCCGGTCTGCTCGGCGCGGCCATCGGGTCCGCGCTGACCGGCCGACCGGGCCGCTACGGCGTCCAGGTCCACCCCGGTGGCGCGCTCTGGGACGGCGGCGCCGCCACCGACCACATCCTGCTCGCGGGCGCCGCGGCCGGCACGGCGACGCTCGGGCTGGACCTCACCGCACGCCACGCCACGACCACCGGCGGGGGCGAGGATGACCCGCAGCGGCGGCGTACGGCGATCACGCTGGCGGCCGCCGAGGCGTCCGGTGTGGCGCGCTGGTGCCTGGAGACCGCGGTCGCCCACGCCAAGGTCCGTGAGCAGTTCGGCCGGCCCATCGGCAGCTTCCAGGCCGTGAAGCACCTGTGTGCGCAGATGCTCGAGACCGCCGAGGCCGTCACCGCTGCCGCCTGGGACGCGGCCTCCGCCGCCGACCGCGACGACGCCGAGCAGTGGGGGTTCGCGGTCGACGTCGCGCAGGCCACCTGCTTCGAGGGCGCCGTAGGGGTGGCGCAGGACTGCATCCAGGTGCTGGGTGGCATCGGCTTCACCTTCGAGCACGACGCCCACCTCTACCTCCGACGGGCGATGTCGCTGCGAGCGCTCGTCGGCGACGCCGACCTCGCGGCCGAGCGCCTCACGGCTGCCGCCGCTGCCGGCGTACGCCGCCGCGTGGCCCTCGACCTCGACGGCCGCGACGACGCGGTCCGGGGCGACGTGCGCGCCACCGTCGAGCGGATCGCCGGCCTTGCGGAGGAGCAGCGGCGGGCGGCACTGGTCGCCACGGGCTACCTGACCCCCCACTGGCCGCGACCCGCGGGACTCGCCGCCGACCCGGTGACCCAGGTGGTCATCGACCAGGAGCTCGACCGTGCCGGCGTGCAGCGGCCCGACCTGGTCATCGCCGGTTGGGCCTTGCCCACGATCCTGGAGCATGGCACCGATGCCCAGCGCGAGCGGTTCGTCGAGCCGTCACTCCACGGTGACCTGGTGTGGTGCCAGCTCTTCTCCGAGCCCGGGTCGGGCTCGGACCTGGCGTCGCTGCGCACGCGCGCGGAGCGGGTCGACGGCGGCTGGCGGCTGACCGGCCAGAAGGTGTGGACGTCGATGGCCGAGCGGGCCGACTGGGCGATCTGCCTGGCGCGGACCGATCCCGACGCCCCGGCCCACCGCGGCATCACCTACTTCGTCGTGGACATGCGCACCGCCGGCATCGAGGTGCGGCCACTGCGGGAGATCACCGGCGAGGCGCTGTTCAACGAGGTCTTCCTCGACGGCGTGTTCGTGCCCGACGACTGCGTCGTCGCCGAGCCCGGGGACGGGTGGCGACTGGCGCGCACCACCCTGGCGAACGAGCGGGTGGCGATGGCCACTGCCCGACTGGACAAGAGCGTGGAGCGGGCGGTCGAGCTCGCGAGCGGCGACCTCGGTGCCACCGAACGGGTCCGGGTGGGCCGTGCCGTCGCGCTGGCGACCGTGTGCGGCCTGCTCGGGGTGCGGACGACACTCCGCGCCCTGGACGGGCGCGGCCCCGGTGCCGAGTCCAGCGTGGCCAAGCTGCTGGGCGTCCGCAGCCGGCAGGACGCCTCGGACCTCGTGGTGGACCTCCAGCGCGACCGGGTCGCGCTCGGCGACCCCGACGTGCAGGCCGACGTCTGGGAGGCGCTCAACACCCGCTGCCTCTCGATCGCCGGTGGCACCACGCAGATCCTGCGCAACGTGGCCGGCGAGCGGATCCTCGGCCTGCCGCGGTAGCCGGTCGCGCGGACTCAGGCGCCGGGCACGTCGCCGAAGTCCGGCTCGCGGCCCTCCGCGAACGCACGCAGGGCCTCGGCGTTGGCAGGGCCACCCATCAGCTCGGCGAACCAGGCGTTCTCCCGGTCCCGCGCCTCGGCGATCGCAGCACGCTGCGGCGCGGTGATCGCCTCCTTGACCGCGACGAGACTGGAGACGGGGCGCCGCGCGAGCGTGGCCGCCTGCTCGTGCGCGGCGGCGAGCAGGTCATCGGGGGCGCACAGCTGCCGGACGAGGCCGACCGCAAGGGCGTCCTCGGCGGAGATCCATTCGGCGGAGAGCAGGATCCAGCTCGCCGCCTGGCGACCGAGCAGCTGCGGGAACAGCAGGCTCGACGCCGCCTCCGGTGCGACACCGAGGCTGGTGAAGGGGCACTTGAACCGCGCCGTTGTCGAGGCGAGGGCGAGGTCGGCGAAGCCGAGGATCGTGCAGCCGATGCCGAGCCCGAGGCCGTTCACGGCGATCACGAGCGGCTTGGGGAACTCCACCAAAGCGTCAACCAGGCCGAGGAAGCCGTGCTCGCCGGGCACGAAGTCGGGGTTCGTGGTCCGCTCGGCCATCTCGGCCAGGTCGGTGCCCGCCGAGAACGCCCGCCCCGTCCCGGTGAGGAGTACGACGGCCACCTCCGGGTCGCCGGCTGCCGCGCGCAGGCACTCGGTCGTCTCGTCGTACATCGCCTCGTTGAAGGCGTTGAGTGCCTCGGGGCGGTCGAGGGTGAGCGTGCGCACCCGGTCGCGATCGGCGACCTGCACCAGGGTCATCGCGCCTGCTCCGCGCGCGCCACGGCCTGGGAGGTGCGGTGGTGCCAGGTGAGGTAGCGGTCGACCGCCCGCAACAGGTGAGTCGAGCGGATCGAGGGGAAGATGTCGAAGGCGTGCTGGGCGCCACCGAACTCGGCGTAGGTCACCGACTTCTGCGACACCGCGCGCAGGCGCTCCGCGAACGCGCGTGCCTGGCCGACGGGGACCAGCGTGTCGTGGGCGCCGTGGATGACGAAGAAGTCCGGTGCGTCCGGGGTGATCCGCAGCAGGGGAGAGGCCGCCTCGAAGGCCTCCGGCTCCGTGGCGGGGTCCCGTTGCAGGATCCGGCGGGCCAGGAAGGTGTCGCGCAGGAGTTCGGCGCTGCGCAGGCCCGTCGCGCCCGCGAAGTCATAGACGCCGTAGTGCGGGACGGCGACCTGGACGGTCGTGTCGGCGTCCTCGAAGCCGGGCTGCCAGACCGGGTCGTTCGGGGTCAGCGCCGCCAGCGAGCTCAGGTGCCCACCGGCCGACCCGCCGGTGATCGCGACGTAGGTGGGGTCGCCGCCGTAGTCGGCGATGTTGTCCTTCACCCACGCCAGCGCCCGCTTGACGTCGATGATCTGTGCCGGCCACGGGTGTCGTGGCGCGAGGCGGTAGTTGATCGTGACGCAGACCCAGCCCTTGGCGGCCATGCGCGCCAGCAGGGGCAGCGCCTGCTGCTCCTTGTTGCCGATCGTCCAGCCGCCGCCGTGCACCTGCAGCAACACCGGCGCGCCGGCCGCGGGTGCGGGGGTCGCGGTGTAGACGTCGAGGCGGTGGCGGGTGGGGTGCTCGCCGTAGGGGACGTCCCGGTGGACCTGGACGCCCAGGCTCCGTCGCCGGCGCTCGAAGCTGAACGGCGAGGCGATCGTGGCCAGCGGCAGTCGCAGGTCCTCGTCCGCGGGAGGGTCGAGCAGCGTCTCGTGGTCGGGACCCAGCCCGCTCGACAGCGCGGTGGAGACCTCCTGGCGCGAGCGGGTGCTGCGTGCCACCAGGTAGGCCAGCCCGGCGATGTTGGCACCGGCCACGAGCATGCCGGCCGGCGTGGCCCGGCGGCGCAGCACCTGGCTCGCCGCGTCGGCGGTGGCGGCCCCGAGCAGGTGGGGAGCGAGCTCGTCGGTGAGCCAGCCGGCGAAGAACGCCGGGATCCCGGTGCGGAAGCCCGGGAGGGGGCGGATCGCGTTGGCGGTCAACGCCGCGAAGGCGGCCTGGCGGAGCGCGAAGCGTGGTCTCACGGTCAGGACACTACTGAGTGCGTGCGCGATAATGAAACACGTTCTAGTATTTGCGGCTGCGAGCCACCACTGGCACGAGGGGATGACATGGATCGACTGTCCGGACTGGATGCGAGCTTCTTGTACCTGGAGACCCCGGAGCAGCTGATGCACGTGTGTGGCGTGCTCGTGCTGGACCCGGCCACGATGACGGCGTCGTACTCCTTCGCCGACTTCCAGGACCACATCGCTGCCGCGATCGCCGACGTCCCGGCCTTCACCCGCAAGGTGCGTCGCGTCCCGCTCGGGCTGGATCACCCGGTCTGGGTGCGCGACACCCGGTTCGACGTCGAGCGCCACGTGCACCGGCTCGCGCTCCCCACGCCGGGCGGGTACGACGAGCTGATGTCGTTGTGCGGCCACCTCGCGGCCCTGCCGCTGGACCGGTCCCGTCCGCTGTGGGAGATGTGGGTCATCGAGGGCTACCGCACCCCCGAGGACGAGGAGCGCGTCGTGGTGTTCGCCAAGATGCACCACGCCACGGTCGACGGTGTCTCCGGCCAGAACCTGCTGTCCCACCTGTGTGCCCTCGAGCCCGACGCGGCCCCGGTCGCCGCGGAGACGGCGGGTCGTCACCCCCGCGACCCCGGCCGGCGCGAGCTGCTCGGCCGCGCGGTCGTCGGCACGTTGGCCCGGCCCGCCACCGTGGTCAAGGTGGTCCGGCCCTCGGTCGGCCTGGTCGCGAAGAGCATCTCGCGCGCACGCCGCGGCACGGCGATGGCCGCACCCTTCTCCGCGCCGCGCACCTCCTTCAACGGCACCATCACCGGCCACCGTGCGGTCGGCCTGCTCGACGTGCCGCTGGAGACCGTGCGCGCGGTCAAGGCCGCCACCGGCACCACGGTCAACGACGTGGTGCTGACCCTGGCCGGCGGCGCGCTGCGGCGCTACCTGGACGAACGCGGCGAACTGCCGCACGCCTCGCTGCTGGCCACCGTCCCGGTGAGTGTCCGTGACACCTCCCGACGCGCGGAGGGCGCCAACAAGGTCTCCGCGCTGTTCTGCAAGCTCGGCACCGACATCGCCGACCCGGTGGAGCGGCTGGGCATGCTCGCCGAGCGCAACCGCCACGCCAAGGACCACCACAACGCCGTCGACGCCGACTCGTTGCAGGACTGGGCCGAGTTCGCCGCGCCCCGGACCTTCGGCCTCGCCGTACGGGCCTACGCCAACCTCCGGCTGGCCGAGAAGCACCCGGTCGTGCACAACCTGGTGATCTCCAACGTCCCCGGGCCGCCGGTGCCTCTCTACTTCATGGGCGGCCGGATCGAGGGCATGTTCCCGCTCGGCCCGGTCTTCCACGGGGCCGGGCTCAACCTGACGGTGCTGTCCAATGCGGGCACGCTGCACATCGGCGCGATCGCCTGTCGCGAGTCGATGCCCGACCCCGACGCCCTCGTCGCGGGCTTCGCCGAGGAGCTGGCGCTGCTCGCGGACGCGGTCGGGTCCTGATCAGGCCGCGGCCCGCTCCCGCGCCAGCTCGGTCGCCTCGCGGAACGCGGTCCGGACGTAGCCCGGCACCGCCATGCCCCGCCGATGGGCCCAGAGCAGCTCGGTCTCGGTGCGCACCACCTGCGCCGCGAAGTCGTCGTCGGTGGGGATGCCCAGCGCGTCCATCACCTCACCGAAATCCGCGTGCTGGCTGCGGTCGTTCACCCCGACCGGGCCGAAGGAGAGGGTGCGCAGGCGGCGTACGAGCCAGCGCTGCCAGGGGGCCAGCTCGGCCCACAGGCCGCGGGCCGAGAGCTGGTAGAAGACGAAGTGGCCCGGCTCCTGGCGCTTGATCGGACCGACGACGGTGTGGGCGATCGCTGCCTCGCCGATCTCGAGCAGGCCCTTGTGCAGCAGGTTGTAGGCCAGGACCGCGGACCGCTCGGTGGCCATGCCGGTGAGGTAGTAGAGCATCCGGCACACGTCCTGGAAGGAGTCCGCATGGGCGAGTACGCCGAGCACGCGCAGCTTGGCGCTGACGGTGTCGGTGTCGGTGACGGCGGGGGCGCGGCCGATGTGCTCCTGCAGCCGGTCGAGGATCAGTCCGTGCTGGAGCTCCTGGGGCTGCCAGACGTCGGCGTAGAAGTAGCGGTCGACCTCCGGTGGGTCCGGGAGCATCGTGGTCAGCTCGAGCACGTTGCGGTCCACCTCGAGCTCGACGCGGGCCATGTAGTCCAGGACGTGCCCGAAGCGGTGGTCGAGTGCCGCGGCGTCCCGGACGGTGAAGTCCACCGCGTCCAGTCGGAGCGGAGGATGCTCGACGGCGAGGCGGTCGACGTGGTCCCGCAGTCGGGTCGCGCTGTGCACGCTTGCAGCCTAGAGGAGTCGGCCCCGCCGACCGCGACGGCGGACCGGGGTGCGCGGAGAAGTAGAACACGTTACAGTTCTGGCGTGGAGACAGAGTCGATCCAAGCCGTCCGTGCGGTCGTCGGCGAGGTGCTGGACCGGGCCGAGGACGGAGCGAGCCCCTGGTCGGAGTGGGTCTCGTCCGGGCTCACCGGGTTGCCGGTCCCCACCGAGCACGGTGGCGACGGACTCGGCCTGGCCGAGATCGCGGTGCTGTTGCGGGAGGCCGGCCGCCGCGGCGTGCGGACCCCCGCCTGGGAGACGCTGTGCTGCGGAGCCCTGACCCTCGCCGGGTGGGGCACGGAGACCCAGCGCAAGGAGTTGCTGCCCGGCGTCACCGCCGGTGAGGTGCTCCTGGCTCCCGCCTGGCGGGAAGTCGGGCAGCGCTCGACCCCGGTGACGGTCCTCGAGGAGGGGCGCGTGACCGGACGCAAGATCGGGGTGACCGGCGCCGCGGAGGCGAGCCGCCTCCTGGTGACCGCCCGCGACGCCACGACCGGCGAACCCGTCGTCGCACTCGTCGATCCCGCCGCCGGCGGCGTCACCCTGCTCGACGCCAGCGCCTCCTCCGCCGGAGCACAGCACACCCTCGTCCTGGGCGACGCGCCCGCCGACGTCCTCGAGCCCGGCGCCGCCACCGCGTTGGTCGACCTCGCTCGCGCCGGACTCGCGGTCACCGCAGCGGGAGTGCTAGCCGGCGCCGCGCAACTGACGGCCGACTACATCAAGAACCGCCGGCAGTTCGGCCGCTCCCTCGCCGAGTTCCAAGCCGTCGCCATGCAGATCGCCGACGTCTACATCACCTCCCGCGCCCTCGACCTCGCCGCGGACAACGCGGTCGCCCGCGTGGCCGCCGGCCTCCCTGCCGGGGACGACCTCGCCGTCGCCGGCTACTGGGTGAGCCGGGAGGCGCCGTACGCCTTCCGCACCTGCCACCACCTCCACGGCGGTATGGGCGTGGACATCACCTATCCCCTGGTGGGCCTCAGCACCTGGGGCACCGACCTCGCGCACGCGCTCGACACCACCGCGGCCGACGTGCCGATCGAGGCTGCGGAGTCGAAGAACCTCGAGCTCACCGAGGAGCAGCGCGCACTGAAACAGCAGCTGCGTGACTACTTCGCCTCAGTGGCCACCCACGGCGAGCCCGGCGATCCCGGCCCCGAGCCCGGCACCTGGGACCGCCACGGCCCCTCCTACACCCGCCTGATCAGGCAGCTGGGCGAGGACGGCTGGATGGGCGTCGGCTGGCCGACGGAGTACGGCGGCCACGGCCTGGGCGAGGTGGAGCAGACGATCTTCGCCAACGAGGCGCAGTACGCCGACGTCCACCTGCCCGCGGTCACGCTGCAGACCGTCGGTCCCACCCTGATCCGCTACGGCACGCAGAAGCAGAAGGACCTGTTCCTGCAGCGCATCCTCGCCGGTGACGTCCACTTCGCCATCGGCTACTCCGAGCCCGACGCCGGCACCGACCTCGCATCGCTGCGCACCACCGCGCGCCTGGTCGAGGACGACGGCGAGCCCCACTACCTGGTCAACGGGCAGAAGCTGTGGACCACCGGTGGCCACCATGCGGACTACCTGTGGCTCGCCGTGCGCACCGACCCCGACGCGCCCAAGCACCGGGGCATCTCGATCCTGATCGTCGACACCTCCGACCCGGGCTACAGCCACACCCCGATCATCACCGCGGACGGCTCCCACCACGTCAACGCGACGTACTTCAACGACGTCCGGGTGCCGGCGGACATGCTCGTCGGCGAGGAGAACCAGGGCTGGAAGCTGATCACGACCCAGCTCAACCACGAGCGGGTCATGCTCGGGCCGGCGGGCCGCATCGAGGGCCTGCGCGACCGTGTCGTGCGGTGGGCCGACGCCGCCGGCGTCCGTGCCGAGCCCGACGTCGCGGCGACGCTGGGGGAGTGCACCGCGGTCTTCCGCGTCAACGAGCTGCTCAACCACAACGTGGCCCGCGCCGGCGAGTCCGGCGAGGTCAGCGTGGCCGACGCCTCGGCGTCGAAGGTCTTCGCCGCCGACCGGGTGCAGTACCTCCTCGCCGACCTGATCGCCGCGGTGCACCGCCACGGGGACCCGTCCGACCCCGGAACGAGGGAGCTGCTCGACTACCTCGACGCCCAGGCCAAGCGGAACCTCGTCCTCACCTTCGGTGGCGGCGTGCAGGAGGTGCAGCGGGAGTTGATCGCGATGTTCGGACTCGGGTTGCCCCGGGTCCCCCGATGAGGAGGTCCACGGTGGTCGATCCCGACCGGTCCCCGGTCGACCCGGCGGTCCACGAGAAGGTCATGGCCGAGGCCGAGCGGATCCGTGCGCTCGGGGAGGCCTCGGAGCGCTTCGCGCGCGACCCGGTCAACCAGCCCACCATCAACAACTGGCTCGACGCGATGGGCGTGGACAACCCCCGCTTCCGCGAGGGTGAGGCGCCCCCCTCGATGGCGCAGGTCTGGACCATGCCGGGGCTCGTCGGCAGGCCACCCGCCACCGACCCGCTCCACGGCATGATGACCGTGCTCACCGACCTCGGCTTCACCGCCGTGCTGGGCACCAACTGCGAACAGCACTACGAGCGCTACCTCCGCGTCGGGGAGCAGCTGCGGGTCACCAGCGCCCTGGAGTCGGTGGCCGGCCCCAAGACCACCGGCATGGGCGTGGGGTACTTCGTCACCTCCCGCAACACCTGGTACGTCGAGCACGACGACGGCTCCAGCGAGCAGGTCGCCACCATGCTCTTCCGGGTGCTGAAGTTCATCCCGAAGGCCGCGAGCGCCAGCGAGCGTGGCGAGACCGGTGGGAGCGGCCGATGAGTGTCGTCCGCCCGGTCACCAACCGCGACAACGCCTACTTCTTCGAGGGCACCTCACGCGGGGAGCTGCGGATCCAGCGCTGCAACGCCTGCGGCGTACTCCGCCACCCGCCCGGGCCCGCCTGCCCCGACTGCGGGGCCCTCGACCGGGGCCACGTCGTCGCCGCGGGGGAGGGAACCGTGTTCTCCCACGTGGTCCACCACGCGCCACAGGTGCCGGGCAAGGAGCTGCCGCTGGTGATCGCCCTGATCGACCTCGACGAGGGCGTGCGCATGGTCGGCGAGGTCACCGGGGTCCCGCCCGAGGGTCCGGACGCGCTGCAGATCGGCGACCGGCTCGCCGTGGAGTGGAACGTGATCGACGAGGAGCTGACGCTGCCGATCTGGCGGCGCGTGGAGGAGCAGGGATGACGGTCACCGTGGGCACCCGACTGCCCGGGTTCGAGCTGCCGATGTCACCGACGACCATCGTGTCGACCGCCATCGCCACGCGGGACTTCCAGGACGTCCACCACGACCGGGACGTCGCGCAGGGCGCCGGGTCGCAGGACATCTTCATGAACATCTTGACCTCCAACGCGATGTGCGAGCGCTTCGTGACCCAGTGGGCCGGCCCGCAGGTGCAGATCCGTTCGATCGCGATCCGGCTGGGCGCGCCGGCGTACCCCTACGACACGTTGCGGTTCTCCGGGGAGGTCACCGACGTGACCGACGGCCTCGCGACCATCGCGGTGACCGGCGAGGTCTCGCTCGGCTCGCACGTCACCGGCACCGTCACCGTCGATGCCGACTCCGTCGGGGCCGGCGCATGAGCCGCACCCTCAGCGGCGCCGCGGCGATCGTCGGCATCGGCGCGACGGAGTTCTCCAAGGAGTCGGGACGCTCCGAGCTGCAGCTCTCGGTGGAGGCCACGCAGGCGGCGCTCGCCGACTGCGGGCTCACGCCGGCCGACGTGGACGGACTGACCACGTTCACGATGGACAACTCCGCCGAGATCGCCCTGGCCCGCGAGCTGGGCATGGGGGAGCTGCGCTTCTTCAGCCGCATCAACTACGGCGGCGGCGCTGCCTGCGCGACCGTCCAGCAGGCCGCGATGGCCGTCGCCACCGGGGTGGCCGACGTCGTGGTGGCCTACCGCGGCTTCAACGAGCGGTCCGGCCAGCGCTTCGGCCAGGTGCAGAACTGGGCAGCGGCCCAGGTCAACACCAACGGCCTCGACAACGCCTGGACCTACCCGCTCGGGCTCTCGACCCCCGCGGCCACGGTGGCGATGCAGGCGCGCCGCTACCTGCACGAGTACGGCGCGACCTCGGAGGACTTCGGCCGCGTGGCCGTGGCCGACCGCCGGCACGCCGCCACCAACCCCCAGGCGTTCTTCCACGAGCGCCCGATCACCCTCGCCGACCACCAGGCCTCCCGGATGATCGCGGACCCGCTCCACCTCCTCGACTGCTGCCAGGAGTCCGACGGTGCCGTGGCACTCGTGGTCACCTCCGCCGAGCGCGCGAAGGACCTGCCGCACCCGCCGGCGTACGTCGTCGCCGCGGCGCAGGGCAGCGGCCGGGACCAGTTCGTGATGACCTCCTACTACCGCGACGACATCGGGATCCCCGAGATCGGCGTCGTCGGGCGGGAGCTCTGGCGGCAGTCCGGCCTCGGTCCCGAGGACATCGCGACGGCAGTGCTGTACGACCACTTCACGCCGTACGTGCTGATGCAGCTGGAGGAGCTCGGCTTCTGCGGCCGTGGCGAGGCGAAGGACTTCATCGCCGACGGTGCCATCGAGATCGGTGGCCGCCTGCCGGTCAACACCCACGGCGGACAACTGGGCGAGGCCTACATCCACGGCATGAACGGCATCGCCGAGGGCGTGCGCCAGGTCCGCGGCACCTCGGTCAACCAGGTCCGGGACGCCGACCACGTGCTCGTCACCGCCGGCACCGGCGTCCCCACCAGCGGGCTGGTGCTCGGCCGCTGAGGTCGAGTCGGCGCCAACTCGGCTCCGGAACGGCCCGAGTCGGCGTGAACTCGGCTCCTAGGGCCGAGTTCACGCCGACTCGGCGCCACGAGCGGCACTGCCAGACTGGGGCCATGGCGGACGTCACGGTGGTGGAGCTCCACGTCGCGAAGGCGACGCGGCTGCCGATGCGGTCGGTCCCGTCGGTGGTGGCCGAGGCCGGCAAGGGCATCGTCGGCGACCGCTACCACGGCACCCGCCACCGCCACGTGACCGTGCAGAGCCGGACCTCGCTGGACGAGGCCGCCGACATCCTCGGTCGCGAGGTGCCGAGCGACCTCACCCGCCGCAACGTGACGGTGAGCCACGGGGAGGTACCACGAGAGCCGGGCGCGCGGCTGCGCATCGGCGGCGCCCTGCTCGAGGTCGTGCGGGTCGCCGCCCCCTGCAAGCTGCTCGACGACACGATCGGCACCGGGGCCCAGGACGCGCTGCGACGCCGGGCCGGGACGATCTTCCGAGTGGTGGAAAGCGGCACCATCATCCGTGGTGACGCGGTGGCTACGCTCGAGGCGTGAGCAGCCAGCGTCCCGACACCCTCGCCGCGGAGCGCAAGACCCTGGTCGACCTGTTGGCCGACAACCGAGCGGAGATCCTCGGCCTCCTCGACGGACTGAGTGAGGAGCAGGTACGCCGTCGGCTGGTGCCGTCGCTGACGACACTCCTCGGCCTGGTCAAGCACGCCGCCTTCGCCGAACGCGTGTGGTTCCACGCCACGCTGACCGGTACGCCGCGCGCGGACCTCGGCATCCCGACCGACGTCGACGCGAGCTTCCGCCTCGACGAGCAGGACACCATCGCCTCGGTCAGCGAGGAGTTCCGGGAGGCGACGGCCGCCTCGGACCGGATCGCTCTCGACCACGACCTCGACGACACGGGCCCGCACCCGCGGCTCGGCGAGGTCAGCCTGCGCTGGATGTATGTCCACATGATCGAGG
The DNA here is from genome assembly GCF_019448235.1 of Nocardioides panacisoli. NCBI lineage: Bacteria > Bacillati > Actinomycetota > Actinomycetes > Propionibacteriales > Nocardioidaceae > Nocardioides > Nocardioides panacisoli. Next base: position 866,562 of record NZ_CP080409.1, read on the forward strand.
AGCTGGCCCGCCACGCCGGACACGGCGACATCCTCCGCGAACAACTGCTCGGCGCAGCGGAAACCACCGGCGCGGGGTGACGCGGAGCGTCAGTGCAGCTTCTCGGCGAAGAAGCCGAGCACGCGGTCGACGCCCTCCTGCTGGCGGTCGATCGTGACCGTCCCGTGCTTCATGCCGGGGAAGTCGACGCGGAGGAACGCCTCGCCGAGCTCGCGCTCGAGGGTGTCGAAGCGGCGGCCCGTCATCGGGTCCTTCGCGAACTGCAGGCCCAGCACCTGGCACCCGCCCGCAGCTCGCTCCTTGACCCGGTCGAGGTCGGCCGGGGAGAGTCCTAGGTCGCGGCTGCGTCCGGGGGTGACGGCGAAGGGCACCGACGGCTGGCACAGCACGGGCGCCACGGTCGTGTCCTCGACCATCATCGCGAGCGCGAAGCCGCCGGTGAAACACATGCCGAGCGCGCCGACCCCGGGGCCGCCCAGTTCGTCGTGCAGGTCGCGAGCGAGGCTCCGCAGCCACCCGGCCACGGGCGAGGTGGTGCCGGTCGCGAGCTTGGTGAACTCCCGGCGTACGCAGACCTGCCGGAAGGCAGTGGCGAGACTCGCCGGACTGAGACCCTTGCCGGGGGTGCCGAAGAGGTGGGGGAGCACCACGGTGAAGCCGGCCGCCACGACCTCCTCGGCGAAGGCGACGACCTGGGGCGTGAGCCCGGGGATCTCGTGGATCACGATCACCCCCGGGCCCGTGCCCTTGCGGTAGGTCGGGAAGGTCAGTGACTTCCCGTCCAGTGCGGCGCCGGTGTGCTCGCCGGTGCTCCACGTGGCGAGCACGTCCGGGCCGCCCATGTCAGCCCTCGAGCGCGGCGTCGAGGGTGATGTCGACGGCGGAGAGCGCCTTGCTGATCGGGCACCCGGCCTTGGCCGCCTGGGCGGCCTTGTCGAAGCCGTCGGCGTCCAGGCCGTCGACCTCGCCGCGCACCGTCAGCTTGATCCCGGTGAGCTGGAAGCCGCCCGCCGGGTCCTCGCCGAGCGACACGTCAGCGGTCACGTCGAGGGCCTGCGGGGTGCCGCCGGCCTGGGCGATCTCGTTGGACAGCGCCATCGCGAAGCAGGAGGAGTGGGCCGCAGCCACCATCTCCTCGGGGCTGGTGGTGCCCCCGGCCTCGTCGGCGGAGCGCTTGGGGAAGGAGACGTCGTAGGTGCCGACGCCGGAGGAGGTCATCTCGACCTGGCCGGAACCGTCCTGGAGTCCGCCGTTCCATGCAGTGCGAGCGGTGCGGGTGGGCATCGCCGGTCCTTTCTCTCGATGGGGGACAACGCCTCCCACGCTACTCAGGCGGTCGTGAGGACGCAGTCGGCCAGCACGGGGGAGCCGTCGCGCTCACCCCCACGGACCACGGCGGTTGCCACGATGCGGTCGTCCTCGTGCCAGCCGCAGACCTCGATGGTGTCGCCCAGGAGGACCACGCCCGCGAACCGTGCGGTGAATCCCGCGACCCGCCCGGCGTCGCCGTCGAGGAGGCCGTCGGTGAGCTCGCGCAGCACGATGCCCCAGGAGCACAGGCCGTGCAGGATGGGTTCGGGGAAGCCGGCCGCCTCGGCGAAGGCCGGACTGGCGTGCAGCGGGTTCCGGTCGCCGCACAGCCGGTAGAGCAGCGCCTGCTGCGGCGCGACGCGGTACGACGTGCGCAGGTCCGGTCCCCGGTCGGGCACCTCGGTCGGCTCCGAGGTGCCGCGATCGCCGCCGAAACCGCCCTCGCCGCGGACGAAGATGGACGAGCGGACCCGCCAGAGCTCCTCGCCGCCGTCGGCGCGGGCGACGCCTTCCTGCCAGATCACGGCCGCCTTGCCCTTGTCCCACACGTCGGTGATCGAGGTGTGCAGGGTGGCGGCGCCCTCGGTCGGGAGCGGGCCGGTCACCTCGATGGTCTGGGAGCCGTGGACCACCTGCGCGAGGTCGATGTCGCACCCCGGCAGGTCCAGTGGCGGCGGGTCGGTCTCGTGGAAGGAGGGCGCGACCACCCCGAAGGAGGGGAGGACCTGGAGGGCCTCGTCGTCGAGCGTGTAGCGCAGTGCACCGGGGTCGAGATGGTCGCCGTCGCGAGATCCCGCCCCGATCGCCAGGTGGTAGAGCAGCACGTCGCTGGCGTCCCAGCGGAAGGTCGTCGTGCCGAGGTCGGCGCCGATCGCGACGGCGGGGTCGATGGGCATTCAGTCGTCCTTCGTGGCGTGGGCGTGGATGTCGGCGGCCGCCAGGTGGCCGAAGGTGATGGCGGGCCCGATGGTGGCGCCCGGACCGGCGTAGGTCCGCCCCATCACCGCCGCGGACGCGTTGCCGGCGGCGTACAGCCCGGCGATGGCCGAGCCGTCCGGGCGGAGCACCCGTGCGCGTTCGTCGGTGAGCAGGCCGCCCTTGGTTCCCAGGTCGCCGGGCACGATCTTGACCGCGTAGAAGGGCGCCTGGTCGATGGCGTGCAGCGAGGGGTTCGGTGTCACCGTCGGGTCGGAGTAGTACTGGTCGTAGGCGGACTCGCCGCGGTGGAAGTCCTCGTCGACGCCGGTGCCGGCGAACCCGTTGAACCGCTCGACAGTGACCGCCAACGCCTCGGCCGGTACCTCGATCTCGGCGGCGAGCCCCTCGAGCGTGTCGGCCTTCCGCACGACGCCGTGCTTGAGCCACCGCCCCGGGAACGGCTGGCGCGGACCGAGGCCCGCGAAGAGGTAGCGGTTGCGGTAGCGCTGGTCGATGATCATCCAGGCCGGCACGTGGGACACGCCGGTGGCCTCGCCCCGGTAGATCTCGTGGGTTGCCTCGACGTAGGGGAGCGCCTCGTTCATGAAGCGCTGTCCGGCGGCGTTGACGATGATCGACCCCGGCAGGTTGCGCTCGGAGAGGCAGAACCACGGCCCGTTCGGCAGCGGAATCGTCGGTCCCCACCACGCGTCGTCCATCAGCGCGGTGTCGGCGCCGGCCGCGATGCCGGCGAGGATGCCGCCACCGGTGTTGAACTCAGACCCCGTCGTCCAGTCCACCGAGGTCGGCTGCGGCTGGTACTTCTCGCGCAGCTCCAGGTTGCGCTCGAAGCCACCGGACCCGAGGATCACGCCGCGTCGGGCCCGTACGACGCGCTCGCCCTCGTCCCCGGCGCCGCGCACCCGGACCCCCACGACCCGGTCGTCCTCGAGCACGAGCCCGGTCAGCTCGGTCTCGTAGTGGACCGGGACGCCGGCGTCGATGAGTCCCTGGCGCAGGCCGATCGCGATGGCGTTGCCCATCGCGTACATGCGCTTGCGCCCCAGCATCGCGACGAGCCGGCGCAGCATCACCTTCGCCATGGTGATCGGCCCGCGCAGGGTGCGCATGCCGAGGCTGATCTTCCGGAAGTCGGTCTGGGTGACGATCATGTTGGCCGGCGCCTTGGTGTACTGCGGGTGGAGCCGCTCGAGCTCCTCGCCGAGGAACCGCGCGTCCAGCGGCACCGGCTCCACGCTGCGACCCGCGGCGCGTCCGCCGGGCGCCTCGGGGTGGTAGTCGGCGTACTGCGGCACCCACTGGAAACGCACCGGCGTGTGCTCGCGGAGGAAGTCCATCACGGCAGGACCGTGGTCGAGGTAGGCCTCGCGGTTCGCCCTGGGCGCCGTGTCGCCGACGATCGCGTCGAGGTACTCCCCGGCGCGGGCCCGGTCGTCGGGGTCGACCTGCCCCGCCGCCGCGAGGGCGTAGTTGCCGGGGATCCACACCCCGCCGCCGCTGCGGGCGGTGGACCCGCCGAAGTAGGCGCTCTTCTCGACCAGGACGGTGTCCAGGCCCAGGCGCGCGGCGGCCAGGGCTGCGCTCATGCCGGCACCGCCGGCGCCGACCACCACCACGTCGACCTCGTCCGGCACGGACATCGGACTCGCGTCGAGCGCGTCTGCAGACCCCGTCATGGCGCAAAACTGTAACAGGTTCTAGTATGGCTGTCGTGAGCTCCCCCGACGCCGTCTCGGCAGCCGTGGACCGGCTGGCGCAGGCACAGGACCAGCGCGTGCCGTGTGCCCCCGTCCGTGACCTCATCGGCACCGACGACCTCGACGCGGCGTACGCCGTCCAGCAGGGCCTCGTCGCCCGGCGGCTCGACGCCGGAGTCACCGTGGTGGGTCGCAAGATCGGCGCCACCTCCGAGGCCGTGCAGCGCCAGCTCGGCGTGGACCGGCCCGACTTCGGCTACCTCCTCAGCGACATGGACGTCAGCCATCAGCACCCGATCTCGATGCGCACGCTCGTGCAGCCGCGGGTCGAGGCCGAGGTCGCCTTCGTGCTCAGTCGCGAGATCGCGCCGCAGGACGAGGCCGACATCACCCTTGACCTCGTCCGCGACGCCGTCGACGTGGCACTACCGGCCCTGGAGATCGTCGACTCCCGCATCGCCGACTGGGACATCGCCTTCACCGACACGGTGGCCGACAACGCCTCCAGCGGCCTCTTCGTGGTCGGTCGGGAGGGGCGACCGCTGGACGAGATGGAGCCCCGCGAGGTCACCATGTCCCTGCGGGTCAACGGCGAGGAGCGCTCGGCGGGCAACGGCGCGGCGTGCCTCGGTGACCCGCTCGAGGCGCTGCGGTGGCTCGCCGTCCAGGCGCACCGCTTCGGCGACCCGTTGCGCACCGGCCACCTCGTGCTCTCCGGGGCGTTGGGTCCCTTCGTTCCGTTCGTGCCGGGTGACCGCGTCGAGGCGACGGTGAGCGGCTTCGCGCCGTTGGTGGCGGAGTTCGCACCGTGAGCCGCACCGTCTCCCCGCCCCGCGCCGCGGCCACGCACACGACGTACCTCAACGAGGGGAAGGAAGCGCCATGACCGACAAGCTCACCGCAGCGATCGTCGGCCCCGGCAACATCGGGACCGACCTGCTGTTCAAGCTGCGCCGCTCGGAGGTGATCGAGCCCCGGTGGATGATCGGTGTCGATCCGAGCAGTGAGGGGCTCCGGATCGCCCGGGACCACGGGCTCGAGGCCAGTCACGAGGGCGTGGACTGGCTGTTGAAGCAGGACGAGCTGCCCGACCTGCTCTTCGAGGCCACCTCGGCCCACGTCCACGCCGCGTACGCACCTCGCTACGAGGAGGCCGGGATCCGCGCGATCGACCTGACGCCCGCCGCGGTCGGGCCCGCGGTGATCCCGCCGGTCAACGGCGAGGAGCACGTCGGTGCGCCCAACGTCAACATGATCACCTGCGGTGGGCAGGCGACCATCCCCATGGTCGCCGCCGTCTCGCGCGCCGCCACGGTCTCCTACGCCGAGATCGTCGCCTCGGTGTCCTCGGTCAGCGCCGGCCCCGGGACGCGCGCCAACATCGACGAGTTCACCCGTACCACCGCGGACGGGGTCGAGCGGATCGGTGGCGCCGAGCACGGCAAGGCGATCATCATCCTCAACCCGGCCGACCCGCCGATGATCATGCGCGACACCATCTTCTGCGCCGTGCCGCCCGACGCCGACACGGCCGCCATCCTCGCGTCGGTGCGCGAGATGGAGCGGGCGGTGCAGCGCTACGTGCCGGGCTACCGCCTGCTGCAGGAGCCCCAGATCGACCCGCCCTCGGAGGCCACGCGCGGCCAGACGAAGGTGAGCATCTTCCTCGAGGTCGAGGGCGCCGGCGACTACCTGCCGGCGTACTCGGGCAACCTCGACATCATGACCGCCGCCGCCACCCAGGTGGGCGAGCACATCGCCCGTTCGATGATCGCTGGTGCGGTGGGCGGGCCCACCGAGACCCCGGGAGGGAACTGAGATGACCGACCCCGACGAGCGCGGCCGGCGCGACGCCCTGCCGCGGACCTGGTCCGGCACCCACGGCAGCGAGCCGTGGGGCGAGCTGGACCTGCGGCTGACCGACACCTGCCTGCGCGACGGGTCCCACCACAAGCGACACCAGTTCACCGGCCAGGAGGTGCGCGACATCGTCGGCGCGCTCGACTCCGCGGGCATCCCCGTGATCGAGGTGACCCACGGCGACGGGCTGGGCGGCAGCAGCTTCAACTACGGCTTCTCGCGGACGCCGGAGCAGGAACTGATCGCGATCGCCGCCGACACTGCGCGCCGGGCCCGCATTGCCTTCCTGATGCTGCCGGGCGTCGGCACCAAGGACGACATCCGTGCCGCGCAGGACAACGGCGGCCAGATCTGCCGGGTTGCGACCCACTGCACTGAAGCGGACGTCTCGATTCAGCACTTCGGGCTCGCCCGCGACCTGGGCCTGGAGACGGTCGGCTTCTTGATGATGAGCCACACCCAGCCTCCGGAGGCACTGGCCAAGCAGGCCCGGATCATGGTCGACGCCGGGTGCCAGTGCGTGTACGTCGTCGACTCGGCCGGCGCACTCGTGATGGAGCAGACCGCGGACCGGGTCGCGGCGGTGGTGGCCGAGGTGGGTTCCCAGGCCGACGTCGGGTTCCACGGCCACGAGAACCTCGGCCTGGGCGTGGCGAACACCATCATCGCCGCGCGCGCCGGGGCCACCCAGATCGACGGATCGGTGCGCCGATTCGGTGCCGGTGCCGGCAACACGCCCCTCGAGGCGTTCATCGGCGTGTGCGACAAGCTCGGTTGGCGCACCGGGGTCGACTTCCTGACGGTCCTGGATGCCTCCGAGGACGTCATCAGGCCGGCGATGCCCGAGGAGTGCCAGCTGGACCGGATGACGCTGATGATGGGCTACGCCGGCGTCTACTCCAGCTTCCTCAAGCACGCCGGCAACGCGGCCGAGCGCTACGGAGTGTCGGGTGCCGAGATCCTGCTCGAGGCGGGCCGCCGCAAGCTGATCGGCGGGCAGGAGGACCAGCTCATCGACATCGCCCTGCGCCTGCGTGAGCAGCAGTCGGACGCGGCGGCGAGCTGACGACTTCCCTCGCAACTAGAACGTGTTCTAGTATGGTCGACAGAGAACCTTCGAACAGGAGCCATCCATGACCAAGCCCCAGGCGCACGCGGTCCTCGACGGAGTCCGTGACCTGCTCCCGACCTTCCGCGACCGGGCCGACGAGGCCGAGCGCCTGCGCGTCGTACCCGATGCCTCGATGAAGGAGCTGGAGGAGACGGGCTTCTTCAGGCTGCTCCAGCCGCGGCGCTTCGACGGCTTCGAGGCCGACCCCGAGATCTTCTACACGGCCGTGCGCGACATCGCCTCGGCGTGCGGCTCGACCGGCTGGGTCTCCAGTGTGGTCGGCGTCCACCCTTGGCAGGTGGCGCTCTTCGACGACACGGCCCAGCAAGCGGTGTGGGGTGAGGACACCACGGTGCGGCTCAGCTCCTCCTACGCGCCGACCGGCAAGGCCGTCGCGGCCGACGGCGGCTTCCTGCTCTCGGGCAAGTGGAGCTTCTCCTCCGGCTGCGACCACTGCAGCTGGGTCCTGCTCGGCGGCTTGGTGTTCAACGACGAGGGGAACGTCATCGACTTCCGCACCTTCATGGTGCCGAGGGAGAAGTACCAGATCAACGACGTCTGGAACGTCGTCGGGCTGCGCGGCACCGGCTCCAACGACATCGTCGTGGAGGAGGTCTTCGTCCCCGAGGAGTTCACCCTGTCGATGGGGGAGACCGGCCAGTGCAAGGGGCCCGGCCAGGCGGTCAACGACAGCGAGCTCTACCAGCTGCCGTTCCACTCGATCTTCACCTCCACCATCGCCACGCCCATCATCGGCATGGCGATGGGCGCCTACGCCGAGCACGTGGAGATGCAGCAGAAGCGCGTCCGCGCCTCCTACATCGGGGAGAAGGCGTCCCTGGATCCCTTCGCCGCGGTGCGGATCGCCCGCGCGTCCTCTGAGATCGACGCTGCCTGGGCACTGTTGATGCAGAACATCCGCGAGGAGCAGGGCCACGTCGCCCGGGGTGAGCAGATCCCACTGGAGCTGCGGCTCAAGGTCCGACGCGACCAGGTGCTCGGCACCGCACGAGCCATCGAGGCGATCGACACGCTCTTCGAGGCATCCGGTGGCCGGGCCTTGGCCGAGGGCACCTACCTGCAGCGGGCCTGGCGCGATGCCCACGCGGGCCGGGTGCACGCCGCCAACGACCCCGAGCGCGCCCTGCAGATGTACGGCGCCCAGCAGTTCGGGCACAAGATCGACCCGGGAATGTACTGATCGCATGAGCGACGCTGCCGCACTGTCCAAGGAGTCGGTACGCCGGTCCGCCACGGTGAAGACCGAGGCCGCCGGCGAGCTGACCCTGAACTACTACGACTCCTCGGTGGTCGAGCCTGTCGAGACCAGGGGCGACCGCCTCCCGCTCATGATGCTCCACGGCGGCGGCCCCGGTGCCTCGGCGTGGTCCAACTTCGGCTCCGCCCTGCCGGGCTTCGCCGCGGAGTACCACACCCTGCTGGTCGACCAGCCGGGTTTCGGCGGCTCGGACAAGCCCGCCGTGGTCGGCAACTACTACCGGTTCGCGGCCGAGGCGGTGGTCGCGCTGCTCGACGAGCTCGGCCTGGAGCAGGTCCACCTGCTCGGCAACAGCCTCGGCGGCGGTACGGCGATGCGGCTCGCGCTGGAGCACCCCGACCGGGTGGCCCGGCTGGTGCTGATGGGGCCCGGTGGGTTGTCGCTCAACCTCTTCCACGCCGACCCGACCGAGGGCGTGCAGCGGCTGATGGACTTCGCCGGCAACCCGACGCGGGAGGCACTGCGGTCCTTCATCTCCACCATGGTCGTCAACCAGGACCTCGTCACCGACGAGCTGGTCGAGGAGCGCTACGTAGACGCCACGGCGCCCGGGGCCCAGGAGGCGATGGCGTCGATGGGGATGTCGTTCTGGAATCCCGAGACCGCCGAGGACGGCATGTTGTGGCGCGAGGCCCACCGGCTGCGCCACCACACGCTGCTGACCTGGGGACGCGAGGACCGGGTCAACCCGCTCGACGGCGCCATGGCGGCGCTGAAACTGATCCCGAAGGCCCGGTTGCACGTCTTCCCCCGCTGCGGGCACTGGGCGCAGATCGAGGCCGCCGACGAGTTCCGAGAGGTGGCCGTGGCCTTCCTCAACCGTCATGCGGCCGGCAACGGAGGTGCGCGATGAGCATCGACATCAAGTCCATGGGCTACGTCCGCGTGGCCAGCACCGACATGGACGCCTGGCAGACCTTCGCCGGCAAGGTGCTCGGCCTCGCCGAGGGACGCGGGCCGAACCCGGACCACCAGTACTGGCGCATCGACCAGGTGTCGGCCCGACTCGTGGTGGTGCCCTCCGACGTCGACCAGCTCGACGCCGTCGGCTGGGAGGTCGCCGACCACCAGGCACTGCAGGACGCGCGTGAGCACCTGCAGAAGGCCGGGGTCGACTTCGAGGAGGGAACCTCCGCCGAGCTCGACGAGCGACGGGTGCAGGAACTGGTGCGCTTCCGCGACCCGTGGGACAACGTCTTCGAGCTCTTCCACGGCATCACCTACGAGGCGCGACCCGCGGTGCCGCCGTACGGCGCGAACTTCGTGACCGGCGACCAGGGCATGGGCCACATCGTGCTGCCCGTCCTCGACGACGTCGAGGCGCTGCGGTTCTACACCGAGGTGCTCGGGTTCCGGTTGCGGGACTCGATGAGCATGCCGGGTGAGTTCGTCGGCAAGGAACCCGGCTCGAAGGTCTGGCTGCGGTTCCTCGGCGTCAACCCGCGGCACCACTCGCTGGCCTTCCTGCCGATGCCCAACCCCAGCAAGTGCGTCCACATCATGCTCGAGGTCGACGAGCTCGACCACGTCGGCCGCGCGCTGGAACGCGTGCGCAAGCACGGTGCGCCGCTCTCGGCGACGCTGGGCCGGCACATGAACGACGAGATGATCTCGTTCTACGTGAAGTCCCCGGCCGGCTTCGACGTCGAGTTCGGCACCGACGGACTCCGTGTGGACGACCAGACCTGGGTCGCCCGTGAGTCGACGGCCGTCTCCTACTGGGGCCATGACTTCGGCGCCGGGACCTGAGGCTACCGTGGCTCGCGTGCCGACCGACCGCTCCGAGGACGCCGACTTCCTGGCCGGCGTGAGCCCCGATGCCCGCGAGACCTGGCCCTCGTCCTCACTGATCGACTCCTGGCTCGGCGACGAGGACGTCGACTTCCAGTTCCGTCCCGGTGAGGACGTCGCCGTCCACGACGACCCCGCGGCCCGCGCCGCGGCGCGGCTCTTCCGCGACGTGGTCGGCCGCTTCGCCTCCGGCATCACCGTCGTGACCACCATGAGCGGTGAGGAGCCGATCGGCATGACGCTGCAGTCCTTCTGCAGCGTCTCGCTCGAGCCGCCGCTGGTGCTGTTCTCGCCGGCGAAGACCTCCCGTGCGTGGCCGCTGATGCAACGGTCCGGCCGGTTGGCGATCAACGTGCTCGCCGCGGACCAGCAGGACGTGTCGAACCAGATGGCCACCCGCGGCATCGACAAGTTCGACGGCATCACCTGGCAGCCGGGACCGGTGACCGGCTCGCCGCTCATCGACGGCGTGCTCGCCCACCTGGACTGCACGATCCACGCGGTCCACGAGGCCGGCGACCACTATGTCGTCCTGGCGCGGGTGGAACACCTCGCTGCCGGCGCGGACGCCGGCACGGACGCGCCGCTGCTCTACTTCCAGGGCGGCTACCGCACCACCGACTGAGCGCTCCCGGACGGCGACGTCACAGCGGGATGCGGCTGCGGTGCTCGTGTGGGGCACCGAAGAGCTGCCCCAGCGCGTGGGCCCGCTTGAACACCAGGTGGGCGTCGTGCTCCCAAGTGATCGCGATGCCGCCGTGGAGCTGGATGCACTCCCCGGCGAGGTGGGCGGCGGCCTCGCCTCCGTAGGACGCGGCTGCGTGCGTGAGGTACGCCGCCTGCTCGGCCGCTGTCTCCGGGTCGGCCAGCGCGTGGCTCGCCGCCCAGCTGGCCGACCTGGCGATCTCGAGCCGCGCGAGCATGTCGGCCATGCGGTGCTTGAGGGCCTGGAACGAGCCGATGGGACGGCCGAACTGCTCGCGTTCGGCGCTGTGGTCCACCGTCATCCGCAGCGCACGGTCGCACAGGCCCACGGCCAGGGCGGCGGCCCCGGCGGATCCCACGAGCTCGGCGCGCTCGCGTGCCGCGGTGCCGTCGCCGATCGGGGTGCGGGGGGCGTCGGGGGACACGCGGGCGAGGCGCAGCGTCTGGTCCATCGACTCCCGCCACCGGGGCGCGGTGCCAGTGACGTCGACCTCGACCAGGTCGCTGCCGTCCGGCGACAGCCCGAGCACGATCCCGGCGCGGTCCCCGTCCAGGACGACCTCCTCGTCGAGGGCGAGGGTGGCGATCGAGCCGGCCGCGATCCGGGGGAGCAGGCGTTCACGTGCCGCGGCATCACCACCGGCGAGGAGCGCCTCGGTGGCGACGACGGTCGCGAGGAGGGGGCTGGGTGCCAACGATCGCCCGATCTCCTCCAGCGCGACCGCCGCCTCGAAGAACGACGCACCGAAGCCGTCGTACTCCTCGGGGACGGCGAGTGCGGCGACGCCGACCTGCGTGCACAGTCGCTCCCACAGGTCCGGGTCGTGGCCCTGCTCGGCGGCCATCGCGCGACGCACCGCAGCCGGGTCGGCATGGCGATCGAGCACGGCGCGGACGGTCGCGGCGAGCTCGGACTGCTCCTCGCTGAGGGCGAATTCCATCAGGCACTCCCGATCCGCTCGCCCAGCAGCGAGTCCAGGATGCGCGACCGGTGGAAGGCCGGCGTGCCCCACGCGGTGACCAGCGCACGGATCCTGGTGAGGAAGACGCTGAGGTCGTGCTCCCGGGTGTAGCCGATCGCCCCGTGCACCTGGAGGCCGACCCGCGAGGCGAGGTACGCCGCCTCGGCGGCCTGGACCTTCGCCGCGGACACCGATCGTTCGGCGGTCCCGGCGGGTTCACTCAGGGCGACCGCGGCGCCGTACACCAGCGGCTGGGCGAAGTCGAGGGCGATCCGCACGTTCGCCAGCTGGTGCTTGATCGCCTGGTAGGAGCCGATCTCGCGGCCGAACTGGCGGCGCTGCGTCACGTAGGTCACCGAGTCGGCCAGCACCCGTTCGCCCAGGCCGAGCAGCTGCGCGGCCGTCGCCAGGGCGGCGAGGTCGAAGGCCCTCGAGCCGGAGACCCCCGCGACGTCGACCGCCTCCCCGACGCGGAAGAGGCGGCGCGTCGGGTCGACGGAGACCACCGGCTCGGACGCACGGCGCTCCGGCGGGACCAACGTGGGCTCACCCCGGCCGCTGTCGAGGTAGACGGCCTCGGCCACGTCGGCGTCCAACGCGTACGGGGTGTGCGGTGGAACCGCGACGGTCGCGACACCGGCGACCTCGCGGCCCAGCGCCACGGGCAGGTACGCCGCCGACTCCACCCACGGGCCCGGGACGGAATGGCGCCCGAGCACCTCGAACGCGACGCAGACCTCGACGGGGCTCGCCTCGGTGGCGAGCATCGTGACGCCCTGCTCGGCCAGCCGCGCCCACAACGTGAGGCCGGCGGCGTGGTCGCCCTCGGCCCACGCACGCGCCACCGCGATCGGGTCGCTGCCGGCGACGAGCTTGTCCAACGAGCGGGCGAAGTCCCGCTGGTCCGTGGTGTGCTCGAACCTCATGCTCGCGCTCCCTTCGCCTCGCGGCGTGATTGTGCTCGGCTCAGTGCGCGCGGCAGTGGTTGCGTCGGGGTGGTGGTGCGGTTCATGCCCGCGCTCCCTTCGCCTCGCGGCGTCCTCGTGCTCGGCTCAGTGCGCGCGGCAGTGGTTGCGTCGGGGTGGTGGTGCGGTTCATGCCCGCGCTCCCTTCGCCTCGCGGGGCAGTCCGAGCACGCGCTCCGCGATGATGTTGCGCTGGATCTCGTTGGTGCCGGCGTAGATCGGGCCCGACAGCGAGAAGAGGTAGCCGTCGAGCCAGGGGCCGGCGACCTCCGCCTCCGGCCCGAGCAGGTCCAGCGCCGTCTCGTGCAGGGCGACGTCGAGCTCGCTCCACCACACCTTGTTGACCGATCCCGCCGCGCCCATCTCGCCGCCGTCGGCGAGCCGAGTCACGGTGCCCCAGGTGTAGAGCCGGTAGGCCTCGGCACGGATCCAGGCGTCGACCACGCGCTCAGTGGCCGATGAGGTGCGCGTCGCGGCGTACAGGTCGACGAGACGGTCCGCCGCCGCGCAGAAGCGGCCCGGGGAGCGCAGCGAGAGGCCACGCTCGTTGCCGGCCGTGCTCATCGCCACCCGCCAGCCGTCCCCGGGGGCGCCGAGCACGTCGGCATCGGGCACGAAGACGTCCTCGAAGAACACCTCCGCGAACCCGGGCTCGCCGTCGAGCTGGGCGATGGGCCGCACCGTGATCCCCGCGGCGTCCAGCGGGAAGCAGAAGTAGGTCAGTCCGTCGTGCTTGCGCTGCGCGTCCGGGTCGGAGCGGAACAACCCGAAACCCCAGTCGGCGAACGGTGCGCGCGACGACCAGGTCTTCTGACCGTTGAGCACCCAGCCGCCCCGCTCGTCGTCCCGGCGTGCGGTGGAGGAGAGGGACGCCAGGTCAGAGCCCGCCTCGGGCTCGGACCAGCACTGGGCCCAGATCTGCTCCCCGGTGGCCATGGTCGGCAGCCAGCGACGCTGCTGCTCGGGATTGCCGTGGCCGAAGATGATCGGCGCGAGCAGGAAGATGCCGTTCTGGGAGACCCGGCCGGGTGCCCCGGCCCGGTAGTACTCCTCCTCGAAGACCACCCACTCCACCAGGGAGGCGTCCCTGCCGTGGAACTCCTCGGGCCACGACACCACCGACCAGCGGTCCGCGGCGAGACGCGCCTCCCACTCCTGGTGGGCCCGCCACCCCGGAGACGTGTCCATCGACGGCAGGGGGTCGGCGGGCACGTTGGCCGCCAGCCACGCGCGCGCCTCGTCGCGGAAGGCGAGCTCGCCCGGGCTCAGGTCCAGGTCCATCAGCGGTCCTCCCGCTCGTGCGCACGTCGCAGCTCGTTCTTGAGCACCTTGCCCGCCAGGTTGCGGGGCAGCGCGTCGAGGTGCACCACGTGCCGCGGCACCTTGAAGTTGGCCAGTCTTTCCTTGGCGAACGCCTGCACGTCCTCCGCGCTCGCCGTGCCGACGACGTACGCCGTCCCGACCTCGCCCATCCGATCGTCGGGCAGGCCGACGACGGCGACGTCCGCGACGCCCTCGGCGCGGAGCAGCACCTGCTCCACCTCGGCGGGGTAGACGTTGAAGCCGCCGGAGATGTACATGTCCTTGAGGCGGTCGGTGATGCGGAGGTTGCCCTGCTCATCGAGCTCCCCGACGTCACCGGTGTGCAGCCAGCCGTCGGCATCGATCGCGGCCGCGGTCGCCTCCGGGTCGTCGAGGTAGCCCAGCATCACGAAGTCCCCCCGCACCAGCAGCTCGCCCTCGGCGCCGATGGCGGTCTCCATGCCGGGGATCGCCCGGCCGCAGGTCGCGGCGACCAGCTCGGCCGGGTCGCCGTCACGCGCCATGGTGACGACCACCGCCTCGGTCATGCCGAACGCGGTGACGACGGTGTCGATCCCCAGGTCCTCGCGCATCCGCTCGATGAGCACGACCGGGATGACCGCGGCCCCGGTGACGGCGAGCCGCAACGAGGACAGGTCGTGGTCGCCGCGGTCCGGTGCGGTCAGCAGCGACTGGTAGATCGTCGGTGCGCCCGGGAGCACGGTGATCTGCTCCTCCTGGATGGCGCGCATCGTGCCCGTCGGGTCGAAGGTCGCCATCGGGTACAACGTGGCGCCGGTGGTGAGTCCGGTGACGATGCCGACCTTGTAGCCGAAGGAGTGGAAGAACGGGTTGAGGACCAGGTAGCGGTCCTCGGCGGTGACGCCGCCGAGCTCGCCCCAGGCGCGCGCCACGCCGACGGTCTGGCGGTGGGCACTCATGGCGCCCTTGGGGCTGCCGGTCGTGCCCGAGGTGAACAGCACGTCCGCGACGTCGTCGGGGGAGACGGCCGCGGCGACCTCGTCGATCCCACCGGGCTCCTCCGTGACCCGGTCGAGGTCGGCGATGTCGATGATCTCCGCCACCGACGACAGGCCGCTGGCCGCGCGGAGGTCGGCGACCTGGGTGCGTCCCAGGAAGCCGTCGGCGACCACGACCAGGACCGCACCGGTGCGGTCGACGATGTCGGCGGCCTCGGGGCCGGTGTAGCGGGAGTTGATCGGCACGAGCGTGCCGCCGGCGTACGACGTCGCGAGGGCGGCGACGACCCAGTCGATGCTGTTGGGGGCCCAGACGGCGACCCGGTCACCCGGCCCGAGGCCGCGGTTGCGGTAGCCGGCCGCGGTCCGTCGGACGAGGTCGAGCAGGTGGGCGAACGACACGACGCGGTCGCCCTCGACGTACGCCGACTTGTCGCCGTGGGTCGCCGCCGCCGCGCGCAGGGCTGCGGGGATCGTGTCCATGGCGACAACCCTACCAAGCATTTGCTTGGTATGCTGGGTGGTGTGGACCTGACCGAGAGCGCGGAGGACCGTGCGTTCCGAGCCGAGGTCGCCGCGTGGCTCGGTGACCACCTCGTCGGCGAGTGGCGCGACCTGTGCGGTCGTGGCGGGCCGGGGCGCGACCACGAGGCCTTCGAGGAGCGCCTCGCCTGGAACCGCCTGCTGGCCGAGCACGGGTGGACCTGCCTGGGGTGGCCGACCGAGCACGGCGGCCGCGGGGCGAGCCTGTGGCAGCAGGTGATCTTCCACGAGGAGTACGCCCGTGCGAACGCCCCGGCGCGGGTGAACCACCTCGGCGAGGAGCTCCTCGGGCCGACGCTGATCGCCTTCGGGACCCCCGAGCAGCAGCAGCGCTTCCTGCCCCCCATCGTGGCCGTGACCGAGCTGTGGGCGCAGGGCTACTCCGAGCCGGGCGCCGGTTCCGACCTCGCCGCCGTCCAGACGAAGGCGCGGCTGGAGGACCCCGGCACGGGCGGCGGACCCGAGTGGGTCGTGGACGGCCAGAAGGTCTGGACCTCCAACGCCCACGTCTCCGACTGGTGCTTCGTCATCGCCCGCACCGAGCCCGGATCCGCAGCGGAGCAGCGACACCGCGGTCTCTCCTTCCTCCTCGTGCCGCTGCACCAGGTGGGCGTCGAGATCCGCCCGATCGAACAGCTCACCGGGGGGTCGGAGTTCAACGAGGTCTTCTTCTCCGGCGCCCGCACCGACGCCGACCTCCTCGTCGGGGAGCCGGGCAAGGGCTGGGGCGTGGCCATGGGCCTGCTCGGGTTCGAGCGTGGGGTCTCCACCCTGGGCCAGACCGTCGGCTTCGCCCGCGAGCTGGACGGTGTCATCGCGCGGGCGAAGGACAACGGCCGCATCGACGACCCGGTCGTGCGTGACCGGCTCGCCTCGCTCAAGGTCGAGCTCAGCGCGATCCGCAGCTTCGCACTTCGGGCCCTCGCCGCGGTCGAGGGCGGCCAGGACTCCGCCGCCGGCGGTGGGGCGGGCTCGATCTTCAAGCTCGCCTGGGCCAACTGGCACCGCCGGCTCGGGGAGGTCGCGATGGACGTCGCCGGGCGCGACGGCCTCCTCGCCCAGGAGGGCACCGCTCAGGGGTACGACCTCGACGAGTGGCAGCGGCTCTTCCTGTTCTCCCGGGCTGACACCATCTACGGCGGCAGCGACGAGATCCAGAAGAACATCCTCGCCGAGCGCGTGCTCGGTTTGCCGAGAGAGAGGCGGCCGGAGAAGTGAGACGACCGCGATTGGTGACGCAGCCGCCGAACCGAGGCGGACCCATCCGGATCGGTTTGCCGAGAGAGAGGCGGCCCTGGAAGTGAGCACCCAGCGAACCGAGCAACCCGCACCCGACTACGTGCCCGGCCACGACCTGCTCGCGGGCAAGGTCGTGGTGGTCACCGCGGCGGCCGGCGCCGGCATCGGTGCCGCGGCCGCCCGACGCGCACTGGAGGAGGGGGCCACGGCGGTGGTGCTCGGCGACACCCACGAGCGCCGGTTGGGCGAGGCCGAGGCCACGCTCGCCGAGGAGTTCGGCGCCGACCGGGTCCGGCAGCGCGTCTGCGACGTCACCGACGAGGAGCAGGTGACCGGACTGCTCGACGCCGCCGACGAGTTCGGTGGGGTCGACGTACTGATCAACAACGCCGGCCTCGGTGGCACGGCGAGCATCCTGGAGATGACCGACGAGGAGTGGTCGCGGGTCCTGGACATCACCCTGACCGGCACCTTCCGGTGCATCCGGGCCGCGGGTCGCCGGATGAGCGGGGCCGGGACGCGGGGCGTGATCGTCAACAATGCCTCGGTCATCGGCTGGCGCGCGCAGGAGGGGCAGGCCCACTACGCCGCCGCCAAGGCGGGCGTGATGGCGCTGACCAGGTCGGCCGCCATGGACCTCGCCGAGCACGGCATCCGGGTCAACGCGGTCTCGCCGAGCCTGGCCATGCACCCGTTCCTGGAGAAGGTGACCTCCGCCGAGCTGCTCGGCGAGCTCAAGCAGCGGGAGGCCTTCGGCCGGGCCGCGGAGCCATGGGAGGTCGCCAACGTGATGGTGTTCCTCGCCAGTGACTACTCCTCCTACCTCACCGGTGAGGTCCTGTCCGTGAGCAGCCAACATGCCTGAGTCCAACGCCAACGCGGCCGGGACGCGACGCAGCGAACTGCTGCAGATCGCCGCGGAGCTCTTCGCCGAGAAGGGGTTCCGCAACACCACGGTGCGCCACATCGCCGACGCCGCCGGGATCCTGTCCGGCAGCCTCTACCACCACTTCGACTCCAAGGAGTCGATGGTCGACGAGATCCTGCGCAGCTTCCAGGAGGAGCTCTTCGGGCAGTACGACGCGATCCTCGCCAGCGACGCCGACGCCCGCACCAAGCTAGAGGAGGCGGTGCGCGTCTCCTTCGCCGCGATCGACCAGCACCCCCACGAGGTGGCGATCTTCCAGAACGACGCCGGCCACCTGGGCGCCCACGAGCGCTTCGGCTACCTCGCCGAGCGCAACGCCCAGTCACGCCAGGTGTGGGTGACCCTGCTCGAGGAGGGGGTGCGCACCGGCGTACTCCGCCCTGACCTGGACGTGACGCTCACCTTCCGCTTCATCCGCGACACGGTGTGGGTGGCCGTGCGCTGGTACCGCCCCGGCGGCGGGCTCGCCCACACCGACATCGCCGACCAGTACATCCGCATCCTGCTCGACGGGATCGCCGCATCCCAGGGGGAGTCCCATGCCTGAGGCCTACATCGTCGACGCCGTCCGTACGCCGGTCGGCAAGCGGCGGGGAGCGCTCGCCGAGGTGCACTCGGCCGACCTCGCGGCCCACTCACTGGCCGCGCTGGTGGACCGCACCGGCGTCGACCCGGGCGCCGTGGACGACGTGATCCTCGGCTGCTGCGACACCATCGGCTCCCAGGCCGGCGACGTCGCGCGGACCGCGTGGCTGGTCGCCGGACTGCCCGACCACGTGCCCGGGGTGACGATCGACCGGCAGTGCGGCTCCTCGCAGCAGGCGGTGCACTTCGCCGCGCAGGGGGTGCTGTCGGGCACCCAGGACCTGGTGGTCGCCGGGGGAGTGCAGAACATGAGCGCGATCCCGATCTCGGCCGCGATGCTGGTGGGGCAGCAGTACGGCTTCAGCACCCCCTTCGCCGAGTCGCCCGGCTGGGTCGCGCGCTACGGCGACGTCGAGGTGAGCCAGTTCAACTCCGCGGAGATGATCGCGGAGAAGTGGGACATCGACCGGGTGGCGATGGAGGAGTACGCACTCGCGTCCCACGAGCGGGCGCGCGCGGCGATTGCCGAGGGTCGCTTCGGCCGGGAGATCGTGCCGGTGGCCCTGCCCGACGGGACCACCTTCGACACCGACCAGTGCCCCCGCGAGACCTCGCTGGCGAAGATGGCCGACCTCGAGCCCCTGGCGCCGGGAGGTCGGATCACCGCTGGCGTCGCGTCCCAGATCTGCGACGCCTCCTCGGCCCTGCTGATCGCCTCCGAGCAGGCGGTCGCCGACCACGACCTCACGCCCCGTGCGCGGATCCACCACCTGTCGGTGCGCGGCGACGACCCGGTGTGGATGCTCACCGGCCCCATCGCCGCGACCCGGCACGCCCTCGAGCGCACGGGGCTCATCGTCGACGACATCGACCTGTTCGAGTGCAACGAGGCGTTCGCGTCCGTCGTACTCGCCTGGATGGCGGAGACGGGCGTGCCCCACGAGAAGGTCAACGTCAATGGCGGTGGCATCGCGCTCGGCCACCCGATCGGCGCGACCGGCACCCGCCTGATGGCCACGCTGCTGAACGAGCTCGAGCGCACCGGCGGCCGCTACGGCCTGCAGACGATGTGCGAGGGCGGCGGCCAGGCCAACGTCACGATCATCGAACGACTCGGCTGAGCGAGCACGCGCCGAGGGTTGTCCTGCGTTCGTTTACCTTGTCGGGCACTGCAGTGCCCGACAAGGTAAGCGATCCCCGGCCGACCGGGGATCGCTCCCCGCGTCAGCGCAGGAAGACCCACCACCAACCGGCCAGGCCCGGCAGCAGCCCGAGGGTGAGCCAGGGCGAGAGGACGGGGCGGCGCAGGATGGCGAGGGCGGCGGCGACGCCGAGCACCATCGAGGCGGTGCCGAGCGCGATCAGCACCACCTGGGCGTCGAGGCGGTCCTCGGCGACGTGGTCGGCGGCGAGGACCAGCCCGAAGGAGAGGTGCAGGATCGTGGTGAGGACGAGCACCGAGATCACGATGCGCTGCACGCGGTGCAGCCGCGCGAGGTCCGCGGGGTCGGGCGCCTCGGGCGGTGCCGAGGGGTCCATCAGGTGCTTGCGTCGCGGCGCCGGACCGGTGTCGTTCACGGACTCAGCGTAGGGCGAAAACCAGTGGCCGATCCCGCCGGGGCGCGGCAGGCTGTCGCCATGGAGATCGTCGCGTTCGATCCCGACGACGCCGGGGCCACCGCGGCGTACGCCGAGGTGTTCAATGCCGCCAACCTGGCCACCGCGCCGTGGCGCGACCCGGAGACGCCGGAGTCGATCGCCGGCTACCTGCGCTACTCGTGGGACCTCGAGCCGGGCACGCCCTACCTGGGGCGGGTGGACGGACAGGTCGTGGCCGTCGGCACGATCGAGACCACCGAACGGGACAACCAGCACTTCGCGTGGTTCGACCTCTCGGTCCGCCCCGACCACCAGCGACGCGGGCACGGCAGCGCCCTGCTGGCCCACCTCGAGGCCGAGGCGACCCGGCGTGGCCGCACGATGGGCGGGTTTGCCGCCGACGAGCACCCGGCGCTCGACGGCTTCGCCGCCCACCACGGCTACGAGCGTGCCTACGTCGAGGTCGAGCGACGCCAGTACCTCGCCGAGGTCGACTGGCCCGCCGTCGACGCGGCGTACGACGCCGCGCTGCCGCACGCAGCGGACTACGCCTTCGAGCGGCACAGGTTCCCCACGCCTGCCGAGGACCTGGCCGAGCTCGCGGAGGTGACGGCGGTGATCAACGATGCGCCGACCGATGACCTGGCGATCGAGGACGAGGTCTACACCGCTGACCGGGTGCGGGACTACGAGGCGGCGCAGCTCGGGCGCGGCCACCGGATGTACCGCGTCGTGGCCCGCCATCGTGGCTCCGGCGCACTCGCCGGCCACACGGTCGTGGGTGCGGAGGGCGCTCGCCCCGGGGTGGGTGGCCAGCACGACACGGCAGTCTCCCCGGACCATCGTGGCCACCGTCTCGGGCTGCTGCTCAAGGTCGAGATGCTGCGGTGGCTGCGCGAGGTGGAGCCGGAGCTGGACCACATCGACACCGGCAACGCCGGCAGCAACGCCCACATGATCGCCATCAACGAGCTGCTCGGCTACCGCGTGATGGCCCGGGTACCGGGCTACCAGCGGACCCTGTGAGGCTCAGCTTGCTCAGTCCGTCGCGTCGAGCGTGTACGCCGCCGCACGGCCGAGCTCGTCGGCGGCCCGCGTGACGATGCGGTCGAGGAGCTCCTCGCAGCTGGGCAGGTCGTCGATCATCCCGACGACCTGGCCGCTGGCGAGGACGCCTGCGTCGGTGTCGCCCTCGACCAGGCCCGCCTTGAGCATCGTCGGCGTGTTCGCGGCGAGCGCCATCTGGCCCAGGGAACGTCCCTGTTCGCGGCGCATCGCCCGGCCGTCCCTGGCCAACTGCCACCACGACAGGCCCGAGTCCCGTTTGAACTCCCGGGTGCGGCGCACGGTCGGTCCGAGGCGCTTGACCGCGCTGGTCTCCTCCAGCCCCTCGACGAAGGGGGTGCGCAGCATGCGGTGCGGCATCCCGTCGGCCTTCGCGGTCACGACCGTGTCGGTCAGCCCGTGGTCGAGGTAGAGCTGCTTGACGGCGTCGGGCACTGCGCTGTCGCGGGTGAGCAGGAAGCGCGTGCCCATGCCGACGCCGGCGGCTCCGTAGGACAGGGCGGCGGCGAGCCCGCGACCGTCGAAGAACCCGCCGGCGGCGACCACGGGGATGTCGACCGCGTCGAGGACGGAGGGCAACAGCAGCGTCGTGGGCACCGGTCCGGTGTGGCCGCCGCCCTCTCCGCCCTGCACCATCACCGCGTCCGCACCCCACGAGGCGACCTTCCGGGCGTGCTTGGCGGCCCCGATCGAGGGCATCACGACGACGTCGTGCTCCTTGAGCCGCGCGATGAGCTCCGGTCGGGGGGCCAGGGCGAAGGACGCCACCTTCACGCCGTGCTCGATCAGCAGGCGGCAGCGGTCGGCCGCGTCACCGGCGTCGGCCCGCAGGTTGACGCCGAACGGCTGGTCGGTGCGCTCCTTCACCTCCACGATGGCCTTCTCGAGGTCGTCGAGGGTCATCGTCGCCGACGCCAGGATCCCGAGCCCGCCGGCGTTGGCCGTGCCCGACACGAGGCGGGGACCCGACACCCACCCCATGCCGGTCTGCACCACGGGGTGGCGGACGCCGGTGAGCTCGGTCAGCGGGGTGCGCAGGCGCTGCTCGATCATGCCGGCTCCCCGTCGGGCTCGGGCACCTCGTTGAAGCGCAGTCCCTTCGGGTCGAGCACCTCACGGATGAGGACGAGCTCCTCGGTGGTGGGTTCGCGGGTGGTGGCGACGTCCGCGGGCACCTCGAGGGCGAACCCGGTCGCCTCGACCACCTCGTCCGGACCCACGCCCGGGTGGATGCTGAGCAGGCGCACCGTGTCGTCGGGGCCGTGCACGTCGAACACGGCGAGGTTGGTGACGATCCGGTGGATGTCGTGGTGCTTCGTCGCCGCGGGGCCGGCTTCCCGGGCGCGGCGGGGGCCGACGCCGGAGACGACGTCGACCTGCTCGACGAAGACCCTGGGGGAGTGCTTGGGCACCCAGTACGACGTGCGGTTGTTGACCGTGTTGCCGGGGGCGCCCCGCGATCCCAGCAGCTGCCGCTTCGGACGCTCGTGCGGCCCGATGGCGGAGATGTTCTGGTTGCCGTGGCGGTCCACCTGCGTCGCGCCCATCATCACGTGGCGCTTGCCGTGCGCGACGATGTCGAAGACCTGCCGGAAGGGCACGAATCCCTCGACGACCTCGGCCGTCGAGCCCAGCGGCGGGACGCCGCCGAGGAAGAGGCTCTGTCCGTCGGAGAGCACCAGGTCCGGGTTGGAGGTCAACCTCGCGAGTCGCACGCCCAGCATCGGGAGCAACCCCATCGGACTGCCGAAGATCTCGCCGTCCTCGGCGAAGGCGTCGGCGATGGCCGCCGCACACACGTCTGCTCGCGTCACGTCGCTCACTGCTCCTCCTCGAACGCGGTCACCGCGGCCTGGTACGCCGCCTCGTCGCCGGCGAGGAACCGGTCGTGGAACGCCTGCCAGTCCTCCTCGGTGCCCTTGGCTGCGGCCGCGTAGGCCTTCTGGAAGCGCTCGTCGCGCTCGTGGTCCGGCGTACACATGGTGAAGTGGCCGCCGCGGGGGGTCTCGACCACGCCGTCGACGAGCATCCGGTTGAGCAGCAGCCGCTGGACCGGGATCGGGGGCGGTCCCGCGGTGAGGCCGGCCGTGTCGACGACCTGCTCGACACTGACGTAGGTGCGGTCGGCGGCCATCGCGAAGAGGTCGTCGAAGTACGGGTCGGGGCCGAGGTAGGCGGCGTTGCCGTGCGGATCGGCTCGGTCGAGGTGCACCAGTGCGACGTCGAGGTCCAGGGCGGGCACCGCGACGAACTCCTCGTGGACTCCCTCGTCGTCGGGGTAGGGGCTGCTGATCGTGCGCAGGCCGGGGTTGGTGACCAGCACGTCGGAGCCGAGGCCGGCGCGCATCGGCAGGAACGGCAGGCGCTGCGAGGCCGCCCGCAGGCCGGTGAGGAACATGCCCTCGTCCCACTCCTCGACATCGGGGATGGTGCCCTCCTGCCGGGCGCGGGCGAAGTTCGGCTCGATCGGCACGGTGTCGAGGGTGACGAAGGCGAAGGTGAGCTTGCCGATCTTGCCCGCCCGCGCCAGGAGTCCCACGTCCGGTCCACCCCAGCTGACGACGTGGAGGTCGGTGAGGTCGGAGTTGCACAGGGCGCGGACGAGGGCCATCGGCTTGCGCCGTGACCCCCACCCGCCGATACCGACGGTCATGCCCGACTCCAGCGAGCCGACGACTTCCTCGATCGACATCTGCTTGTCGCGGGGCCTGCTGCTCACTGCTCGTCCTCCGTCGCTGGGGTGGGTCCACTCGTCGGCCGCGCCTGCGCACCCGTTGGTCGAGCCTGCGCACCCGTTGATCGAGCCTGTCGAGATCCCTTCTCGGTGCCGGCGAACCCGTCACGGAGCTGGTCACTGACGCCGGCCAGGTTGAGCTCGAAGGTGAAGCCCTGCTCGAACCGGTAGGAAGCGTTGACGTCGACGGGGTCGATGCCGTTGAGCGCCTCCTTGGCCGCGCGGATGACACGCGGGTCCTTGGCGGCGATCTCACCGGCGACGGCGAGCGCGGCATCGTCGAGCCGGTCGCGCGGCACCACCTCCAGCACCGAGCCGAACTGCACCAGGTCGGCAGCCGGGATGGTGCGCGCGGTGAAGTAGAGCGTGCGCATGAGGTGCTGCGGCACCAGCCTCGCCATGTGGGTGGCGGCGCCGAGGGCGCCCTGGTTGACCTCGGGGACGCCGAAGTAGGCGTCGTCGCTGGCGACCACGCAGTCGGCGTTGCCCACCAGGCCGACGCCCCCGCCGAGGCAGTGGCCGGCGACGGCGGCCACGACGGGCACCGCGCACTCGTAGACGGCCTTGAACGCGGCGTGGCAGCCGCGGTTGGCGCCGAGGAGGGCGTCGAACCCGCTCGTCTGCTGCATCTGCTTGATGTCGACGCCGGCGTTGAAGCCCTTGCCCTCCGCGCGGAGCACCACCACGCGGGTGGCCGGGTCCGCACCGGCCTCGTCAAGCGCCGCCGCGACGTCGTACCACCCCTGCACGGTCAGGGCGTTGACCGGTGGGGCGTCCATGGTGACGACGCGGATCCCGTCGTCGCGGAGCGTGCTCGTGATGGGCATGCCCGAACCCTACCAAGCATTTGCTTGGTATGCTCTGGAGCCATGTCCATCGAAGTGGATCTCCACGGCAGGGTCGCGCTGGTCACCGGCGGCACGCGCGGCATCGGGCGTGGCATCGCCGAGGTGCTGCTCGAGGCGGGCGCCACGGTCGTGGTGTGCTCCCGCTCCGTGGCCGAGCCTCCGGCCGGTGCCACCCATCGCACCTGCGACGTTCGGGACCCGGAGTCGGTCGCCGAGCTCGTCGACGGAGTCCTCGCCGACCACGACCGGCTCGACATCGTGGTCAACAACGCCGGCGGTGCGCCCTACGCCCCCGCAGCGGAGGCCTCGCCGCGGCTCCACGAGAAGGTCGTGGGACTCAACCTGGTCGCCCCGCTGCTGGTCAGCCAGGTCGCGCACCGGGCCATGGCCGAGCGCGGCGGGGGAGTGATCCTCAACGTCTCCTCCATCGGTGCCACGCGCCCCTCGCCGGGCACGGCGGCGTACGGCGCCGCGAAGGCCGGGCTCGACGCGCTCACCACCTCGCTGGCCCAGGAGTGGGGCACCGACGGGGTGCGGGTCAACGCCATCGACGTCGGACTCGTCCGCACCCCCGACACCGCCGACCACTACGGAGGGGACACCACGGTCGCGGCGATCGAGCGCACGATCCCCCTGGGCCGGATGGCCGACCCGCGCGAGGTCGGTCGGGTCGCGGCGTTCCTGGCCAGCGACCTCGCCTCCTACGTCACCGGAGCCTGCGTGGCCTGCCACGGCGGGGGAGAGCCGCCGGTCTTCCTGCACATCGTCCAGTCGGGCCCGGCCGGGTCCGCCACCGAGGAGAAGGAGCACCAGTGAGCAACCTGTTGGAGGGTCGCGTTGCCATCGTCACCGGGGCCGCACGCGGTATCGGCCGCGCCCACGCGCTGGAGCTGGCCCGTCACGGCGCGAAGGTCGTGGTCAACGACTACGGCGTGACCCTGGCCGGGGAGCACGACGACGACACCGCCGCGCACGAGGTCGTGCGCGAGATCGAGGCGGCGGGCGGGGAGGCCGTCGTCAACGGCGCGGACGTCGCCGACTTCGACGCCGCGGCGGCGCTGGTGCAGCAGGCGATCGACACCTTCGGTGGCCTCGACGTGCTGGTCAACAACGCCGGGTTCGTGCGCGACCGGATGCTGGTCAACACCTCTGAGGAGGAGTGGGACGCGGTCATCCGGGTGCACCTGAAGGGCCACTTCGCGACGATGCGCCACGCCGGTGCGTGGTGGCGCGCCGAGGCGAAGGCGGGGCGTCAGCGGGCCGCGC
The DNA here is from genome assembly GCF_019448235.1 of Nocardioides panacisoli. Taxonomy (NCBI): domain Bacteria; kingdom Bacillati; phylum Actinomycetota; class Actinomycetes; order Propionibacteriales; family Nocardioidaceae; genus Nocardioides; species Nocardioides panacisoli. The sequence goes on from NZ_CP080409.1 coordinate 892,271, forward strand.
GCGTCATCAACACCTCCTCCGGCGCCGGGCTGCAGGGCTCGATCGGCCAGGCGACGTACTCGGCTGCGAAGGCCGGCATCGCGGGTCTCACCCTGGTCGCGGCCGCGGAGCTCGGGCGGTACGGCGTCACCGTCAACGCGATCGCGCCGGTGGCGCGGACCCGCATGACCGAGGGCGCCTTCGACACCTCCGCCATGCCCGAGCCCGAGGACAACTCGCCGGTCGTGGCCTGGCTGGCCTCGGAGGGGGCCGGCGACGTGACCGGGCGGGTCATCGAGATCGAGGGCAGCACGATGACGGTGGAGGACGGCTGGCGCCACGGCGCGGCGACCACCGCCGAGGGGCGGTGGGACGCCGCCGAGGTCGGCCCGGCGCTGCGCGACCTGCTGGCCGGTGGCACGGCGCCGGAGCCGGTCTACGGCACCTGAGCCCCGCTCTGGTCAGGGGCTCTCGACCGGGTCCAGGTCGAGCGCCGCCGCGGTCCATGCCCAGAACCGGTCACGTTCCACCGCGCCGGTCCGCGTGCGGGCCAGCAGGTGGGTGTCGCGTCGCCGGCGGTCGTGCCAGAACGTCCCCGAGGAGCCGTCCCCGCCGGTCGCCGCGAGCCACACGGTGGTGTCGGCACCCTGGGCCGCGCTGCGCAGCAGCGGGCCGGTGATGCGGTGGAAGGTCGGCAGGGAGTCGACGACGCCGGGGGTGTCGGCCCAGCCCGGGTGGGTGGCCGTCACCTGGACCTCCCGGGCGTGCCAACGGTCGGCGAGGACCGGGAGGAGCTCCACCTGGCCGCGCTTGCTGCGGGCGTACGCCGTCGTCGGCGAGTACTCGCCGTTGCGGTACTCCGGGTCGTCGTCACGGAGCCGTTGGCCGTACATACCGCCCGAAGTCACCATGATGGTCCGGCCGCCGGCCAGCAGCGGCAGCAGCAGCTCGGTGAGCAGCACCGGCCCGAGCACGTGCAGCGACATGGTGAGCTCGTGCCCCTGCGGCGACTCGGTCCGCTCCGGCGGCATCGCGCCGGCGTTGTGCACCAGCACGTCGACCCTGTCGAGCCGGTCGAGGAGCTCGGTCGCGCAGCGGCGTACATCGCCGAGGTCGCCGATGTCGCAGCGCACGGCATGCAGGTCGGCCCCGGGCACCCGGTCGCGGATCCCGGCCATCACGCCCTCGGCCTTGTCGGTGTCGCGCACCATCAGGTGCACCGTGGCGCCGAGCGCGGCCAGGCCCTCGGCCGTGGCAAGGCCCAGGCCGGAGGTCGCTCCGGTGACGATGGCGACCTGGCCGCGGAGGGACCCGGGCGTGGGGTCGGCGGGCCAGCCCGGGAGGCGGCGGCGGACGGCCCAGCCGATCTTGGTGTAGCCCGGCGCGACGGTCTTGTCCAGGGCCGTGTCGATGAACGAGCTCAGGCGTTGGGTGCGCATGCCCCGACGCTAGCGCGGCGTCTCACCCGTGGCCCGCCGCATCCCGTGCCGCCGTGGTCGCCGCCGACCACGACCCGTGCGCGTTGCGGACGGTCTGGCCGCTCGGCGCGTCGGCGCGGCCCTTCGCCCACGCCTGGTAGGCGGCGAAGCTGGTGCCCGCCTCCGGGTCGGCGAGGAACTCGCGGACGCTGGCGGTCACCCGTTCCGCTGTCCACTTCTTGCCGGTGCCGCCGGGAGCGGCGTGCGCGGAGAGTCCGGCCCGCTGGCAGGCGGTGCGCCAGGCGCCGAAGCGTTGCACGATCCGGGCACTGCTGGGCAGACCGTGGGTGCGCTGCACCCGGTCGTACGCCGCCACCGGGAGCGGGTCGCCGGCCTCGGCCGCCGCTCGGCGCAGGGCGTCCAGCAGGGCGGTGTCGTCGTACTGCTGGTGGGCCACGCCGTGACCCTACAGGCGCTCGAGGACCGTGCCCGTCGCCATGGCGCCGCCGGCGCACATCGACACCATGGCGGTGCTCGCGTCGCGTCGCTCGAGCTCGTGCAGCGCGGTGGTGATCAGCCGGACTCCCGTCGCGCCGACGGGGTGGCCCAGGGCGATCGCGCCGCCGTTGACGTTGACGCGGTCGAGGTCGACGCCGTGCTGGCCGGCCCACGACAGGACGACGGAGGCGAAGGCCTCGTTGACCTCGAAGATGTCGAAGTCGCCGATACCCATGCCGGTGCGGTCGAGGACGCGCTGCGTGGCGTCGATCGGGCCGTCGAGGTGGTAGTACGGATCGGCGCCCACCAGGGTGTGGAAGCTGATCCGGGCCCGAGGGGTGAGGCCGAGCGAGCGTGCCTTCTCCTCGTCCATGATGAGCGCCGCGGCGGCGCCGTCGCTGATCTGCGACGACGTGCCGGCGGTGTGCAACCCGTCGGGGAGGACCGGCGAGAGTCCGGCCAGCCCCTCGGCGGTGGTGTCGCGGAGTCCCTGGTCGGCCTCGACGGCGCGGACCTCGCCCGTGGGGTTGCCCTCGTCGTCGAGGACGGGTGCCTCCACAGGGGCGATCTCGCGCTTGAAGCGGCCCTCGTCCACCGCGGCGCGCGCCTTGGTCTGGGAGGCCAGGCCGAACTCCTCCAGATCGGTGCGGGTGAGACCGCGGTGGCGGGCGATGCGATCCGCGGCCTCGAACTGGTTGGGCATGTCGATGGTCCAGCTCTCCGGCCGCGGGTCACCCAGCCCGGGGGGCACGTTGCCCCCGAGCGGGATGCGGGTCATCGCCTCGACGCCGCACGCGACGCCGACATCGATCGTCCCGGCCGCCACCATGTCGTGCACCAGATGGGCTGCCTGCTGTCCGGAGCCACACTGGGCGTCGATGACGGTGCCCCCGGTGTGCTGGGGGAGACCGGCGTGCAGCCACGCGCGTCGCACCATGCCGTTGGACTGCTCACCGGCCTGGGTGACGCAGCCGCCGACCACCTGCTCCACCAGGTCGGGATCGAGGCCCGCGCGCCGCAGCACCTCGGCCTGGGTGAAGCCGAGCAACTCGGCCGGGTGGAGGCCCGCGAGCCAGCCCCTGCGCTTGCCCAGGGGAGTGCGGACGACGTCGACGATCACCGGAGTACCCATGGCAGCAAAGTAGAACAGGTTCTACGCAAGGGCAATGGCGAGACAGGGGGTGCGTGCTGTGACGCACGACACGGCCGGACGAAACACTTTCATGTTTCGTCGAGAGTCTGTAGTGTCGCGTTAGAACGTGTTCCAAGTCGGCCCGGCGGTTCCGGGCCGCGGCGAGAGGACCCCCGAGTGACCGCAGTGGACGCCGACGCACCCCTGGCCGGCTTCGACCCGTCCGACCCCGACATCCTCTTCGAGCGCATGCCGCACGAGGAGCTGCTGACCCTGCGTCGTACGGCGCCGGTCTCGTGGGTGGAGCAGGACGAGTCCGCCCGCGCCGGCTTCACCGACACCGGCTACTGGGCGGTGAGCAGGCACGCCGACGTCGCGGCGATCTCCAAGGACCAGACGAACTTCTCCACCTACGAGAACGGCGTCATCATCCGGTTCGCCCCCGACATGACGCGCGAGGAGCTGGAGCAGACCCGCTTCCTGCTGATCAACCACGACTCGCCCGAGCACACCAAGCTGCGCCGCATCATCTCGCGCGCCTTCACGCCGCGGGCGGTCGGCGGGCTCCACGACGCCCTCAAGCAGCGGGCCGAGACCATCGTCGACGCCGCCCTGGCCAAGGACGGTGGCAACTTCGTCACCGACATCGCCGCCGAGCTGCCGCTGCAGGCGATCGCGGACCTGCTCGGCGTGCCGCAGGAGGACCGCGGCAAGCTCTTCGAGTGGTCGAACCAGATGATGGCCTACGACGACCCCGACGTCGAGGGCGACCAGATGACGGCGTTCATGGAGATCCTCGCCTATTCCATGGCGATGGCCGACGACCGCCGTCGCAACCCGCAGGACGACATCATCACCAAGTTGGTGACCGCCGACGTCGACGGGGAGCACCTCACCGATGACGAGTTCGGGTTCTTCGTGATCCTGCTGGCCGTCGCCGGCAACGAGACCACCCGCAACGCCATCACCCACGGCATGCAGGCGTTCCTGGACCACCCCGAGCAGTGGGAGCTCTACAAGCGCGAGCGTCCTGACACCGCCGTCGACGAGATGATCCGCTGGGCCACCCCGGTGACGGTCTTCCAGCGCACCGCCCTCAACGACGTCGAGATCGGTGGCCAGGCGGTCAAGGCAGGCGACCGGGTCGGCCTCTTCTACGCGTCGGCGAACTACGACGAGGACGTCTTCGAGGACCCCTTCGCCTTCGACATCCAGCGCGACCCCAATCCGCACCAGGCCTTCGGTGGCCACGGTGCGCACTACTGCATCGGCGCCAACCTCGCCCGGCTCGAGGTGAAGCTGATCTTCGACGCGCTCGCCGACCGCGACGCCGACATCCGCCTCGCCGGGGACCCGGTCAAGCTGCGCTCGGGGTGGATCAACGGCGTGAAGGAGATGCCGGTCAGCTACGGGTGACGACGACCCGCTCAGGCCGCCCGGTCGGTGAGAACCAGCGGCCCGTCCTCGGTGATCGCGATCGTGTGCTCGACGTGCGCCCCGCGGGAGCCGTCGGCGGAGCGGATGGTCCAGCCGTCCTCGTCGAAGCGGATCTCGTCGGTGGTGTGGAGGAACCACGGCTCGATCGCGATGACCAGGCCGGGCCGGAGCTTGAGGCCCTTGCCCGCGCGGCCGTCGTTGGGGACGTGCGGGTCGCCGTGCATGGTGCGACCGACGCCGTGGCCACCGAACTGCAGGTTGACCCCGAGGCCCTCGTCGCGGGCGATCGACCCGATCGCGTGGGAGATGTCGCCGAGCCGGTTGCCGGGCTGGGCGGCCGCGATGCCGGCGTCGAGCGCGCGCTGGGCGACGTCGATGAGCCACACGTCCTTCGGGTCGGGCTCGCCGACGATCACCGACAGTGCGGAGTCCGACACCCAGCCGTCGACCGCCGCCGCGAAGTCGACCGAGAGCAGGTCGCCGTCCGCGAGCGTGTAGTCGTGGGGCAGGCCGTGGAGGACCGCATCGTTGACCGAGGTGCACAGCACCTTGCCGAACGGGGAGGCGCCGAAGGACGGGTGGTAGTCGATGTAGCAGGACTCCGCCCCGGCGTCCTTGATCATCTGGTGGGCCATCTCGTCGAGTTCGAGCAGGTTGACCCCCACGGCGGCCTTCTCGGCCAGGGCGGTGATCACCGAGGCGATGAACCGTCCCGCCGGACGCATTTCCTCGATCTGGGTGGGGGTGCGCAGCTCGATCATGGCCTCGAGCCTAGACGAGGGACCAGTGGCCGACACCGCCGCCCGACGCGCCCGAGGATTGGTTAGGCTCACCGAAGCACATCGGCCTGACGACCCACCACCACAGGAGAACACCCATGCGCCGCCTCACGACTCTCATGGCGGGCCTCGTGGCCACCGGCACGGTGCTCAGTGGCTGCGGATTCCTCGGCATCGGCGGCGAGGCCGACCTGCAGATCTACTCCGCGCGCCACTACGACCTGGAGAAGGCATTCGAGGCCTTCACCGAGGAGACCGGCGTCAGCGTGGAGTTCCTCGACGGCGACGACGCCGAACTGCTCGAGCGGCTCAAGGCGGAGGGCGAGGACTCCCCGGCCGACCTGTTCATCACCGTCGACGCCGGCATGCTGTGGAACGCCGGCGAGGAGGGCGTGCTCGACGAGGTCGACTCCGCGGTCCTCGACGAGGCGGTCCCGGCCGACCTGCGGGACTCCGGTGGCCGCTGGTTCGGGCTGGCGATGCGCGCCCGCACCGTGGTCTACGACCCCGACGCCGTCGACCCCACCGAGTTCGACGACAGCGACACCTACGCCGGGCTCACCGACGAGAAGTGGCAGGGCCGCCTCTGCCTGCGCACCGCCCAGTCGTCCTACACCCAGTCGCTGGTGGCGAGCCTGATCGACCTCCACGGCGAGGAGCGCACCCGCGAGATCGTCGAGGGCTGGCTCGCGAACGACGCCGAGATCAAGAGCAACGACGTCGAGCTGCTCGACGCGATCAACGACGGCGAGTGCGAGGTCGGCATCACCAACCACTACTACCTCGCCCGCCAGATCGAGGAGTACGGCGAGGACTACGACGTCGCGCTGCACTGGGCCAGCCAGGACGGTGACGGCACCCACGCCAACATCTCCGGCGCGGGCATCGTCGCCTCCAGCGACAACAAGACCGACGCCCGGGCGCTGCTGGAGTGGCTCGCCGACGACGGCCAGAGCGCGTTCGTCGACGCCAACCACGAGCTGCCGGTCAACCCCGAGGTGGAGCCGGAGCCGATCGCGGCCTCGTTCGGCCCGTTCGAGCGGATGCCGGTCGACGCCGAGGCCTACGGCGCGCTGAACGCCGACGCCGTGGACCTCCTGGCCGAAGCCGGCTACGAATGATCCGCACCGGGCGCGGCCGCTGGTCGCTCCTGGTGCTGGTGATCGCCGCGGTCGTCGCCAGCCCGGTGGCGGCGGTCGCCGTGCGCGCCGCGACCGCCGGGACGCCCGACCTTCCTCGCGGCGTGGGGACGATGACCCTCGGCACCGTCGTACTGCTGGTGGGCACCGCCGCCGGGTGCGCGGTGCTCGGCGTCGGCCTGGCGTGGCTGGTGAGCGCCCACGACTTCCCCTTCCGGCGCACGCTCGGCTGGATGCTGGTCCTGCCGCTGGCGGTGCCGGCGTACATCCTCGGCTTCGTCTACCGCGCCAGCCTCGACTTCGACGGGATGCTCGGCGCGATCACGGTGATGACGTTGGCGCTCTATCCCTACGTCTACCTGATGGCGCGCGTGGCGTTCCTCGAGACCGGCCCCGCGGCATATGACGCCGCCCGCACGCTGGGCGCCGGACGTGCCCGCGCCTTCCGCGCCGTGCTCCTGCCCCTGGCGCGGCCGTCGGTCGCCGCGGGACTGGCGCTGGTGATGATGGAGACGCTGACCGACTTCGCCACGGTGCAGTACTTCGGGGTCCAGACCCTCTCGGTCGGTGTCTACCTCACCTGGAAGGGCAGCTACGACGTCGCCTCGGCGGTCTCGCTGGCCGTGCTGGTGCTCTTCGCCGCCGTGGCCGTCCTCGCCCTCGAGCGGGTGCTGCGTGGCGGGGCGCGGTTCCACCAGCGCAGTGGACGGGGACGCGGGCTCGCGCGGCGTGAGCTGCGTGGCCGATCCGCGCTGGCCGCCACAGCGGTCGCAGCGGCGGTCGCGATCGCCGGCTTCGGGTTCCCGGTGCTCCGACTCGTGGGCTGGGCGGTTGCGGGCGCCGGCGACGAACGCTTCGACGTGCTGGACTCGCGGTTCTTCGACTACCTCGCCAACAGCGTCACCATCGCGGTCATCGCCGCCGTGGTCTGCGTGGGGATCTCGCTCGCGATGACCCACACCCTCCGTCTCGGTGCAGGTCCGCTGGTGCGGGGTGCCACCCAGCTCACGACCTTCGGGTACGCCGTCCCCGGGGCCGTGGTCGGCATCGGCGTCCTCGCGCTGTCCCAGCCCATCGGCGGCACGGTCGCGACCGGCTCGGTGCTGGGCATCCTCTTCGCCCACGCGATCCGTTTCACGGCGCCGGCCTACCAGGCTGTCGACGCCAGTTTCCAACGCATCTCGCCCCACGTGACCCAGTCGGCCCTGACGCTGGGCGCGCGCCCCTCGCGCGTCCTCGCACGGATCCACCTGCCGATGGTGCGGCCCGGTGTCGCCGCCGCCCTGACCCTCGTGCTCGTCGACGCGATCAAGGAGCTCCCGCTCGTGCTGTTGCTGCGTCCGTTCGGTTTCTCCACCCTGTCGGTGTGGGTCTACCAGCTGGCCTCGGAGAACTTCTGGGAGCAGGCAGCACTGCCGGCGCTGGTGATCGTCGCGGTGGCGGCCGTCCCCGTCGCGATGCTGCTGCGGACGTCCCGGCCAGCCGAGCTCGCGGCCCCGGTGGGTGCCCGATGAGCGCCGCACTGTCCCTGAGCGGCGTCGACAAGCACTACGGCGACACTCACGCCGTGCGGTCCCTCGACCTGGCCGTGGAGCCGGGCGAGATCGTGACGGTCGTGGGGGAGTCCGGGTGCGGCAAGTCCACCCTGCTGCGGCTGGTCGCCGGGCTCGAGGCGCCCGATGCCGGCAGCGTGGCGATCGACGAGCGGGTCGTCGCCGATGCCCGGACCATGGTGCCGCCCGAGCGGCGCCGGGTCGGGATGGTCTTCCAGGACCACGCGCTCTTCCCGCACCTGGACGTCGCCGCGAACATCGGCTTCGGGCTGCGCCACCTCCCCGCCACCGACCGCGCCGCGCGGATCGCCGAGGTGCTCGACATCGTGGGCCTGGCCCACGTGGCGGCCCGGCACCCGCACCAGCTCTCCGGGGGCGAGCAGCAGCGGGTCGCCCTCGCGCGCGCCCTGGCCCCCGCCCCGGCGGCGGTGCTGCTGGACGAGCCGTTCTCGAGCCTGGACGAGAACCTGCGGGCGCGGGTGCGCGTCGACACCCTCGACATCATGCGCCGCACCGGGAGCGCCGCCCTCGTCGTCACCCACGACCAGGACGAGGCGCTGATGCTGGGGGACCGGGTCGCCGTGCTGCGGTCGGGTCGCCTGGAGCAGGTCGACACCCCGGCACAGGTCTTCGAGCACCCCGCCAACCGGTACGTCGCCACCTTCATGGGCGACGCCGACTTCCTCCCCGGCCGGCGCGCGGGCGCCGTCGTCGAGACCGAGGTCGGCCCGGTCGCCGCCGACGACACTGCGGATCCCGGCGCCGACGCCGAGGTGGACGTCATGCTCCGGCCCCACCAGGTCATGGTCAGCCCGGACCCGGGCGGCGAGGCCCGCGTCGCCCGGGTGGAGTACCACGGCGCCTACACGCTGCACGAGTTGCGGCTGCCGTCGGGGCGGCACGTGCGCTCCCGCCAACCCGGCGCGACGCTCGAGGTCGGCGCAGCCGTCCGGGTCGGCATCGTGCCCGAGGCTCGCCCCGCCGTCGTACCTCAGCTGGTCGGCTTGTCCGACCCCACCACCCACATCGCGAAGAACTGAGACCCGCCGCCGTAGGCGTGGCCCAGGGCGCGGCGTACGCCGTCCACCTGGTGCTCGCCGGCAGCGCCCCGCGCCTGCAGTGCGGCCTCGCCGAAGCGGAGCATGCCTGATGCCCCGATCGGGTTGGAGGAGAGCACGCCGCCGGAGGCGTTGAGCGGGATCCGGCCGTCCATCGCCGTCGCCCCGGCCTCGGTGAGCTTCCAGCCCTCGCCCTCGGCGGCGAACCCGAGGTTCTCCAGCCACATCGGCTCGAACCAGGAGAACGGCACGTAGACCTCGGCGGCGTCGATCTCGGCCAGCGGGTCGGTGATGCCGGCCTGCTGCCACAGTGCGGCGGCGGCCTCACGCCCGGCCTGGGGGTTGACCTGGTCACGCTCGGCTGCACTGGTGGGCTCCGAGCGCATCACGGTGCCGTGGATCCAGGCCGGGTCGGGTGAGGCGGCGGCGACGTCCTCGTCCGCGATGACGAGCGCGCACGCGCCGTCGGAGGACGGGCAGGTCTCGTCGTAGCGGATCGGGTCCCACAGCATCGTGGAGGCCAGCACCGACTCCACGGTGGTGCCCTCGTTCTGCAGGTGCGCGTAGGGGTTCTTGAGGGCATTGGTGCGGTCCTTGGCCGCGACCATCGCGCCGATGTGGTCCGGCGCACCCGAGCGGCGGATGTAGGACCGCACGTGCGGCGCGAAGTAGCCACCGGCGCCGGCGTGCACCGGCATCACGAACGGCACCGGCACCGAGAGCGCCCACATCGCGTTGGACTCCGACTGCTTCTCGAAGGCCACGGTGAGCACCTTGCGGTGCACCCCGGACTGCACCAGCGAGGACGCCACGATCGCGGTCGAACCGCCGACCGAGCCCGCGGTGTGGACCCGCAGCAGGGGCTTGCCGACCGCGCCGAGCGCCTCGGCGAGGTAGAGCTCGGGCATCATCACGCCCTCGAAGAGGTCGGGGGCCTTGCCGACGACGATCGCGTCGACCTCGTCCAGCGTCATGCCGGCATCGGCCAGGGCGCGGTCCATGGCCTCGCGGCACAGGCCCGCCATCGACACGTCCTTGCGTTCGGCGCGGTGATGGGTCTGGCCGACCCCGATCACGGCTGCAGGTTGCTTGCCCATCAACGTCCTCCGCTCGTCGCGCTGTCCATGACGCACACCAGGTTCTGCTGGAGCGCCGGTCCGCTGGTGGCGTGCCCCAGCACCCTGTCGGCCGTGCCGTCCCACACGCGACGGGCGGCCTCGCCGATGCGGATGGCGCCCCCGGTGAACATCGGGTTGCCGGCCAACGGACCGCCCGACGGGTTGATCCGGGTGTCCCCGGCCAGGCCCAGTGCATCGCGCAGCAGCAGCTCCTGGTGGCTGAACGGCGCGTGGAGCTCGGCGACCTCGACGCCGCCGAGCCCGCCCACGGCCGCGGCCGCGCGTTCGGCCGAGCCCGACCGGGTGAGGTCGCGCGTGCCGAGCTGGAGGCCGTCGGTGTTGTGGGCGATGCCGCTGATCCAGGCGGGCCGGTCACGCACCTCGCGTGCCCGGTCGTCGGCCGCGAGCACGATGGCGGCGGCCCCGTCGGTCACCGGTGCACAGTCGTGCTTGCGCAACGGGTCGGCGTACAGCGGCCGCGCGAGCAGGTCCTCGATCGAGGAGCCGCCGGACCGGACGGCGTACTCGTTCTTCTCCGCGTCGGTCAGCGAACGGTTGACGACCTCGGCCATCGCGGCCTCGTCCCACCTGCCCGCGTCGATCCCGAGGCGCGCCTGCAGCCCGGCCAGCGACACGGTGTCGGGCCACAGCGGCGTCATCGTGTACGGGTCGAGCTGGAGTGCGAGAGTGCGCCGGAGCTGGCCGGCCGAGGACTTGCCGAAGCCGAAGACGATCGCGGTGTCGACCTCGCCCATCTGGATCTTCAGCCACGCCTCGTAGAGGGCCCACGCCGCGTCCATCTCGACGTGCGACTCGTTGACCGGCGGCAGCACGCCGATCGAGTCGATGGCCGAGACGAAGGAGAAGGAGCGGCCGGCGAGGTAGTCCGAGGAACCCGAGCACCAGAAGCCGACGTCCTTGCGGGTCCAGCCGGTCTGCTCGTAGCACTCGGCGAAGATGGGGACGAGCAGCTCCACGCAGGTGGGCGACCCGTCGAAGTCGGTCATCTGTCGTTGGGCGAACCCGACGACGGCAACGTCTCTCATGTCTCTCCTCAGCGGTGAGCCGCGGCTCAGAGGTGGTGGCGGTAGGTCTCGTAGTCGGCGTCGGGCTCGTCGGCCGGCGCGAAGTGGCTGATGTTCTCCACCGAGGTGGTCCACTCCTCGCGCGGCTTCCACACCGCGGTCACGCGCATGCCCATGCGGACCTCCTCCGCCGGGATGTCGAGGATGAGGTGTTGCAGCGCGATGTCCGCGCCGTCGAGGAGGATGTACGCCGACACGTACGGCGGGTCGATCTGCTGGCCCAGGAAGGGCACGTTGACGATGCAGAAGGTCGTGACCGTGCCGGTGTGGGCCAGCTCCACCTCCTCCTCGGTGGGGATGCCGTCCACCGGGCAGGCGCTGCGGGGCGGCACGTAGACCTTGGTGCACTGGGGACACCGCTGGCCGACGATGCGGCCCTCGGCGAGCCCGCGGAAGAAGGCCGACTCCTCCGGTGACGCCGCGTAGGAGTAGTCGAGGCTGACCGGGGTGATGATGCCGGTCAGGTCCTCCTCGAGCGAGTCGGCCGGCGTCGGGGACGGCCCTGCGTCCGCGGACTCGGGCTCGAACCAGGCGAGGTCGTTGATGCCGCCGGTGGGTTCCTCGGCCCACCGGGCCCGCACCCGCATGCCGGTCGCCATCGCCTCGGGCGAGTCGACCGCCACGGCGTGGAGCAGCGGGGTGTCGGCGCCGTCGAGCGTGACCAGGGCGAAGGCGAAGGGGCGGTCCAACGGCTGGCCCTTGACCGGCTCGCTGACCCAGGTCCACGAGGTGACCGTGCCGCTCTCGCCGACGTCGGCGAACTCGGTCACGGGCTCGTGCGTCGTGGGGTCGAACTCGGGGGGCGGCACGGCGACCCGGCCGTCGGCGAGCACCCCGCCCACGACGCGGCGGTCGTGGAGGCCGGTGAGGAAGCGACCGAGGACCGGTCCGGTGGAACGGGTGTAGTCGAAGGCCACCGTGACCGGTGCCTGCAGCGTGCGACTCATGGCCAAAGTGAAACATGTTCTAATCTTTGTGAGCAAGGTTCGTCCACTAGCGTGTTGCGCGGATCACGTCGCGGGTCACGGCCGTGGCGACCGTCGCCGGACGGAGACGACGAAGGGAACGCGATGAAGCTCGGCCTGCAACTGGGGTACTGGGGTGCACAGCCGCCGGAAGGTGTCGGGGAACTGGTCGCGGCCGCCGAGGAGGCCGGCTTCGACGCCCTCTTCACTGCCGAGGCCTGGGGGAGTGACGCCTTCTCGCCGCTGGCCTGGTGGGGGCGCGAGACGTCCCGGATGCGGCTCGGCACCTCGATCGTGCAGATGTCGGGGCGCAGTCCCGCGTCGATCGCGATGCACGTGCTGACGCTGGACCACCTCAGTGGTGGACGGGTCGTCCTGGGCATGGGCGTGAGTGGTCCGCAGGTGGTCGAGGGGTGGTACGGACAGCCCTTCGCCAAGCCGCTGGCCCGCACCCGCGAGGTCGTGTCCATCGTGCGCCAGGTGCTCGCCCGCGAGGCGCCGGTGACCAACGACGGGCCGCACTACCCCCTGCCGTTCCACGGCGAGGGGGCCGTGGGCCTGGGCAAGCCGCTGAAGCCGATCGTGCACCCGTTGCGGGCCGACGTCCCGATCTGGCTCGGTGCGGAGGGACCCAAGAACGTCGCCCAGACCGCCGAGATCGCCGACGGCTGGATCCCGATCTTCTACACGCCCAAGAGTGCGGGCATGTACCAGCCGTGGCTCGACGAGGGCTTCGCCCGGCCGGGTGCCCGGCGTACGCGCGACGACTTCGAGATCGCCGCCACCTGCCACCTGCAGGTGGTCGCCGACGAGGAGGAGAAGCGTGCCGTCACCGACGGCATGAAGCCCTACGTCTCGCTCTACATGGGCGGCATGGGCGCCAAGGAGCAGAACTTCCACAAGCAGGTCTTCGAACGCATGGGGTACGCCGAGCTGGCCGACCGGGTGCAGCAGCTCTACCTCGACGGCCACAAGGAGGAGGCCACCGCGCTGATCCCCGACGAGCTCGTGCACGACCTCCACATCATCGGCACCGAGGGCGAGGTCAAGGAGAAGGTCGCGCAGTGGGAGGAGACCGGTGTCACGACGCTGCTGCTGAGCTGCCGCAGCGTCGCCGAGGTGCGTCAGGTGGCGGCGCTGCTCGCCTGAGCCCGTCCCTGTGCGGTGAGCACTGGTGGTCGGCCGTCGGTGCCGGCGCGTAGCGTGCGGTGGCATGAGGCGGACACCTCACGAGAACGTCGCCACGGTCCTGGTGGAGCCGGGGACGCTCGCTGACCTCGAGCTGGCGTTGATGGAGCTCGACCTGCGGGTGTGGCCGATCCGCAGTGCGCCCAACGTGGTCGACGGGCCCCGCACGGCGTTCCAGGTGCGGCGCCGGCTCGTGATGGCCCAGCGCGGCGCGTGGGACCTCGCGGAGGACTGGGTGCCGGTCTGGGTCACCTTCGGCGACAGTTGGCGCGAGGGTGCCGAGCCGCTGCCGTGGCGGGCGCACGACGCGCTGTGGTCGGCACTGGCGGCGTACGCCGACCACGTGCGCTTCCACCGCCGGCTCGGTGGGGTCCGGCCCCTGCTGCGCGTCCCACTGGAGGCCGACCACTGACGGTCTCGGCCGTTGAGCCGCCTTGCTAGGAACTAGAACGCGTTCTATGTTTCGACTAGCCCGTTCGTTCCTCACGGGCAGCTCAACAACCGTGTTTCGACTAGCCCGTTCGTTCCTCACGGGCAGCTCAACAACCCGGAAGGCCACCATGGACCAGACCCTGCGCCTCGGCACGCACAACGGACACCTCATGGTCGCCGCCCTGAAGCGGCACCGCGAACGGCCGATCATCCACCTCGGCGACGTGACCCTCACCGGTGGCGAGGTCGCCGCGCGGATCAGTCAGTACGTCCAGGCGTTCGAGTCCCTCGGCGCCGGCACGGACGCCGCCGCTGCGCTGCTCGCGCCCAACCGCCCCGAGGTCCTCTTCATCCTCGGCGCCGGGCAGACGCAGGGATTCCAGCGGACCTCGCTGCACCCGCTGGGGTCGGCCGACGATCACGCCTACGTGATCAACGACGCCGGCATCACCACCCTGGTGGTGGACCCGGTGTTCACCGAGCGGGCGGTCGAGCTGCGGGAGAAGTGCCCCGACCTGAAGCAGGTGCTGACGATCGGGCCGGTCCCCGAGGCGCTGGCCGACGCGGGCACCGACCTGATCGAGGTCGCCGCCGGGTTCGAGCCGCAGCCGCTCGCGGCCCGACTGCTGCCGCCGGACCACGTCGTCTCGATCACCTACACCGGCGGGACCACCGGCCAGCCCAAGGGCGTGATCGGCACGGCGCAGGCCATGAACACCATGACCCAGGTGCAGTTGGCCGAGTGGGAGTGGCCCGAGTCGCCGCGGTTCCTGATGTGCACGCCGCTGTCCCACGCGGGCGCCGCCTTCTTCGTGCCCGTGGTCATCAAGGGCGGCACGCTGTTCGTCACCGCGAAGTTCGATCCCGCCGAGGTGCTGGCCACCATCGAGCGCGAGCGCATCACCTCGCTCATGGTGGTGCCGACGATGCTCTACGCCCTGATGGACCACCCCGACAGCCGCACGCGCGACCTGTCCTCGCTCGAGACCGTCTACTACGGCGCCTCGGCGATCAACCCGGTGCGACTGAAGGAGGCGATCGAGCGGTTCGGCCCGATCTTCGCCCAGTACTACGGCCAGTCCGAGGCGCCGATGGTCATCACCTACTTCCCCAAGGGGGACCACGTGGACGCCGACGGCCGCCCGATGGAGTCGCGGCTGACCTCGTGCGGCCGGCCGGCGGCGTTCGTCCGGACCGCCCTGCTGGGCGAGGACGGTGAGCCGGTGGCGCCGGGGGAGCCCGGCGAGATCTGTGTCGCCGGGCCGCTGCTCGCCGGTGGCTACTGGAAGAAGCCCGAGGAGACCGCGGACACGTTCCGTGCGGACTGGATGCACACCGGCGACGTCGCGCGGGAGGACGAGGACGGCTTCTGGTACATCGTCGACCGGACCAAGGACATGATCGTCACCGGCGGCTTCAACGTCTTCCCCCGCGAGGTCGAGGACGTCGTCGCAGAGCATCCGGCAGTCGCCCAGGTCGGCGTGATCGGTACGCCGCACGAGAAGTTCGGTGAGGCGGTCACGGCGATCGTCGTCGCGCGGGAGGGGCACGACCTCACCGACGAGGTCGTGGCCGAGATCCAGCAGATGGTCAAGGACCGCAAGGGTGCCGTCCAGGCGCCCAAGCAGGTGATCGCTGCCGACAGCCTGCCGCTCACCGCCCTGGGCAAGCCGGACAAGAAGGCGTTGCGCGCGCGGTACTGGGACGGTGAGCGCTCGGTCGGCTGAAGCGCCGACGTCGCGGGCGTGGCCGGGTCACAATGACCCATGCGGTGGCGCAACGGTGAGCACGGCTACGGCGCGGTGACCAAGGCGCTCCACTGGGGCACCGTGGCACTCCTCGTGGCCCAGTTCGCGGTCGGCTACGCGATGGATGCCGACGACGGCGGTCGGGGGCGCGGCCGGGGCCGCGGGCGCGGGGAGGAGTCCGGCCGTGGTCGGGGACGGGGTGGCGACGAGGCGTCGTACGACCTCCTCGACGCGCCGTTCGGGCTGGTCGAGCTCCATCTCGCGCTCGCGGGCGCCATCCTCGTCGTCGCGCTGGCACGGGTGGTCTGGCGCCGCGCCACCCCGCTGCCGCCGTGGTCACCTCGGCTGGGGGAGCGGGACCGGCGCCTGCTCGGTGCGGTCGAGCGAGCGCTGCTCGTCCTGTTGTTCGTCATCCCGGCGACCGGCGTCGCACTCGTGCTGGGTGGGGACGACCTGCTGTGGCTGCACGTCGGCGCGCACGTGGCCTTCTTCCTCGCCCTCGCGGTCCACGTCGGCCTCGTCGTACGCCGCCGCGTGACCGGACGAATGCTGCCCGGCGCCCCGCTCAGCGGCCGGTGAACACCGGCTGTCGCTTCTCCACGAAGGCCCGGGGACCCTCCTTGGCGTCCTCGGAGGCGAAGACGGCCGCGCCGACGCGGGCGTCGTCGGCCCAGCAGTCGTCCTCGTGCCTGCCCTCGGAGTCGCGGATGGTCCGCAGGATCGCCTGGACGGCGAGCGGGCCGTTGGCAGCGATCGTGGCCGCGATGTCGCGGGCCTTCGCCAGCGCCTCGCCGTCGGGCACGACGTGACCGATGAGGCCGAGTTCCCTGGCCTCGGGAGCCTTCACGTGGCGGCCGGTGAGGAGGATGTCGGCCGCGACGGTGTAGGGGATCTGGCGCGGAAGTCGCACGGCCGAGCCGCCCATCGGGTAGAGGCTCCAGCGGGCCTCGGAGACGCCGAACTTCGCCGACTCCCCGGCGACGCGGATGTCGGTGCCCTGCAGGATCTCGGTGCCGCCGGCGATGGCCGGCCCCTCGACCGCCGCGATGAGCGGCTTGGTGAGCCGGAACCCCTTCAGCAGCCCCTTGATCACCGACGGGTCGTACTCGCCGGACTCGAAGCTCTCCGAGGGCGCCTTGCGCGACATCGACTTCAGGTCGGCGCCGGCGCAGAAGGCGCCGCCCGCACCGGTGAGGATGCACACGCGGATCTCGGGATCCGTGTTCACCCGGTCCCAGGCGTCCTCCATGGTGGCCAGCATCTCGCCGGACAGGGCGTTCTTCACCTCGGGACGGTTCATCGTGACGATCAGCGTGTGGCCGTCCTGCTCCACCAGGCAGTGGGGCGCGGTCGCGGTGTCGGCGGACTGGTCGGGGGTCGTCATACGAACCACCCTAGCGAGAAAGTGAAACGTGTTCTAGTCTCGTCCCGTGGCACTCAACATCGCTGATCTCTTCGAGCACGCCGTCGACGCCAACCCGGACAACCGGGCCCTGTTGGTGAGCGGGCGCTACGTCTCCTACGGCGAGCTGGAGGCCTGGTCCAACCAGCTGGCCCACCACTTCGCCGCGCAGGGGATCGGCGTGGGCGACCACGTCGGTCTCTACGCCAAGAACAGCATCGAACACGTGGTCGCGCTGCTGGCGATCCTCAAGGTCCGTGCGGTCGCGATCAACGTCAACTTCCGCTACGTCGCAGGCGAGCTGGACTACCTCTTCGACAACGCGGACCTGGTCGGGCTGGTCCACGACAGTGCCTACGCCGACCTCGTGGCCGAGGTCGCCCCCAAGCACGAGCGGCTGTCGACCTTCGTCGTCCTGCCCGACCCGCTCGAGCCCGACGCCGCCCTCGACCCCGCCGTGCTCGCGCAGTACGGCGGCGTGCTGCTCGCCGACGCGATGGCGGCCCAGGGCACCGAACGCGACTTCGGGGACCGCAGTGCCGACGACATCCACATCATCTACACCGGCGGCACGACCGGGTTCCCCAAGGGCGTGATGTGGCGCCACGAGGACTTCTGGCGCGTGCTCGGCGGCGGCATCGACTTCATGACCGGCGAGCCGCTGAGCGAGTACGACCAGTCCGAACAGGCGAAGCAGGAGGGGCGGATGGTCACCTTCCCGCTCAGCCCGCTGATGCACGGCGGCGCCCAGGCGTCGCTGCTGATGCACCTCTTCGCCGGCCACCTCACGATCCTCGAGCCCCGCTTCGACGCGGTCCGGACGTGGGAGCTCGTCGACGAGCAGCAGGCGCAGATGATGTTCATGACCGGCGACGCGATGGCGCGTCCACTGATCGAGGCCTACGAGGCGGGTGACTTCAGCGGCCAGAGCCTGTTCGCGATCGCCAGCAGCGCCGCCGTCTTCAGCCCGTCACTGAAGCAGCGGTGGATGGAGCGGTTCCCCAACGCGATCTTCACCGATTCCGTCGGCTCCACCGAGACCGGCTTCCAGGGCACCGGCCTGCAGGACAAGAACGACCTCAGCACCGACGGTCCCGTCATCTCCATCGGGCCCGCGACCGTGATCATCGGCGACGACGGCCGCGTGCTGGACCCGGCGACCGACGTCGGCCAGGTGGGACGCACCGCGCGGGGCGGCAACGTGCCCGTCGGCTACTACAAGGATCCCGAGAAGTCGGCGAAGACCTTCGTCGAGATCGACGGGACCCGTTACTCCATCCCCGGGGACTACGCGCGGATCGAGACCGACAACCGCATCACGCTGCTCGGCCGTGGGTCGAACTGCGTCAACACCGGCGGCGAGAAGGTCTACCCCGAGGAGGTGGAGATGGCGATCAAGTCCCACCCCGACGTGTACGACGTCCTCGTCGTCGGGCTGCCCGACGAGAAGTGGGGCCAGGCCGTCACTGCCGTGGTGCAGCCGGCCGAGGGGTGCACCGTGGAGCTCGAGGCCCTGCGGACCTACCTGCGCAACCACCTCTCGGGCTACAAGCTGCCCCGGGCGCTGACGCTGGTCGAGGAGATCCCCCGCAACGCCACCGGCAAGGCGCAGTACCCCCGGGCCAAGGAGCTGGCCCTGGCCGACCGTGACCAGAAGACCGAGAAGGCAGGAGCCTGATGCGTACCCCCCTGTGCGATGCGTTCGGCATCGACCACCCCATCTTCGCGTTCACCCCCTCCGAGCACGTCGCGGCGGAGGTCTCGCGCGCGGGCGGTCTCGGCGTGCTCGGCTGCGTGCGCTTCAACGACACCGAGGAGCTCGAGCAGACCCTCACCTGGATGGACGAGAACACCGACGGCAAGCCGTACGGCGTCGACGTGGTCATGCCGATGAAGGTCCCCGACGAGGTCAAGGACATGGACCTGTCGACGATGATCCCGGAGGAGCACGTCACCTTCGTCGAGCAGACACTGCAGAAGCTCGGCATCCCGCCCCTGCCGGAGGGCGAGGGACGTGAGGGAGTACTGGGGTGGCTGCACTCGGTCGCGCGCTCCCACGTCGACGTCGCGCTCCAGCACCGCCCCGTCCTCATCGCCAACGCGCTGGGCTCACCGCCGGTCGACGTCATCGAACAGGCCCACGCCCACGGGGTGAAGGTGGCAGCGCTCGCCGGTGCCTCCAAGCACGCGTTGAGCCACGTCGCCAACGGCGTCGACATCATCATCGCCCAGGGCTACGAGGCCGGTGGCCACACCGGTGAGGTCGCCAGCATGGTGCTCCAGCCCGACATCGTCGACGCCGTCGGTCCGGACGTGCCGGTCCTCGGGGCCGGCGGCATCGGGTCGGGCCGCCAGATCGCCGCCTCCCTCGCGCTGGGCTCCCAGGGCGTGTGGACCGGCTCCATCTGGCTCTCCACCACCGAGTACCAGCAGCTCAACAGCCACGCCGGGTGGACGGAGGCGTTCACCAGTGCCACGTCGAGCGACACCCGACGCACGCGGATCTACACCGGCAAGCCGGCCCGGCTGCTGAAGACGAAGTGGACCGACGCCTGGGACGAGGCCGATGCCCCCGACGCCCTGCCGATGCCGTTGCAGAACCTCCTCGTCGCCGACGCCCACAACCGGATCAACGCCGCGGGCGATCCCGAGGTGGTGTCCATGCCGGTCGGTCAGGTCGTCGGGCGGATGAACGAGGTGAAGCCCGTCCGCCAGGTCATGGCCGAGCTGATCGCCGACTTCGAGGAGACCGTCAAGCGTCTGGACGGGGTCGCGGGACTCTGAGATCGTCGAGCCGTGCTCCCGACCGCGCGTGATCGCGCTGCCCGAACGTCCACGCGTCGTCGCGCGACCTGGCGACACCTCACTGTCGCGCTCGTCGCTGCGGGGGCCGTCGGCTCCGCGGCGTACGCCGCCGCCGGCGACCCGCCGCCACCCCCGGAGGCGACTCCCGCGGCGGACTGCGGCCCCGGTTCCCGTCCCGAGACCTCGATCCAGGGGCGCGTGCCGAAGGCCGACTACGCCTCGGGGCGCGCTGCTCGGGGCTACACCTGCAACACCGAGCAGACCGCGCAACAGGGCTCCTCCGGTGGCTTCAAGACCCTGCGCTACACCGACCAGCAGGGCAACACCTGCGCCTACTACGACTCCACGCTCCTGGTGCCCCGCGACGTCGTGAGCAACCTGCTCCGCGGCGACGGGCTGGGGGTGGTCGTGCTGGACATGAACGACCCGGCCGCGCCGCGTCGTACGGCCAACCTGACGACGCCGGCGATGCTGAGCCCGCACGAGTCGCTGCTGCTCAACGAGGAGCGGGGACTCCTCGTGGCGGTGATGGGCACGCTCGCCACCGCGCCCGGCGTCCTCGACGTCTACGACATCAGCGGGGACTGCCGGAAGCCACGCCTGATGTCCACCACCCTCTCGGCGCGGTTCGGCCACGAGAGCGGACTGTCGCCCGACGGGCGCACCTTCTGGTCCGCGGGCGCCGCGAGCACCACGATGACCGCGGTCGACCTCACCGACCCCCGTCGCCCGCGGACCCTCCTCGACCACAACGGCGTCGTCCACCACGGGCTGCGGTTCTCCGACGACGGCCGGACGATGTACGTCGCCAACATCGGCTCGCCCAACGGCACCGACGTCCTGGCCGACCCCGGGCTGCGCATCTACGACGTCTCCGAGGTCCACGACCGCGAGCCCGACCCCGAGATCCACCTGCTCTCCGAGCTGACCTGGCCCGAGGCGTCCATCCCGCAGAGTGCCGAGCCCTTCACCTCCGGCGGTCGGCAGTACGTCCTCGAGGTCGACGAGTTCAGCGACCTCTTCGGCGACGGTCGTCGATTCTTCGCCCGCAACGCCCCGGTGGGAGCGGCGCGCATCATCGACGTCGAGGACCCCCGGCGTCCCGAGGTCGTCTCCCACCTCAGGCTGTCGGTGCACCAACCCGAGCACCGCACCGACGCGCAGTTCGCGGACCCCGGTGCGACGTTCCCGGCCCAGGGGTACGCCGCGCACTACTGCTCGCTGCCGACGCGGGACGAGCCGCGGATCGCGGGCTGCTCGATGATCCTCTCCGGACTGCGGCTCTTCGACATCAGCGACGTCGAGAACCCCCGCGAGGTCGGCTACTTCAACCAGCCCAGCGTGGCGCGTGACAAGCCGTTCGTGCTGCTCCCGCCGGCGGTCGGTGGTTACGCGATGTCGCGGCCGGCGTGGGACGCCGACAACGACGCCGTCTGGTACACCGACGTCAACAGCGGGTTCTACAACGTCCGCCTCACCGGCGCGGCCGCCGAGCTGCTCCCGTGAGCGCGCGACGCTGCGTCAGCGCACGGCGTACGACGTGCCGCGCTCGGCGCGCTCCCACCGCGTGCCGTCGTGCCCGGTCCCGGCGGCGGCGAGCTCGCGCTTGAGCACCTTGTTGGTGGCGGTGCGGGGGAGCGCCTCCAGCAGTCGTACGTGCCGCGGCCACGCCTTGATGGCCAGGTCGTCCTGGGCGCCGAGGAAGGACTCGAACTCCTCCGGCGTCAGCGCGCCGGCGGTGGTCATCGCTGCCACGACCTGGTCGCCGACGTCCGGGTCCGGCACGGCGTAGACCGCTGCCTCGGCGATGGCCGGGTGGCGCAGCAGGATCCGCTCGATCGGGGCCGTGGCGAGGTTCTCGCCGTCGACGCGGAGCCAGTCGCCCGAGCGGCCGGCGAAGTAGACCCATCCGTCGCGGTCCCGGTAGGCGAGGTCGCCGGACCAGTACCTGCCACCGCGCATCCGCTCGGCCTCGGCTGCGGGATCGTTGTAGTAGCCGGCGAACGCGCCCGCACCGTGCGTGTTGACCAGTTCGCCGATCGCCGCCTCGGGGTTGGCCAAGCGGCCGTCGTCGTCGAACACGGCATCGGCGGTGCGCTCGGCGGTCGCCGGGTCGAGCACATCGACGCCCTCCAGGGGCATGCCCAGGGAGCCGGCCGGCATGTCCGGGCGCCGTTGCACGATGACGGCGTTCTCGGTGGAGGAGTAGGAGTCGACCACGGTGCACCCGAACCGGTCGCCGAAGCCGGCGATGTCGCGCTCGTTCGCCTCGTTGCCGAACACCACCCGCAGCGGGTTGTCGGCGTCGTCGGCGCGCTGTGGCGTGGCCATCACGTAGGTCAACGGCTTCCCGACGTAGTTGGCGTAGGTCGCGCCGTGGCGTCGTACGTCCTCGAGGAAGCCGGAT
Source organism: Nocardioides panacisoli (assembly GCF_019448235.1). Taxonomy (NCBI): domain Bacteria; kingdom Bacillati; phylum Actinomycetota; class Actinomycetes; order Propionibacteriales; family Nocardioidaceae; genus Nocardioides; species Nocardioides panacisoli. The sequence goes on from NZ_CP080409.1 coordinate 914,414, forward strand.
GCGGAGAACCGCCGCGCCAGCGCGATGCCGGTCCCACTCGCCAGCGCCGGGGCCCAGCCGGCCATGACCGCATTGGAGTGGAACAGCGGCATCGACAGGTAGGCCACGTCGTCGGGGCCGAGCCCGAACCGTTCAGCCAGCAGTCGGCCGGGTCCGGCGACCTTCTCGTGGGTGACCCGCACCGCCTTGGGCGCCCCGGAGGTCCCGGAGGTGAAGATCAGCATCAGCAGGTCGTCGGGCGCGGCGGCAGCTGATGGGATGTCCGTGTCGTGGCGCGCCAGCAACGCCGACCACGATGTGCCGGTGACGTCCCACACCGGCACGGGCAGGTCCTCCGGCAGGAGGCCCGCGTGGCGTGGCTCGGTCAGCACCAGCGCCACGTCGGTGCGGGCGACGTCCTCGGCGAGCGCGCTGCCGCGTCGCGTCGGGTTGAGCCCGACGACGACGATGTCCTCCAGCGCAGCGGCACCGAGCAGGAAGCAGAACTCGGGCAGGTTGTCGAGGAGCACGCCGACGTGCCGCGGTCCCTCGGCCGGGAGCTGGGAGCCGAGGGTGGCCGCCCACCGCGCCGACTCCGCCACCACCTCGTGCCAGGTCCAGGTCCGGTCCTCGAACGACAGCCCGGTGCGGTGGTCGGCCGCCCGCGCGAGCAGCAGGTCACGGACGGTGCCGGCGTCCGTGCCGGTCACGTCGCGGCCAGGTCGCGACCCACGCGCAGTGCCTGCTCGGTCGCCCCGCCCAGGGTGAACTCGAAGCGCTTGGCGGCGGTGAAGTAGCGGTGGGCCTCGCCGTCCAGGTCGATGCCGACGCCGCCGTGGACGTGGGTGGTGGTGTGGGCGAGGCGGTGCCCGGCGTCGGCGGCCCAGTACTTCGCCACCGCCACCTCGGTCGCCGCGTCGAGGCCCTCGCTGACGCGCCAGATCGCCTGCCACAACGTCAGCCGCTGGGCGAGGACGTCGATGTAACCGTCGGCCAGGCGGTGCGCGACCGCCTGGAACGTGCCGATCGGGCGCTTGAACTGCTCCCGCTCCTGGGCGTACGCCGCCGTCAACCGGAGCGCTCCCTCGGTGACGCCCAGCTGCTCGGCGGCGGCGCAGACGACCAGCAGCTGCTCCAGGCGTCGGGAAGTCGCGGCGTCCCCGACCGGCGTGGCCGGCGCGTCGGTGAAACGCACCAGTGCAGTCGCGTCCCCGTCACTGGTGCGCTGTGCCTCCCGGGTCACGCCCTCGGCGTCGGCGGCGACCAGGTGGACGCCGACCCGGTCACCGGTCACGGCGGTCACGAGGAACGCGTCGGCCGTCGTGCCCGCCCGGACGAGTGTCTTCGTGCCGGTGAGGCGTCCGTCCTCGGCGGTCACCGTCGGCCGCTCGGGCAGGTGCGCGTGGGGTTCGGCCACGGCTGCCGTCAGGACCTTGGTGCCGGCCGCAGCCGCGGTCACCAGGGCGCCGTGGTCGCCGCTCTCGGCCAGCACGAGTGCCGCGGGGGCGTGGACGGCCAGGGGGACCGGCGCCACGCGGCGCCCCACCTCGACCAGCACCCGGCCGAGCTCGATGACGCCGAGCCCGGCGCCGCCGTACGCCTCGGGGAGCGCGAGCGAGAGCAGGCCCGCGTCGCCGAGCTCGCGCCACAGGTCCCGGTCGAACCTGTCGCCGGCGGCCTCGACGGCCTTCATGTGGTCATTCGTCGCGCGGTCGCCAAGGATCTCGGCGGCGAGCGCGGCGGCCTCGTCCTGCTCGGTGGTGAAACGGAAGTCCATCGGTGTGCCTTTCGGTGTCGTGGTCGCGACGCGGACTCGCTGGCTCGCCCGGCTCGACCGGCAGGGGGAGGGTCAGCGCTTCGCAGCCGGCAGGCCGAGACCGACGTAGCCGATGATGTCGCGCTGGATCTCGTTGGTGCCGCCGCCGAAGGTCATGACCAACGACGAGCGGTGGTAGCGCTCGAGCCGGCCCGCCAGGGCGGCGCCGGGGGAGTCGCCGGACACCGTGGCGTGCGGGCCCACGATCTCCATGAGACTGCGGTAGACCTCGGTGGCGAGCTCGGAGCCGTAGATCTTGGTGGCCGAGGCCTCGGCCGGGGAGAGGTCGACGCCGTGGTCGGCGTCGGACGCGAGCTTCCAGTTGATCAGCGACAGCGCCTCGACCCTGGCGTGCGCGCGGCCGAGCGCGATCTGCACCCATTCGGTGTCGATGACGCGCGCGCCGTCGGGGTTGCGGGTGGTGGCCGCCCAGTCGCGGACCTGCTGCAGGGAGTGCACCAGGGGGGCGGCGGAGGTCAGGGCGACGCGCTCGTGGTTGAGCTGGTTGGTCATCAGCGGCCACCCGCCGCCCCGCTCACTGATCAGGTTGCCGGCCGGGACCCGCACGTCCTCGTAGTAGGTCGCGCTGGTGCCGACGCCGGCGACGGTGTGGACCGGCGTGTACGAGACGCCCGGGGCGTCGGCCGGCACCAGGATCATCGAGAGTCCCTTGTGGCGGGGCGCGTCGGGCTCGGTGCGGCAGGCGAGCCAGATCCAGTCGGCGTACTGGATCAGCGAGGTCCACATCTTCTGGCCGTTGATCACCCACTCGTCGCCTTCCAGCGTCGCCCTCGTCTGCAGCGACGCGAGGTCGGTGCCGGAGCCGGGCTCGGAGTAGCCGATGGAGAAGTGCAGCTCGCCGGCGAGGATCTTGGGCAGGAAGTACTCCTTCTGCTCCGGCGTGCCGAAGCGCATGATCGTGGGACCCACCGTGTTGAGCGTCAGGTAGGGGATCGGCACGCCGGCCACGGCGGCGACGTCGGTGAAGATCAGCTGCTCGATCATCGAGCGGTTCTGGCCGCCGTACTCCTCGGGCCACCCGATGCCCAGCCAGCCGTCCTTGCCGACCTGGCGGATCACGTCCTTGTAGACGCCGGCCTCGCCGAACTCGCCGGTGGCGGCCGCGAGTCCGGCGCGCACCTCGGGGGTGACGAGATCGTCGAAGTACGCGCGGAGCTCCTCCCGGAGCGCGTGGTGGTGGGGTTCGAGCGTGACGTGCATGACGGCGACTCCTGGGGTGGCTGCCTTGTGTGGTCCCGGCGAAAACTATAACGTGTTCTACATGAGTGGCGTTCGCATGTTGGATCAGGGCACCGCCCCGGAGCGGTATGCCCGCGGCTGGCACTGCCTGGGACTGGCCGACTCCTTCCGGGACGGCAAGCCCCACGCGGTCGAGGGCTTCGGCACCAAGCTCGTGGTGTGGGCGGACTCCCACGGCGAGCTGAACGTGCTCGACGGCTACTGCCGCCACATGGGCGGCGACCTCACCCAGGGCGAGGTGAAGGGCGACGAGATCGCCTGCCCGTTCCACGACTGGCGCTGGGGTGGTGACGGCAAGTGCAAGCAGATCCCCTACGCCCGTCGGGTCCCGCTGCGTGCCCGCACCCAGCGCTACGAGACCGCGATCGTCAACGACCAGCTGCTGGTCTGGCACGACGTGGAGGGGTCCAAGGCTGACCACGACATCCTGCCGCCGCAGCTGCCGGGCCTCGAGGAAGGCCTCTACACCGACTGGGTGTGGGTGCCCGAGCACATCGAGGGGTCACACTGCCGCGAGCTGATCGACAACGTCGTCGACATGGCCCACTTCTACTACGTGCACTTCGCCTTCCCGACCGACTTCCGCAACGTCTTCGAGGGCACCGAGGCGACCCAGTTCATGGAGTCGAAGGGACGCCCGGACAAGGCCGGTGGGTACGGCTCCGACGAGCTCTTCCTCAAGTCCGAGGCCACCTACTACGGGCCGTCGTACATGATCAACTGGCTCGACGTGGACTACAAGGGCTTCGAGACCGAGGTCATCCTGATCAACTGCCACGTGCCGACCGGGCCCAACTCGTTCCTGCTCCAGTACGGCATCACGGTGAAGAAGCCCGAGGGCCTGGACGACAAGACCGCCGACTTCATCGCCACCAAGTACGCCGAGATGTTCGGTGACGGCTTCCTGCAGGACGTGGCGATCTGGAAGAACAAGGTCCCCGTGCAGAACCCGCTGCTGTGCGAGGAGGACGGCCCCGTCTACCAGCTCCGGCGGTGGTACGAGCAGTTCTACGTCGACGCCGCCGACGTCACCGCGGAGATGACCGATCGCTTCGAGTTCGAGGTCGACACCGACAAGGCCAACGAGTACTGGCAGGCCGAGGTCGCCGACAACCTCAAGCGCATGGCCGAGGACGAGGTGGCTGCGCCGGAGACGGCCGACGCCTAGTCATGCCGTCCTTCGTGCCGACCTCCGAGGAGACGCTGGAGGACCAGCGCCTCTACACCAGCGCCCGACTGGTCGAGGTCGCGTGCCTGGACTGCCTGGCCCGGGTGGGCGTGAAGAAGAACAGTGACCACCACACCTCCATCCAGTGGAGCAGCAGTGCCGTCGAGCAGTGCCCGGAGTTCCAGCGCCGCTCGTCCAGCGGTCGGGCAGGACACCGGGCGTGCCCGCGGATGACGGCTAGCATCGAGGCCGCCGTCGAGGACGGCACCGTCCCGGTCGGTGCCGAGGACGGCTACTGATCCGCTCGACCAGCCCTAGCAAGAGAGAAGAACCGTGGACATCGAGTCCTTCGTGCTGACCGTCGCCGACGTCGTCGAGGAGACCGGCGACGCCAAGTCGATCACGTTCGAACGGCCCGCTGAGGGCGGCGAGCGGTTCGACTTCAAGCCGGGCCAGTTCCTCACCCTGGCCGTCCCGAGCGACCGTACGGGGCTGGCCGCGCGGTGCTACTCGTTGTCGTCGAGCCCCGACGCCGAGCACCTCACCGTCACCGTCAAGCGGACGGTGGAGGGGTACGCCTCGAACTGGGTCAACGACAACCTGCGCCCCGGGGACACCATCCGCGTGCTGCCGCCGAGCGGCATCTTCACCCCTGACGAGCTCGACGACGACCTGCTGCTCCTCGCCGGTGGCAGCGGCGTCACGCCGATCATGTCCATCACCCGCGCCGCCCTCGCGCGGGGCACCGGCCGGATCGTGGTCTTCTACGCCAACCGGGACGAGTCCTCGGTGATCTTCGCCGACGAGCTCGCCCGGCTCGCCATGGAGCACCCGGACCGCCTCACCGTCATCCACTGGCTGGAGTCGGTGCAGGGCCTGCCGTCCCAGGAGCAGCTCACCGCCTTCGCCCGTGGGTACGCCGGCTTCAACGCGTTCGTGTGCGGCCCCAAGCCCTTCATGAAGATGGCGACGGCTGCCCTGAAGGAGCTGGAGTTCCCCCGCGAGCGGCGTCACCAGGAGAAGTTCGTCTCCCTGGGTGGCAACCCGTTCGGCGACGTGGTCGAGGTCCAGCAGGCGAACGACGAGATCGATGCCGCCGAGCACGACGAGGACGACCCGGGGGAGTCCGGCCCGACCGGCCCGGTCAAGGTCGAGGTCGAGCTCGACGGCACCGAGTACACCTTCGACGACTGGGACCCACGCACCAAGCTGCTGGAGTTCCTGGAGTCCAAGGGCGTCGACGCGCCGTTCTCCTGCCGGGAGGGCGAGTGCTCGGCGTGCGCCATCCGGGTCATCGAGGGTGACGTGCGGATGCTGCACAACGACGTGCTCGACGAGGAGGACCTCGAGGACGGCATCCGGCTGGGCTGCCAGGCGCTGCCGGTCACCGACACGCTCAAGATCTCCTACTCCTGAGGCAACCGTTCGCCGGTCCCACCGCACTGGGAGGGTGAAGGAGTTCTCGGGACGAGGAGTGCGGATGCCGGCAGCAGATCGTGACGCGGAGTTCACCGACTTCGTGTCCGCGCGGTGGGGGGCGCTGTACCGCGCGGCGTACGTGATGGTCCCGGACCATGCACGCGCCGAGGACCTGTTGCAGGCCGCCCTGCTCGCGACCTACCGCAACTGGGGGCGGATCAAGGATCCCCACGCGCGGGAGGCCTACGCCCGGTCGACGATCGCCAACACCGCGATCGGGTGGTTCCGCAAGAAGTCATTCCGCGAACGCCCCGTGGACGTCGTCCCGGACCTCGGGACGCACGACACCTACGCCGACCACGACCTGCTGGCCGCCATCGGTCGGCTTCCCGTGCGACAACGGGCCGTGGTGATGCTGCGCTACTACGCCGACCTCAGCGTGGCCGAGACCGCTCGCGAGCTCGCCATCAGCGAGGGCACCGTGAAGTCGCAGGCCCACAAGGCACTGGAGTCGCTGCGATCGCTGTTGGGGACCGACGCCGTGGACGCCGTGGAGGGAGAGGACCGATGAGCACCGAGGAACTGCGTCGCCGCGTGCACGCCGCGACCGACACGATCGACGTCCCCGTGCCCGACACCCATGACCTGCTCGTCCGCGGACGTGCCGCCCGCCGACAAGAGCGGCGTGGCCGCCTGGTCCTCGCCGCCGTCGCCGTGGTGGTGATCGGGGTCGCCGTGGCACTGGCGGTGCAGCGTGCCACCCAGCCGCCGGTCGCGGATCGGTCGGGCTACGTCGAGGGCAGCGCGCAATCGCTCGCAGCGCTCGTGATCCAGCGGTTGGACCTCCCGTCCGACACGCGCGCGGTCGGCATCACCCAGGGAGCGGCCCGCACCAGCATCGGTGTCGACCTTCCGGCCGAGGAGGGGCACCCCGACGACGTCCCGTCGTTGGACGCCTCGGTCCGATGGGTCCCCAAGTCCTTCGTGGCCGACTGGACGCCGTGCGCCGGTGACCAGGGCCGGTGCACGGCCGTCGACACCGACCGAGGTGAGGTGGAGCTCACGTGGGCGCCGACCGATGCGCCGGCGAACGACGACTTCGTGGTCAGCGGCTACCTGACGGTCGCGTACGTCGACGTCGACACCCAGACGCTGCGGGACCTGACCTACCGCTCCATGGCGATCGTCGGCGATCCGAGGGACCTCGAGCTCGCCCAGTCCGTCGAGGAACTGGCCGGTCTGGTCGCCGATGAACGACTCGATTTCGAGACCACCCCCGAATTGGCCGCCGCCGAGCTCGAGTCGTGGACGTTCTCCCAGGACGGCACCTACACACCGGGTGGTGAACTCGACCTCACCGTGGCGGGTGATCCGACCAAGATCGTGACCCGCCATCTCGACGCCAGCGCTGAGGTCGAGGAGAGCTTCGACGGCCTCGGCGTCGAGCTGGACGTGAGCGCCGCGGACCTCGAGCCAGCCGTGGTGTCGGTCTACGTGGAACAGGGTGGGGCAGCGGGAGCCCGATGTGGCGGGGACCCCACCTGCGAAACGTGGCGCGTCGACGGGGCCACCGTGGGCCTCGCGTGGGACGACGGCCCGCAGGCCGGCTTCCGGCTCTGGCTCCAGGACACCGATGAGTACCACGACCTCATCTGGGAGGACCCCACCTACCCGGGGGGTGACCCGCGTCAGGTCGCACTCCCCGTGACCGTCGACCAACTGGTGGCCCTGCTGCAGGACTTGGACCTACGGTCCCGGTGAGGGCTACCAGCCCCGTTCGCGCCACTCCGGCAGGCCGGGACGCTCGGCGCCGAGCGTGGAGTCGTCGCCGTGGCCCGGGTAGAACCAGGTGTCGTCGGGGAGGCGACCGAAGAGCTTGTGCTCCACGTCGTCGATCAGGGTCGCGAAGGCTGCCTCGTCGCCGAAGGTCGCACCGACGCCGCCGGGGAAGAGGCTGTCGCCGGTGAACAGGTGCGGGTGGCCGTCGGGGTCGTCGTACACCAGGCAGATCGAGCCGGGGGTGTGGCCGGTGATCCGGATGACCTCGAGCTCGCACCCACCGACGGTCACGACGTCACCGTCGGTGACCGTCCGGTCGATCGGGACGCCGGTCTGCTCGGTGATCGCGGCAGCGTCGGGCTCACCCGCGACCGTCACCGCCTGGGTGGCGCCGACGACGTCGGCCAGTGCGCGATGGTGGTCCCAGTGCTGGTGGGTGGTCACGACCGTGCTGAGCCCGCTCTCGCCGATCAGCGGCATCAGGGTGCCCGGCTCGGCAGCGGCGTCGATGAGCAGCTGGTCACCGGACTCCCGGCAGGTGACCAGATAGCAGTTGTTGCTGGTGTCCGGGTCGACCGCGACCTTGGTGATGGTCAGCGTGCCCAATTCCCGCACGTCGATCGGTCCGCCGGGCTTGACCGCCCCCGAGTAACTCATCGTCCCTCGATCCTGGGTAGTTCTCCGTCGGCCGAGATGCCCTCGGGCCCACGGCCGGTTGTCCACCATGCCAAAGCGGACCCAACGCCCTCCACCGCCGCGCCGCCGCCGGCGAACTCCCACCGACGGTCCAGGTCGGTCGCGTACGCCGTGAACGGCGTCCCGGCGTACGCCCCGGAGGCGTGGTCCAGCAGCCGGACGACGGTCTCCTCGGGCCACTCGCGGTGGGTGTAGCCGACGCCGAGGTCGGCGTGGTGGATCTCCACCTCGCGGAGCCGCAGGAGCGGCATGGTGCCGACCCGGAACATCGGACCGTGGCCCGGCGCCCGTGGGAACTCCACGTCGTCGTCGCGCGGGTCGATGACCGAGATCTGCTCGGTGAGCAGCGTGGACCCCACGGAGAGTCGCGTGCGCAGCTCGTCGGGGTCCTGCCCGGCGAGCTCCTCGATCTCCTGGTCGCGGATCTCGGGGGAGCGGTACATCGGCGGGACCTCGCCGGCGGCGACCCCCTGGAGGACCTGCGTGATGCCCTCGGCGTTGAGGGCGAGGTGGGCGACCACGTGCCCGATCGACCACCCCGGCAACAGGCTGGGCTCGGCGAACTTGTCATCGGCCAGCGAGTCGACGGTGTCGAGCAGTCGGGCGGTGGCGAGGTTGATGGCGTCGGGGAGTGGTGTCACGTCTCCCCATCCTGCCGGATCGGGGGCTGTCGGTGTCCAGTACTAGCCTCTAACCCGTGGCTGACCAGTTGATCGTCCGTGGTGCGCGCGAGCACAACCTCAAGGACGTCTCCATCGACCTCCCCCGGGACTCGCTCATCGTCTTCACCGGCCTCTCGGGGTCGGGCAAGTCGAGCCTGGCCTTCGACACCATCTTCGCCGAGGGCCAGCGCCGCTACGTGGAGTCGCTGAGCGCCTACGCCCGCCAGTTCCTCGGCCAGATGGACAAGCCGGACGTCGACTTCATCGAGGGCCTGAGCCCGGCGGTGTCGATCGACCAGAAGTCGACCAGCCGCAACCCGCGCTCGACGGTGGGCACGATCACGGAGGTCTACGACTACCTTCGGCTCCTCTACGCCCGGGCCGGCCGCCCGCACTGCCCGACCTGCGGCTCGCCGATCGAGCGCCAGACGCCGCAGCAGATCGTCGACAAGGTGCTGGCGTTGGAGGACGGCGCCCGCTTCCAGGTGCTCGCCCCGATGGTCCGCGGCCGCAAGGGCGAGTACACCGAGGTGTTCCGCCAGCTGCAGACCCAGGGCTTCGGCCGCGTCCGCGTCGACGGCGAGACCCACACGCTCGACCAGCCGCCCACGCTGGACAAGAAGCTCAAGCACACCATCGAGGTCGTGGTCGACCGGCTCAAGGTCGCCGACTCGGCCAAGCGCCGGCTCACCGACTCCGTGGAGACCGCGCTCGGGCTCTCGGGGGGCCTGGTGGTCCTCGACTTCGTCGACCTCCCCGACGACGATCCCGGCCGCGAGCTGCGGTTCAGCGAGAAGATGGCCTGCCCCAACGAGCACGTCATCGACACCGACGAGCTCGAGCCGCGCTCGTTCTCGTTCAACAGCCCCTACGGCGCCTGCCCGACCTGCAGCGGCATCGGCACGCGGATGGAGGTCGACCCCGAGCTGGTCGTGCCCGACCCCTCCGCCACGCTCGCAGAGGGCGCCCTGTCGCCGTGGACGCACGCCCACGTGCGTGACTACTTCGGCAAGCTCATCGAGGCACTGGGCGAGGAGCTCGGCTTCGACGTCGACACCCCGTGGCAGGACCTGCCCGCCAAGGCGCGCAAGACGCTCCTCGACGGGCACCCGACCAAGGTCCACGTGGTCACCCGCAACCGGTACGGCCGCCAGCGCTCCTACTACGCCAACTACGAGGGCGTGCGCACCTATGTCGCCCGTCGGCACCGGGAGGCGGAGTCCGACACCAGTCGCGAGCGCCTCGAGGGCTTCATGCGCGAGGTGCCCTGCACGGTGTGCGAGGGCAGCCGGCTCAAGCCGGTGTCGATGTCGGTGACGCTGGGCGCCAAGGAGGAGGGCGGCCGCAACATCGCCGAGGTGTGCGCGTTGCCGATCGACGAGGCCGCGCAGTACCTCGACTCGGTCGCGCTGTCCTCCCGCGAGCGGCAGATCGCCGAGCTGGTGCTCAAGGAGATCCAGGTCCGGCTGAAGTTCCTGCTCGACGTGGGCCTGGACTACCTCACGCTGGACCGGCCCTCGGGCTCGTTGTCCGGCGGCGAGGCGCAGCGGATCCGGTTGGCGACCCAGATCGGCGCCGGCCTGGTCGGCGTGCTCTACGTCCTCGACGAGCCCTCGATCGGGCTGCACCAGCGCGACAACCACCGGCTCATCGAGACCCTGGTGCGTCTCAAGGATCTCGGCAACACCCTCATCGTGGTCGAGCACGACGAGGACACCATCCGCACCGCCGACTGGGTGGTCGACATCGGGCCCGCGGCCGGTGAGCACGGTGGCCAGGTCGTCCATGCGGGCCCGGTCCAGGGGCTGCTGGACCACCCCGACTCGTTGACGGGGCACTACCTCTCACGCCGCCGCGAGATCCCGCTCCCCGCCGTACGCCGCCCGCGCACGGCGGGCCGGGAGGTGACGGTCCACGGCGCCAAGGAGCACAACCTCAAGGACATCGACGTCACGTTCCCGCTGGGGGTGCTCACCGCCGTCACCGGCGTGTCGGGGTCCGGCAAGTCGACGCTGGTCAACGACATCCTCTACACCGCGCTGGCCAAGCACCTCTACCGCTCCCGCAACGTGCCCGGCCGCCACCGTCGGATCAGCGGCCTGGACCACGTCGACAAGGTGATCCACGTCGACCAGTCGCCGATCGGCCGCACCCCCCGCTCGAACCCCGCGACCTACACCGGCGTCTTCGACCACATCCGCAAGCTCTTCGCCCAGACCCCCGAGGCGAAGATGCGCGGCTACCAGCAGGGCCGCTTCTCCTTCAACATCAAGGGCGGACGCTGCGAGGCGTGCACCGGTGACGGCACCTTGCGCATCGAGATGAACTTCCTGCCCGACGTGTTCGTCCCCTGCGAGGTCTGCCACGGTGCGCGGTACAACCGCGAGACCCTCGAGGTGCACTATAAGGGCAAGACAATCGCCGAGGTCCTCGACATGCCGATCGAGGAGGCGGTCGACTTCTTCGGCGCCGTGCCCGCGATCGCGCGGCACATGAAGACGCTCGTCGATGTCGGGCTGGGCTACGTCCGGCTCGGGCAGCCCGCGACGACGCTGTCGGGCGGTGAGGCGCAGCGGGTCAAGCTGGCCACCGAACTGCAGAAGCGGTCGAGCGGTCGCACCGTCTACGTGCTCGACGAGCCCACGACCGGCCTGCACTTCGAGGACATCCGACGCCTGCTCGGCGTACTGTCCTCGCTGGTCGACAAGGGCAACACGGTGTTGATCATCGAGCACAACCTCGACGTCATCAAGACCGCCGACTGGATCATCGACATGGGACCCGAGGGCGGCAACCGGGGCGGCACGCTGGTGACGCAGGGGACGCCCGAGGAGGTGGCCGCCCACCCCACCAGCTACACCGGCCAGTTCCTCGCCCCGATGCTGGCAGCGACCACCACGGAGGCCGCGCCGGCCGCGTCGAAGCAGCCCACCACCAAGAAGGCCAGCGCGAAGAGGGCGTCGACGAAGCCGGCAGCCAAGAAGCCGGCAGCCAAGAAGCCGGCGGCGAAGAAGACGGCCAAGAAGGCGGCGCCCAGGCGCCGCTCCGCCTGAGGCGGATCGGGCGGAGTACGCCCGTGCCGTGCACCGCATCGGTACGCTGGTGCGACGCGACCGAAAGGTAGTCATCCCGTGGCCGACCGACCCCCGATGACCCGACGATGTGCCCTGGGCATGCTCGCCCTGGGCACGAGTGCTCCCCTGGTCGCCGCGTGCGGCTCCGACGACGGTGCCGGGGGCTCGACGGCCGCCACCTCCTCGAGCGCTCCGTCGAGCACGGCGCCCTCGACCGCCGCGACGACCCCGGCGAGCCCGTACAGCGACCCGGCGACGCCATCGGGCGCGGGAGGCGGTGAACCGCTGGTCGCCGTGGCCGACGTACCCGTCGGCGGCGGCATCATCCTCGCCGGCGCCGCGGTGGTCGTCACCCAGCCGGCGAAGGGGGAGTTCCGTGGGTTCTCCGCGATCTGCCCCCACGCCCAGTTCGTCCTCAGCGAGGTGCGTGAGAACGACATCTTCTGCGGGGACGGCCACGCGAGCAGTTTCGCCCTCGACGACGGGTCCGTGCTGAACGGACCCGCGACCAGTCCGCTCCCGGAGGTCCCGGTGACGGTGCAAGGCAACCAGGTGGTGCGCGCATGAACGAACAGCCCCGCGCCGATCGGCGCATCTTCTTCCAGGGCGTCGGCTCCCTCGGTGTCGCCGCGGCACTCGCCGGCTGCGGCAGCAGTGACTCCGGCAGCGACAGTGGCTCCGGCAGCGACGGGGGCGGCGGGTCGGCCGAGGCCGGCACCGTGCTCACCCCGACCGGTGACGTCCCGGTCGGCGGGGGAGTCGTGCTCAGCGACGAGCAGGTCGTCATCACCCAGCCCACCGAGGGCGAGTTCAAGGCCTTCACGGCCGTGTGCACCCACTCGCAGTGCATCGTCAGCACCCCGGCCGACGGCAGCATCCCGTGCAACTGCCACCAGAGCAGCTACGACGCGGCCACGGGCGAGGTGACCGGCGGCCCTGCTCCCGAGGCGCTCGCCGAGGTCGCCATCGAGGTGCGCGGCGACGAGATCGTCACCGCCTGACCGTCCGCTCCGCCGTCGGTGCCCGGCCGTAGGGTTTGAGTCGTGCCTGATCCGTCGACCTATCGGCCCGCACCGGGGTCGGTCCCGACCCAGCCCGGGGTCTACCGATTCCGTGACAAGGCGCAGCGGGTCATCTACGTCGGCAAGGCGAAGAACCTGCGCGCCCGGCTGTCGTCGTACTTCCAGGACGTCGGCAACCTCCACCCGCGCACCGCGACGATGGTCACCACGGCCCACTCGGTGGACTGGACGGTCGTCGGGACCGAGGTCGAGGCGTTGCAGCTGGAGTACTCCTGGATCAAGGAGTTCGACCCGCGGTTCAACGTCAAGTACCGCGACGACAAGTCCTACCCGTGGCTCGCGGTGACCTACGCCGAGGAGATCCCGCGGGTGATGGTCGGGCGGGGCCGCAAGCGCCGGGGCAACCGCTACTACGGGCCCTACAGCCACGCGTGGGCGATCCGAGAGACTGTCGACATCCTGCTCCGCGTCTTCCCGATGCGCTCGTGCAGCAACGGCGTCTTCAAGCGGTCCCAGCAGATCGGCCGACCGTGCCTGCTGGGCTACATCGACAAGTGCTCGGCGCCGTGCGTGGGAGAGGTGACGGCGGAGGAGCACCGCGAGATCGTCGACGACTTCTGCGACTTCATGGCAGGCCGCACCAAGCGGTTCACCCAACGCATCGAGGCCGAGATGTACGCCGCGTCGGAGGCGATGGACTTCGAGCGGGCCGCGCGGCTGCGTGACGACCTCGGCGCGATGAACAAGGCGCTGGAGAAGCAGGCGGTGGTGCTCGGGGACGGCGCCGACGCGGACGTGATCGCTCTCGCCGAGGACCCCCTCGAGGTCGCCGTCCAGGTCTTCCACGTCCGGGGTGGCCGGATCCGCGGCCAGCGCGGCTGGGTGGCCGACCGGACCGACGACGCGGAGACACCCGAGCTCGTGGAGCACTTCCTGCTCCAGCTCTACGCCGGTGAGGAGGGCAACGTGCCCCGGGAGGTCCTCGTGCCGGCGCTGCCGCCCGAGGCGGCGACCTTCGAGGAGCTGTTGGCCGACCTGCGTGGGTCGCGCGTGAGCCTGCGGGTGCCGCAGCGCGGGGACAAGCGCTCCCTGCAGGAGACGGTCGCCCGCAACGCGGCCGAGTCCCTCGTCCAGCACAAGACGAAGCGGGCGAGCGACCTGACGACCCGCAACCGGGCACTCGCCGAGATCGGAGAGGCACTGTCGCTGGACGAGGCACCCCTGCGCATCGAGTGCTACGACGTGTCCAACCTCCAGGGCAGCGAGGTCGTCGCCTCGATGGTGGTGTTCGAGGACGGCTTGGCCCGCAAGGGCGAGTACCGCCGCTTCATCATCAAGTCCGTCGGCGGTGAGACCGGGGCCAACGACGTCGCGTCGATGCACGAGGTCATCACTCGGCGCTTCCGACGCCTGCTGGACGAGCAGGCCAGCTCCGAGGCGCGGGAGGGTGAGGACGGGCCCATGCTGGTCGATCCCGACACCGGCCGGCCCCGCAAGTTCGCCTACGCGCCGTCGCTGGTCGTCGTGGACGGCGGTCCACCACAGGTCGCGGCGGCGCAGCGGGCCCTGGACGAGCTCGGGATCGACGACATCCCGGTCTGCGGCCTCGCGAAGCGGCTCGAGGAGGTCTGGGTGCCCGGCGAGGAGGATCCCGTCATCCTGCCGCGCACCTCCGAGGGCCTCTACCTCCTGCAGCGGATCCGGGACGAGGCCCACCGGTTCGCGATCACCCACCACCGCAACCGTCGTACGAAGTCGATGGTCGAGAGCACCCTGGACGACGTCCCGGGACTCGGTGAGGTGCGCCGCAAGACCCTGCTGCGGCACTTCGGCAGCCTCCGCAAGCTCCGCGCCGCCCGGGTCGAGGAGATCGCCGAGGTCCCCGGCATCGGCCCCCGGACCGCCGCCGCGATCAAGGCGGCGGTGGATACCGACGACCGGGCAGGCAAGACTGGCACCAGCGTCAACACCGCAACCGGAGAGATCGATTGATGACAGCCGCTGACACCCACGCCCAGGCACCGCACGCCGGACAGCTCGTGGTGGTGACGGGCATGACCGGTGCGGGCCGCAGCACCGCGGCCAAGGAGCTGGAGGACCTGGGCTTCTTCGTGGTCGACAACCTGCCGCCCAACCTGCTCGCCCAGACCGTCCGACTCGTCGACGAGGGCTTCGGTCCCGAGCAGCCGGTCGCCGTGGTCGTCGACGTCCGCTCGGGCACCTTCTTCTCCGGCCTGCAAGCGGCGCTCGCGCACGGCGTGACCGGGCGATCCACGACCCTGGTGTTCCTCGACGCGAGCGACGAGGTCCTCGTGCGCCGTCAGGAGGCGGCCCGTCGACCGCACCCGCTACAGGAACAGGACCGGCTCCTGGACGGTCTCTCCCGCGAACGCGACGTGATGGCACAGCTCCGCGGTTCGGCCGACCTGGTGATCGACACGACGAACCTCAACGTGCACGAGCTCACCGGACGGATCGCGGCCGCCTTCGGCACCGAGGACGCCGTGCGGCTCCGGGTCAACGTGATCAGCTTCGGCTTCAAGTACGGCATCCCCGTAGACGCCGACTACGTCGCCGACATGCGCTTCATCCCCAACCCGCACTGGGTGCCCGAGCTCCGGGGCCAGACCGGCCGGGACGCACCGGTCTCGGACTACGTCTTGGACCAGGAGGGCGTCGCGGAGTTCCTCGAGGGCTACGTCCCGCTGCTGACCGGTGTCGCGTCCGGCTACCTGCGCGAGGGCAAGCGGTTCATGCGCGTCGCGATCGGCTGCACCGGCGGCAAGCACCGCAGTGTCGCCATGGCCGAGGAGATCGCGCGCCGCCTCGCCGAGGAGGGGTACGCCGCCCAGGCGGTCCACCGCGACCTGGGACGGGAGTAGGTGAGCCCGGTGTCGCCCAACCGTGCCCAGGCGGTCGTCGCCTTCGGCGGCGGCCACGGCCTCCACGCCTCGCTGAGCGCACTGCGGCTGCTGCACTCCGACCTCACGGTGGACGAGCTCACCGCCGTCGTCACCGTGGCCGACAACGGCGGCTCGTCGGGTCGGCTCCGCGGCGAGTTCGGGGTGCTGCCGCCCGGCGACCTCCGCATGGCCCTCGCGGCGCTGTGCGGCGACACCGACTGGGGCGAGACCTGGGCGAAGGTGCTCCAGCACCGGTTCGCCGGCGAGGGTGAGATGCGCGGCCACGTCGTCGGCAACCTCCTCATCGTCGGCCTCTGGGAGCTGCTCGGCGACCACGTCGACGCGCTCGACTGGGTGGCGCGCCTGCTGGGCGCCGAGGGTCGCGTCCTGCCCATGGCGACCACCCCGATGGACATCACCGCCGAGGTCCGCGGCATCGGCGCCGATCCCGAGGACCTGGTGACCGTGCGCGGCCAGGTCGAGGTCGCCACCACCGACGGGGTCATCCAGTCGGTCGCGCTCGACCCGCCCTCGCCCCGCGCGAGCCCGCACGCGATCAAGGCGGTCCACGACGCCGACTGGGCCGTGCTCGGGCCGGGATCGTGGTTCACCTCGGTGATCCCGCACCTGTTGGTGCCCGAGCTCCGGCAGGCGCTCGTCGAGACCGACGCACGCGTCATCGTCGTGCTCAACCTGGCAGAGCAGGCGGGGGAGACCCACGGCTTCGGACCGGCCGACCACCTCGCCGTGCTGGCCGAGCACGCCCCGGAGCTGACCGTCCACACCGTCCTCGCCGACCGCGCCAGCGTGGGGGAGGACCGCGCCGAGCTCGCCGAGCTCGCCGCCGCCCTGGGAGCCGACCTCGCGTTGGCCGACGTGGCCATGGCCGACGGCAGCCCGCGCCACGATCCGCAGCGTCTCGCGGCGGCGTACCGCGCGATCATCGGCGGTGGTGGCGACCTCGGTTGACCCGCGTGGGAAGATCGGCGCTATGGCGATGACGGCTCAGGTGAAGGCGGAATTGGCGAACACCTCAGTCACCAAGGCGTGTTGCCGCAAGGCAGAGGTCGCGGCGACCCTCCGGTTCGCCGGTGGCCTGCACATCGTCGGCGGTCGCATCGTCGTCGAGGCCGAGCTCGACACCGGCGCCGCAGCGCGCCGACTGCGCAACGACATCGCCGACATGTTCGGCCAGTCCTCCGACGTGGTCATGGTGCAGGGCAACGGCATCAAGAAGGGCAGCCGCTACATCGTCCGCGTCGTCCGCGACGGCGAGGCGTTGGCGCGCCAGACCGGCCTGCTGGACCAGCGCGGCCGTCCCGTGCGGGGCCTGCCGCCCACGGTCGTGTCCGGTGGCGGCTGCGACGCGGTCGCCGCCTGGCGGGGCGCGTTCCTCGCCCACGGGTCGCTGACCGAGCCCGGTCGGTCCTCCTCGCTGGAGGTCACCTGCCCCGGGTCCGAGGCGGCGCTCGCCCTGGTGGGTGTGGCGCGGCGGCTCGGCATCCAGTCCAAGGCGCGCGAGGTCCGCGGCGTCGACCGCGTCGTGATCCGTGACGGCGACGCCATCGGCCAGCTGCTGACGCGGCTGGGCGCCCACGAGACGCTGATGGCGTGGGAGGAGCGCCGGATGCGGCGCGAGGTCCGGGCCACCGCCAACCGGCTCGCCAACTTCGACGACGCCAACCTGCGCCGCTCCGCACGCGCTGCGGTCGCGGCCGGAGCCCGCGTGCACCGCGCCATGGAGATCCTCGGCGACGAGGTCCCCGACCATCTCAAGATGGCCGGCGACCTCCGCCTGGAGCACAAGCAGGCCTCGCTGGAGGAGCTGGGTCAGCTGCACGACCCCCCGCTGACCAAGGACGCCATCGCCGGTCGCATCCGCCGGCTCCTGGCGATGGCGGACAAGCGGGCCGAGGAGCTCGGCGTACCCGACACCGAGTCCTCGCTGACGCCGGAGATGCTGGCCGGCGAGAGCTGACCGGACTGCGGGAAGTTACCCGAACGTACGCCGGACAACGGGCCCAGCCGCTGCGGCGGCTGCCGGTAGTGTGACGAGGACGAGATCCAGACCACACTTTTGACCCACGGGAGTACCTGGTGACAGTTCGTGTAGGCATCAACGGGTTCGGCCGGATCGGCCGCAACTTCTTCCGCGCCGTCCATGCGTCCGGCGCGGACATCGAGATCGTCGCGGTCAACGACCTGACCGACAACGCCTCGCTGGCCCACCTGCTCAAGTTCGACTCGATCCTCGGCCGCCTCGACGCGGAGGTCTCCTCCACCGACGAGGCGATCGTCGTCGGTGGCAGGGAGATCCGTGCCTTCGCCGAGCGGGACCCGTCGGCGCTGCCGTGGGGGGACCTGGGGGTGGACGTCGTGGTGGAGTCCACCGGGTTCTTCACCGACGCCGGCAAGGCCCGCGCCCACGTGGACGCAGGTGCGCGCAAGGTGATCATCTCGGCCCCCGCGAGCAACGAGGACATCACGGTGGTGATGGGCGTCAACCACGAGTCCTACGACCCGGCCGCCCACACCGTCATCTCCAATGCCTCGTGCACCACGAACTGCCTGGCACCGATGGCCAAGGCGCTCCACGACGCCATCGGCATCGAGAAGGGCCTGATGACCACGGTCCACGCCTACACCGCGGACCAGAACCTGCAGGACAACATCCACAAGGATCCCCGTCGTGCCCGCGCAGCGGCGCTCAACATCGTGCCGACCTCCACCGGCGCGGCCAAGGCGATCGGCCTGGTGATGCCCGAGCTCGCCGGCAAGTTGGACGGCTACGCCCTGCGGGTCCCGACCCCCACCGGGTCACTGACCGACCTCTCCTTCGAGGCCTCCCGCGACACCTCGGTCGAGGAGGTCAACGAGGCGGTGCGGGCAGCGGCCGACGGCCGCATCCTGAAGTACTCCACCGACCCCATCGTCTCCAGCGACATCGTGACCGACCCGGCCTCCTGCACCTTCGACGCACCGTTGACCAAGGTCATCGGCAACCAGGTGAAGGTCTCGGGGTGGTACGACAACGAGTGGGGCTACTCCAACCGGCTGGCCGACCTCATCCTGCACGTGGGCGCTACGCTCTGACGCTTGATGGCTGCTGACCTGGGGTTGGACCCCGCATTCCTCGACAGTGTTCCCGGCAAGCGCGTCCTGGTCCGTTCCGACCTCAACGTGCCACTGGACGGGGCGACGATCACCGACGACGGCCGCATCCGTGCGAGCCTGCCGACGATCACCGCGTTGGCCGACGCCGGCGCCCGCGTGGTCGTGGCGGCGCACCTGGGCCGCCCGAAGGGCGAGCCGGACGCGGCGTACTCCCTCCGGCCGGTGGCGCAGCGGCTCGGGGAGCTGCTCGGCCGGCCGGTGGCGTTCGCGACCGACACGGTGGGTGACTCCGCCCGCGAGACCGTCGACGGGCTCGCCGACGGTGGGGTCGCGGTGCTGGAGAACGTGCGCTTCAACGCCGGTGAGACCAGCAAGGACGACGCGGAGCGCGGCGCGTTCGCCGATGCGTTGGCCGCGCTCGCCGACGCCTTCGTCTCCGACGGCTTCGGCGTGGTCCACCGCAAGCAGGCCAGCGTGTACGACGTCGCGCAGCGCCTGCCCCACGCCAAGGGGCAGCTGGTGGCCACCGAGGTGGACGTGCTGCGGCGGCTCACCGAGACCCCCGAGCGGCCCTACGCGGTCGTGCTGGGCGGCTCGAAGGTCTCCGACAAGCTCGGCGTCATCGACAACCTCCTCGGCAAGGCCGACCAGCTGCTGATCGGTGGCGGGATGGTCTTCACCTTCCTCGCCGCCCAGGGCCACGAGGTCGGCGCCAGCCTGTTGGAGTCCGACCAGCTCGAGACCTGCCGCAGCTACCTCGCGCGGGCCGAGGAGACCGGCGTACGGATCCTGCTGCCGACCGACGTCGTGGTCGACACGGCGTTCCCTGCCGGCGGCCGGACGCCGGAGCCGCGCGTCGTGGCGGCCGACGCCATCCCCGCCGACTGTCTCGGCCTGGACATCGGCCCGGAGTCGGGTCGCGCCTTCGCGGCCGCGCTGGCCGACGCGCGCACGGTCTTCTGGAACGGACCGATGGGCGTCTTCGAGGTGCCCGCCTTCGCCGAGGGCACCCGCGCCGTCGCGCAGGCGCTCACTGGCGTCGACGGCCTTTCCGTGGTCGGCGGGGGCGACTCCGCGGCCGCGGTCCGCGCGCTCGGCTTCGACGAGGCGGCGTTCGGCCACATCTCCACCGGTGGCGGCGCCAGCCTGGAGTACCTCGAGGGCAGGGCGCTGCCGGGCCTCGACGTCCTCGAGCACTGATCCCATCCCGCGGCCGGCCCCGGCCGCGACGACTCCGAGAAGGAACTCGATGAGCAAGCGCACCCCGCTGATGGCGGGCAACTGGAAGATGAACCTGAACCACGCCGAGGCCGTGGTCCTGGTGCAGAAGCTCGCGTGGACGCTGTCGGACAAGCGCCACGACTTCGGCAAGGTCGACGTGGCGGTGATCCCGCCGTTCACCGACATCCGGTCCGTCCAGACGCTGATCGACGGCGACAAGCTGGCGATCCGGTACGGCGCCCAGGACGTCTCGCCCCACCCGGCCGGTGCCCACACGGGCGACATCTCCGCCGCGATGCTGGCCAAGCTCGGCTGCAGCTACGTCGTCGTCGGGCACTCCGAGCGGCGCGACCAGCACGGCGAGGGCGACGAGGTCGTGGCCAGCAAGGCGCGCGCGGCGCTGGAGGCCGGCATGACGCCGATCGTGTGCGTCGGGGAGGGCCTGGAGGTCCGCCAGGCGGGAGAGCACGTGCCATACACCATGGCCCAGGTCGAGGGATCCCTCGCCGGACTCCCCACCGACCAGGTGGCCGGCCTGGTCATCGCCTACGAGCCGGTGTGGGCCATCGGCACCGGCGAGGTCGCGACGCCGGAGGACGCCCAGGAGGTGTGCGCGGCGATCCGCGGCCAGGTCGCGGAGGCGTTCGGCACCGAGGCCGCGGAAGCGGTCCGGATCCAGTACGGCGGCTCGGTGAAGGCCGCCAACGTCGCCTCGATCATGCAGCAGCCCGACATCGACGGCGCCCTGGTCGGCGGCGCGTCGCTGGACTCGGAGGAGTTCGGCGCGATCTGCCGCTACTACGACCTGCCGGTGCTGTGAGGCTCAGGCCCCTGACGTAGGATTCCGGTCGTGCTGGAAACGCTCTTCACCGTCATCCTGGTGCTCAGCAGTCTGCTGATGATCCTGCTCGTCCTCCTGCACAAGGGACGCGGCGGCGGCCTGTCGGACATGTTCGGCGGCGGCGCGACGAGCTCGCTCGGCGGCTCGTCGGTGGCCGAGAAGAACCTCGACCGGTTCACCATCGGCATCGGGGTCATCTGGTTCGCGTGCGTCATCGCGCTCGGCCTCCTGCTGGCCTACTGACCCGGCCCTGACCGGCCCATCCGCGACGTAGTCGAGAGTTCAGAGGGGACACCCACGTGCCTGGTGGCGGAAACGCGATCCGAGGGAGCCGCATCGGTTCCGGACCCGTCGGCGAGGAGGCGCGCGGCGAGGCCGCACCCCGCCAGACGGTCACCTTCCACTGCTCGCGTGGGCACCGCTCGACGCTGGCGTTCTCGGTCGAGGCGACGCCGCCGACCGAGTGGGACTGCCCCAAGTGCGGCATGCCCGCCTCGGTCGATGCCGACAACCCGCCGCCCCCGCCGACCACCGAGGTCTACAAGACCCACCTCGCCTACGTGAAGGAGCGCCGCTCCGAGGAGGAGGGCGCCGCCCTCCTCGACGAGGCCGTCCAGTCGCTGCGCTCCCGCCGCAAGGCCGGCGAGATCCTCTTCTGACCCGCCGAGTCGGCGCCAACTCGGCTGAAGAGACCGTCGAGTCGGCGCCAACTCGGCCGACCGGACCGCTGAGTCGGCGTGAACTCGGCTCACCGCGTGGTCAACGCTGCCGCGCGAGCTCGATCCCGCGGCGCAGAAGGACCTCGGCGTCCTGCCAGCGCCCGAACAGGTTGTCCCGGCGGACGGCCACGACGTGCCAGTCGGCCTCCCGCGTGAGGACCGTACGCCGCGCGCGGTCGTGCGCGAGCTGCTCCGGCGTCGAGTGCCACTCGGCGCCGTCGTACTCCGCGGCGAAGCGGAGCTCGCGATGGCCGAGGTCCACCCGCGCGAGGAACGTGCCGTCCTGCCACACCTCCACCTGGGGCTCCGGCGCGGGCAGGTTCGCCTCGAGCCATCGAAGGCGCAACACCGACTCGGGTGGCGACTCCGCGCGTCCGTCGGCGAGGGGTGCGATCGCTCGCAGGGTGGTGATCCAGCGCATGCCGCGGAAGCGTTCGATGCCGGCGAGGAGCTCCTCCTTCTCGAAGTTCCGCAGCCGCAGCATCTGATCGACCCCGGCGATGGCCCGATCGGTCCAGCGCTGACGCCCGAGGTCCCACGCGGTGCGCAGCGGTGTCGACACCCGCAGGCCTTCGACCTCGGTGATGTCACTCGCCGACAGGTTCCGCTCGCCGCTGTCGGTGAGGCCGTTGCGCAGTCGCCCGCGGCCAGCGGGTCGGAAGACGCGGACGGGTTGGCGCTCGATGTGCTCGTTCGGGGCGAGCACCATCTCGGCGCCGTGCAGCCAGCCGGCATGCCGGTCGACGACGACGCAGTCGGCGGGGACGACCAGCCGCAGGCAGGCGCAGCGCAGCGAGAGCGTGTCGGGTACCTGCGCTGCGACGTACACGCCGCGGATCGGGTGTCGAAGGAACCCGCGGGCGACCAGCGGGGCGAGGACGTCGTAGGTGAGACCGCCGTCGCGACGTGCCTCCGCGGCGGTGAACGGCCGGTCGAGCGGCAATGGGAAGGTCTCGTCGAGGTACGCCAGGTCCTGCCAACGTGCGGTGCGCATGCCCACCGTTGTCCCGCGGCGAGGGCACGGCCGGCAACACCGTCGATGGTGCCTGTGGAGGGTCGCTGCCCCGCGCGCGCTTGGGGAGCGCAACTGGGCCGTGGCGTTCTGAGTTCACGCCGACTCGACGGTGCGGTGAGCCGAGTTCGCGCCGACTCGACGGTGCGGTGAGCCGAGTTCGCGCCGACTCGACGGTCCGTTCAGCCGAGTTGGCGCCGACTCGGCACGCTGGGGGGGTCAGGAGTCGTCGGGGGAACGCCAGAGGTTGGCCACGGCCAGGGCGAGGCCGCCCCAGATGACCAGCATCGCCACCAGCATCATCACGATCGCGCTCGTGCTCATTCGCTCTCCACCTCGCTCTCGGTGCGGGCCTCGACCGAACCGGGAGGCGGCGGCAGCGCCGGTGCGCGGCGTACGAACTGGGCGACGCTGATCGTCACCGCCAGGGCGACCAGGATCCCCACCGGGAGCCACCCGAACACGGTCAGCATCCAGGTCGGGTAGTCGCCGTACGGCGTGGTGACGGCGACGTAGAACTCGCGGCCGAGCACCAGCACCAGCGCCACCGGCGCGACGCCACCGATCAGCACCGGCCACCAGCCGCGGACCGATGGAGTGCCGTACTGGTCGAGGTGGCGGGTGAGCAGCGGCAGCGCCCGCAGCACCCAGGCGACGACGATCATGCTGACCACGGCGACGAGCAGGATGCCGAAGCGGTTGATGAAGTAGTCGACGATGTCGAGCACGTAGAGGCCGCTGGTGGTGCTGAAGAACGCCAGGCTGATCAGGCCGGCCGGGACCAGGACGAGCGTCGCGGCGACGGCGCGGCTGCTCTCCAGCTTGTCGCGGACCGCGGAGATGACGACCTCCATGACGCTGATCAGCGACGTCAGGCCGGCGATGACGAGCGACCCGAAGAAGAGCACGCCCAGCAGCGCGCCGCCCGGTGCCTCGTTGATGATCGCCGGGAACGCGACGAAGGCCAGGCCCACGCCGTCGGAGACCACGGCGTCGACCTCGGCCCCCTGGGCCTCCGCCATGAAGCCCAGTGCGGCGAAGACGCCGATGCCCGCGAGCAGCTCGAAGCCGGAGTTGGACAGCCCGACGACGAGCCCGGACCCGGTCATGTCGGTGCGCCGGCCCACGTAGGAGGCGTAGGTGATCATGATGCCGAAGCCGATCGAGAGCGAGAAGAAGATCTGGCCGTACGCCGCCGCCCACACCAGCGGGTCGCCCAGTGCGGCCCAGTTCGGCTCGAAGAGCGCCTGGAGCCCCTGGGCGGCACCGTCGAGGAAGAGTGACTGCACGACGAGGGCGAGGAAGGCGACGACCAGCACGGGGATGAACACCTTCGCGGTGTTGCCGATGCCGCGCTGGACGCCCAGCAGGAGTACGCCGCCCACGACCAGCCAGATCACCACCAGCGGCCAGATGATGCCGGGGACCAGGTCTGCCTGGACGCCCACGTCGCCCGCCTGCAGGAAGTCCTCGAAGAAGAACGCGTTGGGATCCTCGCCCCACGCCTGGTCGGTCGCGAAGATCGTGTAGCGCAGGGCCCACGCCAGCACCGCGGCGTAGTAGACGCCGATCATGAAGCAGATGCCGACCTGCCACCAGCCCAGGGACTCGGCGGGCCGTGCGAGCCGGGCAAAGGACAGCGGCGCCGAGCCACGGTTGCGGTGCCCGACGGCGTAGTCGAACAGCAGGAACGGGATGCCCGCTGTCAGCAGTGCGACGAGGTAGGGCAGCAGGAACGACCCACCGCCGTTCTCGTAGGCGACGTAGGGGAACCGCCAGATGTTGCCCAGCCCGACGGCCGAGCCGATGGCGGCGAGGATGAAGACCTTCCGGGAGTCGAACGACCCACGACGGGGCGTCTCGGGAGCGGCATCAGTGCTGGTCACGGCATCATCGTGGCGGGTCTCGTCACGTCACGGCAAATGCGGCCGCCGGCCTCGTCACAGCTGTGATGCAGCGCCCGCGTCGAGGAACCAGATGGTCTCCTCCACGCCCCGCACGGAGCGTGCGGGAGTCTCCTCGGCGGAGCCCTCGGCGGCGAGTGCGCGCGCCACGGCCTCGGCCTTCTCGCTGCCCGAGACCAGGAACCACACCGACCGTGCCCGATTGAGCGCCGGCAGCGTGAGACTGACCCGCTCGGGCGGCGGCTTGGGCGAGTCCGTGACCGCCACCGTGCTCCGGTCGTGCTCGGTGAGGGCGGCGTGGTGCGGGAAGAGGGACGCCACATGGCCGTCCGGTCCGACGCCGAGCATCACGATGTCGAACAGGTCCGGACGGTGCGCCGCCAACGTCTCGGCGTACGCCGCCGCCGCGGCCTGCACGTCGGGCGCCTGGCCCGCTGCCGGCACCTCGTGCACCCTCGTGGCGCCGACGTCGTCGAGGAAGTCACGGCGTGCCTGGACGGCGTTGCGGTCCTCGGAGTCGGCGTCGACGAAGCGCTCGTCGCCCCACCACAGGCTGACGGCGCTCCAGTCCACCGGCCGCACGTCGGGCATGGCGGGGGAGTGGTGGCGCGCGATCTCGGCGTGCACCAGCCCGGCGACGGTGCCGCCGGTGAGCACGAGGTTGGGTGCCCGACCGGCGGCCTCCATGCGGGAGAGGCGGCCGTGCAGTGCGCCCGCCACCGCGGTGGCGAGGGAGTCGGCATCGGGATGGATCTCGATGCGGGACTCGGGCCGCTGGCCGGTCACCGCCGGTGCTCCCGGTAGTAGCCGATGAGCGACCGGGTGGAGGGGTCCTGCCGGGCGAGGGCATCGGTGTCGCCGGCCACCGCGGGGGTGACCTGCTGTGCCAGCTCCTTGCCCAACTCGACTCCCCACTGGTCGAAACTGTCGACACCCCATAGTGCACCCTGCACGAAGGTGATGTGCTCGTAGAGCGCGATGAGCTGGCCGAGCACGCCCGGGGTCAGTTCGGGGGCCATGATCGAGGTCGTGGGCCGGTTGCCGGGGAAGGTTCGTGCCGGGACCAGGTCCGCGGCGACGCCGGCGTCACGGACCTCCTCCGCGGTGCGACCGAAGGCGAGTGCCGCGGTCTGGGCGAAGAAGTTCGCCAGCAGCACCTCGTGCACGTCCACGTCGCCGTCCTGCAGCGGATGGGCGGGCGTCGCCACCGCGATGAAGTCGGCCGGCACGAGTCGGGTGCCCTGGTGCAGCAGCTGGTAGAAGGCGTGCTGGCCGTTGGTGCCGGGCTCGCCCCAGAAGACCTCGCCGGTGTGCGCCGCGACGGGCGAGCCGTCCCACCGGACCCGCTTGCCGTTGGACTCCATGGTCAGCTGCTGGAGGTACGCCGGGAAGCGGTGCAGGTGCTGGTTGTAGGGCAGGACGGCGTGGGTGTGGGCGTCGAGGAAGTTGACGTACCAGACGTTGAGGAGCCCCATCAGCAGTGGCACGTTCTCGTGCGGGGCGGCGGTGCGGAAGTGCTCGTCGAGCCGGTGGAACCCGTCGAGCAGCTCGGCGAAGCCCTCGGGCCCGATCGCGATCGCCAGCGAGGTGCCGATCGCGGAGTCCAGCGAGTAGCGGCCCCCGACCCAGTCCCAGAACCCGAAGGCGTTGGCGGGGTCGATGCCGAACTCCGCGACCTTGTCCAGTGCGGTCGAGACCGCTACGAAGTGGCGCGCCACCGCCTCGGCGCGGTCGTCCTCGGTGAGGGCGCCGGCCGCCGTCAGCGAGTCCAGCAGCCAGGCGCGGCACAGCCGCGCGTTGGTGAGGGTCTCGAGGGTGGAGAAGCTCTTGCTCGACACGACGAAGAGCGTCGTCGCGGGGTCGAGGTCCGCCAGGCACTGCGCCGCATCGGTCGGGTCGATGTTGCTGATGAAGCGGCACGTGATGCGCTCGTGGCGGTACGCGGCGAGCGCCTCGTACGCCATCACCGGCCCCAGGTCGGACCCGCCGATCCCGATGTTGACGACCGTGGTGATCGGCTCACCGGTCACGCCGGTCCACGCCCCGGAGCGGACGCTCTCGGCGAGGGCGTAGACGCGGGCGAGGACGTCGTGGACGTCGGCGACGACGTCCTGCCCGTCCAGGGTCAGGTCGGCGCCCGGGGGGAGCCGGAGCGCGGTGTGGAGGGCCGGGCGGTCCTCGGTCGCGTTGACCGGGGCACCGGCGTACATCGCGTCGCGGTGGTCGGCGACGCCGGTCTCGTCCGCGAGCGCGAGGAGAGCGGCCAGGACCTCGCCGTCGACGAGGTTCTTCGACAGGTCGACGTGCAGGTCGGCCGCCGGGTGAGTCCAGCGCGTGGCCCGGTCGGGGTCGGCGGCGAACCAGCCCCGCAGGTCGGGGGAG
Source organism: Nocardioides panacisoli (assembly GCF_019448235.1). Lineage (NCBI taxonomy): Bacteria > Bacillati > Actinomycetota > Actinomycetes > Propionibacteriales > Nocardioidaceae > Nocardioides > Nocardioides panacisoli. The sequence continues at coordinate 941,385 of NZ_CP080409.1, forward strand.
AACCCCGCGGCCAGGTCGGTGAGCCGGGCCCACGCGGCGGTCCCGGTCGGGTCGACGGGTGCTCCGGGCCGGGACTCCACGGTCAGCCCATCTGGCCCTGGACGGTGGCGACCAGCTCGTCCCAGGAGGCGACGAACTTCTCGACGCCCTCGCGCTCGAGGACGGTGAGCACGTCGTCGAGGTCGATCCCGACCTCGGCCAGCTCGTCCATGACCTGTTGGGCCGCGTCGGCCGTCCCGGTGACGGTGTCGGGGGCGTTGCCGGACTCCACCGGGCCGTGGTCGGCGTAGGCCTCCAGCGTCTTCTCCGGCATCGTGTTCACGGTGCCGGCCACGACGAGCTCGCTGACGTAGAGGGTGTCCGGGTAGGCCGGGTCCTTGGTCCCGGTCGAGGCCCACAGCGGTCGCTGCACGTTGGCGCCGGCTGCGGCCAGGGCCTCCCAGCGCTCACCGCTGAACACCTCGGCGTACGCCGCGTGCGCGAGCCGGGCGTTGGCGACCGCGGCGCGGCCACGGAGGTTCTGCGCCTGCACCGTCCCGATCTCGTCGAGCCGGCCGTCCACCTCCGCGTCGACGCGGGAGACGAAGAACGAGGCCACCGAGTGGATCCGGGACAGGTCGTGGCCGGCCTCGTGGGCCCGCTCGAGCCCCTCGAGGTAGGCCGCCATGACGTCGCGGTAGCGGTCGAGGCCGAAGATGAGGGTGACGTTGACGCTGATGCCGTCGGCGATCGCGGCAGTGATCGCCGGGAGGCCCGCCTCGGTCGCCGGGATCTTGATCAGCGCGTTCGGACGGTCGACGGCCTTCCACAGTGCGCGCGCCGACGCGATGGTGTCCTCCGTGCGGTGCGCCAGCGCGGGCTCCACCTCGATGGAGACACGTCCGTCGGCCGGGGTGCGCTCGTGGACGGGCGCCAGCACGTCGCACGCCTCGCGCACGTCCCGCGTGGTGAGCTCGAAGACCACCTCGTCGACCTGCGCGCCGCGCGACACGAGCTCGCGGACCTGGGCGTCGTAGCGTTCGCCGTCGGCGACGGCACCGGCGAAGATCGTGGGGTTCGTCGTCACCCCCACGACGGACCGGTCCTCGATCAGCGCGGCGAGGTTGCCGGTCTCGATCCGCTCGCGCGACAGGTCGTCGAGCCAGATGGACACCCCCGCCTCGGCGAGGGCCTGCAGACGATCACTCATGGGTTCTCCTCGGGTGGTGGGGACGTAGGGGGTCCGATCAGCGGGCGGCGAGCGACTCCTGGGCTGCCGCCACGACGGCCTCGGTGGTGATGCCGAACTCGCGGTAGAGGGTGGCGAAGTCGGCCGAGGCGCCGAAGTGCTCCAGCGAGACCGACCGTCCGGCGTCACCGACGATGTCGCGCCAGCCCTGGGCGATGCCGGCCTCGACGCTCACCCGGGCGCGCACCTCGGGGGGCAGGACCGAGTCGCGGTAGGCCTGGTCCTGGGCGTCGAACCACTCTCGGCACGGCATGGACACCACCCGTGCGGCGATGCCCTGCTCGGCGAGCTCGGCGCGTGCCTCGACCGCGAGCTGGACCTCCGAGCCGGTGCCGACGAGCACGACGTCGGGCGTGCCGTCGGTGTCGAGCAACACGTAGGCACCGCGCCGTACGCCGTCGACCGCGCCCCACTCCTGGCCGGTCTCCGGGTCGGTGCCGCGGGGGAAGGTCGGCACGTTCTGGCGGGTGAGGACCAGGCCGGCCGGCCGGTCGGTCTGCTCGAGCACGGTCGACCAGGCGGCGACGGTCTCGTTGGCGTCGGCGGGGCGCACCACGTCGAGGCCGGGGATGGCGCGCAGCGAGGCGAGCTGCTCGACCGGCTGGTGGGTGGGGCCGTCCTCGCCGAGCCCGATCGAGTCGTGGGTCCACACGTAGATCGTGGGCAGGTGCATGAGCGCGGCGAGACGCACCGCCGGACGCATGTAGTCGGAGAACACCAGGAAGGTGCCGCCGAAGATGCGGGTGCCGCTGTGGAGGGTGATGCCGTTCATCACCGACCCCATCGCGTGCTCGCGGATGCCGAAGTGCAGCACCCGACCGGCGTACGGGTCGCCGGTGAACATGTCGCTGGAGCGCTCCGCGGGCAGGAACGAGGGCACGCCGTCGATGGTGGTGTTGTTGGATCCCGCGAGGTCCGCGGACCCGCCCCACAGCTCCGGCATGGCCGGGGCGACGGCGTTGATGACGCTGCCGGAGGCCTTGCGGGTCGCGACGCCCTTGGCGTCGGCCTCGAAGGTGGGCAGGTCGGCGTCCCATCCCGTGGGGAGCGACCGGGCGGCCATCCGGTCGAGGGCGGCCCGGCCCTCGGGGTGGGCCTCGGACCAGGCGTCGAACCGCTGCTGCCACTCCTCGTGAGCGGCGGCACCGCGCTGGCGGAGACCGCGGGTGTGCTCCAGGACCTCGGGCGGCACGTCGAAGGACTGTTCGGGGTCGAGGCCGAGCACCTTCTTCGTGGCGGCGACCTCGTCCTCGCCGAGTGCACTGCCGTGGGCGGCGCCGGTGTCCTGCGCGTTGGGCGCGGGCCACGCGATGATCGTGCGCAGGGTGATCAGGCTCGGACGGTCGGTGACGGTGGAGGCCTCGGCGAGCGCCGCGTGCAGTGCGGCGACGTCCTCGACGTACTCACCGCCGCGGCGCCAGTCGACCTCCTGCACGTGCCAGCCGTACGCCGCGTAGCGGGCTCCCACGTCCTCGCCCAGCGCGATGCTGGTGTCGTCCTCGATCGAGATCTCATTGGCGTCGTAGATGAGCGTCAGGTTGCCCAGCTGCTGCACGCCCGCGAGCGCCGACGCCTCGGCGCTCACGCCCTCCTGGATGTCGCCGTCGGAGGCGAGGCAGTAGATCGCGTGGTCGAAAACGGACTCGCCGGCCGGCGCGTCGGGGTCGAGCAGGCCGCGCTGGCGACGCGCGGCCATCGCCATGCCGACGGCGTTGGCCACGCCCTGGCCCAGGGGGCCGGTGGTGGTCTCGACGCCGGCGGTGTGACCGTGCTCGGGGTGGCCGGGGGTGCGGCTGCCCCAGGTGCGCAGGTCCTTGATGTCGTCCAGCTCGAGGCCGAAGCCGCCGAGGAAGAGCTGGTTGTACAGCGTCAGCGACGAGTGCCCCATGGAGAGCACGAAGCGGTCGCGCCCGACCCACTGCGGGTCGGCCGGGTCGTGCCGCATGACCTTCTGGAACAGCAGGTGCGCCACCGGGGCGAGGCTCATGGCCGTGCCGGGGTGTCCGTTCGCGGGTGGCCGGACGGCGTCCAGGGCGAGCACCCGGGCAGTGTCCACCGCCTTGTCGTCGAGTTCGGTCCACTCCAGTGCGGGGATGCTGGTCACGAGGCGCGTGCCTTTCGATCAGACGGAAGGGGGACGGGGGCGCTGTCGGGACCGAGCCTACCCAGCGCGGGGGCCGCGACGGCAATCGCTCCGGGTCGGTGGCCCGAAGGCCCCCGGCGATGCCTCGACCAGCGGAGTGGAGGGCTACAATCGCTGACGGCTCAGCCCCCGCAATCGCTTCGAGGACCTCCGTGACGTACGCCGATCCGACCCGGTCTGCCCCGCGGCAGCTCGTCGGGGTCAACGGCGCCGTGGAGGCCGGGACGGACCGCCCTCGGGCGTCGCTGCGTGACGTGGTCGCCGCATACGTCGGGCTGACCAAGCCGCGCGTGATCGAGCTGCTGCTGCTGACGACGGTGCCGGTGATGTTCTTCGCCGCCCGCGGCGTCCCGGACCTCGGGCTCGTCGCCGCCACCGTGCTCGGCGGCACGCTCTCGGCCGGCTCCGCCTCGGTCTTCAACTGCGTCTACGACCGCGACATCGACGAGCAGATGCGCCGCACCCGGCGGCGGGCGCTGCCGCGCCACATCGTGACGCCCCGTGCGGCCCTGGTGTTCGGCGTCGTGCTCGGCGTCGGGTCCACGCTGGTGCTGTGGTTCCTGGTCAACCCACTCTCCGCGGTGCTCTCGGTCAGCGCCAACGCGTTCTACGTCTTCGGCTACACCATGCTGCTCAAGCGGCGGACGACCCAGAACATCGTGTGGGGCGGCATCGCCGGCTGCTTCCCGGCGCTCATCGGCTGGACCGCGGTGACCAATGAGCTCTCGTGGGTCCCGGTCGTCCTCTTCGCCGTGGTGTTCTTCTGGACACCGCCGCACACCTGGGCGCTGGCGCTGCGCTACCGCGAGGACTACGCACAGGTCGACGTGCCGATGCTGCCGGTGGTCAAGTCCGCCCACTCGGTGGCCAAGCAGATCGTCGCCTACAGCTGGGTGATGGTCGCGACGTCGTTGCTGCTGTGGCCGGTGGCCGGCACGGGGCCGGCGTACCCGATCGCGGCGACGGTGCTCGGCGCGATCTTCCTGGTGCAGGCCCACCAGATGGAGCGTCGCGCGAGCCGGTCCGACGAGCTGTCGGTCATCCGGCCGATGCACCTGTTCCACAGCAGCAACCTCTACCTCTCGCTGCTGTTCGTCGCGGTCGCGATCGACCCGCTGCTGGGCTGAGCGACCCGCGGAGTCCGCCGCAGGGTCAGTCGCGGGACCGGGTGGCGAGCACGACCCAGGTCAACGCGGCCGAGGTCAACGCCGCGCCCAGCAGGTGGGTGCCGACCAGCAGTTCCGGCAGGTCCGTGAAGTACTGCACGAACCCGATGACGCCCTGGGCGAGCTCGATGACGAGCAGCACGGTCACCGCTCGGGCGGCACTCCCACCCGCGGTCGACGTACGCCGCGTCGCGAGGAGGAGCGCGACGGTGAGGGCGAGCAGGAGGTAGACGCTCGCCGCGTGCACGTGGGACATGACCTGCGGGTCCAGTCCGGTCCGTCGGGCGTTCTCGTCGCCGGAGTGCGGACCGGACCCGGTCACGACCGTGCCGAGGTAGAGCACCAGCCAGCCGCTGGCGAAGACCGCCCACGCGAGGCGGCGGACCCCGGCTGCGGCCCCGGGACGGGCACCGCCGCGGACGTGGTCGACGAGCACGACGCACACGCCGATCATCGCCATCGAGAGCAGCAGGTGGAGGGCGACGACCCACGGGTTGAGGTCGGTGAGCACCGTGACGCCACCGATGACGGCCTGGAACGGGACGCCGAGGGCGACGACGGTCGCGAGCGTGAGGGGGCGGCGGTCCGCACCGGTGCGGTCGGCGAGCACCCGCTGCAGGGCCGCCACCCAGGTCGCGACAGCGATCGCGACGAGCACGAAGGTCAACAGCCGGTTGCCGAACTCGATCGCGCTGTGGAACTCCAGCTCGCCGTGGGGGCGGTAGGAATCGGCCGTGCAGCGGGGCCACGTGGGACACCCGAGGCCCGAGCTCGTCAGCCGCACCGCACCGCCGGTGACGACGATGCCGATGTTGGCGACCAGGTTCGCCACCGCCAGCGGCAGCAACGGCAACTGCGGCAGCCGGGACCGTGTCGGCGCCTCGCGCAGGGTGCTCACCGTGTCACTCCCCGTCACTCCCATCGGAACCATCGGGCGGTCGCGGCCGAGCCCGCCACCGCCCACACGAACAGTACGGCCAGCTCCCGCCAGGCGATGGTCGAGGAGCAGGCGGCGCGCAGTGCCTCACCCAGCGCCCCCGACGGGAGCCAGTGCACGACCTCGCCGAGGGCGCCGTAGGACGTCGTGGGCAGCACGACGGCACCGCCGGCCAGCAGCAGCAGGTAGACGAGGTTGGCGGCCGCCAGGGTCGCCTCGGCGCGCAGCGTGCCGGCGAGCAGCATGCCCAGCGAGGCGAAGGCGGCCGTCCCCAGCAGCGCGGCGAGGACCAGTGCCACCACCGAGATGTCGGGGTTCCAGCCGAGCAGCAGGCCGGCCGCGCCGATCACGGCGACCTGGAGGACCTCGACCAGCAGCATGGCCGCGATCTTCCCGGCGAGCAGCGTGGGGCGCCGCAGGGGAGCAGTGCCGAGCCGCTTGAGGACGCCGTACCGCCGCTCGAATCCGGTCGCGATTGCCAGGGACGTGAAGGAGGTGGACATCACCGCCAGCGCGAGTACGCCGGGGGTCAGGACGTCGATGACGGGCCGGTCGAAGGTGAAGGAGAGCCGGTCGGCCGCCGTCACCGCGCCGACGAGCACGATCAGCGGGATGACCAGCGCGAGCAGGAGCTGCTCGCCGTTGCGCAGGAGCAGTCGGGCCTCCATCGAGGCCTGCGTCGTGACCTGCCGGAGCAGGGGAGCGGCGCCGGGGCGCGGCGTGAAGGTGCCGCGGCCGGCGGCGGGGCGGGTCGTGGCCATCACTCGTTGCCTCCGGTGAGCTCGAGGAAGACGTCCTCGAGGTTGCGCTGGCCGAGGGTCAGCGACTCGGGCAGCACCGCGTGGTCCTCGCACCAGCCGGCGACCTTCGCCAGCGTCGTGCTGTCCGCCGGGCCCGACACCTGCAGGCTCAGCTCGTCGAGCACGGTGACCTCCGTGCCGTTGCCGAGCGTGGTGGCCAGGGAGTCGGGGGAGCCGGGAGGGAACGGCTGGGTCACTACGAGCCGGATGGTGGCGACGGTGCCGCCGCGGGTGAGCTCCAACGGCGAGCCGCTGGCGACCAGTCGTCCCCGGTCCAGGATGTGCACGCGGTCGGCGAGGCGCTCGGCCTCCTCGAGGTAGTGGGTGGTGAGCACCACGGTGACGCCGTCGCCGCGCAGTTCCTCGAGCAGTTCCCACACCGTGCGGCGGATCTGGGGGTCCAGGCCCGCGGTCGGCTCGTCGACGAACACCAGTTCCGGTCGCCCGACCAGCGCCAGCGCGAGGCCCAGGCGCTGCTGCTGGCCACCGGAGAGGCGACGGTACGGCGTACGCCCGCAGTCGGCGAGGGAGAGTCGCTCCACGAGCAGGTCGGGGTCGAGGGGGTGGGCGTGGAGCCGCGCGAAGTGGCGCACCATCTCCTCCGCGCGCGCTCCGCTCCAGGCGCCGCCGGACTGGAGCATGACGCCGATCCGCGGCAGCAGCGCCCGACGGTCGGCAACCGGGTCGAGCCCCAGCACGCGGACACGGCCGTGCTGGGCGGTCCGGTATCCCTCGCAGGTCTCGAGCGTCGTGGTCTTCCCGGCACCGTTGGGACCGAGGACGGCGGTGATCGTGCCGGGCTCGACGTCGAAGCTGAGGCCGTCGACAGCCGTCTTGTCGTCGTACCGCATCACGAGGTCGTCGACCGTCACGGCCGGGGAGGGAAGCGGTGCGGGCACCCGGGGAGTCTAGGACCGCGCCGGTGGTCCTCTAGTGTGCGGGCTGTGTACGAGTGGCTGTACGGCGTGATCCTCGCCATCTGCCTGCTGGCGGTGCTGTACTTCGTGAGCCTCCTGGTGCGCGACCTCCCCGCCGGCGACCCGGCGTTCGTGATCGTCGGCGTGCTCGAGCTGCTCCTGGTGGTGCAGCTGGTGCTGGGCGGTGTCGCGCTGGCACGCACGGACGCGGACGTGGCCGGCGTGCTGTTCGTGAGCTACCTGGTCGGCGTCGCGGTGGCGCCGGTGATCGGGGCCTTCTGGTCACTCGCGGAGCGCTCCCGCGCTGGCACGCTCGTGCTGGTCCTGTCCGTGGTGACGGTTGCTGCACTGGAGGTGCGGCTCGATGCGATCTGGGGCGCGGCCGGTGCCTGAGTCGCGGCGGGTCGACCTGGCGACCGGCTGGGGTCGCGCGCTCGTGTTCGTCTACGGCGTGTTCGCCGTGGCCGCGACCGGGCGCTCGCTGGTCCAGCTGGGCACCGACGCCGACCGGGCCCCCCTTGCCTACTCCCTCTCGCTCGTGGCGGCGGTGATCTACCTGCTCGCCACGACCTGCCTGCTGTTGGGCGGTGTCCGGGGCTGGCGCATCGCCGGCATTGCCGTGGTGGTCGAGCTGGTCGGCGTGCTCGGGGTCGGGGCGTTGAGCTACGCCGCACCGGACCTCTTCCCGGACCGGACGGTGTGGTCCCACTTCGGGCAGGGGTACGCGTTCTTCCCCCTGGTGCTGCCCGTTGCCGGGCTGCTGTGGCTGCGACACACGCGGCCGACGTGACCCAGGCCACCAAGGGTTGCCTCACCTTCGTTGAACGCCGGAATCAATAACGCCACACTGATGTTGTGGAAATCGTGCAGGGCCACCGAGACCAGGATCAGCCGACCCGTCACCGGGTCGCGCAGACGATCCTGTTCAACGGACCCTCCACGGCCGCCGCCCTGGCCGAGCGCCTGGAGCTCACGCCGGCCGCGGTCCGTCGCCACCTCGACCAGCTGGTCGAGGAGGGCGCCGTCCGCGCCCGTGACCCGCACCCGCGGAGCCACCGTGGGCGTGGTCGCCCGGCCAAGGAGTTCGTGCTCACCGAGCAGGGGCACGACGCCTTCGACCGTCAGTACGACGACCTCGCGGCCGACGCGCTGCGCTTCCTCGCCGAGGAGGTGGGGGAGGAAGCCGTCCGCCAGTTCGCGGAACGGCGGGTCGCCTTCATCGAGGAGCGCTTCCCGGCGGTGGCCGCCGCCCACCCCGACGCCAGCGCGGCCGAGGTGCTGGCCCGGGTGCTGACCGAGCAGGGCTACGCCGCCGCGGTGCGCGACGTGCCCGTCGGCGAGCAGCTGTGCCAGCAGCACTGCCCGGTCTCCCACGTGGCGCACGAGTTCCCGCAGCTGTGCGAGGCCGAGACCCGCGCCATCGGTCGGGTGCTCGGTCGTCACGTGCAGCGGCTCGCCACGATCGCCCACGGCGACGGCGTGTGCACCACGAGCCTTCCCGACATCCACCAGATCGACCACCGCCGGGCCGCGGACGGCCCGACGGCGCACAGGACTCCGTCCCCCGAGAAGAAGGAGCAGGTCACCCCATGACCTCGATCGAAGACCTCAACCCCGAGCTGAAGGGGATCGGTCGCTACGAGTTCGGCTGGTCCGACCCCGACGTCGCCGGTGAGAAGGCCGAGCGCGGCCTCAGCGAAGAGGTCGTGCGCGACATCTCCGGCAAGAAGGACGAGCCGCAGTGGATGCTGGACCGACGGCTGAAGGGCCTCAAGCTCTTCGACCGCAAGCCCATGCCCACCTGGGGCTCGGACCTGTCGGGGATCGACTTCGACAACATCAAGTACTTCGTCCGCTCCAGCGAGAAGCAGGCGCAGACCTGGGACGACCTCCCCGAGGACATCAAGAACACCTACGACAAGCTCGGCATCCCTGAGGCCGAGAAGCAGCGCCTCGTCTCCGGTGTCGCGGCGCAGTACGAGTCCGAGGTGGTCTACCACTCCATCCGTGAGGACCTGGAGGAGCAGGGCGTCCTCTTCCTCGACACCGACACGGCGCTGCGCGAGCACCCGGAGATCTTCGAGGAGTACTTCGGCACCGTCATCCCGGTCGGCGACAACAAGTTCGCCGCGCTCAACACCGCCGTGTGGTCGGGTGGCTCGTTCATCTACGTGCCCAAGGGCGTCCACGTCGACATCCCGCTCCAGGCCTACTTCCGGATCAACACCGAGAACATGGGCCAGTTCGAGCGGACGCTGATCATCGTCGACGAGGGTGCCTACGTGCACTACGTCGAGGGCTGCACGGCCCCGATCTACAGCACCGACTCGCTGCACTCGGCCGTGGTGGAGATCGTGGTGAAGAAGGGCGGTCGCTGCCGCTACACCACGATCCAGAACTGGTCGAACAACGTCTACAACCTCGTCACCAAGCGCGCCACCTGCGAGGAGGGCGCGACCATGGAGTGGGTCGACGGCAACATCGGCTCCAAGGTGACGATGAAGTACCCGGCCATCTACCTGATGGGCGAGCACGCCAAGGGCGAGACGCTGTCCATTGCCTTCTCCGGCGAGGGCCAGCACCAGGACGCCGGCGCCAAGATGGTGCACGCGGCGCCCCACACCTCGTCCTCGATCCTGAGCAAGTCGGTCGCCCGCGGCGGCGGCCGGACGTCCTACCGCGGCCTGATCCAGGTCAACGAGGGCGCCCACGGGTCGAAGTCCAACGTGCTGTGCGACGCGCTGCTCGTGGACCAGGTGAGCCGGTCCGACACCTACCCCTACGTCGACATCCGCGAGGACGACGTCTCGATGGGGCACGAGGCCAGCGTCTCGAAGGTCTCCGACGACCAGCTGTTCTACCTCATGTCGCGCGGCATGGAGGAGGACGAGGCGATGGCGATGATCGTGCGCGGCTTCGTCGAGCCGATCGCCAAGGAGCTCCCCATGGAGTACGCCCTCGAACTCAACCGCCTGATCGAACTGCAGATGGAAGGAGCCGTCGGCTGATGACGGTCACCCAGGACCCGGCGGCTGCCGCTGCCGGGGCGGCCGAGGCCGCCCCGGTGGTCAGCCACCTCAACCCCCCGCCGTCCTACGACCTCGCCGACCACCCCGCGCCGACCGGGCGCGAGGAGGTCTGGCGGTTCACCCCGCTCAAGCGCCTGCTCGGCGTCCTGGACGGGGAGGAGTCCGGCGACCGGCTCGGCTGGGACGCCGACCTGCCCGCGGGCGTCACGACGTCGGAGATCTCCGCCGCGGAGGCCCGCGAGCTCGGTGAGCTGGCCCCCGGCGACCGCCCCTCGGCGCTGGCGGTGGCCAACGCCGGCGGCGCGACCCTGATCGACGTCCCGGCCGAGACCGAGGTCGACGAGCCGGTCGTCATCCGGCTCCACGGCGAGTCGGTCGACCAGCTCGTCTGGGGCCACTACGTGCTCCGCTTCGGTGCCTACTCCAAGGCGACCGTCGTGCTGGTGCACTCCGGCTCGGCCCGCTACTCGGCGACCACGTCGGTCATCGTCGGCGACGGCGCCCAGGTCAACGTGCTCAGCCTCCAGGACTGGGAGGACGACGCGGTCCACCTCGGTCGCGACGCGATCCGTGTCGGCCGTGATGCCCACGTGCGCCACACCGCGATCTCCTTCGGCGGTGACCTGGTGCGCATGCACGCCAACGTCGAGTACGACGGTCCCGGCGGCGAGGCCGAGCTCCTCGGCCTGTACTTCGCCGACGAGGGCCAGCACATCGAGCACCGGCTCTTCGCCGACCACAACGCCCCCCACACCAAGAGCAACGTGCTCTACAAGGGGGCGCTGCAGGGCGAGAAGGCCCACACGGTGTGGATCGGCAACGTGCTGATCCGCAAGGTCGCCGAGGGCATCACCACGTTCGAGGAGAACCGCAACCTGGTGCTCACCGACGGCTGCCAGGCCGACTCGGTGCCCAACCTCGAGATCGAGACCGGTGAGATCGAGGACGCCGGCCACGCGTCGGCGACCGCCCGGTTCGACGACGAGCAGCTGTTCTACCTCCGCTCGCGCGGCGTCTCGGAGAAGGAGGCCCAGCGCCTGGTGGTGCACGGGTTCTTCAACGACCTGATCCGCAAGGTCGGGATCCCCGCCTTCGAGGAGCAGCTGCTGACCACGGTCGAGGCCGAGCTGGCCAAGAACGTCCTCAAGGATCTCGGCACCACGGAGCCCGCGTCGTGAGCTTCCAGCGGGCGTGCGCCGTGGCCGACGTACCCACCGACGAGGCGGTCGCCGCCACGATCGGTGCGTACGAGGTCGCGGTCGCACGTGACGGCGAGGAGTTCTTCGCGGTGCAGAACCTCTGCACCCACGCTGCGGTGGAGCTCACCGACGGCGAGGTGGAGGACGGCGCGATCGAGTGCTTCCTCCACGGCTCCTGCTTCGAGCTCCGCACCGGCAAGCCCACCCAACTACCTGCGACCGAACCCGTCGCCACGTTCCCGGTCGAAATTCGTCGGGACGACGGCGTCGATCAGGTGTACGTCGACACCACCACCACCCTGAACGGAGTCACCCCCCAATGAGCAAGCTCGAGATCACCGACCTGAAGGTGCAGGTCCAGACCGACGACGGTCCCAAGGAGATCCTCAAGGGCGTCACGCTGACCATCAACGGCGGCGAGACCCACGCGATCATGGGCCCCAACGGATCGGGCAAGTCCACGCTGGCCTACTCCATCGCCGGCCACCCCCGCTACGAGATCACCGGCGGCTCGGTGACCCTCGACGGCGAGGACGTGCTGGAGATGAGCGTCGACGAGCGCGCCCGTGCCGGCCTCTTCCTCGCGATGCAGTACCCGGTCGAGGTCCCCGGCGTCTCGGTGGCGAACTTCCTGCGCACCGCCAAGACCGCCATGGACGGCGAGGCCCCGAAGCTGCGGACCTGGGTCAAGGACGTCAACACCGCGATGGAGAACCTCGACCTGGACTCGACGTTCTCCCAGCGTGCGGTCAACGAGGGCTTCTCCGGTGGTGAGAAGAAGCGGCACGAGATCGCCCAGTTGGAGCTGCTCGACCCCAACACCGCGATCCTGGACGAGACCGACTCCGGCCTGGACATCGACGCGCTGAAGGTCGTGTCCGACGGTGTCAACCGGTTCCGTGAGCGCGAGGACAAGGGCGTGCTGCTGATCACGCACTACACGCGGATCCTGCGCTACATCAAGCCCGACCACGTGCACGTCTTCGTCGACGGTCGCATCGCCGACCAGGGCGGCCCCGAGCTGGCCGACCAGCTCGAGGAGACCGGCTACGACAAGTACGTGAAGGCCGCGGTCTGAGATGACGCTTCCCGGCCTGCTCCCCGAGCTCGAGGTGGTCCGCAAGGACTTCCCGATCCTCGAGCGAGCGCTGGCGGGGGACCACCCGTTGGTCTACCTCGACAGCGCCAACACCTCGCAGAAGCCGCAGGTGGTGATCGACGCGATGGTCGACCACCTCGAGCGGCACAACGCCAACATCGCGCGTGCGATGCACCAGATCGGCGCCGAGGCGACCGAGGCGTTCGAGGGAGCGCGCGACCGCGTGGCCGCGTTCATCAAGGCGCCGGAGCGCGACGAGGTGGTCTTCACCAAGAACGCCTCCGAGGCGCTCAACCTCGCCGCGCAGACCATCCCGCTCGGGCCCGGTGACCGGGTGGTGATCACCGAGATGGAGCACCACTCCAACATCGTGCCGTGGCAGCTGGCCACCGAGCGCAGCGGCGCGGAGCTGCGGTGGTTCGGGTTGACCGACGACGGGCGGCTGGACCTGTCCGACATCGACGAGCTGATCACCGAGCAGACCAAGGTGGTCTCGCTGACGTGGGTGTCGAACATGCTCGGCACGATCAACCCGATCGCCGAGATCACCCGCCGTGCCCACGCCGTGGGTGCGCTGGTGATGGTCGACGCCTCGCAGGCGGCGCCGCAGGTGCCGATCGATCTCGCGGCGATGGCGCCGGAGGAGCGGCCGGACCTGCTGGCCTTCACCGGCCACAAGGTCGTGGGTCCGACCGGCATCGGTGTGCTGTGGGGGAGCCGCGCGGTGCTCGAGGAGCTGCCGCCCTTCCTCGGCGGCGGTGAGATGATCGAGACCGTCACCATGGAGCGGTCCACCTACGCCGGCATCCCGCACAAGTTCGAGGCCGGCACGCCGCCCATCGCCGAGGCCGTCGGTCTCGGTGCGGCGGTGGACTACCTCAGCGACCTGGGCATGGACGCGGTCCACGCCCACGAGCAGGCAGTGACGGCGTACGCCCTGGAGGGGCTGGCGTCGGTGAGCGGTGTCCGGATCCTCGGACCGACCGACGCGGCGTCCCGCGGGGGCGCGATCTCGTTCGAGGTCGACGGGGTGCATCCGCACGACGTGGCCCAGCTGCTGGACTCGCGCGGGGTCGCGGTGCGTGCCGGGCACCACTGCGCGAAGCCGGCCCACGCCCGCTTCGGCGTGCAGGCCTCCACGCGGATGTCGTCCTACCTCTACACCACGCCGGGGGAGATCGACGCGCTGGTCGAGGCGCTGGAATACACCCGCTCGTTCTTCCGATTGGACTGACGATGACCACCACGCCGGGCGACGCCCAGAACATGGATGCGCTCTACCAGGAGATCATCCTCGACCACTACAAGAACCCCATCGGCAAGGGACTGCGCGAGCCCTACGAGGCCGAGGTCTTCCACGTGAACCCCACCTGCGGCGACGAGGTGACCCTGCGGGTGCACCTGGAGGACTCCGCGGAGGGGCCCGTGGTGGCCGACGTCTCCTACGACTCCGTGGGCTGCTCGATCTCGCAGGCCTCCGGCTCGGTGATGAACGAGCTGCTCGTCGGCAAGCCGTTGGCCGAGGCCGAGCGGATCCACGGTGAGTTCGTGGCCCTGATGCAGGGCAAGGGGGCCGTCGAGCCCGACGAGGACGTCCTCGAGGACGGGGTCGCCTTCGCCGGTGTCGCCAAGTTCCCGGCGCGCGTCAAGTGCGCACTACTGTCCTGGATGGCGTGGAAGGACGCGACCACGCAGGCATCCGGGGTTGAGGAGAAGACATGACTGAGCAGACTGAAGAGACGGGCCAGACCGAGACCACCGCTGACCACAGCGACCTGCCCGAGGTCCCCGAGGCGACCGGTGCCGGCACCTCCACGCTGACCAAGGAGGACGTCACCGAGGCGATGAAGGACGTCGTCGACCCCGAGCTCGGGATCAACGTCGTCGACCTGGGCCTGGTGTACGACGTCCACGTCGAGGAGCACTCCAATGTCACCCTCGACATGACGCTCACCTCGGCCGCGTGCCCGTTGACCGATGTCATCACCGACCAGACCGAGTCGGCACTGGAGGGCATCGTCAACGAGGTCGCGATCAACTGGGTCTGGATGCCGCCGTGGGGTCCGGACAAGATCACCGACGACGGTCGCGAGCAGCTGCGCGCGCTCGGCTTCAACGTCTGAGGCGCGTCGCGACGTGACGACGGCCCCGGAGCGATGCTCCGGGGCCGTCGTCGTGCTGTGCGGCCGGCGTGCCTCAGGTTCGCGGCAACTCGGCCACGAGCTCGATGAAGCGTGCGTTGAAGGCCGGCAGGTCGTCGGGCTTGCGGCTGGTCACCAGGTTCTCGTCGACGACGACCTCGCGGTCGACCCAGGTCCCACCGGCGTTGCGCACGTCGGTCTGCAGTGTCGGGAACGAGGTGATCTCGCGGCCGCGGACGACGTCGGCCTCGACCAGGCTCCAGATTGCGTGACAGATGGCGGCGACCGGGCGCCCCGACTCGACGAAGGCGCGGACGAACCGCACCGCGTCGGCGTCGCCGCGGAGGAAGTCGCCGTTGGCGACGCCGCCCGGCAGGACGAGACCGTCGTACCCGGCGGGGTCGGCCTCGGCGACCACCGCGTCGACGTCGAAGCTGTCCGCGGCCTCGAGGTGGTGGTAGCCGCGGACGGTCCCGGGCTCGGTGGCGACGAGCTCTGCGGTCGCGCCCGCGCGCGTCACCGCCTCCCACGGGTCGGTGAGCTCGACCTGCTCGATGCCCTCGCCGGCGACGAGGAAGGCGATACGGCGTCCCTGCAGCGTGGTGTCAGTCATGCCGGAGCAGTACCCGCCGGGCCGCGATCCATGCGTGTCGCGAGGGAGCCGACGGCGGGTTGGCGGCAGGTGCGACCATGTCGCCATGAGCGAAACGGGGACCGGGGCCGCGGACGAGGCCATCGCGGCGTTCTGGAACGACGCCAAGCACCGCGCGAAGCTGACGACCATGCCCGGCTACTTCGGTGCCAACCCGACCGAGGCCGTCCCGCCGCCGGCGTGGTCCTTCGGTGCGACGCCCGAGCACGCCGACGAATTGCTGGCGCTGGTGCTGGAGGGCACCAAGACCGCGACCGCCAGCGCGCTGTGGGACTACGAGGCCGAGGACGAGCCACTGCCCGAGGTCGGCACGCTGGGCATCGTGCTGGACTCGGCCGGACGTCCGCAGGCGCTGCTGGTGACGACCGAAGTCACCGTGGTTCCCTTCGACGAGGTCGACGAGGAGCACGCCCGACTCGAGGGTGAGGGCGACCGGAGCCTGGCGTACTGGCGACAGGTTCACGAGGAGTTCTTCACCGACCACGCCACGCACGGCCACGGCTTTCGCTCCGACATGCCGGTGGTGCTGGAGCGGTTCGAGGTGCTGCACCGCGCGTGAGGCGGCGGTGTAGCAGCACGTCGCTCACGCGGTGGCGAACCGCCGTGCGGTGTAGCGCTGGAGGTTGCCCAGGAACCGGCGGAAACCGATGTCCAGCAGCGGCCGGCCCAGCGGCATGGTGAACCGCGACGGTCCGCCGACCTCTTGGGCCAGGGTCCAGGTCAGCCGGCAGCCCGCGGGCGTCGGCTCGATCTCGTAGAGCTCGGCGAATGCCCTGACCGCCGAGGTGGACGCAGCGTTGAACCGGAACGCCATGCGCCGACCGGGTTCCCACGCCAGGAACTCCTCCTCGCCGACCAGTCCACCGCGCATGGCCACGGTCCGCGTCGTGCCTACGCCGTGCGGCTCGGGACTGGTCCAGGTCACCCGGGTGATGACGCTGGCCCACTCGGGCCAGGCGGCGGCGTCGGTGAGCACGTCCCAGAGCTGGTCGGGGCTGACGTCGAGCTCGACGCTGTTGCGGAAGCGGTGGGGAGCGGTGCCGAGGAAGTCCAGGCCGACCCGCTCGCAAGGGCGCATGGTTGCCATCCCGCCATGCTAGAACATGTTCTTGTCGGTACTGTCGGGGCTGTGCCCGATGTCTTCGTCCCGCCCGCGCGGTGGCCCCGCTGGGTCGAGAACTTCACCACCGGTCACGGCGGCGCACGACTCGACGTGGCGGACGGCGCACTGCGCGGCGAGGCCGAGGACGGGTCCTGGTTCGTGGCCCTCCTCCCGTTCGACGCGACGTACGTCGGACCGGCGGTGGCCGAGGGCTTCCGCGATGCGGCGGCCACGCCGCGGGAGTGGGGCCTGTTGCTGGTGCGCAAGGGAGGCTTCGCCGTCGCTCGGATGGCGGGGGAGGAGATGGTCGACTCCAAGGTCGGACGGCGTCATGTGCAGGGCCGGACCAAGGCCGGCGGCCAGTCGCAGCAGCGGTTCGCCCGCCGCCGTGAGAAGCAGGCCCGTGAGGCCAACGAGGCGGCCGCCGACCATGCCGCACGGGTGCTGCACGGCATCACGACCGTGGTGACCGGGGGCGACCGGGCGGCCGTGGCGGAGGTGCTCACCGATCCGCGGATGGGTCGGGTCCGTCCGGTGGAGCGGTGGCTGGCGGTTGCGGACCCGCGCCGCCAGGTCCTGGAGCGGGCCGCGACGGACGCGCGAGCGGTGGCCGTGCACGTCGAGAACGCGCCGTGAGTGGCACGGGTGCTGCATCCGGGCCCATTTTCGTTCTAGGTTCGGACCATGTGGCAGCCCGAGCCGGACTGGCATCCGCTGCCGGGCGGCACCGGCACCTCGACCGTCGGTGTCTGGCGCACGGCGCTCGGCGGCGAACCGGTCGTGATCAAGCGCTTGGCGCCGCCGGGGCCCGATGAGCCGCGCTCGCTGTCCGATCCCGACCACGTCGGCTACTGGCGCCGCGAGGCCGACGTCCTGACCACGGGGCTGACCACCCACACGCCGGGACTGCGTTCCGTGGTCGCCTCGGTGGCGGAGGACGCCGAGGGGGTCACGATCACCCGTGACTGGGTGGAGGACGCCGCGTCGAGCGGCCTGTTCCTGGCCATCGCCCTCGGGCGCTTCGCCGGCGCCGAGATCGGCCGGCCGCGTTTCCTCGCGCGCCGCCTGCTGCGGGACCGCCTGGCCCGCGTCGAGCACAACGGCGGCTGGCCGACGCTGGCGCGGACGCCGGTTGCCGACGTCGCCGAGCACCTGTGGTCGCGACGGGCAGTGTTCCTGGACCTGCTGGACGGCGTGCCGCAGGTGCCGCAGCACGGCGACCCGACGCCCGGCAACCTCCCCGGTCGCGAGGGTGGCGATGCGGTGGCGATCGACTGGGGCACGCTGGGCATCGGCCCCGTCGGCGGCGACCTCGGCTACCTGGCGCTCTCCGCGCGCGAGGAGTTCGAGCCGCTGCTCGATGCCTACCTGATGGGCGTGCCCGAGGGGGTCGCCGACCGCGAGGACGTCGTGCTCGGCGCCCAGGTGACCGCCGTCTTCACGGCGTTGAGCCGGGCCGAGTGGGCCCTGGCCAGGGTGGCCGGGGGCGAGGGGGCCCTGGGCAGCAAGTTCCGGCACCCTGCCGTCGCCCCGCACCTGAGAGCGCTGCAGCGGCAGTATCCGTTGATCGAGGCGCTGCTCCAGCGCTAGGACGTGCCCTACACCCGGTCCGCTGCGAAGGTGTCGCAGGCGCGCAACGAGCCCTGCTCGTAGCCGACGGTGAACCAACGCATGCGCTGCGCGGACGAGCCGTGGTTCCAGGTCTCGGGGTTCGTCTGCCCCCGCGTCTGCTGCTGGATGTGGTCGTCACCGACGGCCGCGGCGGCCTCCAGGGCCAGGTCCACGTCGCGCCGGGTGAGGTCGAGGACGAGTGGTTGGCCGCTGGCGTCCTCGGTCGTCGTCGCGTGGTGCGCCCACATGCCGGCGTAGCAGTCTGCCTGCAGCTCCAGGCGGGTCGTCTGGCTCTGCGGGCCGGTGTCCTGGCTCCGTACTCGGCCCAGGTAGCCGAGCAGGTTGGAGACGTGGTGCCCGTACTCGTGGGCCAGCACGTAGAACTCCACGAAACCGCCGTCGGGTCCGCCGAGCTCGCGCTCGAGGACGTCGTCGAAGAACGTCGTGTCGAGGTAGATGCCGAGGTCGGCGGGACAGTAGAAGGGGCCCACCGCGGTCGTCGCGGTCCCGCACTGGGTGGTCACGCCGCCGGTGAACGTGGTGAGGGAGGAGATGGGGCGGAAGTCGCCGCCGAGCTCGTCGGCCCAGTAGTCGGTCAACGAGTTCTCCACCGCCACCCGCGCGCAGTCGGGGTCGGCGTTCGCGTCCGCGCCGGTGCGGCAGTGGGCGTAGCGGTCGCCGGTGTCGGCATCGGCCATCCGGCCGGGGGAGTACGCCGTCTGGCCGCGCAGCCCGAGGAGGTCGGGCCCCCCGCACGTGGCGACGGTGAGGAGGAGGACCGCGGCGAGAGCGATCGCGATCCTTCCCTTCCAACCGACGCGGAGGAACACCGACGCGAGGAGACCGAGTCCGACGCCGCCTCGCCGGGAGCCGGCGCGTCCGAGCGAGGTGCGGCCACCGCCCCCGGCGTCCCGGACGCGGGAGGTGTCGAGTCGGGCCCTCGGGTTGAACCGCACCTGCTGAGCCTAGGTCACCTTGGGGATCACCTGAGAGAAGTTGGCGTTCTCTCAGGTGCCGGTGGATGCACGTGGCGCAGGGAGTTCGGAGGCGCAGCCCGGCCGGATGGGTGGTGCGGGCGGTGGGTGTTGTCACGCAGCAGAACCGTTGTCTCACCGCCACATCGCGCTATCAATGAGGGTGCACATCGCACATCCACTCCGAACCCAACAGATGGAGGAAGAACGATGCGCACGATCTTCACCAAGTCCCTCGCCACGGCCGCCGTCAGCGGCCTGCTCATCGCGGGCGGCACTGGTGTTGCGTCCGCCGACACGATCGGTGGCGACCAGGACCAGACCCAGCAGGACCAGCGCAGCGAGGTCAGCGACAACCAGGTCGGCGACCTCGGCGGTCTCGAGCTGTCGGACCTGTTCTCCGAGGTGACCGGCTTCAGCGACGTCGGCAACGGTGAGACCGGGAGCAACAACAGCAACGACGTCTCGGACAACCTCACCGGGAACGCCTCGGACAACCAGGCCGGGAACGTGACCGGGAACGAGGCCGGCAACGGCAACGAGGCCGGCAGCGGCAACGAGACCGGGAACGGCAACGAGACCGGGAACGGCAACGAGTTCAACCCCAGCATCGACCCTGAGGTGAACCCGAACGTCGACCCCGAGATCGACGTCAGCCCCGAGACCGACAACTCCCAGACCGACAACTCCGTCGACAACTCCCAGACCGACAACTCGGTCGACAACTCCACGACGGACGAGTCGCAGACCGACAACTCGGACAACTCCGACAACGAGGACGGCGAGGAGAACGACGAGCGGGACAACGGCCTGCTCGGCGGCCTGCTCTGATCCGCCCTGCTGAGGCCGAGGCCCCGTCGGGATCCGTCCCGGCGGGGCCTCGTGCACGTCGGACGGTCGCGTTTTCGGGCCCGCTCCCTGCCCGTGGGACACTGGCGCGGTCATGATCACCGCCAGTCACCTCGAAGTGCGGGCGGGTGCCCGGCTCCTGATGGACGACGTCAACTTCCGCGTCGCCCCGGGCGACAAGATCGGCCTCGTCGGCCGCAACGGAGCCGGGAAGACCACGCTCACCAAGATCCTCGCCGGCGACGCGCTGCCCGCGAGCGGATCCGTGCACGCCTCCGGCGAGGTCGGCTACCTGCCGCAGGACCCCCGGTCGGGTGACCCGACGCAGGTCGCTCGGGAACGCATCCTCTCCGCGCGCGGCCTGGACGACGTCGTACGCCGTCTCCGCGCCGCTGAGGAGGAGATGGGCAGCGACGACCCGCAGCGCCGTGAGCGCGCGATGCGTCGTTACGAGCGGGCCGACGCGGAGTTGCACGCCGGTGGTGGCTACGCCGCCGAGTCCGAGGCGGCTGCGATCGCCCACAGCCTGGGCATCAGCGACCGGCACCTCGGCCAACCCCTGGAGACACTGTCCGGTGGCCAGCGACGCCGGGTCGAGCTGGCCCGCATCCTGTTCTCCGACGCCCGCACCATGCTGCTGGACGAGCCGACCAACCACCTAGACGCGGACTCCATCGTGTGGCTGCGCGACTTCCTGGTCACCTACTCCGGTGGGCTGGTGGTCATCAGCCACGACACCGACCTGCTCGATGCCTGCGTGAACCGGGTGCTCCACCTCGACGCCAACCGCGCCGAGATCGACACCTACAACATGGGGTGGTCGCGCTACCTCGCGCAGCGGGAGACCGACGAGAAGCGCCGCAAGCGCGAGCGCGCCAACGCCGAGGCCAAGGCCAAGACGCTGACCGACCAGGCCAACAAGATGCGGGCCAAGGCGACCAAGGCGCAGGCCGCCCAGTCGATGCTGAAGCGCGCCGAGCGCCTCTTGGACGGGGTCGAGGGTGAGCGCCAGTCCGACCGGGTGGCGCGCATCGACTTCCCCGAGCCCGCCTCGTGCGGCAAGACACCGCTCACCGCCAGCGAGCTGTCGAAGTCCTACGGCTCGTTGGAGGTCTTCACCGACGTCGACCTCGCGATCGACCGCGGCTCACGGGTGGTCGTGCTGGGACTCAATGGCGCTGGCAAGACGACCCTGCTCCGGGTGCTGGCCGGCGTGGACCAGCCCGACACCGGTGCCGTCATCCCCGGCCACGGGTTGAAGGTCGGCTACTACGCCCAGGAGCACGAGACCCTCGACACCTCCCGCACCGTGCTGGAGAACATGCGCACGGCCGCACCGGAGCTGACCGACACCGAGGCCCGCAACGTGCTCGGCTCGTTCCTGTTCTCCGGCGACGACGCCCACAAGTCCGCCGCCGTCCTGTCCGGTGGGGAGAAGACGCGGCTCGCCCTGGCGATCCTCGTGGTCTCGGCGGCCAACGTGCTGCTGCTCGACGAGCCGACCAACAACCTCGACCCGGCCTCCCGCGAGGAGGTGCTGGCGGCGATCCGGTCCTACCGGGGCGCCATGGTGCTGGTGACCCACGACGAGGGCGCGGTGCAGGCGCTCGAGCCCGACCGGGTGCTGATCCTGCCCGACGGCACCGAGGACCTCTGGAACGACGAGTACGCCGAACTGGTCGCCCTCGCCTGACCACCCCGGCCTCGCGGACGCACGCCGGCGTCGTTGCCGGCGCACCCCCCGGGGGCCGCTGCGCGCTACTCGGTCGTGATGGCGTCCAGCACGTTGAGCCGGGCGGCACGGATGGCCGGCACCACGGCCGCCAGGACACCCACCACGACGGCGAGCCCGAGGAACACCGCCAGTTGGCCCAGCGGCAACCCCAGGCTGGTGAGGTCCTCGCGGAGCTCGTAGCGCAGCAGGCTGCCCACGCCCACGCCGAGCGCCATGCCCAGTACGGCACCCAGCACGGCGATGGCGACCGATTCGAGCATCACCATGCGTCGCAGGCCGCGCCGGTTGAGCCCGATGGCGCGGAGCAGGCCGATCTCGCGGGTGCGCTCGATGACGCTGAGACCGAGCGTGTTGACGATGCCGATGATCGCGATGACCACGGCGAGCGCCAACAGGGCGTAGATCAGGTAGAGCAGCTGGTTGATCTGTCCCCGGATCTCGTCGGCGAACTCCTGCTTGTCGAACACGCCCACGACCGGTGCGGCAGCGGCGATGTCGTCGAGCTCGGCACCGACCTCCTCGACGTCCGCGCCGGACTCGAGCAGGATGCTCAGGACGCTGTCCTGGCGCGCGATCCCGGCGTCGGCGAGGGTGGTGAGGGGGAGGTTCAGGGCAGCCGTGACCTCGCGTCCCTCCACGACGCCGACCACCTCGACGTCGAGCGAGCGAGCTCCGGCCAGCTGCAGGGCGACGGTGTCGCCGACGGCGAGCGATCGTTCGTCGGCGAAGTCCGCGGTCACGAACGCCTCGGCGCCCGACACCTGTTGCCGACCCTCGACCAGGGGGAGGGCGTAGACGTCTCGGAAGGAGTCGTCGACGCCGGAGATGGAGATGCGGTCGCCGTCGACCCGCGCCCCGGCCCACTGCTGCCGACTCACCTCGGCAACGCCGTCGACCTCGGTCATCTGGTCGCCGATCGTGGTGGAGAACGGGGTGAAGGTCGAGGACTGGACGAGGAAGTCGGAGGCGAACTCCTCGTCGACGACGTCGCTCACCGACTGGTTCAGCGAGGCCGCCAGGACACCGATCGTCGACACCAGGGCGAGCCCGATCATCAGTGCCGAGGCCGTGGCGCCGGTACGTCGCGGGTCGCGCAGTGCGTTCTCCCCGGCGAGGCGGCCGGTCGTGCCGAAGAGTGTGGCGAACACGCTGCGACCGACGCGCAGCAATGGCTGGCCGAAGACCGACGAGGTGGCCGCGAGGGTGAGGATCCAGACCACGGCTCCGACGCCGATGAGCACCGCGCCGTTGCCGAGGTCGGCGATGCCGGCCGCAGCGAACCCGGCGCCCACCAGCAGCAGCACCGTCCCGATGACCGCGCGGCGGCGGAGCGACCGGGCGGCCGGGGCCACGTCGGCCTGCATCGCCGCGACCGGGGCGACGCGTCCTGCGCGGCGGGCGGGCAGCCAGGCGGCCAGCAGGGTGACGACGATGCCGACGGCGTACCCGATGGCGAAGATCCGTGGTGACAGCGTGAGCGCGGAACCCTGGATGTCCAGCCCGACGGCGCCGAAGATCGCGGCGAGCCCGTGCGCCAGTCCCCAGCCCAGCAGGATGCCCAGCGTGCTCGCCAACAACGCCTGCGCCGCGGCCTCGAGCAGCACCGAGCGCGACACCTGCCGTCGCGATGCCCCCAGGGCACGCAGCAGTGCCAGCTCACGGCTGCGCTGTGCCACGAGGATGGTGAAGGTGTTGACGATGATGAAGCCCGCCACCAGCACCGCGATGATCGCGAACACCAGCAGGAAGGTCTCGATGACGCCGAGGAACTCACCGATCGCGTCCTCGGACTCGGCGACCACCGTGTCGCCCTCGACGGCGGTGAAGCCGTCCGGTACGACGCCCTGGGCCGCTGCGGTGAGCTCGGCCTGGCTGACACCCGGCGCCGCGGTCAACGCGATCGAGGTGAAGACGTCCGCACCACCGGTGAACAGTTGTTGGGCCCCTGCGGTGTCGAAGATGAGGAGGGTGGCGCCCGCCGTGCCGCCGCCGTTGAACTCGGCGATGCCGACGAGCGTGGCGGTGCGGTCCAGGGCGCCCTGCGGGGAGAGCAGCTTCACCTCGTCGCCGACGGCGTACCCGCCGGCCTCGGCGGCGCCCTCATCGAGCGCGATCTCGTCCGGCGTGCCGGGCCAGGCGCCCTCCAGGAGCTCCAGGGTCGGGTCGCCGGCCATGTTGGGCGCCTCGGTGTAGTTGAAGGCCAGGGTGGGCGCCCCCGTGCCGCCCACGAGGGTGCCGTCGGCGGCCAGCAGGCTCATGCCGAACCCCTCGACGTTGCCATCGGCCCGGTCGACCTCCGGCAGGTCCGCGAGGTCGGTCACCACGGCCGGGTCGAGCGTGGCCGTCGACACCCCGCCCTCACCGGCCGAGAACGAGTCGGCGCCGGCGACCCGGACCAGGCCGTCGGGCGTCGAGCCGTTGATGATCCCGTCGAAGGTGGTGCGGATGCCGTTGCTGAAGACCAGCACGCCGGCGAGGAAGGCGACGCCCAGCACGATCGCGAGGCCGCTGAGGAAGAGCCGGACCTTGCGCGCCAGCAGGGTGCGCAGCGTGAGTCGCAGCATGGCGCTCAGGCCCCCGGTCGCGCGACGGCGTCGTCACCGATGACGCGACCGTCGGTCAGGGTCACGATGCGATCGGTGTAGGAGGCCGCGTTGGGGTCGTGGGTGACCATCACGATGGTCTGGTCGAACTCGTCGACGCTCCGGCGCAGGAAACCCAGCACCTCGGCACCGGAGTGCGAGTCGAGGTTGCCGGTCGGCTCGTCGGCGAAGATGATCGCCGGGCGGCTGGCCAGGGCGCGCGCGCAGGCGACGCGCTGCTGCTGGCCCCCCGACATCTGGTTGGGACGGTGGCCGAGCCGGTCACGCAGCCCGACGGTGTCCACGACCAGGTCGAACCAGTCGGCGTCGGGCTTGCGGCCGGCCAGCGACAGGGGGAGCAGGATGTTCTCCCGGGCCGTCAGGGTCGGCACCAGGTTGAACGCCTGGAACACGAAACCGATGCGCTCGCGGCGCAGCGCGGTCAGGGCCTTGTCGCCCAGGGCCGAGAGGGCGACGCCGTCGACGACGACCTCACCCGAGGTCGGGGTGTCGAGCGCGGCGAAGCAGTGCATCAGCGTGGACTTGCCCGATCCGGAGGGCCCCATGACGGCGGTGAACTCGCCGGACCGGATCTCCAGGTCGACCCCGTCGAGGGCGTGGACCTCGGCGGCGCCGTCGCCGTAGGTCTTGCGGAGGTCGGTGGCACGGGCGGCGACGGTCATCGTGGAGGCCATGGCGCAAGACTGCCCGACGGCGCCGACGGTCCACCACCGGGTTCTCCGCTGACCCCACCCCGAGGTGCACCCGGGGGAGCCCCCTCCGTGGCAGGGTGGGCGCCATGGCGCAGTTCGTGGGGGCGATCGATCAGGGCACGACCAGCACGCGGTGCATGGTCTTCGACCACGACGGCCGCGAGGTCGCGCGGCACCAGCTCGAGCACGAGCAGATCCTGCCGCGTGCGGGATGGGTCGAGCACGACCCGGCCGAGATCTGGGAGCGCACCCGGACCGTGGTCATGCGAGCGCTGGACAAGGCCGGCATCGACGGCTCGGACCTCGCCGCGGTCGGGATCACCAACCAGCGCGAGACCACCATCGTGTGGGACCGGCGCACCGGCCGGCCGCTGGCGAACGCGATCGTGTGGCAGGACACGCGCACCGACACGATCGCCGCCGCACTGGACCGCGACGGGCGTGGCGAGGTCATCCGGCAGCGCGCCGGACTGCCGCCGGCGCCGTACTTCTCCGGCGGCAAGCTCGCGTGGCTCTTCGAGCACGTCGACGGCCTCCGCCGTCGCGCCGAGGACGGCGAGGTGCTCTTCGGGACCCCCGACACGTGGGTGCTGTGGAACCTCACCGGCGGCCCCGACGGCGGTGTGCACGCCACCGACGTCACCAACGCCAGCCGCACCATGCTGATGGACCTGGAGACGCTGGACTGGGACGAGGAGCTGCTGGGTTTCTTCGACGTGCCCCGCGCGATGCTCCCCGAGATCCGCCCGTCCTCGGTCGCCGACGGGTACGGCGTGACGCGCGCCGACGGACCCTTCGGAGCCGAGGTGCCCGTCACCGGGATCCTGGGCGACCAGCAGGCGGCCACCGTGGGCCAGGTCTGCTTCGAGCCCGGCGAGGCCAAGAACACCTACGGCACCGGCAACTTCATGCTGATGAACACCGGCACCGAGATCGTCCGCTCCCGGGCGGGCCTGCTCACCACCCCCGCCTACCAGTTCGGCGACGAGCCCTGCGTCTATGCGCTCGAGGGCTCGATCGCGGTCACCGGGTCGGCCGTGCAGTGGCTGCGGGACCAGCTGGGCGTCATCGACGACGCCATCGAGAGCGAGACGCTGGCCCGGCAGGTGACCGACAACGGCGGCGTCTACTTCGTGCCCGCGTTCTCGGGACTGTTCGCGCCCTACTGGCGCTCCGACGCCCGGGGCGCCATCGTCGGGCTCTCGCGGTTCAACAACAAGGCCCACATCGCTCGGGCCACCCTGGAGTCGATCTGCTACCAGTCCCGCGACGTCGTCGAGGCGATGGCCACCGACTCCGGCGTCGAGCTGGAGGTGCTCAAGGTCGACGGCGGCGTGACCGCCAACGAGCTGTGCATGCAGACCCAGGCCGACGTGCTCGGGGTCCCGGTGGTCTGCCCGGAGATCGCCGAGACGACCGCGCTCGGGGCGGCGTACGCCGCCGGGCTCGCGGTGGGCTTCTGGTCCGACACCGACGAGCTGCGGGCCAACTGGGCCGAACGGCGACGTTGGCAGCCGACCTGGGATGACCAGCGGCGCGCGACGGGTTATGCCCGGTGGCGCAAGGCGGTGGACCGGACCCTGGACTGGGTGCCGGTGGACACCGACGACACCGGTAGCGCCACCGACCCCGAATGACGACGAGAGGATGCTGATGCAGCCGGTCGCGCTGTCACCCGACTACCGCACCGAGGCGCTGCGCCGGATGGAGCACGAGCACCTCGACGTGCTCGTGATCGGCGGCGGTGTCGTGGGGGGCGGCGCGGCGCTGGACGCCGCGACCCGCGGCCTGTCCGTGGGACTGGTCGAGGCGCGCGACTTCGCCTCGGGCACCTCGAGCCGCTCCTCCAAGCTGGTGCACGGCGGGTTGCGTTACCTGGAGATGCTCGACTTCGGACTGGTCGCCGAGGCGTTGCGGGAGCGGGGCCTGCTGATGCAGCGCATCGCGCCCCACCTGGTGCGACCCGTGCCGTTCCTCTACCCGCTCCAGCACCGCGCGTGGGAACGCGTGTACGCCGGCTCCGGCGTCGCGCTCTACGACGCGCTGTCGAAGGCGAGCGGCCACGGCAGGGACATGCCGGTGCACCGGCACCTCACCCGCCGGGGTGCGCGCCGACTGGTGCCGGCGCTGCGCAAGGACGCACTCGTCGGTGCGTTGCAGTACCACGACGCCCAGGTCGACGACGCCCGTCACACTTTCTTCCTCTCCCGCACCGCCGCGTCGTACGGCGCGGCCGTCGCCAGTCGGACCCGCGTCACCCGGCTGCTGAAGGAGGGGGAGCGCGTCGTCGGTGCCGTAGTGGTGGACCTCGAGAGCGGTCACGAGTTCGAGATCCGGGCCGGTCAGGTCATCAACGCCACCGGAGTGTGGACCGACGAGACCCAGTCGATGGCCCGGGAGCGCGGGCAGTTCCGTGTCCGGGCGAGCAAGGGCATCCACCTCGTGGTGCCACGCGACCGCATCCACTCCGAGAGCGGCCTGATCCTGCGCACCGAGACGTCGGTGCTCTTCGTCATCCCGTGGAAGCGCCACTGGATCATCGGCACCACCGACACCGACTGGGACCTGTCCAAGGACCATCCGGCTGCGAGCTCGCGCGACATCGACTACCTCCTCGAGCACGTCAACGCGGTGCTGGAGTCGCCGTTGACCCGCGACGACGTCGAGGGGGTCTACGCCGGCCTGCGGCCGTTGCTGGCGGGGGAGTCGGACGCGACCTCCCAGCTCTCGCGCGAGCACGCGGTGGCCCACAGCGTGCCCGGGCTGGTCGTCATCGCCGGCGGGAAGTACACCACCTACCGAGTGATGGCGGCCGATGCGGTGGACGCGGCCGTCCACGGGCTGGAGGCCGACGGGCGCCGTGCCGGTCCGTGCGTGACCGAGGACGTCCCGCTGCTGGGCGCTGACGGCTACCACGCCCGCTGGAACCAGCGCCGCGCGCTCGCCCAGCGCTCCGGCCTGCATGTCACCCGCATCGAGCACCTGCTCGAGCGCTACGGCACGCTCGTCGGGGAGCTGCTGGAGCTGATCGCCGACGACCCGGACCTGGGGGAGCCGCTCCCGGGCGCGGAGGACTACCTCCGGGCCGAGGTGGTGTACGCCGTCACCCACGAGGGCGCGCGGCACCTCGACGACATTCTGACCCGGCGGCTGCGGGTCTCGATCGAGACCTTCGACCGCGGCCTGGACGCGGCGCCACACGTCGCGGACCTGGTCCGCGGTCCCCTGCAGTGGGACGACGCCCAGTACGACCGGGAGCTGGAGCACTACCGCAAGCGGGTCGAGGCGGAGCGTGAGAGCCAGCGACAGCCTGACGACCAGACCGCGGACGCGGCGCGCAAGGGCGCACCCGACGTCGTGCCGGTCTCCCAGCACGCCACGACCACGGAGGTGGACTGAATGGATCTCGGACTGCACGAACGCGTCCTCGTCGTCACCGGGGGGACCCGCGGCCTCGGCCGCGCCAGCGCGGAGGCGCTGGTCGGGGAGGGGGCACGCGTCCTGGTGACCGGCCGCGACGAGGAGGCGGTCGCGGCCACGGTCACGGCACTGGAGGGCATCGCCGCGGGCCCGGACGCCGTCGGGGGCCTCGTCGCCGACAACGCCGACCCCGAGACGCCGGCCCGGATCCTCGCCGCCGCGCGGGAGCGTTGGGGCCGACTCGACGGCGCCCTCATCAGCGTGGGCGGGCCGCCGCCGGGCACGCCGGACCGCCTCACCGACGAGCAGTGGCGCACGGCCTTCGACTCGGTGTTCCTCGGCACGGTGCGGCTGTGCCGCGAGCTCGGCGCGGAGCTCGGGGCCGGTGGGTCGCTGGCGCTGGTGCTCTCCAGCAGTGTGCGGACGCCGATCGCGGGGCTGGGGGCCTCCAACGGTCTGCGCCCGGGGCTCGCGATGCTGGCCAAGGACCTCGCCGACGAGTGGGGGCCGCGAGGGATCCGCGTCAACGGCCTGCTGCCCGGCCGGCTGGCGACCGATCGCGTGGCCCAGCTCGATGCCTCCTCCGGTGACGGCGAGGCCGCGCGCGAGCGGTGGGAGCAGCAGATCCCGCTGCGGCGCTACGGCGACCCCGCGGAGTTCGGCCGTGCTGCCGCCTTCCTGCTCTCACCCGCCGCGTCGTTCATCACCGGGACGATGCTCCCGGTCGACGGCGGGCTGCTGAGGTCGCTGTGACGGTCCGGCCGTGACGGGGGTCCGCCCCGACGGCCGCGGTCGCCGCCGCGCACTGCGGGGGCCGTGCTTCCACTCGTCACGGGCGAGGTAGGTGAACCCGCCGACGGCGAGGATGCCGAAGAACCACCACTGCAGTCCGTAGAAGAAGTGCGGGCCGTTGTCGAGCTCGGGGAGCTCGACCCGTGCCAGCGACTCCGCGGGCTCGGGGGTCTCCGAGCGCAGCTCGACGAAGCCGCCGTACACCTCGCGGTCCAGGGCGGGACCGATCTCGCTGCTGGAGATGGCCCGGGTGGACTGGTCGGCCACCCGGGTGCTGTCGCCCGTGCCGTCGGCTCGCACCCAGGCCGTGACGGTGACCTCGCCCTCGGGGGGTGCGGGCAGGTCGGCGGCCGTCGTGCCGCGGTTGTCGGTCTGCATCCAGCCGCGGTCGACCAGCAGCGCGGTGCCACCGGGCGTGACGAGGGGGACCACGGCGTTGACGCCGGGGATGCCGTCGCGGGTGCGGTAGCGCACCACCACCGTGTCGGAGGCGTCGTAGGTGCCGGTGGCACTCACGACCCGCCACTCGTCGCGCTCCGCGACGTCGCCGCCGGGGGAGAGGACCTCGTCGACGGGCGCCGGTGGACGGTCCTCGTTGGCCCGGATGACGGCGTTGCGGTCCTTGCGGTCATCGAGCCGGCCGAACTGCCACTCGCCGAGCCACCACGTGCCGTAGGCCAGGACCAGGACGGCGAGGGCGAAGAGGACCCAGCGGCGGCTGAGCAGGAAGCGCCACGACCTGACCCACTCCGACGCATGCACGGCCCCACGGTATCCGCCCAGCCATGCCTACACTGGGTCGGGAGGAGGTGTGAGGATGCAGATGCTCCCACTCGCGGACCGGTACGGACGCGTGGCCACGGACCTGCGGGTCTCGCTGACGGACCGGTGCAACCTGCGGTGTTCCTACTGCATGCCGCCCGAGGGCCTGGACTGGCTCCCGAGCGACGAGCAGCTGACCGACGACGAGGTGGTGCGGCTGGTGACGCTGGCCGCGGAGCGCCTCGGCGTGACCGAGGTGCGCTTCACCGGTGGTGAGCCGCTGGTACGCCGCGGCCTGGTCGACATCGTGCGCCGGGTGCGCGAGGCGGGCCCGGACCTGGAGCTCTCCATCACCACCAACGCGATGGGGCTCACCCGCACGGCGGGAGCCTTGGCCGAGGCCGGCCTGGACCGCGTCAACGTCAGCCTCGACACGGTGCGCCCCGACAGCTTCCACCAGATCACCCGGCGCGACCGCCTCCAGGACGTCATCGACGGGCTCGCAGCTGCCGAGGCGGCCGGCCTGGGGCCGGTGAAGGTCAACGCCGTGCTGCTGCGCGGCATCAACGACGACCAGGCACCGGAGATGCTGCGGTGGTGCCTGGAGCGCAGCTACCAGCTGCGCTTCATCGAGCAGATGCCGCTCGACGCCCAGCACGGCTGGAGTCGCGAGGAGATGGTCACCGCCGAGGAGATCTTCGCCTCCCTGGAGCAGGAGTTCACGCTCACGCCGGCCAAGGAGCCCCGTGGCAGCGCGCCCGCCGAGCTGTTCACCGTCGACGGCGGACCCGGCACGGTCGGTGTCATCGCTTCGGTGACGCGGCCCTTCTGCGGCGACTGCGACCGGGTGCGGCTGACTGCGGACGGCCAGATCCGCAACTGCCTCTTCGCACGCACCGAGTCCGACCTGCGCTCCGCGCTGCGTGGGGGTGCCTCGGACGCCGAGCTCGCCGAGCGGTGGGTCGTCGCGATGCACGGCAAGGCCGCCGGCCACGGGATCGACGACGAGACCTTCCTGCAGCCCGACCGGCCCATGTCGGCGATCGGCGGCTGAGCGGCCCGGCGCCGGACCGGGCTGCCTCGATCAGGACGGGTGCGCGACGGTCTCGCGGAGGAAGCCACGCGCCCCGAGGAAGCCGGCGAGGTGCTCGCGGTGGTCCTCACAGGCGAGCCAGACCTTGCGGCGGTCGGGCGTGTGGATCTTCGGGTTGTTCCACCGCAGCTGCCACACCGCGTCGGCGCGGCACCCCTTGGCCGAGCAGGTGTCGACCGCGGGTCCGGGCTCAGCGCTCATGGGACCCCAGCTGCCGGTGACGGGCGCCCCCGTCGGGCAGCGGCATCTCGTCGGTGCGGGTGTTGGTGGCGTTCGCCATCACCACCGCGACGTAGGGCAGGAAGATCGCCCCCGCGATGAGGATCGGCCACAGCCAGTCGATGCCGGCCAGCCCGGCGACCACGGCGCCGACGAAGCAGAGTGCGCGCGTGCCCATCGCGATGACGTAGCGCCGCTGGCGTTGCGCCAGGTCCGCGTCGCGGCCACTGCCGGCCGTGGTGATGCGGATCGGCGCGTCGGCGTCGACGCGGCGGGAACGGGCCATGCGCCCAGCCTACGCGGCGGTCGAAGTGTTCCGGTCTACGCTGGGGGGCATGAGCAACCGGACCTACCGCATCAGCGAGATCGTCGGCACCTCCACCGAGGGCATCGACCAGGCCGTCCGCAACGGCATCGAGCGGGCCGGGCAGACGCTGCGTCACCTGGACTGGTTCGAGGTCACCGAGGTCCGTGGTCAGGTCAAGGACGGCCAGGTGGAGCACTTCCAGGTCGGCATGAAGGTCGGCTTTCGCCTCGAGGACGAGTAGGCCCGGGCCCCCGGCGCCCGGGGTGTGAACCCCACAAACATCGTGCGCCGGTTTTGTGGCCCTCGTGGTGACGGACCACGTCCCGCAGCGCCTAGCGTCGGTGGATGTGAGTGACGACAGCGCTGCCAACGCCCCCGACGCCCGATCCGTACTGGTCACCGGCGGCAACCGCGGCATCGGCCGCGCGATCGCCGAGGCCTTCCTCGCCCAGGGGGACCGCGTCGCGGTCACGACCCGGAGCGGCGGCGCCCCCGACGGTGCGCTGGAGGTGAAGGCCGACGTCACTGACCCGGCCGCGGTCGACGCGGCGTTCGCGGAGATCGAGGCGGCACACGGGCCCGTCGAGGTCCTGGTGGCCAACGCGGGCATCACCGCCGACACCCTGGTGCTGCGGATGAGCGAGGACGACTGGTCCTCGGTCATCGACACCAACCTGACCGGGTCCTTCCACCTCGCCAAGCGCGCGGCCAAGGGCATGCTGCGGCAGAAGCGGGGACGGATCATCTTCATCTCCAGCGTCGTCGGACTGCTGGGGTCGCCCGGCCAGGTCAACTACGCCGCCTCCAAGGCCGGGCTGGTGGGCATGGCCCGTTCGCTCGCACGCGAGCTCGGGTCGCGCGGCATCACGGCGAACGTGGTCGCTCCCGGCTACATCGACACCGACATGACCGCGGTGCTCAGCGAGGAACAGAAGACAACCATCAAGGGCCAGGTCCCCCTCGCCCGCTACGGCGACCCGACCGAGGTCGCGGGCGCGGTGACGTGGCTCGCCGGCGAGAGCGCCGCCTACGTCAGCGGGGCGGTCATCCCCGTCGACGGCGGCCTGGGAATGGGGCACTGACATGACCGAGACCACCTCCACCACCGGCACCGGCCTGCTCGCCGGCAAGCGCATCCTGGTCGCGGGTGTCACGCACCCCAGCTCGATCGGGTACGCCGTCGCCGAGTTCGCCCAGCAGCAGGGCGCCACGGTCATCATCTCCAACTTCGGCCGCGCGCTGCGGATCACCGAGCGCATCGCCAAGCGGCTCCCCGAGACGCCGCCGGTGATCGAGCTGGACGTCACCGACCCCGACCACCTCGAGACCTTGCCGGACAAGCTCGCCGAGCACGTCGACGGGCTCGACGGCGTCGTGCACTCGATCGCCTTCGGCAACCCCGAGACGCTGCTCGGGGGCAAGTTCATGGACGGGCCGTGGGAGGACGTCGCCCAGGCCGTGCAGGTCTCGGCGTACTCGCTGAAGGCGCTGGCGGCCGCGTGCCGGCCGGCGATGACCGACGGGGGCTCCATCGTGGGGCTGACCTTCGACGCCTCGCAGGCCTGGCCCGCCTACGACTGGATGGGCGTCGCCAAGGCCGCCCTGGAGTCCACCTCCCGCTACGTCGCCCGCGACCTCGGCGCCGAGGGAATCCGGGTCAACCTGGTGGCGGCCGGTCCGCTGCGCACGATCGCTGCCAAGGCGATCCCCGGCTTCACCGACCTCGAGGAGATGTGGGCCACCCGCGCACCACTGGGCTGGGACAACGACGACGCGGTGCCCACGGCCCGCGCGGTCGGTGCACTGCTCTCGGACCTGTTCCCGGCCACCACCGGCGAGATCGTGCACGTCGACGGCGGCTTCCACGCGATGGGTGCCTGAACACGGGATCCGTCCTACGATCGGGGGCCGTGAGCACCCTGATCGTGATCCGGCACGCCAAGACCGAGCCCGCGGCAAGCACCGACTTCGTCCGCGAGCTCACCGCCCGCGGCCGACGTGACGCCCGGGCGACGGGCAACTGGCTCGCCGAGCGGGGACTCGCCGCGGATGCGGCACTGGTCTCGGCGGCGCGACGGGCCCGGCAGACGTGGGTCCGCATCGCCGACGCCGCCGGGTGGGACGTCGAGCCCGCCATCGAGCCCGCCCTCTACAGCGCCGAGGTCGAGGACGTCATCGGCCGGCTGCGGCTGCTCGAGGGCGAGGACACGGTCGCGGTGATCGGCCATAACCCGACCATGCACGCGTTGGCCGCCACCCTCGACGACGGCGCGGGGGACACCGAGGCGGCCACCCGACTGCGGGAGGGCTACCCGACCAGCACCGCTGCCGTCCTCGACGTTCCGGTGGCGTGGGCCGACCTGGCACCGGGCGCGGGCACGTTGCGCGCGCTCCACACCGGCCGGGGCTGACACCTCGGACCGGGAGCGCCTCAGACCGGGGGAGCGGGCGTGGTGATGCCCGCCTCGGCGTCGGCCGCCTCGATCTCCTCACGGCTGATGCCCAGCAGGTACATGATCGCGTCCAGGTAGGGCACGTTGACGGCCGTGTCGGCGATCTCCTGGACCACCGGTCGGGCGTTGTAGGCGATCCCGAGGCCCGCCGCCTGGAGCATGTCGAGGTCGTTGGCGCCGTCGCCGATGGCGATGGTCGCCTCCTCCGGCACACCGACCCGCGCTGCGAACTCCCGGAGCGCGTCGGCCTTCGCCCCCCGGTCGACCACCTCGCCCAGGACGGTGCCGGTGAGCCGCCCGTCGACCACCTCGAGCGTGTTGGCCCGCGAGAAGTGGATCCCCAGGTCCTCGGCGAGGCGGTCGGTGATCTGGGAGAACCCGCCGGAGACGATGGCGAACCGGTAGCCCAGGCGCCGCAGCGTCCGCACCATGGTGCGCGCCCCGGGGTTGACGACGATCTCGTCGTAGACCTCGTCGAACACCGACTCCTCCAGGCCGGCCAGCAGCTTGACGCGCTCGCGCAGCGACTGCTCGAAGTCGAGCTCGCCCCGCATGGCCGCCTCGGTCACGGCCGCGACCTCCGAGCCGTGGCCGGCGCGGTCGGCGAGCATCTCGATGACCTCGCCCTGGATGAGCGTGGAGTCCACGTCCATCACGATGAGCCGGACGCCGCGTCGCAGCAGGTTCGCCGGCTGCACGGCGACGTCCACCCCGGAGTGTGCGGCCTCCACCGCGAGCAGCGTGCGCAGGCGCTCGGGGGAGGCGCCCGAGACGTGCAGCTCGATCGCAGTGACGGGGTAGCGCGCCATTCGCTCGATGCGGTCGATGTTGCCGCCGCAGTCGGCGATCCGACCCGCCATCACGCTCATCGCCTTCGCGCTCAGCGGGGAGCCGATGACGGTGACGTGGGACCGTCCCGAGCCGCGTGCCCGGTTGTCACCGGTGCCGGTGGACACCTCCACGGTCATGTCGAGCGCGGCGGCAGTGTCCTCCACGGCGGCGCGGAGCCGTTCCGGGCGCGACGGTGCGGTGACGAGGACGGCCAGCACGAGGCGACGGCGTACGACGATCTGCTCCAGGTCGACCACGCTCACGCCGGAGGCCGCGAGGACGTCGAAGATCGCGGAGGTGACGCCCGGACGGTCCTTGCCGGTGAGCGTGATGAGCAGGGTGTCTGCGGGGTGCTGGGACATCTCGGGAGGAGGCTATCGGGCGGGGTCCGCTTCGGCGGGAGGCCAGCCGTCTGGTGAGCAGGCCGCGGTGAGGGCACGCCGTGCGGCGCGCCCCAGCGGGACGACGACGTCCTCGCGCGCCCGGGCCTCGGTGGCGCTGACCGCGGCCCCGTCGTCGACCAGGGCGAGGTCCACCACCGTCATCAGGTGCAGGGCCCGGCGCGCCAGGTCCGCGGCACGTCCCGGGATGCCCGGCGGCGCGGTGAGGGGAACGCCCTCGCGCAGGGAGTGGAGGGCGTCGGCGACCTCGGGGCGCCAGCGCGCCACGTCCAGCCGTGCGAGGTCCTCGGCGGTCCGCAGGAGCGTGCTGCGCAACTCTCGATCGGCCTCGCCCAGGTCCGGCGGTGGCCGGCGCCCGACCGGGTGGGTGTGCCACTCCATCGCGCGGCCCACC
Source organism: Nocardioides panacisoli (assembly GCF_019448235.1). Taxonomy (NCBI): domain Bacteria; kingdom Bacillati; phylum Actinomycetota; class Actinomycetes; order Propionibacteriales; family Nocardioidaceae; genus Nocardioides; species Nocardioides panacisoli. The sequence goes on from NZ_CP080409.1 coordinate 976,934, forward strand.
GGGTGGGGGACGGCCCCCACGGCGCCGGGCCCGACGGTGAGCACGGCCTCGCCCGCGTCGAGCGCGTCGGCGTTGAATGCCGCCGGACCGGCCAGCCCGAACGGGTCCCCGGGCTCGGGGAAGACCGCGGCGACACCCCGGGCGCCGGCCTCGGCCGAGGCGCGGAGCAGGTGCGCGAGGGAGTCGGCGCCCAGGACGACGTGGGCGACGTAGTCGTCCCCGAGCGCGTCGTCGAACTCGTCGGGACCGACGTGTCCGGCCAGCAGGGCGGTGCCCCACCAGGCGACGCGCCCGGCGATGGGAAGGGAGGTCACGTGGCCACACCCTAGGGGTGGTTAGGGTGGCGCCCATGTCCGCCGTGCTGGAACTCGCCGAGGTGACGGTGCGGCGTGGGCAGGCGACCCTGCTCGACCGCGTGACGTGGGTCGTGAAGGAGGGGGAGCGCTGGGTCGTGCTGGGCGCCAACGGGGCCGGCAAGACCACCCTGCTCCAGGTCGCGTCCGCGAGCCTGCACCCGACCTCCGGTGCGGTCGGGGTGCTGCAGGAGCTGATCGGCACCGTCGACGTGTTCGAGCTGCGCCCCCGCATCGGACTGACCAGTGCCGCGCTCGCCGACCGCATCCCGCGGCAGGAGGTCGTCCGCGACGTCGTCGTCTCGGCCTCCTACGCCGTCCTGGGCCGGTGGCGCGAGGAGTACGACGACCTGGACCACGAGCGCGCCGACGCACTCCTGCGCGAGTTCAGCATCCACCACCTCGCCGATCGCACCTACGGCACGCTCAGCGAGGGCGAGCGCAAGCGGGTGCAGATCGCGCGCTCGTTGATGACCGACCCGGAGCTGCTGCTGCTCGACGAGCCCGCGGCCGGCCTCGACCTCGGTGGGCGCGAGGACCTGGTCTCGACGCTGTCGGTGCTCGCCCACGACCCGGCCTCGCCGGCCACCGTGCTGGTCTCCCACCACGTCGAGGAGATCCCGCCGGGCTTCACCCACGTGCTGATGCTGCGCGACGGCGCGGTGGCCGCCGCCGGACCGATCGGCGAGACCCTCACCGACCGCACGCTGTCGCAGACCTTCGGCATGCCGCTGGTGCTGGAGGAGCACGACGGCCGGTACGCTGCCAGACGTCGCCTGCATCGTCGCTGACGCGATCAGGTTCTCGGGGATAGGGTGGAAACATGGATTGGCTGCGAGACCACTTGTGGGAAGCGTGGCTGGCCGGCGCGTTCGCGCTGACCATCGCTGAACTCTTCAGCATGGAGCTGATCCTGATCATGCTCGCCTCGGGCGCCGTCGCCGGCATGGTGCTGGCCGTCGCCGGTGCACCCTTCCTGGTGCAGGCACTGGCCGCAGCCGCCGTCTCCGTCGGCATGATCGCCTTCGTACGCCGCCCCATCGCCCAACGGCTCCACGGAGGCCCCGACCTGGAGATCGGCGCGGAGCGCCTCGTGGGGGAGCGCGCCGTCGTGACCAGCGAGATCAGCGGCCTCGTCTCGGGCCAGATCCGGCTCGACGGCGAGACGTGGTCGGCTGCGGCCGAGGGGGACACCGTCCTCAAGCCCGGCGAGCCGGTCGAGGTGGTGGCGATCGACGGCGCCACCGCCCGCGTGAAGCCGGCGACCTCCGGCGAACTGTCCGACCCGACCAGCGACTGACCGACCGCGCCCACCGCGCACCGACCCGAGGGAGCTCCCGCCATGGACATCGCGCTGCCGATCATCCTGCTACTGCTGCTGGCGTTCATCGTCACCGGCCTGGCCAAGACCGTGCGGATCATCCCGCAGGCCCGGGCGGGCGTGGTCGAGCGGTTCGGGAAGTACCGGCAGACCCTGACGGCCGGCCTCAACATCGTGGTGCCCTTCATCGACCAGGTGCGCTACAAGATCGACCTGCGCGAGCAGGTCGTGAGCTTCCCGCCGCAGCCGGTCATCACCGAGGACAACCTGACGGTCTCCATCGACACCGTCATCTACTTCCAGGTCACCGACCCGGTGCGGGCGACGTACGAGATCTCCAACTACATTCAGGCCGTCGAGCAGCTGACCATGACCACGCTGCGCAACATCGTCGGTGGCATGGACCTGGAGGAGACCCTGACCAGCCGCGAGTCGATCAACTCCGGCCTGCGCGGCGTGCTCGACGAGGCCACCGGCAAGTGGGGCCTGCGCGTCAACCGCGTCGAGATCAAGGGCATCGACCCGCCGCCCTCGATCAAGGACGCGATGGAGAAGCAGATGCGCGCCGACCGCGACAAGCGTGCCCAGATCCTCGCCGCCGAGGGCCAGCGCCAGTCCGCGATCCTCACTGCGGAGGGCAACAAGCAGTCCGCGATCCTCAACGCCGAGGGTGAGCGTGAGTCGCAGATCCTGCAGGCGCAGGCCGAGCGGGAGTCGGCGATCCTGCGGGCCCAGGGTGAGGGCCAGGCCATCCAGACCGTGTTCCAGGCCATCCACGACGGGCGCCCGGACCAGAAGCTGCTGTCCTACCAGTACCTCCAGATGCTGCCCAAGATCGCCGACGGCGACGCCAACAAGCTCTGGGTCATCCCCAGCGAGATTGGCAAGGCCCTGGAGGGACTCGGCTCCACGATCAACGACCTGCCGGGCATCCCCAAGGAGGTCGACGGGCCCCGCACGCGGGTGGACATGGGCGCGTCCCAGCCCGACGTCCCGTCGTTGGACGACGAGGAGATGAGCGAGGCACAGGCCGCCGCGCAGGCCGCGATCGAGGAGGCGGGACGAGCCGCCAACCCCGGTCGGGGCAAGGGTGACAACGCCTCCTCCGGCGAGTAGGTGCCGCTGCACGAACTGCTCCTGATCGCGCTGGCCGGGAGCGCCGCCGGGATGATCAACACCATCGTGGGATCCGGCACGTTGATCACCTTCCCGACCCTGCTGGCCTTCGGGGTGCCACCGGTGACGGCCAACATCTCCAACGCCATCGGGATGATCCCGGGCGCCGCCGCGGGGGCGTACGGCTACCGTCGCGAGCTCGCCGGCCAGCGCGACCGGGTCGTGCGCCTCAGTGTCGCGACGCTGCTGGGCGCGATCATCGGAGCAGTACTGCTGCTGGTGCTGCCGGCCTCGGCCTTCGAGGCGATCGTGCCCGTGCTGATCCTGCTGGGCGTGGTCCTGGTGGTCCTCCAGCCACGCATCTCGGCCCGGGTCGCTGCCCGGCACGCGCACCTCGGCGGCCTGCCCGAGCACGGCGCGCGCTGGGTGTGGCCCGCCACCGGCGCCGTCGGCGTCTACTGCGGCTACTTCGGGGCCGCGCAGGGCGTGCTGCTGATGGGCGTCCTCGGCAGCGGCATCGACGACGCCCTGCAGCGCCTCAACGCGGTCAAGAACGTGCTGGCCGCGGTGGGCAACGCCGTCGCGAGCGTGATCTTCGTGGCGGTGGCGGCCGACCGGATCGACTGGTTGATCGCGGCAGTCATCGCGGTCGGCGCGGTGGCCGGGGCCGGGGTCGGGGCCACTGTCGGCCGCCGACTGCCCTCGCCGGTGCTGCGCGCGGTCATCGCCGTCGTGGGTCTCACCGCGGTCGCGGTCCTGCTGCTGGACCGATGAGGTACGCCGGCCGGGCGGCCGGCGTACCGCGGGCTCACCCCTTGCGCGCGAGCGCGAGTGCGGCGATGCCGGCTCCGACCGCACCCAGTGCGATCGCGGACAGGCCGCCGCCGGCCACCCGGCCGACCTCGCCCCGCTGCGCGCCGACCACGCCGGTGGCGACGTCGGCGGCGTCGACGGCCACGCCGATGGCCACCAGGTTGCGCTGAGCCGTGCCGGTGGCGGTCAACGTCGCCGCACCGAGGGCGACCTCCCGCGCACCGAAGAGCCGGGTCATGTAGGGGAGCTGTGGGTTCGCGGACCCGTCGAGCAGGAACAGCTTCGCGGCGAGTCGCGGGGAGAGCAGTGCGACGGCGCCGATGGCGATCCGTCCGAGCGAGAGTCCGGTCACGGGTTCCATGACCGGCAGCCTAGGTGGTTGTTCAGGTGAGGTAGGCGTGCGTCCAGCGCTGGATCTCCTCGTAGGCGAGCGCCCGTGGCTCCGGTCGGGAGAGCACGACGTCGTGCTGCGCGCCGGGCACCGCCGCGTAGGTCACGTGGTGCCCGATCGCGGTGGCCCAGCGGCGGATGTGGGCGACGTCGAGCACGATGTCGCACCGGAAGACGTCCTCGTTCATCTCGGTGGGCCAGGCGCTGCGGTCCGAGGAGAGCACGAGCACCGGTGCGGGCACGTCGAGCCCGGCCCGCACCTGCGCGTGGCCGCGGCGGATCGCACGCAGCCAGCCGTAACGCACGGGGAAGGACTCCAGTGGCTTCCACGCGAGGTCGAAGGCCCACTCGCCCTCGTGGTCGCGGTGCAGGCTGCGTGCGTAGAAGCCCGTCACGTCGCGTTCGAGCTCGCGGAGCGGCTGCAGGGTGCCGAGCTTGTCCAACGCGAAGTCGGCGACCGGACTGCGCAGCCACGGCTTGCCCTGCAGGTCCAGCCACGGGGAGTTCAGCACCAGCCCGGCGAGCTCGGCGGGTCGCCGGCTGTCGGCCCACAGCGCGACCACGAGACCGCCGGTGGAGTGCCCGGACAGGACGACGCGGTCGTGGTGAGCGGTGACCCGCTCCCACGCGGCATCGAGGTCCTCGAAGTAGGTGGCGAGATCGTCGACGTAGGTCGGCGTCTGGTGGGGGCGCAGCGAGCGGCCGTACTTGCGCAGGTCCAGGCCGAACGGATCGAAGCCCCGCTCGAGCCACCAGGCGGCGTACTCGGTGTGGAAGAAGTAGTCGCTGAAGCCGTGGACGTGCAGCATCGCGGCGTCGTGCCGGCGACGCCCGCGGTGGACCAGGGTCGCGACCGCCTCGCCCTCGTCGTCGGGCGCCAGCTCCAGGGTGTCGGCCACCCACGGTGCCCCCAGCACGTCTGCCTGCGTGCCCGGCATCCCCGGCATCCTTGGCATCGGCGTCACCTCCTGTCGCGATGAGCAGGGTACTGGGCGGCGGGAATAGGCTGGCCGCGCAGCCCGTTGGCGATTGGTGACACGTCAACCGAAGTGGGCTCACGCGCACGGAAGGACAGGCCATGGGCATCCAGATCGGCATCTTCAGCGTCGGTGACGTCACGCCCGACCCCACCACGGGCCGGACGCCGACCGAGCACGAGCGCATCCGGGCCACCGTCGAGATCGCCAAGAAGGCCGACGAGATCGGCCTCGACGTCTTCGCCACCGGTGAGCACCACAACCCGCCGTTCGTGTCGTCGGCGCCGACCACCACGCTGGCCTGGATCGGTGCCCAGACCGAGAACCTCATCCTCTCGACCGCCACCACCCTGATCACCACGACCGACCCGGTGCTGATCGCGGAGAACTACGCCAAGCTGCAGCACCTCACCGGCGGCCGGGTCGACCTGATGCTCGGCCGCGGCAACACCGGACCCGTCTACCCGTGGTTCGGCAAGGACATCCGCGACGGGCTGAACCTCGCGATCGAGAACTACGACCTGCTGCACCGCTTGTGGCGCGAGGACGTGGTCAACTGGCAGGGCCGCTTCCGCACCCCGCTGCAGGGCTTCACCTCCACCCCGCGACCGCTGGACGGCGCCCCGCCGTTCGTGTGGCACGGCTCGATCCGCAGCCCGGAGATCGCCGAGCAGGCGGCTTACTACGGCAACGGGTTCTTCCACAACCACATCTTCTGGCCGCCGTCGCACGCGGGCCAGATGATCGACCTCTACCGGCGCCGGTTCGAGCACTACGGCCACGGTGCCGCGGACCAGGCGATCGTCGGCCTCGGTGGACAGTTCTTCATGCGGCCCAACAGCCAGGACGCGTGGAAGGAGTTCCGTCCCTACTTCGACGTCGCCCCGGTCTACGGCCACGGCCCGTCGCTGGAGGACTTCGCCTCGCAGACGCCGCTGACGGTCGGCTCGCCCCAACAGGTGCTCGAGCGCACGCTCGGGTTCCGGGAGTACGCCGGCGACTACCAGCGCCAGCTCTTCCTCGTCGACCACGCCGGGTTGCCGCTCAAGACCGTGCTCGAGCAGCTCGACCTGCTCGGCGAGATCCTGCCGGCCCTGCGCGCTGGCTTCGCCGAGGGACGACCCGACCACGTGCCCGACGCCCCCACCCACGACTCGCTGGCCGCCAGTGCCAGCCAGCGGGAGGAGGTCGACGCATGATCCGCGTCGCCGTCGTCTCCGCCGGGCTCGGTGCGCCGTCCTCGACCCGGCTGCTCGCCGACCTCCTCGGCGAGGCGACCGAACGCGCGGTCGCGGCCCGTGGCGAGAGTGTGGAGACGACCCACGTCGAGCTGCGCCCACTCGCGCGGGCACTCGCCGACCACCTGGTGACCGGTTTCCCGGCCGACGACCTGGCGGCCGCCCTGAGGTCGGTGCAGCACGCCGATGCCGTCATCGCCGTCACGCCCGTCTTCGCGGCCTCGTACTCCGGGCTGTTCAAGACCTTCTTCGACGTCGTCGAGCCGGGCGCCCTGGACGGGACGCCGGTGCTGGTGGCGGCCACGGCCGGAACGGCCCGGCACAGCCTCGTCCTCGAGCACGCGATGCGGCCACTGTTCGCCCACCTGCGCGCCGCACCGGTGCCGACCGGTGTCTTCGCGGCGAGCGAGGACTTCGGGGACGCGGGCGCAGGCGGGGTGACCGGTTCGTTGCAGAAGCGGGTCGACCGGGCGGCGGCCGAGCTGGCCGCCCTCCTCGCGACCGACGCCGGGGCGGCACCGACGCCGCGGCGTCGCAGCGTCGAGGACGAGTTCGCCGACCCGACGCCCTTCGAGACGTTGCTGCGTGGGGCGCGCCAGGGCGACGACGACTGAGGCCGGAACCGGTCCCGCCGCTTCGGGGCGGCTGGCAGGATGGGCAGTCCAGCCACCCGAGAGAAGGGGACCATCCGTGCGCCGTACCGTCTTCGACGAGGACCACGAGGCATTCCGCAAGACCCTGCGCAGCTTCATCGAGTCCGAGGTCGCTCCGCACTACCAGGAATGGTTCGACGAGGGCCTGGTGCCGCGCGATCTCTACCGCAAGCTCGGCGAGCTCGGCGTGTGGGGGATCGAGGTCCCCGAGGAGTACGGCGGCGCCGGCATCGACTCCTTCAAGTTCTCCGCGATCGTGTCCGAGGAGACCACGCGTGCCGGCGTGAGCTTCGGCGGCGCCAGCGCGCACGTGAACCTCTGCCTGCCCTACCTGCTCCAGCTCGGCACCGAGGAGCAGCTGCAGCGGTGGCTCCCCGGGTTCGTGGCGGGCGAGACGATGTTCGCGATCGCGATGACCGAGCCGGGCACCGGCTCGGACCTCGCCGGCATGCGCACGACGGCGAAGAAGTCCGAGGACGGCAGCCACTACGTCCTCAACGGGGCCAAGACCTTCATCACCGGCGGCGTGCACGCCGACCGGGTGATCGTGTGCGCCCGCACGGCGCCGGCCACCGAGGACAACCGCCGCCACGGCATCTCCCTGCTCGTGGTCGACACCACCTCGCAGGGCTACGAGGTCGGCCGCAAGCTGGACAAGATCGGCCTGCGGACCTCCGACACCGCCGAGCTGTCCTTCAGCGACGTCGTCGTGCCCGCCGAGGACCTGCTGGGCGAGGAGCACGAGGGCTTCTCCTACCTGGGGCAGAACCTCCCGCGCGAGCGGCTCGGCATCGCCTTCGGCGCCTACGCCCAGGCGGCCGCCGCGGTCCGGTTCGCGCAGGCCTACACCGAGGACCGCACCGTCTTCGGCAAGCCGGTGGCCTCCTTCCAGAACACCAAGTTCGAGCTGGCTGCGTGCAAGGCGGAGGTCGACGCGGCCCAGGCCGTGGTCGACCGGGCGCTGGAGGCCGAGGACGCCGGTGAGCTGACGGCCGCCGAGGCCGCGTCGGCGAAGCTGTTCTGCACCGAGGTCGCCGACCGGGTGATCGACCGGTGCCTGCAGCTGCACGGTGGCTACGGGTTCATGAACGAGTACCCGATCGCCCGGCTCTACACCGACAACCGCGTCAACCGGATCTACGGCGGCACGTCGGAGGTGATGAAGATGATCATCGCCAAGCAGATGGGCCTCTGACGCGCCACCACGGCCACCCCTGTCCACGGGTGGATGCCGGCCCCCGGGGCCACGGTGGTTGTTGGAACAATGGCCGCCGTGGACGACAGCACCCTCTATCCCTCCGGTCTGCGGCTCGACGGCCGCCGCGTGCTCGTCGTGGGCGGCGGTGAGGTCGCCCAACGCCGGGTGCCCCAGCTGATCGCCGCCGGCGCCGACGTCCACGTCGTCTCGCCGGACGTGACCCCGGCCATCGAGGGTCTGGTGGGCTCCGGCGAGGTCTCGTGGCACCGGCGCGAGTTCGCCGAGGCCGACCTCGCCGAGGCGTGGTACGCCGTCGCGGCGACCGACGACGCCGGCGTCAACCAGCGCGTCAGCGCGGCGGCGGAGCAGCACCGGGTGTTCTGCGTGCGCGCCGACGACGCACAACAGGGGACCGCCTGGACGCCCGCGGTCGGGCGGCACGACGGCCTCACCGTGGCCGTGCTCGGCTCCCGCGAGCCCCGCCGGTCGGCGGCACTGCGCGACGAGGTCGTCGAGGGCCTGCGGGAGGGACGACTCGGGTCGGCTCCCGAGCGGCCGCGCACCGCCGGGGTGACCCTGGTCGGCGGCGGGCCCGGACGTCCGGAGCTGATGTCGATCGCCGGCTACCAGGCGTTGATGGAGGCCGACGTCGTGGTGGCGGACCGGCTCGCGCCCCGCGAGCTGCTCGGGGACCTGCCCGACGACGTGGAGCTCCTCGACGTGGCCAAGCTGCCCCGCGGCCGGTCGGCGCAGCAGGAGGCGATCAACCAGGTCATCGTGGAGCGCGCCCTTGCCGGCAGCCGCGTGGTGCGCTTCAAGGGCGGGGACAACTTCGTCTTCGGTCGCGGCTACGAGGAAGTGATCGCCTGCCGGGAGGCCGGCGTACCCGTCACCGTCATCCCGGGCCTGACCAGTCCCGTGGCCGTCCCGGCGGTCGCCGGGATCCCGGTGACCCACCGCGGCATCACCCACGATTTCACCGTCGTGTCGGGGCACCTCCCACCCGGCCATCCCGAGTCCCTCGTCGCCTGGGACGCCATCGCGCGGATGCAGGGCACCGTCGTGCTGATGATGGCAGTGCACAACGCTCCCGCGATCGCCACGGCGCTGGTCGAGGGCGGCCGCGCGCCGGGCACCCCGGTCGCGGTCGTGTGCGACGGCACGATGCCGACCGAGCGCACGGTGCTCGCGACGCTGGGCACCCTCGCGGACCAGTTGGAGGCCGAGCGGGTGCAGGCCCCGGCCATCATCGTGGTCGGCGAGGTCGTGCGGGTCGCCCATCCCGAGGTGGGCGACTGAGCCGATGGCGACCCTCGTCGACGTCACCGACGCCGCCGACCCGCGGCTCGCGGACTACCGGGACCTGCGCGACGTCCAGCTGCGCAAGCACCTCGAGGCCGAACACGGGCTCTTCCTCGCCGAGGGCGAGAAGGTCGTGCGGCGGGCGGTCGAGGCCGGGCACGAGCCGCGCTCCTTCCTGATGGCGCCGCGTTGGATCGACGGGCTCGCCGACGTCCTCGACCGCACCGATGCGCCGTGCTACGTGGTCTCGGAGGACCTCGCCGAGCAGGTGACGGGCTTCCACGTCCACCGCGGCGCGCTCGCCTCATTGCAGCGGCGCCCACTGCCCGCGGTGGCCGACGTGCTGGCCGGCGCCCGGTCGGTGCTCGTGCTCGAGGACATCGTGGACCACACCAATGTCGGCGCGATCATCCGGTGCGGTGCGGCCCTGGACTTCGACGCGGTGCTGCTCGCACCCCGTTGTGCCGACCCGCTCTACCGTCGCGCGATCAAGGTCGCGATGGGCTCGGTGTTCACCCTGCCGTGGACCCGCGTCCCGGACTGGCGGGCCGCGCTCCCGGACCTGTCCGCGGCCGGGTTCACCACCCTCGCCCTGACCCTGGCCGAGGACGCGGTCCCGATCGAGGAGGCCGTCGCCGACGTGGACCGGGTCGCCCTCGTGCTCGGCTCCGAGGGTCACGGCCTCTCGTCCCACTGGGAACGGTCCGCCGACCGCCGCGCCGTCATCCCGATGGCCGCCGGCGTCGACTCCCTCAACGTGGCCGCCGCGACTGCGATCGCCTGCTACGTGACCCAGCAGCGTTGAGTGCTCACTTCCCTCCGTTGAGTACTCACTTGTTGACGGTCGAGTCAGCACTTCTCAACGGTCGAGTCGGCACTTGCACTCACCAGCGACGCGTCGTGTACGACGCCACGAGGGCGTCGCGCACCTGCTCCAGCCATGCGTCGAGGCGTTCGGCGGTGAAGTCCCCCTCCCTGACCACGATCACGGTCCAGTGGTGCTCGCGCAGCCACTGCCGACGACGCTCGTCCCGCTCGCGCTGCCGCGGAGACCGGTCATGGGCCTCGGCGCCGTCGTACTCGACGCACACGCGGAGGTGCGGGTAGGCGAAGTCGAGCCGATAGGTGGGGACGCCGTCGCGGTGGATCCAGAACTGTGGCTCGGGCTCGGGGAGGCCCGCGTCACGGATCGCGAGGAGGACCCAGCTCTCGCGGTCGGACTCGACCGCGGGGCAGAGGTACTGGATCAGTTCCCGCAGCTGGACGACGCCGCGCCGGCGACGGAAGCGCGGCAGCTCGGCGCGGAGGTCGGCCCTGGTCAGGCCGTGGGTGCGCGCGAGCGAGTTGAGCACGGCCATCGCCTCGCGCCGCTTGAGGTGGCACCCGCAGTCGAGTGCGGTGCGCAACGGCGTCGTGACCCGGAGTCCGGCGAGCACCATCACGTCGCGCGGTGCGAGGTCGCGCGTGCGGCCACGGGCCGCGGTGAGTCGAGTGGGCTGGTGGCCGCGCAGGGCGCAGGTCTCGACCGGCGGCGTACGCCACAACTCGGCGTAGGCGTGGGCGCCCGTGCCGTGCAGCCATGCCGCGGTGCGGTCGACGACCACGTGGTGCTCGGCGACGACGCGGGCGAGCGAGGCGGCCCTGCTGTCGAGGTCGTCGGGCAGGTCGGCGGTGAGGTAGACGCCGCGACAGGTACGGCGGAGGTCACCCTCGGCAACCAATCGTCCGATGAGGCGGTCGGAGTAGCCGCGGGCGAGCAGGTCGGCACGGGTCAGCGGACGTCGGGGGAGGATCGGGGGCATGCCTCCCACGGTCGGCCCGCGGCGCCCGGCCGGCGAGGCGCCGTACGCCGTCCTGTGGAGGAGGGGCTCCTCGTCGGGCCCTGTGGACCCACGGCGGCCCGGGGTGGGACGCGATGCCGGGAAGAAGTGCCGACTCGAGGTGCAACAAGTGAGCACTCGACGAGAAGAAGTGAGCACTCGACCCTGGGTCAGCGGGGGAGGACCTCGGCGAACTCGGCGATGGCGTGGTCGACGGCGGCCTGGCTCGCGGTCGACCAGGGGCCCATGTCGAAGAAGCCGTGGATCTGGCCGGGGTAGGTCGTGTGGCGGACCGGGACGCCGGCGGCCGCCAGCGCGTCGGCGTACGCCGCGCCCGCGTCGCGCAGCGGGTCGAACTCGGCCGTGGCGACGACGGCCGGTGGCTGGTCGGCCAGGTCCCCGCGCAGCGGGGAGAGCAGCGCGTCGGTGGGGTCGAGCTGTCCACCGCCGGAGAGGTAGTGACCGGTGAACCACGCCATCGTGGGGGTGTCGAGGAAGTAGCCCTCGCCGTTCTCGGTCATCGACGGGTGGTCGCCGGCCATGTCGGCGGCCGGGTAGACGAGGAGCTGCGCCGCGATGCCCCCGACCTGCTGTGCCGCGACCGCGGCCAGGTTGCCGCCGGCGGAGTCGCCCGCGACCGCGACGGCGTCGCCACCGCCGAACTCGCCGCGCCGGGCCACCACGTCCCGGACGGCGGCCACCGCGTCCTCGGCCGCAGCGGGGAAGGGGTGCTCGGGGGCGAGCCGGTAGTCCACCGAGACCACCACGGCGTCGGCGCCGCGGCAGATGGCCCGGGCCATGTTGTCGTGAGTGTCGAGGTCACCGATGACGAACCCGCCGCCGTGGAGGAGCACCACGGTCGGGTGCGGCCCGGAGGTCCCGGGGCGGTAGCTGCGGGCCGGGAGGTCCCCGCGGCCGCCGGCCACCGTCGTGTCCACGACCTCACCGACCGGGACCACGGCCTCGGGCGGTCGCATGTCCACGGTCATCCGCCGGAACGCGGACCGCGCGTCCGTCGGCGTCATCTCGTGCAGCGGCGTGCTGCCGTGGATCAGCTCCAGCAGCGGGGCGAGGTCGGGGTCGAGTGGCATGGGGCGACCGTAGCCGAGGTCGGGCCGGCCCCCGCTCAGGTCGCCGGCCAGCCGTCGGGGAAGTCCTCGGCCGCCCGCTCGTGGGCCTTGTGCAGCTTCTTGCGCGCCTTGGTGGGCAGCCGGTCCCCGAAGACCGTGCCGCGGGTGTGGTCGGTCTCGTGCTGCAGGCAGCGTGCGAGCAGCCCGTCACCCTCGAAGTGCACCGGCTCACCGTCCACCCCGGTGCCGTCGACCGCGGCCCAGTCCGGGCGCGCACACGCGGCGAACGCCCCGGGCAGCGACAGGCAGCCCTCCTGGTCGTCGTCGAGATTGCGGTCCGCGCCCTCGGGCAGCGTGAGCACCGGGTTGCAGACCACGCCCACCGTCCGCTCGCCGCTCTCGTCGGGGCAGTCGAAGACGAACACGGCCCGGTCGACGCCGATCTGGCAGGCGGCGAGGCCGACGCCGTCCGCGGCGTACATGGTGGCGACCATGTCGGCCACCAGCTCCCGCAGCTCCGCGTCGTACGCCGTCACTGGCTGCTGGGCGCGGTGCATCACCTCGGTGCCCCAGCGGGTCATGGGGTGGACCGTGCCGTCGGTGGGCAGCGGTCCGTGGGGGGCATGGGGCTCGGCGTCGGGCATGGCGCCGGAGCATACGACCCGTGCGCAGGTGCGGCACAGTCGACGACTGCCGGCGTCACCGGGGCCCGGGGGAGCGGTGTGACCTGCGGCACGCGGAACAGGTGTAGCGCAATGTGTAACTCAGAGTTACATTAGGCGCATGTCCCTGATCAGCAACTTCCGCCCGGGCGGCAAGCACGGCGTGCCCGAGGATGCGAGCCACGATCCGCTCGGGCTCCTCGTCGCCGGCCTGAGCCGCCTCGCCCAGACCGACCTGCTCGACAAGGTCGGCCTGCGCAAGCAGGCCGAGCAGGTCGTCAACACCGTGACGCGCAGCGGGTTCCGCACCGTCACCAACGCCAGCCGCACCTTCAAGAAGGTCGGCTCGCGCTCCAAGCCGGGCGTGCGCGCCCCCAAGGCGGCGCCGTCCGGGGTCTTCGACCTGACGCCGAGCGAGGACGAGCAGATGCTCGTCGACCTGGTCTCGGAGTTCGCCGAGGAGGTGCTGCGTCCGGCGGCTGCCGACGCCGACGCCGCGTGCACCGCGCCGCAGGAGGTGCTCGACCAGAGCAAGGAGATCGGCCTCCCGATCCTCGGCCTGCCCGAGGAGCTCGGCGGGGTCGCCGAGGAGCGCTCGGCCATGGCCGGCACCCTGGTGGCCGAGGCACTGGCCCGGGGCGACATGGGGCTCGCCGTGGCCACTCTGGCGCCCGGCTCGGTCGCGACCGCGATCGGACTGTGGGGCACCGAGGCCCAGCAGCAGACCTACTTGCCGTCCTTCACCGGCGAGGACGTCCCGGCCGCGGCACTTGCGCTCAACGAGCCCACCGTGCTCTTCGACGTGTTCGCACCCGCGGCCACCGCCACCAAGGAGGGCGACGGCTACGTCCTGCGGGGCACCAAGAGCCTCGTGGCGCGCGGCACCGACGCCGAGCTCTTCGTCGTCGGCGCCTCGCTGGACGGCCGTCCCACGCTGTTCCTGGTGGAGTCCTCCACCGAGGGACTGAGCCTGGAGAGCGACCCCGCGATGGGCGTGCGGGCCGCCACCATGACCAAGCTGCTGCTGGACGGGGCGAAGGTCCCCGCCGACGCCGTGCTCGGCGAGACCGACGGGACGACCTACGCCGAGTGCGTCCGGCTCTCGCGGCTCGCGTGGTGCGCGCTCGCGGTCGGCACCGGCCAGGCCGTGCTGGACTACGTGACGCCCTACGTCAAGGAGCGCGAGGCCTTCGGGGAGCCGATCGCGCACCGGCAGTCGGTGGCGTTCATGGTCGCCAACATCGCCATCGAGCTGCAGGCGATGCGGCTGCTGACCCACCGCGCCGCCTCCCGCGCCGCGGCCGGCAAGGACTTCTCCAAGCAGGTCGCGCTCGCCCGCAAGGCGTGCACCGACCGGGGGATGCAGATCGGCAACGACGGCGTCCAGCTGCTCGGTGGCCACGGATTCGTCAAGGAGCACCCGGTCGAGCGGTGGTACCGCGACCTGCGTGCGATCGGGATCATGGAAGGAACGGTGCTGGTCTGATGGCCATCAATCTGGAGGTTCCCAAGAAGCATCGGGCGCTGATCGACCAGGCCCACCAGGTCGCGATGAACATGCTGCGCCCCATCTCGCGCAAGTACGACGCCGCCGAGCACGAGTACCCCAAGGAGCTCGACATGCTCGCGGCGATGATCGACGGGCTCTCCGAGTCCGGCGCGAGCGAGGGTGCCGGAGCGGCCGGCGTACGCCGTGAGGACAGCGACGACGACTCGGTGCGCAACGGCTCCAACATGGCCTCGGTGACCTCGGTCGCCGAGATGTGCTGGGGCGACACCGGACTGTTGCTCTCCATGCCCCGCCAGGGCCTGGGCAACTCCGCGATCGCGTCGGTCGCCAACGACGAGCAGCTCGCGCGCTTCGAGGGCAAGTGGGCCTCGATGGCCATCACCGAGCCGAGCTTCGGCTCGGACTCGGCGGCGATCTCGACCACGGCGGTGCTCGACGGCGACGACTACGTCATCAACGGCGAGAAGATCTACGTGACCTCCGGGGAGCGTTCCGACTGCGTCGTGGTGTGGGCGACGCTGGACAAGTCCCTCGGCCGTGCCGCGATCAAGTCCTTCGTCGTGGAGAAGGGCACGCCCGGCCTGAAGGTCGAGCGGCTGGAGGAGAAGCTCGGCATCCGGGCCTCCGACACCGCGGTGATCACCTTCACCGACTGCCGGGTGCCCAAGGAGAACCTGCTGGGCGATCCCGAGATCGACACCAGCAAGGGCTTCGCCGGTGCCATGGCGACCTTCGACAACACCCGTCCGCTGGTCGCCGCCATGGCGATCGGCTGCGCCCGGGCGTCGCTGGACCTCACCCGCGACCTGCTCGCCCGAGCCGGTGTCGAGGTGGACTACGACCAGCCCGCCATGCTCCAGAGCGCTGCCGCGGCACGGTTCCTGCAGCTGGAGTCGGACTGGGAGGGTGCGCGCCTGCTGACCCTCCAGGCCGCGTGGATGGCCGACAACCGCAAGCCCAACTCGCTCGAGGCCTCCATGGCGAAGGCCAAGGCGGGACGGGTCGGCTCCGACGTGACGCTCAGCTGTGTCGAGCTGTGCGCGTCGGTGGGCTACAGCGAGGACGAGCTGCTGGAGAAGTGGGCCCGTGACTCCAAGATCCTCGACATCTTCGAGGGCACCCAGCAGATCCAGCAGCTCATCGTGGCGCGCCGGGTCCTCGGGCTGTCCAGCGCTGAGCTGAAGTGACCGAGGCTCCCGCTGCCGGTGTCACCTCGTGGTGGCCCGGTGGCGGGAGGTCCGCGGCAGCGAAGGCCGCGTCGACGGCGTCCCGGACGTCGGCGGCGCGGTCTCGTGGCGTCAGGGCGACGGCGGAGCCCCCGAAGCCACCGCCGACCAGACGGGCACCCAGGGCGCCTGCGGTGAGGGCGCTGTCGACGGCGAGGTCCAACGCGCTCGTCGAGGCGGCGAAGTCGTCGCGCAGCGAGCGGTGGGATGCGGTCAGGGCCGCACCGACGGCGGTCCAGTCCGCGTCCTCGAGCGCGACGAGGACGGCGTCGACCCGCTCCTCCTCGGTGACCACGTGGCGGGCGCGCGCCCGCAACACCGGGTCGGCGATGTCGGCGAGGTCCGCGGCGGTGGCGCCACGCAGCTGCGGGCGCCCCAGCGCGTCGGCAGCGGCCGCGCACTCACGCCGCCGGTCGGCGTACCCCTCCTCGGTGGCGAGGTCGTGGGCGTGCCCGGTGTCGATGACCTGCAGCGTCAGCCCGGCGTCGGCCGGGGCGAGCGGCACGGAGCGTCGCGACCCGTCGCCGAAGTCGAGCAGGAGTGCGTGACCGGCCGAACCGCGCATGGCGACCGCCTGGTCCATGCCACCGGTGGGCGCGCCGACGAACTCGGTCTCGGCCCGGTGGCACGCGGCGGCGAGACGGTCGCGTGTCGCATCGTCGACCAGGCCGCCCCGGAGTCCGGCCACGGCGGTGGCCACCGCACAGCCCAGGGCCGCCGAGCTCGCGAGTCCGGCCCCGGGCGGGACGGCGCCGTCGATGGCCACGTCCATCCCCGGCACCGGCCAGCCGTCCTCGGCGAGCGCCCACAGCACCCCGAGCGGGTGGGCACTCCAGTCGCGGCGTACACCGGGCCGCAGGTCGCCGAACTCCACGGTCACCGCGGCGCCCGCCTGCACGCTGCGCACCGTGACCCGGGGACTGGGTCGGGGGCGGAGCACCACCGTGGTCCGCAGGTCGATCGCGAAGGGCAGGCACCGCCCGCCGTTGTAGTCGGTGTGCTCCCCGATCAGGTTGACCCGTCCGGGGGCGCTCGCCTCGATCACCACGGCCCCATCCTGACGCACCGGCACGGGTAGATTCGGGAGGGTGCGATTCCTCGACGGGCACGCCCCCGCCCACGACCTGACCTATGACGACGTGTTCATGGTGCCGCGCCGCTCCGCGGTCGGCAGCCGGTACGACGTCTCCCTGGCCACCAACGACGGCGCCGGCACCACGGTGCCCCTGGTCGTGGCGAACATGACCGCGATCGCGGGCAAGCGGATGGCCGAGACGGTCGCCCGTCGCGGCGGACTCGTCGTCATCCCGCAGGACATCCCGGCCCACGTGGTCGCCGACGTGGTGACCTACGTCAAGCAGCGGCACCTGGTGTTCGAGACCCCGATCCAGCTGCGCCCGGACCAGACGGTCTCCCACGCGCTGTCACTGATCCCCAAGCGGTCGCACGGCGCCGCCGTGGTGGTCTCCGACGGCCTGCCGGTCGGCATCGTCACCGGCTCGGACTGCGCGGAGGTCGACCGGTTCGCCCAGGTCGAGCAGGTGATGCGGCCCGTGGAGGTCGAGGTCGCCGCGACCACCGACCCGCGGACTGTCTTCGACGCCGTCGACGCCGCCCGCGCACCGCTGGCGGTCGGCGTTGACGAGGACGGCTCGCTCGTCGGCGTGCTGACCCGGACCGGCGCCCTCCGGGCGACGCTGTACGACCCCGCGGTCGACGCGCAGGGCCGCCTGCGGATCGGCGCCGCGATCGGCGTCAACGGCGACGTGGCGGGCAAGGCGAAGCTGCTGCTCGACGCCGGGGTGGACCTGTTGGTCGTCGACACGGCCCACGGCCACCAGGACCGGATGCTGGAGGCACTGGCGGCGGTGCGCGGCCTCGACCCGGCGGTGCCGGTCGTGGCGGGCAACGTCGTCGACGCCGACGGCACCCGTGCGCTGGTCGACGCCGGCGCCGACATCGTCAAGGTCGGTGTCGGACCCGGCGCGATGTGCACCACGCGGATGATGACCGGTGTCGGTCGACCGCAGTTCTCCGCGGTGCTGGAGTGCGCGGCCGCTGCCCGCGAGCTCGGGGCCCAGGTGTGGGCCGACGGGGGAGTGCGCCACCCCCGCGACGTCGCGCTGGCGCTGGCCGCCGGAGCGGGTTCGGTGATGATCGGGTCGTGGTTCGCCGGCACCCACGAGTCGCCGGGCGACCTGCTCGAGGACGCCGACGGGCGGCCGTTCAAGGTCTCCTTCGGCATGGCCTCCGCCCGGGCGGTCGCCAACCGGACGGGCACCGAGAGCGCCTTCGACCGTGCCCGGAAGGGCCTCTACGAGGAGGGCATCTCCTCCTACCGCATGTACCTGGACCCGCAGCGACCGGGCGTGGAGGACCTCATCGACCAGGTCTGTGCCGGGGTGCGTTCCTCCTTCACCTACGCCGGCGCGACCGACCTGCCGTCCTTCCACGAGCGCGCCGTGGTGGGGGTGCAGTCCGCCGCGGGCTTCCACGAGGGTCGGCCGCTGCCCACCGGGTGGTGAACCAGCGGCGACTCAACGGCTGCTGGAGGCGCGACGTCCCTTCGTGATGCCGACGAAGTCCTGGTGGAGGTCGCTGTCGTCCTCGCGGCGCCAGAGGAGCCCGACGTCGGTCGTGGGCAGGTCGGTCACGACGCGGTGGACGACGTCCTTGCGGTGGTGCAGCCGTGCCACCGACATCGGCAGGACGACGATCCCGGTGCCGGCGGCCACGGTCGCGACCGCCTCGGCGTCGGTCATCGCGGGGAAGTCGAACTGCTCGGCGGCGGGTCGCCACCCGGAGGGGTGGGGACGGACGAGCTGCTCCTCGTCGAGGTCGGCGCAGGTGACCTGCTCGGCCGCGGCGACGAGGTGGTCGCTGGCGGCGACGACCACGGGGAGCTCCTCGTAGAGCACCACGCAGTGCAGGTCGTCGCCGACCAGGTCGCTGCGACGGGCGGGGAGCCGCGCCAGGCACAGGTCGGCGTCGCCGGACGCGAGCACCGCACGCGGGGCGTCCTCGGCGACGGGCGACAGCTCCAGCGGGAGGTCAGGGTGGCGCTCCCGCCACACGCGGGCCCACTTGTCGGGCGTGACGCCGGGCACGAACGCGACCCGGAACGGGGCGGGTGATGACATGGCGCCAGCCTAGGAGAGCACCGGGCCCCGCGTGCCACACTGCCCGCGTGGACATCACCGGGTGGCAGCACGGCACGGTCGCGGTCAACGACATCGACCTCCACTACGTCGAGAGCGGCAGTGGACCGCTGGTCCTGCTGGTCCACGGCTTCCCGGAGTCCTGGTACTCCTGGCGCCACCAGATCCCGGCGCTCGCCGCGGCGGGCCACCGGGTGGTGGCGATCGACGTACGTGGCTACGGACGTTCCTCGGTGCCGACCGCGGTCGAGGACTACCGGATGCTCCGGCACGTCGCCGACAACGTCGCACTCGTCGCGGCGCTGGGGGAGCGCGAGGCGGTGGTCGTGGGGCACGACTGGGGCGCACCGATCGCCTGGGCGAGCGCGCAGCTGCGGCCCGACGTGTTCACCGCCGTCGCCGGGCTGTCGGTGCCGTTCGCTCCCTCCGGCCCGACCCGGCCCAGCGACGCGTTCGAGGACATGGGCGGCGAGGAGGAGTTCTACATCGCCTACTTCCAGCAGCCGGGGCGGGCGGAGGCCGAGATCTCCGACGACGTACGCCGGTGGCTGCGCGGCATCTACTGGTCGATCTCGGGGGAGGGGATGGCCGAGCAGCTGGCGGCCGGCGGACCGGTCGTGGGCACCATCGCGCCGGGTGGCCGGATGGACGACCGGTTCACCCATCCAGAACGGATGCCGGACTGGCTGACCGAGGAGGACCTCGACTTCTACGTGGCCGAGTTCTCGCGCTCCGGGTTCACCGGCGCGCTGCACCGCTACCGCAACGTGGACCGGGACTGGGAGGACCTCGCGGTCTGGGGGCACGCGCCGATCCGGGTCCCGTCGCTGTTCATCGGTGGCGAGCTGGACGGTCCGGTGATGTGGGGCCAGCGTGCGATGGCGCGCTTCGACCGCACGTTGCCCGACCTGCGCGGGTGCCACGTGCTGCCCGGGTGCGGGCACTGGGTCCAGCAGGAGCGTCCTGCGGAGGTCAACGAGCTGCTGCTCGGGTTCCTCGCCGAGGTGCGGTCCTGAGACGCCGAGGGCCGCAAAAAGCACGGAACCCCAGGTCAGACCTGGGGTTCCTCACGTGCGCGAGGGGGGACTTGAACCCCCACGACCAGTAATAGGTCACTAGCACCTCAAGCTAGCGCGTCTGCCAATTCCGCCACCCGCGCGTGCCCGAGAACACTAGCAAAGGGGCTGCGGGAGGTCGGAATCGGGAGCGGCTAGCGTTCGGTCATGGCTCCCACGCAGCAACCCCGTGTCCTCGTGATCGGCGCCGGCTTCGGCGGACTGGCCACGGCCCGCGAACTCCTCGCCGCGGGCCACCGCGACGTCACCGTCCTCGAGCGGGCCGACGACGTCGGTGGCGTGTGGCGCGACAACACCTACCCGGACGCGGCCTGCGACGTGCCGTCGACGCTGTACTCCTGGTCCTGGGCGCCCAAGCACGACTGGAGCCACCGCTACGCCAAGCAGCCGGAGATCCTGGACTACATCCGCACCGAGGCCGACCGGGCCGGCCTGCGCGACCTCGTGCGCACCCGCAGCGAGGTCGCCGCGGTCAGCTGGGACGACACCGAGCGTCACTGGGTCGTGACCCTGACCGACGGGACGGACCTGGTGGCCGACGTGGTGGTGTCGGCGGTCGGGCAGCTGTCCCGGCCCGCGGTGCCCGCCATCCCCGGACTGGACGACTTCGCCGGCCCGTCCTTCCACTCGGCCCGGTGGGACCACACGGTCCCGCTGCGCGGCAAGCGGATCGGCGTGATCGGCACCGGCGCGAGCGCGATCCAGTTCGTCCCCGGGATCGTGGACGACGTCGCTGCCATCACCGTCTTCCAGCGGTCGGCGCCCTACGTCGTCCCCAAGCCCGACCGTGCCTACCGGCCCTGGCACACGACGCTGTTCACCCGCGCGCCGGGCATCCACCACGTCGTACGCCGCGGCGTGTTCCACCTCAGCGAGCAGCTCAACAAGACCCTCGACGACGACGGCCGGCTGGCGAGCGGCCTGCGGCGTGCCTGGCAGGCCCAGCTGCGGCGCCAGGTCAAGGATCCCGCACTGCGGGCCAAGCTCGTGCCCGACTACCCGCTGGGCTGCAAGCGACTGCTCTTCAGCAACGACTGGTACCCCGCACTCGCCCGGGAGCACGTCGAGGTCGTCACCGAGGACGTCACCGCCGTCGAGGGGGCCGGTGTCCGCACCGGCGACGGCACGCTCCACGAGTGCGACGTGCTGATCCTCGGCACCGGCTTCGCGGCCACCGACTTCCTGGCGCCGATGGAGGTGACCGGTCGCGGGGGTCGACGCCTCGACGACGCCTGGGACGGTGGCGCGCGCGCCCACCTGGGCATGACGGTCCCCGGCTTCCCGAACTTCTTCTGCGTCTACGGTCCCAACACCAACCTCGGCGGCAGCTCCATCATCGGCATGCTCGAGGCGCAGGCGGGCTACATCCGCCAGGCCGTGGACGTCCTCGCCGCCCGCGCCCGCACCGTCGAGGTGCGTCCCGAGGTCGCCGACGGGTTCGACTCCGAGGTGCAGGGCCGGCTGGCCCGCAGCGTGTGGGCCGGCTGCACCAGCTGGTACACCTCGGCCAGTGGGCGGGTGACCACCAACTGGCCCGGACCGGTGGCGGAGTACCAGCGCCGCACGGCCACCTTCGCCGCGGACGAGTACGCCGTCGACTGATCCGGGCGGTGGCGTCCGTCAGCCGGCCGCCCGCAGCGTCGCGGCGATCACCGTCCGGGTCTCGGCGGGGTCGATGACGTCGTCGATCTCGAAGACCCGGGCAGCGTTGAGGGCCTTGGCGTGCTCCCGCAGCCCGGCAGTGTGGTCGGCCACCGCTGCCTCGCGCTCGGCCTCGGGGAGCGCCTCGAGCTCCTTGGCCATGGCGAGTCGTACGGCGCCCTCCAGCCCCATGGCGCCCAGGTGGGCGCCCGGCCAGGCCACCGTGAGCAGCGGCTGGTGGGTGCTGCCGCCCAGCATCGCCTGCGCGCCCAGGCCGTAGCCGCGCCGCAGCACCACGCCGACCAGCGGCACCGTGAGGCGCGCGCCCGCGGTGACGAAGCGGGACGCCTCGCCGACCAGGCCGCTGCGCTCGGCCTCGGGGCCGACCATGAAGCCCGGGGTGTCGACGAGTGACACCACCGGGACGCCCCACGACTGGCACAGGTCCAAGAAGTCGGCTCCCTTGCCCGAGGCCGCGGTGGTGAGTGCGCCGGCGACGTGCGTGGACTGGTTGGCGAGGATGCCCACCGGGCGCCCGTCGATGCGTCCCAGCGCCGTCACCAGTTCCGGCGCCCACGCCTCTCGTAGCCAGATGACGCTGTCGGTGTCGGCGAGTGTCTCCACGAGGGGCCGCACGTCGAAGGCCTCCCGGTCGTTGGCCGGCAGCAGGTCACGCAGTGCGTGCTGGTCCGGCGCCGTCCCCGGTCTACTCACCCCGGACGCCAGCGCGAGCAGGTCCCGTGCGGTCGCCACCGCCTCGACCTCCTCGTCCACGACGACGTCGAGGACGCCGTTCGCTGCCTGTTCGGACGCGGGCCCGATCTCCTCGGGCGCGAAGTCGCCCAGGCCGCCGCCGGCGATCATGGCCGGTCCGGCCATGCCCAGGTTCGCGTCGGTGGTCGCGATGCGCAGGTCCGCCCCGCCGGCCAGGACGGCGTTGCCGGCGAAGCAGCGTCCGGACACGATCGCGATCCGGGGGACCACCCCGGCCAGCCGGCCCCACAGGGCGAAGGTCGCCACGTCGAGGGCCGACACCAGCGGGTAGTCGGTGTCGCCGGGGCGGCCGCCACCGCCCTCGGTGAAGAAGACGGTCGGGAGGCGCATCCGCTCGACGAGGGCGAGCAGCCGGTCCGACTTGTGGTGGCCGCGCATGCCCTGGGTGCCGGCCATGACCATGTAATCGTAGGACAGCACCGCGCACGGCTGCCCGTCGACGGTCGCCGTACCACCGATGAGGCCGTCGGCGGGCGTCTCCACCACAAGGTCGGCCAGGTCGCGCCGCTGCTCCTGCGCCGCGGTCGTGAAGCGCCCGTACTCCACGAACGAGCCGGGGTCCACGAGGTCCGCCAGGTTCTCCCGCGCCGTACGACGGCCTCCCGCGTGCCGGCGTGCCACGCGCTCGGGCCGGGCGGCGTCGGTGGTCAGGAAGCGGCGGGCGAGCACCTCGTCGAGCCCCTGCGCGGGCCGGTCGTCATGGGTCATGGGCACCAGTCTGCCGTCGGGCTGGGCCGCCCGGACGGGGGCTGCCAAGATGGAGGGGTGAGTGCCACCGACGCGTCCACGCCCGACCCGGCGACCGAGGTCGTCGACATCTGTCGCGACCTGATCCGGATCGACACCTCCAACTACGGACCCGAGGAGGGGCCGGGGGAGCGCAAGGCCGCCGAGCACGTCGCCACCCTGCTCGACGAGGTCGGCATCGAGAGCACGCTCATCGAGGGTGCGCCCGGGCGCACCAACGTGGTGGCCCACTGGGGCGGGAGTGGTGACCGCTCCGATGCGCTGCTGCTGCACGGGCACCTCGACGTCGTGCCGGCGGCGGCCGAGGACTGGCAGGTCGACCCGTTCAGTGGCGAGATCACCGACGACGGCTACCTGTGGGGGCGCGGCGCGGTCGACATGAAGGACTTCGACGCGATGCTGCTCGCGACGGTGCGGGCGCGCCAGCGCGAGGGACGGGTCCCCGAACGCCCCGTCGTGCTGTGCTTCACCGCCGACGAGGAGGCCGGCGGCCACATCGGCGGCGAGGTGCTCGTCCGGGACCACGCCGAGCTGTTCGAGGGCTGCACGGAGGCCATCGGCGAGGTCGGTGGGTTCAGCACCACGGTCCGCGACCGGCGGGTCTACCTCATCGAGGCCGCCGAGAAGGGCATGGCGTGGCTGCGGCTGACGGCCCGCGGCCGGGCCGGCCACGGGTCGATGATCAACCCCGACAACGCGATCACCTCGCTGTCCGGCGCCGTCGCGCGGATCGGGGCACACGAGTGGCCCCTGCGCCTCACGCCGACGATGCGCACGCTGCTCGCGGCGATCGGCGAGCTCGCCGGCACCGAGGCCACGCCGGAGAACGCCGCGGACCTGATCGAGGAGTTCGGGCCCGCGGCCCGGATGCTCGGCGCGGTCATCCGCAACACCGCGAACCCGACCATGCTCGACGGCGGCTACAAGCTCAACGTCATCCCGACCGAGGCGTCGGCCTGCATCGACGGACGGTTCGTGCCGGGGGCGGAGGAGGAGTTCTTCGCCACGCTGGCCGAGCTGTGCGGCGAGGACGTCGAGATCGAGGCGATCTCGCACCAGCAGCCCTGGGAGTCCCCCTACGAGGGCAGGATCGTCGATGCGATGACCGCCAGCCTGCTCGCCGAGGACCCCGACGCCGTGGTGGCTCCCTACCTGATGAGCGGCGGCACGGACGCCAAGCACTTCCGCAAGCTGGGCATGTCCAGCTTCGGGTTCGCCCCGCTGCGGCTCCCGGCCGACCTGGACTTCACCGCCCTCTTCCACGGTGTCGACGAGCGGGTGCCGGTCGACGCCCTACAGTTCGGGCAGCGGGTCTTCGACCGGTTCCTCGACCAGGTCTGAGCCGTGCTCAGGCGGTGCGCACCTGCCGGATGATCTTGCGCCGCAGCACCACCCGGCGTACGCCGTCGCTGCCGATCCGGACGCGGTCCAGCTCCCACCTGCCGTGCTCGGCCCGTTCGGTGAGCAGCTTGGTCACCACGTTGCGCGAGAAGTCGCGGGGGAAGCTCACGGTCTCGAACTGCCACTCGACGCCGCGACCCAGGGGCCGGGCGTGGACGGGGCGCAGCTCCGGCCGGCGGCTCATCCGGGGTCCGAGACGTCGTCGAGTGCCTCCCGGATCTCCGGGGGGAGCTGCTTGTCCTCGGCACCGAGGGCGCCCGTGAGCTGCGCGCTGGTCCGGGCGCCGACGATCGGCGCGGTGACGCCGGGGCGGTCGCGCACCCACACGAGGGCGACCTCCAGCGGCGTCCAGCCCAGCCCGTCGGAGGCCTTGACCACGGCCTCGACGATGCTGCGCCCCCGGTCGTCGAGGTAGTCCTCGATGTGGGGGTCGTTCGCACCGCGGGAGTCCGACGGGATCCCCGAGCGGTACTTCCCGGTGAGCACGCCCTTGCCGAGGGGGGAGTAGGGGAGGACGCCGAGGCCGCTGGCCAGGGCGGCCGGGATCACCTCGTGCTCGATGTCGCGGTTGGACAGCGAGTACTCGACCTGGGTGCTGGCCAGCGGCACGCGGCCGGGCACCGCGCGCTGCCACGTCGCCGCCTGGGCGGTCTGCCAGCCGGTGTAGTTCGAGATCCCGACGTGGGCCGCGCGGCCGCTGGTGACCGCGATGTCCAGGGCGGAGAGCGTCTCGTCCAGCGGCGTCGCGTCGTCCCACACGTGCACCTGCCACAGGTCGACGTGGTCGGTGCCGAGGCGACGCAGCGAGGTCTCGAGCTGGGAGAGCAGCCGACCGCGACTGGCGTCGTAGCGGTGCTCGCCCCGCACCAGGCCGAAGCCGGCCTTGGTCGCGACCGTCACGTCCTCGCGGGCCACGGTCGTGCCGAGCAGGGCGCCGAGCATCTCCTCCGAGGCACCGCGCGCGTAGATGTGGGCCGTGTCGAGGAAGGTGCCGCCGGCGTCGAGGTACGCGGTGAGCTGCTCGCGCGCCTCGTGCTCGTCGGTCGCGATGCCCCACGGCATCAGGCCCAGACCGATCCGCGACACCGACAGGCCGGTCGACCCCACGGAGCGTTGCTGCATGGGTCCAACCTAGACCGCGGCCACGACCGCGCGGGGAAGGGCACGCCAGACACGGGTGATCCGGTGATCCGTGCCGCAGCGGTGCCCGGCCCGCCCGTAGGATGCGGCCTCGTGTCCGACTTCCTCCAGGCCCTGGTCCTCGGGGCCCTCCAGGGACTGACGGAGTTCCTGCCGATCTCCAGCAGTGCCCACCTCCGCATCTTCCCCGAGCTGTTCGGGTGGGGTGACCCGGGAGCCGCCTTCACCGCGGTGGTGCAGATCGGGACCGAGGTGGCGGTGCTGCTCTACTTCCGCAAGGACATCTTCACCATCGCGTGGACCTGGCTGCAGTCGCTGGTCAAGCCCGAGTACCGCGGCCGGCTCGAGGCGCGCCTGGGGTGGTTCATCATCCTCGGCTCGATCCCGATCGGCGTGCTCGGCGTCGCGTTCAAGGACACCATCGAGACCGACCTGCGCAACCTGTGGCTGATCGGGACCACCCTGATCGTGCTGGGCATCGTGCTCGGGATCGCCGACCGGGTCGGACGCAACGAGCGGGAGATCAAGCACCTCACGATCCGCCACGCCCTGCTGATGGGCGTGGCCCAGGCGGCGGCCCTGGTCCCGGGGGTGTCCCGCTCCGGCGCGACCATCTCGATGGGCCGGCTGCTGGGTTATGAGCGCGCGGCGGCCACCCGGTACGCGTTCCTCCTGGCGATCCCGGCCGTGGTCGCCGCCGGCGTGTTCGAGATGCCCGAGATCTCCTCGGGGGACAACAGCTACGGCTGGGCGCCGACGATCTTCGCGACGGTGGTCTCCTTCGTCGTCGGGTACGCCGTCATCGCCTGGCTGCTGCGCTACATCAGCACCCACACCTTCGCGCCGTTCGTCATCTACCGGGTGCTGCTGGGCGCCGGCGTGCTGGTCCTGCTGGCGGCAGGCGTCCTCACCGCCTGATCGGCGGTCCCTCAGCGTTCGGTGCCGGCCATGGAGCCGCGCAGCGAATCGCCCGGCAGCCCCACCAGGCAGGTGATGGTGCGGTCACCGAAGAGGTCCCAGGAGGACTCGGTGGGGAAGTAGAGGTAGAGCTCGAGGTCGGAGTCGGCGTACGCAGCGCCGACGAAGGTCTCGAACTCCTCGAAGCAGGCGCGCGACTCCTCGTCGATGGCCGGCTGGCCGGGGAAGTCGCCGTCGGCCATCCGCAGCTGCGCGAACGCCTCGAAGTCGTGGGGGTCCTCGCACGGGACGAGCGTCGCCTCGTCGGTCTCGACGAGTTCGTCCCCCATGCCGGCGACGGTCGGGTCGTCCAGGCAGTCGCCCGGCTCCACCCGAAGGGTGGACACCACGCCGTCGCCCTCGCCCTCGCGGGCCTCCTCGGCCTCCCGGTCCGCGGCGTCGCGCAGGCCCTGCTGGACGCCGTCACGGAGGTCGTCGAAGGACCGGACCGCCTGGTCGACCTGGAGCGCCGTGCACACCAGGCCGATGATCAGCGCGAGGCCGGGGACCCAGACCGCTGCGCGGCGACGCACCAGTGCGACCACGGCGAGCACCATGCCGACCAGCGGCGACAGCGGTAGGCACAGCAGGGCCGAGAGCGCCAGCGAGGTCCAGGCGAGTCCGGTGTCGCGGCGCGGTTGCTCGGGACCGGCGTACGCCGACGGCGGTGCGGGTGGCGGTGGTGGGGGAGGTGGTGCCCCGGCCCCGGGCGGTGGTGGCGGTGACGCACCGCCTCCGGTGGGAGCTGGGCCCTGGTGTCCCGGCGGCGTCAGGTCGCTCACGATCGTTCCTTCCCCCTCGACTGACGCGCGCAACCTACGCCACCGCACCGGCAGTAGCCTCATCGCCATGGCGACAGTGCTTCTCGTACGACACGGCCGCACCACGGCGAACGCCGCGGGCGTGCTCGCCGGGCGGACAGCGGGAGTCGAGCTCGACGACACCGGCCTGGACCAGGCGCGACGGGCAGCCGAGCGGATCGCCGCGGTGCCGGTGGCCGACCTCGTGTCCAGCCCCCAGCAGCGCTGTCGGCAGACCGCCCGCCTGATCGCCGATGCGCAGTCGCGCTCGCTGCGGGTCGGCACCGAGCGCGGCCTGGCGGAGTGCGACTACGGTGACTGGCAGGGGCGCAAGCTCGTCGAGCTCGCCAAGGAGCCGCTGTGGCGCACGGTGCAGCAGCAGCCCTCGGCGGCGACCTTCCCCGGCGGGGAGAGCCTGGTGTCGATGCAGCACCGTGCCGTCGCCGCCGTACGCCGCCACGACGCCGCCGTCGCCGATGCCCACGGCAAGGGCGCGGTCTGGGTGGCGGTGAGCCACGGTGACCTGATCAAGTCGCTGCTGGCCGACGCGCTGGGCATGCACCTGGACCACTTCCAGCGGCTCAACGTCGACCCGGCGTCGATCTCGATCATCAGCTACGGGCCGGAGCGACCGCACGTGCTCGCCACCAACTCCCATGCCGGCGACCTCGGTTGGCTCGCGACCGAACGGGGCAAGCGACAGGCCCGCAGCAGCACCGTCGGTGGCGGGGCAGGCCCGGCTCGGCGCGGCTCCTAGAGTGGTGCCATGTCGCCGATCGTGCATGGATTCGACCCGCCGGAGCGCTTCGTCGCCGGCACCGTGGGGGAGCCCGGTGCCCGCACCTTCTTCCTGCAGGCGCGCGCCGGGTCCCGGGTGGTGACCGTCGCTCTGGAGAAGCAACAGGTCGAGGCGCTCGCGGAGCGCATCGACGAGCTGCTCGACGAGGTCATGGGGTCGCCGGAGACCGAGGCGCTCATCCCGGCCGTCGCGCCGCAGGACCTGACCGACGACGACCCGCTGGAGACCCCCATCACCGAGGAGTTCCGGGTCGGCACCATGACGCTGTCGTGGGACGCACAGGACGAGCGCGTGGTCGTGGAGGTCTTCCCTGTCGGTGAGGAGAACGTGGGTCTCGGCGACGCCGCCAACGAGGGCGAGGAGACGGCCACCGAGGACGAGGGCAGCGAGGTCCTGCTGGTCCGCATGGCCGCCGGTCCGGCGCGTGCCTTCGCCCAGCGTGCCGGCAAGGTCGTGGGCGCCGGACGGCCCAGCTGTCCGTTCTGCGGTGAGCCGGTCGGCGCCGAGGGACACCTCTGCGTGCGCGCCAACGGCTTCAAGCGTCGCGAGCCGTGACCGGTGAGCTCGCGTTGCGCGGCCGCATCATGCCGGCCTCCAACGCGACCTTCCTCGCCGAGCTCGACGGCCGCGAGGTCGTCTACAAGCCGGTGGCCGGGGAGAAGCCGCTGTGGGACTTCCCCGACCGGACCCTCGCGGACCGCGAGGTGGCGGCGTACCTCCTCTCCGAGGCGACGGGTTGGGGCCTCGTGCCGCCGACGTGGCACGGCGTGGGCCCGCACGGCCCGGGCATGGTGCAGGAGTGGCAGGAGGTCGACGAGTCGGCCACCGCGGTCGACCTGGTCCCCGCCGGCAGGGCTCCTGCGGGATGGCTGCCGGTCTTCGACGGGCTCGACGAGCACGACCGCGAGGTCACGCTGGTCCACGAGGACACACCTTCCCTGCGCCGCCTCGCCGTCTTCGACGTGCTGTGCAACAACGCCGACCGCAAGGGCGGTCACGTGCTGGTGCTGCCCGACGGGACACGGCTGGGCATCGACCACGGCGTCACCTTCCACCACGAGACCAAGCTCCGCACCGTGCTGTGGGGATGGGCGGGCGCACCCCTGGCCGCAGCCGAGGTGGGGGTGGTGGAGGAGGTGCTCGAGCAGCTGGCCGGTCCGCTGGGCGAGGACCTCGCCGAGCTGCTCACCGACCTCGAGCTGGACGCCCTCACGCGACGTGGTGAGCGGCTGCTCGCGGCGGGGCACCTGCCGGGGCCGGAGGGAGGCTGGCCACCGATCCCGTGGCCGCCGTTCTGAGCGGCACGTGCCTCCTCGATAGAGTCCCGACCATGCGTGCCTGGACCCCGCCCGAGATCCCGACCCCGACCGTGACCGGCCCGGCCGTGCGGGTGCACGACACCGCCACCGGCGGCCTCGTGGCGTCGGACCCCACCGACGGCGCGCGGCTCTACGTCTGCGGGATCACGCCGTACGACGCCACCCACCTCGGGCACGCGGCGACCTACATCGGGTTCGACCTGTTGCTGCGCGCGTGGCGCAACGCCGGCCACGACGTCCACTACGTGCAGAACGTCACCGACGTCGACGACCCGCTGCTGGAGCGGGCCGAGAAGGTCTCGGTCGACTGGGCCGAGCTCGCCGAGCGCGAGACCGAGCTGTACCGCACCGACATGGAGGCGTTGCGGGTGGTGCCGCCGCAGCAGCTGATCGGTGCCGTGGAGTCCATCCCGCTGGTCATCGACCTCGTGCAGCGCCTCGTCGACGCCGGCGCCACCTACGAGCTCGACGGTGACCTCTACTTCTCCGTCACCGCCGACCCGGCGTTCGGCGAGGAGTCGGGCTACGACACCGCGACGATGCTGCGCCTCTTCGGGGAGCGCGGCGGCGACCCCGACCGTGAGGGCAAGCGGGACCCGCTCGACTGCATCGTCTGGCGTGCCGAGCGGCCGGGCGAGCCCGCGTGGGACAGCCCCTTCGGACGTGGCCGGCCCGGGTGGCACATCGAGTGCGCCGCGATCGCGCTGGAGTACCTCGGCGAGCACTTCGACGTGCAGGGCGGGGGCAGCGACCTCGTCTTCCCCCACCACGAGATGTGCGCCGGGCACGTGCAGGTCGCGACGGGCCGGCCCTTCGCGCGCGCCTACCTGCACGCGGGGATGGTCGGCTACGACGGCGAGAAGATGTCGAAGTCGCGGGGCAACCTGGTCTTCGTCAACGCACTGCGCAACAGCGACATCGACCCGATGGCGATCCGGCTGGCGCTGCTGCGCCACCACTACCGCAGCGACTGGGAGTGGACCGACGCCGAGCTGTTCACCGCGGTGGACGACCTCGCCACGTGGCGCAAGGCGGTCGCACTGGGCGCCGGTGCCCCCGCGGGTCCGGTCGCCGAGGAGGTGCTCGCGGCACTGGCCGACGACCTCGACGCGCCGCGCGCCGTGGCCGCGGTGGACCGCTGGGTGGCGGCCACCCTGGGGACCGACGGCCTCGCCGACACCTCCGACGCCGATGCGGCAGGCACCCTGCTGGCCGTGCTCGACGCCGCGCTCGGAATCTCGCTGTAGCGCTGCGAGGCACGCAACCGACGTCGCGGCGCCCTCAGTCGGTGTCGCGGCGCTTGAGGTAGCGCTCGAACTCCTTGGCGATCGCCTCGCCGGAGGCCTCGGGCAGCTCGGCGGTGTCCCGCGTCTGCTCCAGGCCGTGGATGTAGTCGGCGACCTCGTCGTCGTCCTCGGCGAGCTCGTTGACGCCGTGCTCCCAGGCGATGGCCTCCTCGGGGAGGTCACCGAGCGGGATCGAGGTCTCGAGCAGCTCCTCGACGTGGCCCAGCAGCGCCAGGGTGGCCTTCGGGCACGGCGGCTGCGCCACGTAGTGGGGGACCGCGGCCCAGAACGACGCCGACGGGGCGCCGACCTTGTCGCAGGCGTCCTGGAAGACCCCGACGATGCCGGTCGGGCCCTCGTAGGTGGACTGGTCCAGGTCGAGACGATCGACGATCTCGGGTTCGGAGGACGTACCGGTGACCGGGATCGGCCGGCTGTGCGGGGTGTCGGCGAGCAAGGCACCGAGGGTGACGACCAGCTCGCCACCGAGGTCGTCGACGCAGGCCAGCAGCTCGCTGCAGAACCGGCGCCAGCGCATGTTGGGCTCGATCCCGCGGATCAGGATCACGTCGCGGTCGAGCCCGGGCGGGGAGGCCACGGCCACGTGCGTGCTGGGCCAGGTGAGCTTGCGGAAGCCGCTCTCGTCGGTGCCCACACTGGGGCGGTTGACCTGGAAGTCGTAGTACTCCTCGGGGTCGATCGCGGCGACGACGCGTGCGTCCCACTGCTCCATCAGGTGGTCGACCACCCCGGTCGCGGCCTCGGCGGCGTCGTTCCACCCCTCGAAGGAGGCGATCACGACCGGTCGGACCAGCGGCGGGACCTGTTCCAACTCCATCACGCGACGAGCCTAGTCGGCCCTGCCGCGTGCCCGTGGCTGACCACGGACATCGACATGTCCCGCCATGTGGACCGTCGTGTCGGATGTCGGACGATTCACGCTCCGCCCGCCCTGCTTCCCTACGATCGGAGGCGTCGAGAGGCGTTGCAACGGGCACCCGGACCGGGGTGTCCGCCACGCTCGGCACGATCCGTACCCGGACGCACAAGGACGCCTTCCGTGACGGAAGGATGGTGTGACATGGCGGACGAGACGGCCCGACGCCCCGATGCCACCCAGGAACTGACCGACCTGCTGCGCCGGCGGATCGTCATCTTCGACGGTGCGATGGGCACCTCGATCCAGCGCGACCGCCCCGACGAGGCCGGCTACCGCGGGGAGCGCTTCGCCGACACTGCCGCGCACCCCACCGAGCAGTCGGGCAACAGCGACCTGCTGGTGCTCAGCCAGCCCGACCTCATCGGCGGGATCCACCGCGAGTTCCTCGACGCCGGCGCCGACATCGTCGAGACCAACACCTTCGGCGCCAACGCGATCTCCCAGGCCGACTTCGGCATGCAGGAGTTCTGCTACGAGATGAACCTCGAGGGTGCGCGCATCGCGCGCCGCGCCGCCGACGACGCGGCCGCGGCCACCGACCGTCCCCGGTACGTCGCCGGCGCCCTCGGACCCACCACGCGGACCGCCTCGATCAGCCCGGACGTCAACGACCCCGCGGCCCGCAACGTCAGCTTCGACGAACTCGTCGCCGCCTACCTCGAGGCCGCCCGTGGCCTGGTGGACGGTGGGTCCGACCTGCTGCTGGTCGAGACCATCTTCGACACCCTCAACGCCAAGGCGGCGGTCTTCGCGCTGGAGACGCTGTTCGCCGAGACCGGGCGCCGGTGGCCGGTCATCATCTCCGGCACCATCACCGACGCCTCCGGACGCACCCTGTCCGGCCAGGTCACCGAGGCGTTCTGGAACTCCCTGCGGCACGCCCGCCCCCTGGCCGTGGGCCTGAACTGCGCGCTCGGCGCCAAGGAGCTGCGGCCCTACATCGCCGAGCTGTCCCGTGTCGCGGAGACCTTCGTGTCGGCCTACCCCAACGCGGGCCTGCCCAACGCGTTCGGCGAGTACGACGAGGCGGCCGAGGAGACGGCCGGTGTGCTGGCCGAGTTCGCCGCGGACGGCTACGTGAACCTGGTCGGCGGCTGCTGCGGCACCACGCCCGAGCACATCGCGGCGATCGCTACGGCCGTCGAGGGGACCGCGCCCCGCACCGTCCCCGACCTCACCCCGGCGATGCGGCTCTCGGGGCTGGAGCCGTTCACCGTCGATGCCGACAGCCTCTTCGTCAACGTCGGCGAACGCACCAACATCACCGGCTCCGCGCGGTTCCGCAACCTGATCAAGGACGGCGACTACGACACGGCTCTCTCGGTGGCCGCCCAGCAGGTGGAGAACGGTGCGCAGGTCATCGACGTCAACATGGACGAGGGCATGATCGACGGCGTCGAGGCGATGGACCGCTTCGTGAAGCTCATCGCCTCCGAGCCCGACATCAGCCGGGTGCCGATCATGGTCGACTCCTCCAAGTGGGAGGTCATCGAGGCCGGCCTGAAGGACATCCAGGGCAAGGCCATCGTCAACTCCATCTCGCTGAAGGAGGGCGAGGAGAAGTTCGTCGAGCAGGCGCGCCTGTGCAAGATGTACGGCGCCGCCGCGGTCGTCATGGCCTTCGACGAGGACGGCCAGGCCGACAACCTCGCGCGGCGCCAGGAGATCTGCGGCCGCGCCTACCGGATCCTGGTCGACGAGGTCGACTTCCCCGCGGACGACATCGTGTTCGACCCCAACGTGTTCGCCGTCGCCACCGGCATCGCCGAGCACGCGACGTACGGCGTCGACTTCATCGAGGCGACCCGGTGGATCAAGCAGAACCTGCCGGGGGCCAAGGTCTCCGGCGGCATCTCCAACGTCAGCTTCAGCTTCCGCGGCAACAACACCGTCCGCGAGGCGATCCACGCGGTGTTCCTCTTCCACGCCATCGAGGCGGGCCTGGACATGGGGATCGTCAACGCGGGTGCGCTGGCGGTCTACGACGAGGTCGACGCCGAGCTGCGTGACGCGATCGAGGACGTCGTGCTCAACCGTGCCGCGGACCCGCAGGAGGCGACCGAGCGGCTGCTCGAGCTCGCCGAGCAGTACCGCGGCGACGATGCCGCGGCCGAGGTGCGCACCGAGGAGTGGCGCGAGCTGCCCGTGGCCGAACGCATCAGCCACGCACTGGTCAAGGGCATCGACACCTACGCCGAATCCGACACCGAGGAGCTGCGCCAGCAGATCGCCGAGCGCGGCGGCCAGCCCATCGAGGTGATCGAAGGGCCCCTCATGGACGGCATGAACGTCGTGGGGGACCTGTTCGGGGCCGGGAAGATGTTCCTGCCGCAGGTCGTGAAGTCCGCCCGCGTCATGAAGAAGGCCGTCGCCCACCTCATCCCCTTCATCGAGGAGGAGAAGGCGGCCGCCGGCACGACGGGGGAGAAGGACACCAACGGCACGATCGTCCTCGCCACGGTGAAGGGCGACGTGCACGACATCGGCAAGAACATCGTCGGCGTCGTGCTGCAGTGCAACAATTTCGAGGTCATCGACCTGGGCGTGATGGTCCCGGCACAGAAGATCCTGGACAAGGCCGCCGAGGTCGGGGCCGACGTGATCGGCCTGTCGGGCCTGATCACCCCCAGCCTGGACGAGATGGTCGGGTTCGCCGGGGAGATGCAGCGACTGGGCCTGGACATCCCGCTGCTGATCGGCGGAGCGACGACCTCCCGCGCCCACACCGCGGTCAAGGTCGACCCGAAGTACGACGGTCCGGTCGTCTGGGTCAAGGACGCCTCCCGCTCAGTGCCCACGGCCGCCGCCCTGCTCCACCGCGAGCGGCGTACGGCGCTGCTGGAGGAGGTGCAGGAGGACTACGACGCCCTCCGCGCCCGCCACGCCAAGAAGTCCGACCGTCCGCGGCTGTCCTTCCCCGACGCCAGGGCGAACGCGACTCCGGTCGACTGGACCGGGTACGAGCCGCCGCAGCCCCGCACCCCCGGCGTGCACGAGCTGCGCGACTACGACATCGCCGAGCTGCGCGACTACATCGACTGGCAGCCGTTCTTCAACGCCTGGGAGATGAAGGGCAAGTTCCCCGACATCCTCCACAACCCGGCCACGGGCGAGGCGGCGAAGAAGCTCTACGACGACGCCCAGACGATGCTCGACCGGGTGGTCGAGGAGCAGTGGCTCACCGCCCACGGCGTGTACGGGCTCTTCCCGGCGGCCAGCACCGGCGAGGACGTGCTGGTCTACGCCGACGACACGCGGGAGGAGGTCCGGGCCACCCTGTTCCAGCTGCGGCAGCAGGGGCAGCACCGCTCGGGCATCCCCAACCGCTCGCTGGCCGACTTCGTGGCACCGGTCGGCTCCGGCCTGGCCGACCACGTCGGCGGATTCGCCGTCACCGCCGGCATCGGGCTGCCCGAGCTGGTGCAGAAGTTCAAGGACGACCTCGACGACTACAGCGCGATCCTGCTGGAGTCACTGGCGGACCGCCTCGCCGAGGCCTTCGCCGAGCGGCTCCACCAGCGGATCCGCACCGAGTTCTGGGCCCACGTGCCCGAGGAGCAGCTCAGCAACGAGGACCTGATCGCGGAGAAGTACACCGGCATCCGGCCGGCTCCGGGCTATCCCGCCTGCCCCGACCACACCGAGAAGGAGACGCTGTGGGAGCTCCTCGACGTCTCGGCCGCCACCGGGATCGAGCTGACCGAGTCGATGGCGATGTGGCCCGGTGCTTCGGTCTCGGGGGTCTACTACAGCCACCCCGAGTCGCAGTACTTCGTGGTCGGGCGGCTCGGTCGCGACCAGGTGGCCGACTACGCCGACCGCAAGGGCTGGTCGCTGGCCGAGGCGGAGAAGTGGCTCTCGCCGAACCTGGGGTACGACCCCGATGACTGACCGGCACGGCATGCCGGCCGCCGTCCTGTGGGACATGGACGGCACGCTCGTCGACACCGAGCCCTACTGGATGGCGACCGAGCACGAGATCGCCGCCGAGGCCGGGGGCACCTGGACCCACGAGGACGCGATGGGGCTGGTCGGCAACCCCCTGCTCACCTCCGGGCGCTACATCAAGGACAAGCTCGGGCTGGCGGAGTCCCCCGAGCAGGTCGTCGAGCGGTTGCTGGACGGTGTCGTCGCGCGGGTGGAGCAGGAGGTGCCGTGGTGCCCCGGCGCTCGCGAGCTGTTGCTCGGGCTGCACGAGGCCGGCGTCCCGTGCGGCCTGGTGACGATGTCCTACCAGCGCTTCGTCGCCCCGATCCTGCGGCACCTGCCCAAGGAGACGTTCTCGGTGGTCGTGACCGGTGACGCCGTCGACAACGGCAAGCCCCACCCGGAGCCGTACCTCACCGCGGCCGCCGCCCTCGGCGTCCCTCC
The DNA here is from genome assembly GCF_019448235.1 of Nocardioides panacisoli. Classification (NCBI taxonomy): domain Bacteria; kingdom Bacillati; phylum Actinomycetota; class Actinomycetes; order Propionibacteriales; family Nocardioidaceae; genus Nocardioides; species Nocardioides panacisoli. The sequence goes on from NZ_CP080409.1 coordinate 1,012,992, forward strand.
CGAGGACTGCCTGGCGATCGAGGACTCCGGGACCGGCGCCAGCTCCGCCGAGGCGGCCGGGTGCACCGTCCTGGTGGTGCCCAACCACGTGACGGTGCCGCCGGGGCCGCGGCGGGTGTTCCGCGACTCCCTCACCGGAGTGCGTCCCGATGCGCTCCCGTCCCTCGGATAGCCTCGAGGCGTGCCTGCGGAACCCGCCGAGAACCGAACGCCGAGTGCGACGCCCCCCGGCACGTTCCGCATCGGGACCATCGCCGGGAGCGACGTCCTCATCTCCTCGTCCTGGTTCCTCGTGGCGGGCCTGATCGCGGTCCTGATGGCACCCCGGGTGGAACAGATCTCACCGGGTCTGGGTGCGTGGAAGTACCTCGTCGGCGTCGTCTTCGCGGTGGTGCTCTACCTGGCGGTGCTGCTCCACGAGGCGTCGCACGCGGCCGTCGCGACGCGCTACGGGTTCCGGGTGCACTCCATCACGCTGCACTTCCTCGGCGGCGTCACCGCCATCGAGGGCGAGTCCCGCAACCCGCGCCAGGAGTTCTGGATCGCGGTCGTCGGCCCGATCACCTCCATCGGCATCGGGTTGGTGGGCGTCGCCCTGTGGTTCGTCACCCCCGAGGGGCTCCTGTTGCTGACCGTGCAGGGCATGGCCGGCGCCAACCTGATCATCGGGGTGCTCAATCTCGTGCCCGGCCTGCCGCTGGACGGCGGCCGCGTCCTCAAGGCCGCGGTGTGGGGCCTCACCGGCAGCGCCGTCACCGGTACGACGGCCGCCGGCTGGGGTGGGCGACTCGCCGCCGTGGCCGTGCTCGGGTGGCCCCTGCTGGCCGAGGAGATCTTCGACCAGCCCGCCAGCCTGGTGGACGCCCTCATCGCCGTGGTGATCGCCGTCTTCCTCTGGACCGGCGCGACCCAGGCGATGACCGGCGCACGGATCCGCGACCGGTTGACCGGCGTGGTGGCCCGCGACCTCGCACGCCGCACACTCACGGTGCCCGCCGACCTGCCGCTGGCCGAGGCGGTCCGGCGCGCCCAGGCGTCGGAGTCCGGCGGCATCGTCACCACCAGCCCCACCGGCGCCCCGCTGGGGCTGGTGGACGAGGCGGCCGTGCTGGCGACGCCCGAGGAGCGCCGGCCCTGGGTGCCGGTGTCGTCGGTGGCCCGGTCGCTGGACGGTGGGCTGCGGCTCCCGGTCGACATCACCGGACGGGAGCTGCTGGAGGCGATCCAGCGCTCCCCGGCCGGCCAGTACCTCCTCGTCGAGGCCGACGGTGGCCTGTACGGCGTGCTGGCGACCGCGGATGTGGAGCGGGCGGTCACGCGCCGATAGTTTGCGCCCATGTCTGACGCTGATGTGCCCACCGACGTCTGGTCGGGTGTCCACCGCGGTCCGCTGCGGCCCGGCGAATGGGTCCGGCTGACCGACCGCAAGGGACGACGCCACAACTTCTGCCTCGAGGCCGGCAAGCGGTTCTTCAGCAACAAGGGCCACCTGGACCACGACGAGCTCATCGGCCGTGAGGAGGGCTTCACGGTGATGACCTCCGGCGGTGCGGAGTACCTGGTGTTCCGGCCGCTGCTCTCGGAGTTCGTGGTGTCCATGCCGCGCGGTGCCGCGGTGGTCTACCCCAAGGACTCCGCCCAGATCGTGGCGATGGCCGACATCTTCCCGGGTGCGCGCGTCGTCGAGGCGGGGGTCGGCTCGGGGGCGCTCACCTGTTCGCTGCTGCGGGCCGTGGGACCCCAGGGCCGCGTCCGCTCCTTCGAGCGGCGCGAGGAGTTCGCCGACGTCGCGCGCCGCAACGTCGACCAGTTCTTCCACGCCCCCGAGGAGGAGGGCCACCCGGCGTGGACCCTCACCGTGGGCGACCTCGCCGAGGAGCTGCCGGCCTCGGGGGAGCGGTGCGACCGGCTCATCCTGGACATGCTCGCCCCCTGGGACTGTCTGGAGGCCGCCGCGGACGCCCTGGTGCCGGGCGGGATCCTGTGTGCGTACGTCGCCACCACGACCCAGCTGTCCCGGTTCGTCGAGACGGTCCGCGCCCACGGCGGCTTCACCGAGCCGGCGGCGTGGGAGTCGCTCGTGCGCGACTGGCACGTCGAGGGGCTCGCGGTGCGCCCGGGACACTCCATGATCGGGCACACGGCGTTCCTCGTCACGGCCCGCCGGATGGCACCGGGCGAGCGTGCGCCCCTGAAGAAGCGCCGTCCCGCGCCGGGCGCCTACGGCCCCGACTACGTCGGTCCGCGCCCGCGCGACGTCGTGGACACGTCCGCGGAGGAGTGAGCGTCGCACCGACGCAACGCGATCGTGACCCGCCGAACCCCGAGAACCACTTCCGCGGTGGGTCTCCCGGAGTAGGGTCGAGGCAGGAGGTGTGGCGATGTCCAGCACAGGTGATCACTCCGGTCGCGGCCACAGTCGCGAGGAGCTCGAGGACCAGGTCCGCTTCCTGCAGGCGGAGTTGCGGCACCTGCGCCAGCGTGCCGCGGACGACGGTGGCGGCTCGCGCTCGTTGGAGCTGCGGCTGGCCGACGCACAGCGCTCACTCGCTGCCGTGACCTCGCAGAACGAGCGCCTCGCCGAGACGCTGCGGGAGGCGCGCGACCAGATCACCTCCCTGAAGGAGGAGGTCGACCGGCTCGCCCAGCCGCCGGCCGGGTTCGGCACGTTCCTCGCGCGCAACGACGACGACACCGTCGACGTGCACACCGGGGGCCGCAAGCTACGCGTCAGCGTGAGCCCCAACGTCGACCTCGATGCGCTGCGGCGTGGCCAGGAGGTCATGCTCAACGAGGCGCTCAACGTGGTCGCGGCCATGGAGTTCGAGACCGTCGGCGAGGTCGTGATGTTCAAGGAGCTGCTCGCCGACGGCGAGCGCGTCCTGGTGATCGCGAACGCCGACGAGGAGAAGGTCGTCCGGCTCGCCGAGCCGCTCCAGGGGGTGCCGCTGCGGGCGGGTGACTCGCTGCTGCTCGACTCGCGGGCCGGCTACGTCTACGAGCGGGTGCCCAAGTCCGAGGTCGAGGAGCTCGTGCTGGAGGAGGTGCCGGACATCTCTTATGAGAAGATCGGGGGCCTCGGCAACCAGATCGAGCTGATCCAGGACGCGGTCGAGCTGCCCTACATGTACCCCGACCTGTTCGCCGAGCACGAGCTCAAGCCCCCCAAGGGGATCCTGCTCTACGGACCGCCCGGGTGCGGCAAGACGCTGATCGCCAAGGCGGTCGCCAACAGCCTGGCCAAGAAGGTGGCGGCGCGCAACGGCAACGAGGGCAAGGGCGTGCGCTCCTACTTCCTCAACATCAAGGGCCCGGAGCTGCTCAACAAGTACGTCGGCGAGACCGAGCGCCACATCCGGCTGGTGTTCCAGCGCGCCCGGGAGAAGGCCAGCACCGGCACGCCGGTCATCGTGTTCTTCGACGAGATGGACTCGCTGTTCCGCACCCGCGGTTCCGGGGTCTCCTCGGACGTGGAGAACACGATCGTCCCGCAGCTGCTCAGTGAGATCGACGGTGTCGAGACGCTGGAGAACGTGCTCGTCATCGGTGCGTCCAACCGCGAGGACATGATCGATCCCGCGATCCTGCGCCCGGGACGGTTGGACGTGAAGATCAAGATCGAGCGCCCCGACGCCGAGTCCGCACGCGACATCTTCAGCAAGTACCTCACCCCACGGTTGCCGCTGCACGAGGACGACCTCGCCGAGTTCGGAAGTGATCCCGAGGAGTGCGTCGCGGGCATGATCCGCGCGGCGGTGGAGCGGATGTACGCCGAGACCGACGAGAACCGCTTCCTGGAGGTCACCTACGCGAACGGCGACAAGGAGGTCCTCTACTTCAAGGACTTCAACTCCGGCGCGATGATCCAGAACATCGTCGACCGCGCCAAGAAGATGGCGATCAAGGACTTCATCGACCACGAGCAGAAGGGTGTCCGCGTCGGGCACCTGCTGCAGGCCTGCGTCGACGAGTTCAAGGAGAACGAGGACCTGCCCAACACCACCAATCCCGACGACTGGGCGCGGATCTCGGGCAAGAAGGGCGAGCGGATCGTCTTCATCCGCACCCTCATCACCGGCAAGCAGGGCACCGAGCCCGGTCGGTCGATCGACACGGTGTCCGACACGGGGCAGTACCTGTAGGGTGATCCACCACACATCTCGGGGGTGATGTAGGAAATGTTCTGGCTCTACGTCGGCATCGTGGTCGCGGTGGTCTACGGCGGCATCTGGCTGCTGGACCGCCGGTGGGCCCGTCGACGCACCTACGTCCACGGCGGGCACCTCCACGCCCGTGACCGCACTGTCGGCAAGTGGTACTTCCAGGCCCTCCTCGGGCCGGGGGACGCCGATCCCCACACGGCGGCCGAACTGGACCGGAAGAAGGAGACCGACTGATGTTCTGGCTCTACGTCGGCATCGGCTTCGCCGTGATCCTCGCGGGCCTCTGGCTCTTCGAGCGTCGCCGCGGTGGCCGGCTCGACCCTGCGAAGCTGAAGGACTCGATCGGCCGAGCGGAGGGTCGCTCGCCCGGATCGGGCCGCAACATGGGGCCGCCGTCGGGCGGCGGCTTCCCAGGGTGGCGGTGACGGGCGGTGTTCTGGCTCTACGTCGGCGTCTGCTTCGCCGTGGTCCTGCTGGCCGTCTGGCTCTACGACCTGCGACGCAGGAGCCGGGTGGACGGCACCCGGATGCGGGAGGCGATGGCGCGCGGGCACGCTCGCCGCGCCGCCGAGCCCGGCCACCAGCAGCCCGGCACGCCACCGGGGGCCACCGGCGGCTTCTGATCCGTTCCGAGGTTCAGGCGGCCGTCGCGATCCCGGCGTGGCCGTAGGTCCACGGTGTCCGTGGACCCGGCAGGTAGGCACTGCGCATCCGCTCGATCCGGAGCTCGGCCCCGACGAGGGCGGGCACGTCCCGGGAGAGATGGCACCCGGCCGCGAAGCGCCGCTGGATCGGGTCGAGGCGACGTTGCCACCGCGCGACCCGCGGCGACGGCGCCAACCCGTGCTCGACGAAGTGGAACCGACCACCGGGTCGGAGGACACGGCGTACCTCGGCCAGGGCGAGGCCCGGGTCGGGGATCGTGCACAGGGTGAAGGTGCACAGCACATCGTCGTAGGAGTCGTCGGCGACCGCGAGGTGTTGGCCGTCCAGCCCCACACGCGCCACCGGCACGCTCGCCGCGGCACGCCGCGCGCCCGACATCGACCAGCCCGTGTCGGAGGGCTCGACCGCGTCGACCTGCTCGACGCCGGGCGGAAGGACGGCGAGGTTCAGACCGGAACCGAAGCCGAGCTCCAACACGCGTCCGCCCAGGCCGCGGCAGGCCTCGGCGCGGATCGCCATGATCGGTTGCGAGCGCAACGACGCGTCGACGATGCGGGGCACCACCCGCTCCTCCCACCAGCCACCTGCCATGATGACGACGCTAGTGCCCGGCCCCATCAGGACCAAGGAGTTCGCTCGTGAAGAAGTTGCTCATTGCCGCCCTCATCGGCCTCGGTGTCGCCGCTGCGGTGAAGGTCGCCAGCGACCGCTGACCGCCCTGCTCGACCGGGTCGCGCCGGCTCAGGACGGTGCGGCCAGGTCGACGGTGTCGGCGGCGAGCAGCACCGCGCCGACCAGCGACGCCCGCTCGTCGAGCTGACCGGCCACGACTTCGGTGGTGGCGGCGGTGTCGAGTGCGTGGCGTCGTAGCCCCACCCGCACCGAGTCCAGCAGCAGGTCGCCGGCCCGGGCCATGTCACCCCCGACGACGACCAGTCCGGGATCGAGCAGGTTGACCACGGAGGCCGCCGCCCAGCCCAGGTGCAGGCCCGCGTCCTCGAGGGCCCGGAGCGCCGAGACGTGGCCCTCACGAGCCGCCGCGACGATGTCGTCGATGCTCGCGTCCGGCAGTTGGTCGGCGAGCAGCTGCTGGATCGTCGCGGTCGAGGCATAGGCCTCCAGGCAGCCGCGACTGCCGCAGCGACACACGGGGCCCTGCTCGTCCAGCGTGAGGTGGCCGATCTCGCCCGCCGTGCCGGCGGACCCGCGGAACATGCGATCCCCGAGGATCAGGCCGCCGCCCACACCCGAGGACACCTTCACGAACACCGCGTCACGGTGCCCGCGGGCCGCGCCGAGTCGTTGCTCGGCGAGTGCCCCGAGGTTGGCGTCGTTCTCCACGTGCACGGGCACGCCGAAGTGGGCACCCGCCGCGCGGCGGGCGTTGACGCCCACCCATCCCGGCAGGATCGCGGCGGAGCGGACCACGTCGTCGGTGATCGGGGCGGGGACGCCGAGGCCGATGCTGCGCAGTGGGGACCGCTCGCCGTTGGCCGCCACCAGGTCGGCCAGCATGGTCGCGGCCAGACCCAGGCCCTCCTCGATGGGGTGGTCGTGGTCGAGCCGGCGCCGGCTCTCCGAGCGCAGCCCACCGGCCAGGTCACCCAGGGCGACCGAGACGTGGCTGTGGCCGAAGTCGATCCCCGCGACCAGCCCGGCGCGGGGGGAGAGGCGGACGACCGTCCCGCGACGGCCGCTGCCCGGCTCGGTCTCGACGAGGTCCTCCGCCACCAGGTCGCGGACGATGTTGGAGACCGTGGCCGGCGCGAGGCCGGTGAGCCGCGCCAGCGTCGCCTGGGTGAGGGGCTCGGCGGCGTCCTCCGCATCGCCCGGCCAGCGGCGGATCACCGTGACGATGCGTTGCTGGTTCGCACTGCGCAACGCGGCCGTGGAGCCGGGACTCGGGGGAGCCGAGCGGTCGAGGACCATGGTCGAACTCTCGACCACCCGGCCAGTTGTCGTCAAGAGAACACGACAAACGCCGTCAGCGGGGCACGCTCACATTCGTAGTGTTCACCTCTTGACGACAACTGATGTGACTGACCACACTCGAGGCATGGCGGTGACCGCACCGCCCCACGTCTTGAGGAGGACCTCCATGAGCCACGCAGCTCGCCGTCTCGCCGTCGCCGGCATCGCGACGGTCCTGGCCACCACCGGTCTCGCCGCGTGCGGGGCCAACGAGGCCCAGGAAGGGGGCGGCGACGGCGAGGGAGCGACCATCGCGCTGCTGCTGCCCGAGTCCAAGACCACCCGCTACGAGGCCTTCGACCGCCCGTTGTTCGAGGCCAAGGTCGCCGAGCTGTGCAGCGAGTGCAGCGTGGACTACTACAACGCCGACCAGGACGAGGCCAAGCAGGACGAGCAGGTGGACTCCGCGATCGGCAAGGGCGCGGACGTCGTGGTGCTCGACCCCGTCAACGGCGACGGTGCCACCGGCATGGTCCAGGCAGTCCAGGACTCCGGGGCTCCGGTCATCGCCTACGACCGCTTCATCGACGGCGCCGACTACTACATGTCCTTCGACAACGTCACCGTCGGCGAGAAGCAGGCCGAGGCGCTCGTCGAGGCCGTCGGGGGCAAGGGCGACATCCTGATGCTCAACGGCGCCCCGTCCGACCCCAACGCCGCCCAGTTCAAGGAGGGGGCGCACAACGTCATCGACGAGTCGGGCCTCAACGTGCTCGCGGAGTACGACAACCCCGACTGGAGCCCCGACAACGCCCAGCAGTGGACCTCGGACCAGCTGGCGAAGAACCGGCCGGCGGACATCGCCGGCGTCTACGCGGCCAACGACGGCCAGGCCGGTGGCGTGATCTCGGCCTTCACCGGGGCCGGTGTCGCACCCCAGGGCGTCCCGCCGGTCACCGGCCAGGACGCCGAGCTCGCCGGGATCCAGCGCATCGTCGCCGGCGAGCAGCAGATGACGGTCTACAAGCCGATCAAGATCGAGGCCGAGACCGCCGCGGAGGTGGCCGTCCAGCTCGCGACCGGCGAGGACGTGGAGGCGCCCGACGAGTACGAGGGCATCGCCTCCTACATCTTCGACCCGATCGTGGTCACCCAGGACAACGTGATGGACACCGTCGTGGCCGACGGCTTCTACTCCGTGGCCGACATCTGCACCGGCGCCTACGCCAAGGCCTGCTCGGCCGCCGGCATCGAGTGACGTCGCAGCGGTGAGTGTGCAGGTCGACGAAGGGATGCCGGCGAGCGTGCTCTCGCTCGCCGGCGTCTCCAAGCGGTTCGGAGCCGTGCAGGCCCTCAGCGACGTCCACCTCGAGGTCCGCCCGGGGGAGGTCGTGGCGCTCGTCGGGGACAACGGAGCCGGCAAGTCCACGTTGGTGAAGATCATCTGTGGGGTCCACCAGCCCGACGCCGGGAGCATCGAGGTCGAGGGGACGCCGGTGCGCGTGCCCGGCCCGCGGGAGGCGCAGGGCATGGGCATCTCGACGGTGTTCCAGGACCTCTCGCTGTGCGACAACCTCGACGTCGTCGCCAACCTGTTCCTCGGCCAGGAGATCGGACACGGTGCTCTCATCGACGAGATCGCGATGGAGACCGAGTCCCAGCGCCTGCTCAGCAGCCTCGGCGCGAAGATCCCCGCCGTGCGGATCCCGGTCGCCGGGCTCTCCGGTGGTCAGCGCCAGACGGTGGCAATCGCTCGCTCGCTGGTGGGCGACCCGAAGGTCGTCATGCTCGACGAGCCGACGGCCGCGCTGGGCATCGCCCAGACCACCGAGGTGCTCAATCTCGTGGAGCGGCTGCGCGACCGCGGGCTCGGCGTCCTCCTGATCAGCCACAACATGGCCGACGTGCAGGCCGTCGCGGACCGGATCATGGTGCTGCGCCTGGGGCGCAACGCCGCCGAGTTCCGGACCGAGGAGGTCACCAGCGACGAGTTGGTGGCGGCCATCACCGGCGCCTCGGACAACGTCGTCACCGAGCGGCGCCGCCGCAAGGAACAGGAGCGCGACCAGTGACCGACGAACCCGCCGCCGGCGCCCTGCGCGACGAGCGGCTCATCGAGCAGCGCAGCGCCGCCGCGACGCTGTCGGCCTTCTGGAACCGGCTCAAGGGTGGCGAGCTCGGCAACCTGCCGGTCATCGTCGGCCTGTTGGTGATCTGCACCGTCTTCTACCTCATCGAACCCCGATTCCTCTCCTCCTACAACCTGGTGAGCATCGCCCGGTTCGCCGCGCCGACCGGTCTCATCTCACTGGGGATCGTGCTGGTCCTGCTGGTCGGTGAGATCGACCTGTCGGTGGGGTCGGTGTCGGGCTTCACCGCGGCCACCATGGCGGTGCTGGTCGTGCGCGAGGGCCAGTCGATGGTCCTCGGGGTGCTCGCGGGCGTCGCCGTGGGCTCGGCCATCGGCCTCGGCTTCGGGCTGCTGCGCACCCGCATCGGCGTCCCGAGCTTCGTGTTCTCCCTGGCCGGACTCCTGGCATTCCAGGGGGCGTTGTTCTTCGTGCTGGGGGACAAGGGCACCGTGACCCTGCCCAACGACTCGTGGCTGGTGCAGTTCGCCAAGTTCGGCTACCTCGCCGACTCCACGGCGTACCTGCTGGTCGTGGTGATCGTGGCGATCTACGTCGGCACGGGCCTGCTGGGACGCGCCCGCCGGCAACGGGCAGGTCTCCCGAACAGCTGGCTCCCGCTGTTCGTCGCCAAGGCGGTCGTGCTCGGTGGTGGCCTGCTCTTCCTGACCTACTACCTCCACATCGACCGCGGGTGGCCGAAGGTGTGGGCGCTCTTCGCGCTGCTGGTGGTGCTCGTCGACCTCGTGCTGCGGCGTACCCGTTGGGGACGCCACGTCTACGCGCTCGGGGGCAACGAGGAGGCGGCGCGGCGCTCCGGCATCAAGGTGAACCGGATGTATGTGTCGGTGTTCGTGCTGTGTTCCTCCTTCGCCGCACTCGGCGGGCTGATGGCCGCCGGCGTGCTGGGCAGCGTGTCGCAGAACAGTGGCACCAACGGCCTGGAGCTCACCGCGATCGCCGCGGCGGTCATCGGTGGCGCGAGCCTGTTCGGCGGTCGTGGCACGGCGTACGCCGCGATGCTGGGCATCGTCGTCCTGCAGTCGATCGAGTCCGGCCTGAACCAGGTCAACGTGGACTCCTCGGTGCGGTTCATGACCACGGGCGCGGTGCTGCTGGTGGCGGTCATGGTCGACTCGATCTCCCGGCGGGCGCGGGCGTCCAGCGGTCGCGCCTGAGGAGGGACCACTAGGCTCGATGGCATGAGTGTTCGTCGGGTGATGGGGACCGAGGTCGAGTACGGCATCGCGGTCCAGGGGAATCCCACGGCCAACCCGATGGTCGCCTCCTCCCAGGTGGTCAACGCCTACGCCTCGGCGACGGTGCGCGCGCGGCGTGCCCGGTGGGACTTCGAGGAGGAGTCGCCGCTGCGCGACGCCCGTGGTTTCGACATGTCCCGCGACGTCGCCGACAGCAGCCAGCTCACCGACGAGGACCTCGGGTTGGCCAACGTCATCCTCACCAACGGCGCCCGGCTCTACGTCGACCACGCCCACCCGGAGTACTCCACCCCGGAGGTCGTGACCCCGCTGGACATCGTCAAGTGGGACAAGGCCGGTGAGCAGGTGATGTACGACGCCGCCCGTCTGGCCGGGAACCTGCCCGACCATCCGGGGATCGTGCTCTACAAGAACAACACCGACAACAAGGGCGCCTCCTACGGCGCCCACGAGAACTACCTGATGCGGCGGTCCACCCAGTTCGCCGACATCGTCAAGCACCTGACCCCGTTCTTCGTGTCGCGCCAGGTCATCTGCGGCGCCGGTCGGGTCGGGCGCGGCCAGGACGGCCGCGAGCAGGGGTTCCAGATCAGCCAGCGATCGGACTTCTTCGAGGTCGAGGTCGGCCTCGAGACGACGCTGAAGCGCCCCATCATCAACACCCGCGACGAGCCGCACGCCGACCCCGAGCGCTACCGCCGGCTGCACGTCATCATCGGCGACGCGAACCTGGCCGAGGTGTCGACCTACCTCAAGGTCGGCACCACCTCGCTGGTGCTGGCGATGATCGAGGACGGGTTCCTCACCGGGGACCTGACCCCCGAGACGCCGGTCGCCTCGCTGCGGGCCGTCTCCCACGACCCGACGCTGCAGCACACGGTCAAGCTCACCGACGGTCGCCGGCTCACCGCCGTCCAGCTCCAGCGCGAGTACCTCGACCTGGCCCGCAAGTACGTCGAGGACCGCTACGGCGCCGACGCCGACGTGCAGACACGCGACGTGCTGGCCCGGTGGGAGTCGGTCCTCGACCGCCTCGAGGAGGACCCGATGCAGCTGGCCGGCGAGCTGGACTGGGTCGCGAAGCTGAAGCTGCTCGAGCAGTACCGCCAGCGCGACGGGCTCGCGTGGGACGACGCCAAGCTGCAGGTCATCGACTACCAGTACTCCGACATCCGGCCCGAGAAGGGGCTCTACCACCGGCTGGTCCACGCCGGCCGCATGGAGCGGCTGCTGACCGAGGAGCAGGTGGAGTCGGCCATGCACGACCCGCCGGAGGAGACGCGTGCCTACTTCCGTGGCCGCTGCCTGGAGAAGTACGCCGACGTGGTCGCGGCAGCCTCCTGGGACTCGGTGATCTTCGACCTCCCGGGCAAGGAGTCGCTGCAGCGGGTGCCCACGATCGACCCGCTGCGGGGCAGCCGCTCCCACGTCGGCGACCTGCTCGACAGTGCCGACACCGCCGAGGCACTGCTGGCGGCCCTCTCCCGCTGATCGTGTCCACGCCAGCGCAACGCCCCCGAAGTGGGTAGGCTCGGGACATGGCCCAAGAGCGAAAGCAGCCCCGCAAGGGGCAGAGCGAGGACGCCCCCGAGGAGGAGGTCGAAGCGACCTCCGAGTCCGATGTCGCCGAGCGCAAGGAGGCGCTCGACGACGACGTCGACGCGATCCTCGACGAGATCGACGACGTGCTCGAGACCAACGCCGAGGACTTCGTGAAGTCCTTCATCCAGAAAGGCGGTCAGTGACTCTTGGGTGACGCCCGCATCCCGGCGGCGTACCTGCGCCCCGGCACCTCCTCCTTCAGCGACTTCGTGGGCGAGAACGCCCCCGACCTGCTCCCCGGCAACGCAGCGCTCCCGCCGGGCAACGCCGGTGAGCTCGCACCGCACGGCACCACGATCGTGGCCGCCACCTTCGACGGTGGCGTGGTCATGGCCGGTGACCGGCGGGCCACGATGGGCAACCTCATCTCCCAGCGCGACATCGAGAAGGTGTTCCCCGCCGACGAGTTCTCGGTGGTCGGCATCGCCGGCACCGCGGGCATCGCGGTGGAGCTGGTCCGGCTCTTCCAGGTCGAGCTGGAGCACTACGAGAAGATCGAGGGCAGTTCCCTCTCGCTCGCCGGCAAGGCCAACCGGCTCTCGGCCCTGATCCGCGGCAACCTCGGTCTCGCGATGCAGGGCCTCGCGGTGGTGCCGCTGTTCGCCGGCTACGACCGGCGCAGTGGCCGGGGCCGGATCTTCGGCTACGACGTCACCGGCGGCCGCGACGAGGAGCAGCGCTTCCTCAGCGTCGGATCCGGGTCGCTGTTCGCCCGCGGTGCGCTGAAGAAGTTCTACGACGACGGCTTGTCCCGCGAGGACTGCGTGCTGGCCTGCCTGCAGGCGCTCTACGACGCCGCGGACGAGGACTCGGCCACCGGTGGCCCGGACCTCACCCGGCAGATCTTCCCGGCGGTGTGGACGGTGACCGAGGAGGGGGCGCTCCAGCTGCCCGAGGACGAGGTCTCCGCCCTGGCCGACCGGATCGTCGGTGGCCGGATGCGCCGCCCCGACGGCCCGGCCGCCGCCCTGACCACGCCGGAGGAGGACGCCCGATGAGCATGCCGATGTACGTCTCGCCCGAGCAGCTGATGAAGGACCGGGCGGACTTCGCGCGCAAGGGGATCTCCCGCGGCCGTTCGCTGGTGGCGCTCCAGTACGCCGACGGGGTCCTGTTCGCCACCGAGAACCCCTCCCAGGCGCTCCACAAGGTCGCCGAGATCTATGACCGGATCGCGTTCGCCGCGGTCGGTCGCTACAACGAGTTCGAGAACCTCCGCATCGCCGGCGTACGTCTCGCCGACATGCGGGGCTACTCCTACGACCGCGGTGACGTGACCGGTCGTGGCCTGGCCAACGCCTACGCCCAGACGCTGGGCACGATCTTCTCCGCCGGCGGTGAGAAGCCCTACGAGGTCGAGATCTTCGTGGCCGAGGTGGGGGAGGAGCCCGCCGGGGACCAGATCTACCGCCTCACCTACGAGGGGCGCGTCGCCGACGAGCAGGGGTACGCCGTCATGGGTGGCGACGCCGACACGGTGGCGACCTACCTCGCCGAGCACCACACCGCGACGGCGTCGCTCGCCGACGCCCTGCAGGTGGCGGTGGCCGCCCTGGGCCACTCGGCCGGCGAGGACCGGGTGATCCCGGTGCAGGACCTCGAGGTCGCGGTGCTCGACCGGACCCGCCACCAACGGCGCAAGTTCGACCGCGTGGCGACTCCGGACGCCGCGGACCTCCTCGGTCCCCGCGGGCCCGCCGAGTCCGCACCCCCGGAGCCGGTGGACGGTCCGGGCGCGGACGAACCGCCCGTCGCACCGCCGGAATAGGCCCGATCGATCAGGCCCCATGCCCTAGGCTCGCTGCATGGACCGCCGGATCTTCGGGATCGAGAACGAGTACGGCGTCACGTGCACGTTCAAGGGCCAGCGGCGGCTCAGCCCCGACGAGGTCGCCCGCTACCTGTTCCGCAAGGTCGTGAGCTGGGGGCGCTCGAGCAACGTCTTCCTGCGCAACGGCGCCCGGCTCTACCTCGACGTCGGCAGTCATCCGGAGTACGCCACTCCCGAGTGCGACGACGTGGTCGACCTGGTCACCCACGACCGCGCGGGGGAGCGGATCCTGGAGGGACTGCTGGTCGACGCCGAGGAGCGCCTGCACGACGAGGGCATCGCCGGCGAGATCTACCTGTTCAAGAACAACACCGACTCCGCCGGCAACTCCTACGGCTGCCACGAGAACTACCTGGTCGGCCGCGCCGGGGAGTTCAGCCGGCTGGCGGACGTGCTCATCCCGTTCCTGGTCACCCGCCAGATCGTGGTCGGCGCCGGCAAGGTGGTGCAGACGCCGCGGGGCACGTCGTACTCGGTCAGCCAGCGCGCCGAGCACATCTGGGAGGGCGTCTCGAGCGCGACCACCCGCAGCCGGCCCATCATCAACACCCGCGACGAGCCGCACGCCGACGCGGAGAAGTACCGCCGCCTGCACGTGATCGTCGGGGACTCGAACATGAGCGAGACGACCACGCTGCTCAAGGTCGCGTCCTGCGACCTGGTGCTGCGCATGATCGAGGAGGGCGTGGTCATGCGGGACCTCTCCCTGGAGAACCCGATCCGTGCGATCCGCGAGATCTCCCACGACGTCACCGGCACCCGCAAGGTCCGGCTGGCCAACGGCCGCGAGGCCAGCGCCCTGGAGATCCAGAAGGAGTACCTCTCCAAGGCACGCGACTTCGTCGACCGCCGCGAGATCGGTACCCCGGTCATCGAGCAGGTGCTCGACCTGTGGGAGCGCGGACTCAAGGCCGTCGAGTCCGACGACCTCGGCCTGGTCGAGCGCGAGATCGACTGGGTCATCAAGTGGAAGCTCATCGACCGCTACCGCGCCAAGCACGGGTTGCCGCTGGGGCACCCGCGGGTCGCCCAGCTCGACCTCGCCTACCACGACATCCGGCGCGACCGTGGTCTGTACTACCTGCTCGAGCACCGGGGCGCGGTGGACCGCGTCACGACCGACCTGCGCACGTTCGAGGCCAAGTCGGTGCCACCGCAGGAGACCCGCGCCAAGCTCCGCGGCGACTTCATCCGCCGTGCCCAGGAGCGGCGGCGCGACTTCACCGTCGACTGGGTCCACCTCAAGCTCAACGACCAGGCCCAGCGCACGGTGCTCTGCAAGGACCCGTTCCGCTACCACGACGAGCGGGTCCAACGGCTCATCGACGGCATGTGAGCCGATCCGCGACCGCGCGGCTCCCGCCCGGGGTCCACCGGTCCGGGACACTGTGGAGGCGCCCCTGCGGGCGTTGCCGCCGGCTTGTAACCTCATCCGTGCCGAATCACGACCGAAGGACTGATCCGTGTCTCTCCGTCTCCGCCGCTCCGCGGCGCTGCTCGTCCCCCTGCTGCTCCTCCCGTTGGCCGCCTGCGGCGACACCGAGCGGGACACCGCGATGGGGACCGACGCCTTCGAGGTGACCGACGCCGAGGGTGACGCACCCGCCGTCGAGTTCGACTCGGTGATGGACGTGGAGGAGAAGGACGTCTCGGTGCTGCGTGAGGGCGACGGGGCGGAGGTCGCCGAGGGCGACCGGGTCCTGGTCAACGTGCTGCTGAGCAACGGCTTCACGCAACGCACCAACCTCGACACCTTCGGTGCCGAGGAGGCCGGCGCCTCGCTCGTCGTGGGGGAGGAGGCCGAACCCCAGCAGGCCGTCGACCTCCTGCTGCAGCCGGTCGCTGCCGAGATCACGGCCGGCGACAAGGTCGGCACCCGCAAGCAGCTCACCGTCAACGCCGCCGATGCCTTCGGTGACTTCGCCAACGGCCTCGGTGAGTTCGGCGTCGGCAACGAGGACGGCCTCGTGATGATCTTCGACATCGCCGGCAAGGCCCTCGACGGCCCGCAGGGGACCGACCAAGAGGCGCCGGCCTGGGCACCGGAGGTGGTCTCGAAGAAGGGCACGCCGAGCGCCCTGAACTTCTCCGGGCTCGAGAAGCCGGCCCCGAAGGACGACCTGCGCACCGCGACGCTCGTCGAGGGTGACGGCGAGGAGGTCGCCGCCGGCGACTTCGTCACCGTGAAGTACGTCGGCCAGGTGTTCGGCGCCGGTCAGCCCTTCGACGAGAACTTCTCCGGCGACGGCGCGCTCGACGCCGCCATCGGGGAGGATGTCACGGGCGCCTCGACCGGCGTGATCCCCGGCTGGAGCCAGGGCCTGGAGGGCACCACCGTGGGCAGCCGGGTCATCCTGCAGATCCCGCCGCGCCTGGGCTACGGCGACCAGGGCAACCAGCAGGCCGGCATCGGCGGCACCGACACCATCTACTTCCTCGTCGACATCCTCGGCGCTGCCTGAGGCCCAGCGATGGCCGTGCCCAAGAGCGAGCGGCTGATGAAGCTGCTCATCATGCTGTTGGTGCAGCGGCGCCCGCTGGGCAAGCACCGCATCCGGGAGCACCTCTACCCGGGCTCGGGGGCCGAGGCCTTCGAGAAGATGTTCGAGCGCGACAAGGAGGAGTTGCGCGCGCTCGGCGTACCGATCGAGACGGCTCCACTGGATGCGTACTTCGACGACGAGGTCGGCTACCGCATCCCACCCGGTGAGTTCGCGCTGCCGGAGGTCTCCCTGACGGCGGAGGAGGCCGCCGTGGTCGGGCTGGCGACCCGCACGTGGCACAACGCGGGCATGACCCAGGCGACGTCGGCGGCGGTCCGCAAGCTCACCGCCGCCGGGGTGGAGGTCGACCTCGGCGCGCTGGACATGGCCACGCCGTCGGGCAGCGCCGAGGAGTCGCTGTTCGCGACCTGCTGGGAGGCGCTGTGCGAGCGCCAGCCGGTCGAGTTCGACTACCAGCGCTCGGGTGAGACGACCGTCCGGCGACGGCACCTGCAGCCGTGGGGCGTCCTGCGCTACCGCGGCCGCTGGTACGTCGTCGGGCACGACACCGATCGCGGCGCCGAGCGCTTGTTCCGGCTCTCCCGGGTCCACGGGAACGTGGTGAAGGTCCGCCGTCCCGGCAGCTACGACATCCCCGAGGACGTCGACGTCGGCGAGGTCGCGCGCCGGATGGCCCCGCGGCCGGTCGCCGAACGCGCCGTGCTGCTCGTCCGGCAGGGGGCCGGCCACGTACTCCGGCGTGGGGCTCGCGTGGTCGAGGACGTGCCCGGTCCCGACGCGGCCAGCGGATGGGACCGCGTGGAGCTGGACCAGCCGATCGACGGCCTGGTGGAGGACGTGCTCGCCCACGGCGCGGACGTCCTGCTGGTCGAGCCCGTCGAACTGCGTGAGCGGATCGTCGCCCGGCTGGACGCGACGCTGGCCGGGAGCCCGGCATGAGCGCCGCGTCGGGGGCCCAGGCCCAGGTCTCACGGCTGCTGACCCTGGTGCCGTTCCTCCACCACCACGACCAGGTGCGACTGGCCGACGCCGCGGCGTTGCTGGACGCCACGCCGCAGCAGGTCCTCAACGACCTCAAGGTGCTCTTCCTGTGCGGCCTGCCGGGCGGGATGCCCGACGACCTGATCGACGTCGACCTCGACGCGATCGAGACCGACGGGGCGGAGCCGCGCGCCGACGGGGTCATCCGGGTGTCCAATGCCGACTACTTGGACCGGCCGCTGCGCCTCACCCCGGTGGAGGCGTCGGCGATCATCCTCTCGCTGCGCCTGTTGCGTGAGTCGGCGTCGCCGCAGACGGCTGCGCTGGTCGACGGGGTCGTGGAGAAGCTGCAGGGCGCGGCCGACGTCGGTGCCGCCGCCGACCGGGTCGCGGTGACGCCGGGGGAGGCCCCCGGGCCCGATCGCTCCGAGCTGGCCGCACGCCTGGAGCAGGCGGCGTACGACGCGCGCCAGGTGCGGCTCCGCTACCACGTCCCGAGCCGCGACGAGGTGTCCGATCGGCGCGTCGACCCCCGCGGCGTGGTGCGCGAGGGTGCGCACGCCTACCTCGACGCGTGGTGCCACCGGGCCGGCGGACCACGCCTGTTCCGGCTCGACCGGATCACCGAGGTGGAGGTGCTCGACGCCGCGGTCGAGACCGAGCCCGCCGCCCCCCGCGACCTCAGTACAGGTCCCCTGGTGGGCGATGCGACCACGGCCCGGACGGTGACGGTGCACCTGGCGCCGCCCGCGCTGTGGATGACCGACTACTACGACGTGACCGCCCTCCGTCCCCTCCCGGACGGTGGCGCCGAGGTGGATCTGGTGGTCGCCGACCCGCGGTGGCTCACGCGGCTCCTCCTGCGGCTCGCGCCCCATGCGGCGGTGGTGCGCCCCCGAGAGTTCACCGACTCGTTCCTCTCCGCGGCACGGGCAGCCCGTGCCCTCTACGACGAACGCGTAGACTCGATGGTGCCCGTGCAGCAACGACCCGAGGATGGATCATGATCACACCGCTCATCACGATGCCCGGCGGTTGGGAACTCATCGTCATCGTGCTGGTGCTCGTGTTGCTGTTCGGCGCACGCAAGCTGCCCGAGCTCGCGCGCGGCACCGGTCAGGCACTCCGCATCTTCAAGGCCGAGACCAAGGGCCTCACCGACGACGACTCCGACAAGCGGGACGAGCTCCCGCCCTCGCAGTCGACGGACGCGTCCGGGACCGACACCTCCTCGGAGTCCAACCCGTCGCAGGCCGACGGCAACGGTCGCTGATCGGTCCACCCGACCCCCGTGGCCCGTTCCGCCCTGCTCTCGCTCTTCTCCGTCAAGCCGCACCACCCCATCGGCGCCGATGGCAAGATGGCGCTGTCGGACCACCTGCGTGAGCTGCGCGCCCGTCTGCTGAAGAGCGCAGCGCTCATGGCGCTGCTCTTCGTGGTGGCGCTGTTCCTCTTCGACCAGATCTACGGCATCGTCGACCGCCCGTACCAGACCGCGCGCGACGTGCTCGAGGCCAAGCAGGGCGCCGAGACCATCCCGACGACCGGTGGACCGGGCGGCGGCTTCCTGCTCTACTTCAAACTGTGCGGGCTGGCAGCGCTGATCGCGTCGAGCCCGTTCTGGCTCTACCAGATCTGGGCGTTCATCCTCCCCGGCCTGCACCCCAACGAACGCCGGTGGAGCCGTATCTTCACCACCATCGCCGGACCGCTGTTCATGGTCGGCATCGTGCTGGGCTACATCACCCTGCCCAAGGGACTGGAGATCCTCATCGGGTTCAACCCCGAGGGCGTGACCAACCTCGTCGAGTACAACGACTACCTGACCTTCTTCAGCCGCACCCTACTGGCGTTCGGCATCGCCTTCGAGATCCCGCTGTTCGTGGTGATGCTCAACTTCGCCGGCGTCCTGCGGGGCGCCTCGATCGGCGCCCACCGTCCGTGGATCATCATCGGCGTCTTTGTCTTCGCGGCCGTGATCACCCCGTCCGGCGACCCGTTCACCATGACCTTCATGGCCGTCCCGATGCTCGTCCTGTTCGGCATCTCCGAGATCGTCGCACGCTGGAACGACAAGCGTCGCGCGCGCAACGACCCCTACGCCGGACTGTCCCCGGACGAGGCCTCCCCGCTGTGAGCGCGGCGTGGAGCGAGGTCGACCCGTTCGACCTGCCCGAGTGGCTGGGGGTGGAGCGGGTCACCTGGAGCCCGGACGAGGGGCTGGCGGGAGGCCTGGTCCTCGGCGCGCTGACCAGCGAGGACTCCGGCGAGCAGCTGCCCTGCGACCTGCTCGCGGCGGACCTCGCCCACCCGGTGCCGGTGGTTGCCGAGTCCGTCCGGGTGGAGGTCCACCGGGCGTGGTCACGTGACGAGGTGCTGCTGGCCAGCCGCGACGGGCGGCTGACCGTCGCCGCTCCCGGAACCGAGCCGAGCGTGGATCAGGTGCTGGAGATGCTGCGGCGCCTGGCGAAGGCGCTGGGCGCCTCACCCGAGCGGTTCGCCGCGCGCCTCTTCCTGCGTCGCTGAGACCGTTCGGGCGCGTCGAGGGAGAAGTCGGCCACCTGCTCCAGGCGTGGCCGTGCGTGGTCGTCGCCGTCCACGACCCCGCGGGCCCACCACATGCGGAGGTCGCGGTCGTGCACCTCCAGGGTCGCGAGGTTGTTGTCGTACCACGGTCCGCGGACGTAGCTCCACCGCAGGATCGGGCGGGGAGCCCGGGCCAGCAGCGCGACGCCGCGACCGAGCACGCCCGCGACGCCGTAGGACAGGAACGCGGTGGCGAAGCGCACGGGGCGCGGGAGTGGGTTGCGGATGGGGGAGCAGACCGCCTGCACGATGCGGCTCTGCAGGGGCGGCGCGCCTGCCCGGCGACGCGCGCGGCTGTGCTGCGCCTCGGAGACGTAGCTGTGGTGCACGTCCCCGGACAGGAACGTGACCGTGGCAGGGGCGGGCCCCCGGCGGCCGCTGGCGGTCTCCACGACCATTCGGCTGACCTCGGCGAAGCCGGCCTGGAAGGCGGCCCAGTGCTCGAGGTCGACGCCCTGTCGCAGGCGCTCGCCGAACCGGGCGGCGCGGTCCCCCCAGGCACCGGCCGCGAGTGCTTCGTTGAACGCCTCGAGGTGGTGCAACCCGCTGGCGAGGAGGAACGGCAACGAGGTCCCGAGCAGGAGGTGGTCGAAGCCGCCGCGGACCTGCTCGTCCAGCCACGCCATCTCCTCGTCGTCGATGATCGAGCGGCGACCGGGCTCCAGCACGCGCGCCGCGCGGGAGTCGACGACCACGAGTCGTGCCTGGTTGCCGAAGTCACGCACGAAGCTCCAGCGGTACGACGTCGGGTCCTGGTCGGCACGGTCGGCGAAGGCGTCGATCGCCTCGCTGAGATCCAGCTCCTCGGGACCCTCGTGGTCCAGCACGCGCCGCCACAGCGGGTCCAGGGCACGCTCGGTCGCGGTGAGGTTCCCCAGGTGCTGGTGGACCCAGTACGACGCCAGCCCGGCCACGATCCGGTCGTGCCACCACGACGTCGCCTCCATCGCCCGTCGCCACGTGAGCGAGGTGTTCCAGTCGTCGCGGATGTCGTGGTCGTCGAAGATCATCGCAGTGGGGAGCGTGGAGAGCAGCCACCGGATCGCCGGGTCGGACCAGGCGAGCCGGTAGAGCTCGGCGTACTCCTCGTAGTCGCGCAACTCGTCCCACGGCGGCTCGTCGATGTCGCGCCGAGCGGTGATGAACGACCGCATCTCGGCGGTCGTCTCGTCGGCGTAGACCTGGTCACCGAGGAAGAGCAGCAGGTCCGGCCAGCGCGGCGCGCCGCCGTCGGGGTCCGCCTCGGCCGGGACGAGGTCCGCCATGCGCATGGCGTAGGCGCGCAGTGCGTCGACACCGTGGCTGCCGTTGCCCGCGGCGTCGTGGGGGACGCTGGTGCGGCAGGACCCGAAGGCGAGCCGCAGCGGCTCGGTCTCGTCGATCGTGGTGAGGACCGGGGGTGGGAAGGGGGAGCCCGGCTCCGGCCACACGGGAACGCCGTCCACCAGCACCTCGTAGGCCGTGGCGGCGCCGATCGGCAGCCCGTCGACGACCACCAGCGCGTAGTGGTGCCCGTGCACGGCGAACGTGGCGGCCTCGCCGGTCGCGTCGCCGGCGCGCACCTCGACCCGTGCAGCGGCCGCGGTCTCGACCCACACGGCCGCCGACGTGGCCTCGACACAGCGCACCAGCGGACCGAGCACGAGCGGGGACACGACCACAGTCTGGCACGCGTAGGGTGGGCGATCGTGCGTCGTGAGATCGCTGTGCTGACCAATCCCGCCGCCGGCCGTGGCCGCGCCGCGCGGGTGCGTGATGCCGCGCTGCCGCGACTGCACGGCGCCGGGTGGCGCACCCGCGAGCTGCAGGGTCGTGACGCCGACGAGGCGGGCGACCTCGCCCGCGACGCCCTCGCGCGGGGAGCCGACGCCCTCGTGGTCTGCGGCGGTGACGGACTGGTCAACATCGGCCTCCAGGCGGTCGCGGGCACCGACGTCCCCCTCGGCCTGCTGCCCGCCGGCACCGGCAACGACGTCGCCCGCTACCTGGGGTTGCCCCGCGACGACACTCCCGCGGCGGTGCAACGCCTGCTGGCCTGGCGCCCGCGGCCGATGGACCTCGCGCGCTGCGGGGACCGCTACTTCGCCACGGTGCTCGCGGCCGGGTTCGACGCCGTCGTCAACGAGCGCGCCAACGCGATGCCGTGGCCGCGGGGCCAGATGCGCTACAACCTCGCCACGCTCGCCGAGCTGCGGACCTTCCGTCCCCGCTCCTACCTCATCGACGTCGACGGCGAGGTGAGCAGGCTCGACGCGGTGCTGGTCGCGGTCGGCAACGGGCCGTCGTACGGCGGCGGGCTGCGCATCGCCCACGGCGCGGTCATCGACGACGGCCTGCTCGACGTGGTCGTGATGGGCCCGGTGAGCCGTCCCGACCTGCTGCGCACCTACCCGCAGCTGTTCTCCGGTGGCCACGTCCACCATCCCGCGTTCCGCCGGATCCGCGGACGCACGGTGACCGTCGCCGCGCCCGGCGTCGTCGGCTACGCCGACGGGGAGCGGTGGGGGCCGCTCCCACTGACCGTCCACTCCGTTCCCGACGCAGTACAGGTGCTGGCATGACCCATCCGGTCCTCGACGAGTTCGCCGCGACCTACGACTTCCCGCTCGACGACTACCAGCTCCAGGGCTGCCGTGAGCTCGAGGACGGCCGGGGCGTCCTGGTGGCCGCGCCCACGGGCGCCGGCAAGACGGTGGTGGGGGAGTTCGCCGTCCATCTCGCACGCCGCGCCGGTCGCAAGTGCTTCTACACCACGCCCATCAAGGCGCTGTCGAACCAGAAGTACGCCGACCTGGTCGCGGTTCACGGCGAGGCCGAGGTCGGCCTCCTCACCGGCGACACCACGATCAACGGCGAGGCGCCCGTCGTGGTGATGACCACCGAGGTGCTGCGCAACATGCTCTACGCCGGGTCGCGCACGCTGCTCGACCTCGGCTACGTGGTGATGGACGAGGTCCACTACCTCGCCGACCGCTCCCGCGGCGCGGTGTGGGAGGAGGTCATCATCCACCTCCCGGAGTCGGTGGCACTGGTCTCGCTGTCAGCGACGGTGTCCAACGCCGAGGAGTTCGGCGAATGGCTGGCCGAGGTGCGCGGCGACACCGCGACCATCGTGGCCGAGAAGCGGCCCGTGCCGCTCTTCCAGCACGTCATGGTGGGCCGCAAGCTGCTGGACCTGTTCGCCTCCTCCGACGTCGACGCCGCGGCCGGCTTCGTGCGCGAGGACGCGCCGGTCAACGACGAGCTGCTGCGCATCGCCCGCGACGACTGGGCGGCCAGCCGGATGCGCGACCGACGCGCCCCGAAGGGCAAGCGCGGCCGGGGCGGCCCGGGCAACCGGCGCAACGTCGGCAACGGGCGTCGGGTGTGGATCCCCGGACGGATCGACGTCATCGACCAGCTCGAACGACACCGGCTGCTGCCGGCGCTGGTCTTCATCTTCTCCCGCGCCGGCTGCGACGGCGCCGTGCAGCAGTGCCTGGACGCCAACCTGCGGCTGACCACCCCCGAGGAGCGCGACGAGGCGATCGACCACGTCGAGGGGACGCTCGGCAGGCTCCCGGGCGCCGACCTGGAGGTGCTGGGCTACACCGACTTCCTCGACGCGGTGAGCCGGGGCGTCGCGGCCCACCACGCGGGCATGCTGCCGGCCTTCAAGAAGTGCGTCGAGGAGCTCTACCTCCGTGGGCTGGTCAAGGTGGTGTTCGCGACCGAGACGCTCGCGCTGGGCATCAACATGCCCGCCCGCACCGTGGTCCTGGAGAAGCTCTCGAAGTGGAACGGCGAGAACCACGCCGACATCACGCCGGGGGAGTACACCCAGCTCACCGGCCGTGCCGGACGCCGTGGCCTCGACACCGAGGGACACGCCGTCGTGCTCTGGCAGCCGGGGATGAACCCGAAGGAGGTCGCCGGCATGGCCTCCACGCGCACCTATCCGCTCCGGTCCTCCTTCCGGCCCTCTTACAACATGGCGGTCAACCTGGTGCACTCCTACGGCCGTCACCGCTCCCGCGAGCTGCTGGAGCAGTCCTTCGCGCAGTTCCAGGCCGACCGCGCGGTCGTGGGGCTGGCACGCCGCCTGCGCAGGGCCGAGGACGCCCTGGCGGGCTACGCCGAGGCCGCGGAGTGCCACTTGGGCGACTTCATGGAGTACGCCGGTCTGCGGCGCGAGATCAACGACCTGGAGAAGGCGGGCAAGCGGGCGCGCTCCGGTGGCAAGCACCAGGACCGCAAGCGCAAGGAGGCCGAGAAGGCCCAGACGGTGCGCATCGCCAAGCTGCGCCGGACGATGAAGGCCCACCCCTGCCACGAGTGCGAGGACCGCGAGGACCACGCACGGTGGGCCGAGCGGTGGTTCCGGCTCGACAAGGACACCCGCACCCTCGCCCGTCGCATCGAACGGCGTACCAACACCGTCGCACGCCAGTTCGACCGCGTGTGCGAGGTGCTGACCGTGCTCGGCTACCTCGACGGCGACACGGTGACCGAGCTGGGTCGCCCGCTCGCCCGGATCTACTCCGAGCTGGACCTGGTCGCCGCCGAGGCGTTGCGCACCGGGCTCTGGGACGACCTGACGCCCTCGGAGCTGGTCTCGGTGCTGTCGGTGCTGGTCTTCGAGGCCCGACGCCCCGACGACGCCGAGCCCCGCCTCCCGCGGGGTGCGGTCGCGGACCGCATCGCGGAGATGGCTCGACTCTCCGAGGAGCTGCACCGCGTCGAGAAGGACCACCGCCTGGACTTCCTGCGCCCGCTGGACGCCGGGTTCGCCTGGACCGCCTACCGCTGGGCGGAGGGGGACCCCGTGGACGAGTTGCTGCAGCGCGGTCGCTTCACCGCGGGCGACTTCGTGCGCCAGATGAAGCAGTTGGTGGACTTCACCGGCCAGGTCGCCGACGCGGCCGGCGACAGCCCGGTGCGGCGTACCGCCCGCGAGGGGGTCGACCTGATCCGTCGCGGCATCGTCGCCGCGGAGTGATCAGCGGGCGGCCAGCTGCGCGGTGAGCCGCTCGGTCGGGGAGGCCAGGCTCCACTGCTCGGTCAGGGCGGCCAACCGGTCGGGGTCCACCGGCTCCCGGGGCAGCTCCGCCCCGGACCGGGGCAGGTCCAGGTCGCGCGCGACGGCGACGACCCGCGGGGCGACGGCGAGGTAGTCCCCGGCCGCGGCGATCTTGCTGCGCGGCCCCGGCGCGAGGTCGCTGTCGGGATCGGCGGCCGCGGCGCGGACCCCTTCGACGTCGCCGAAGCGCTGCAGCAGCGTGGCCGCGGTCTTCTCGCCCACGCCCTTCACGCCGGGCAGGCCGTCGGAGGCGTCGCCGCGCAGCGTGGCGAAGTCGGCGTACTGGTCGGCGCGGACGGCGTACTTGCCCTCCACCCACGCCTCGTCGACGCGCTCGTGGCGTCCCACGCCCTTGCCGACGTAGAGGATGCGCACGCCGGCCGCGTCGTCGACGAGCTGGAAGAGGTCGCGGTCTCCGGTGACCACGTCCACCGGCATGCCCGCGCCGGTGGCCAGGGTGCCGATGACGTCGTCGGCCTCGTAGCCCGGCGCACCAACGACGGCGATCCCGTACGCCGCCAGCACGTCGCGAATGATGGGCACCTGCGCCTCCAGCGGGTCGGGGACCTCCTCCACGTCGGTGCCGGTGGGCACCTCCTCGACCACGCGGTGGGCCTTGTAGGTCGGGATCAGGTCCACCCGCCACTGGGGGCGCCAGTCCTCGTCCCAGCAGCAGACCAGGTGGGTCGGCTGGTACTCCTCGACCAGCCGGGTGAGGTAGCCCAGCAGCCCGCGCACCGCGTTGACGTTCGTGCCGTCGGGAGCGAGGTGCTCGGGGGCCCCGAAGAAGGCCCGGAAGTACAGCGACGCGGTGTCGAGGAGCATCAGCCTGCTCGCGGAGTCGTTCATCACCTGCATCGTAGGCGCTCGCCCGAGGTGCCCCGGCCCGGCGCGTCGCGCCCGACACGCCGACAACAGACGATTTTCGCGGACTTTTTCTCGCCGTCCGACCGGTCGCTGACCTGCTGGTTTGCGCATCGTCGCAGGTCATCGCGTGGTTGACAGGCAACAGCGGACCTCAGCACAGTACGGGCATCGCTCACGCAGGTCGCGGCTCCCGACGCGGCGTCTGGGCGTCCGGTGGCTGGGGGAGCCACACCACCTCCTCCCGGCACGGGGCGCAGGACTCGAGTCGGCCCGTGAGAGCGACACGGAAGGACCCCGGTCCCCCTAGACAACGCTCGTCCCCACGCCGCCACCGTGGTGCCGGGCGGCACGAAGGCGGCCGGGGTTCTTCCGTGGCCGCGCCGACCGGAGCGCTCGAGCCGCCCCCTAGGCTGGGCCCGTGCTGCTCCGTCTCCCGCTCGCCGTCGCTGCGGGATTCGCGCTGACCGGAGCGTTCGAGCCCTGGGGCTGGGCGCCCCTGGCGCTGGTGGGGCTCCTCGGGTTCGCCCTGGCCACGGCGCCGCTCACGGTCCCGCGCGCCGGCGTCGTGGGCCTCGCGTTCGGGGTGAGCTTCTACTTCAGCCACATCTGGTGGATGCGCGAGGCCGTCGGCACCGACGCCTGGCTGGCGCTCTCCGCGATCGAGGCCGCCTTCTACGGGCTCGTGGGCGCCTGCGTCCCGCTGCTGCGCCGGCTCCCGGCATGGCCGCTGTGGCTGGCGGCGCTGTGGGCGACCGTGGAGGTGCTGCGCAGCGTGTGGCCCTTCAGCGGGATGCCGTGGGGCCGGGTGTCCTTCGCAGCCGTCGACACCCCGGTCGCCGACGCGGCGGCGTACGTCGGTCTGACGGGACTGTCCTTCCTCCTCGCCCTCGTCGCCTTCCTGCTCGCCGCGTGGGTCGAGCCCTGGCTGCCGGGATCGGTGCCCGGCCGGGGCGGCCCGTTGCGTCGGCGGGCGGCGCTGGCCGGCGCGATCGCGGTGCTCGCAGTGCTGCTGGTGCCCTCGGTGCGGCCCTACCCCGTGGCCGAGTCCGGTGAGGCGACGGTCGCGGTCGTGCAGGGCAACGTGCCGGGGGCGGGCGACGACATCCTGCTCGACCATCGCCAGGTGACCGCCAACCACGCCGACGCCACGCGCACGCTCGCCGCGGACGTGGCGGCGGGCCGGGTGCCGGATCCGGACTTCGTGCTGTGGCCCGAGAACGCCACCGCGGTGGACCCGTTCGCCGACACCGAGGTGACCGCCGAGATCCGCGACGCGGTCGCGACCATCGACCGGCCGGTCGTCGTCGGGGGACTGGTCGACGACGGGCCGGACCACGTGCTGAACCAAGGCATCGTGTGGGATCCCGTCACGGGACCGGGGGACCGCTACACCAAGCGGCACCCGGTCGCCTACGGCGAGTACATCCCCTACCGGGAGTACTGGGAGCCCAACTTCGGCCGGCTCTCCGAGATCGAGCGCAACATGAAGACCGGCACCCGCACCGCGCCGCTGGACGTGGCGGGCATCCCGGTCGGCGACGCCATCTGCTTCGACATCGCCTACGACGAGGTGATGCGCGACCAGGTCCGCGACGGGGCCGAGCTGCTGACGGTGCAGACCAGCAACGCGATCTTCATCTTCACCGACCAGATCGAGCAGCAGTTCGCGATCACCCGCCTGCGCGCGATCGAGACCGGCCGTGCGCTCGCCGTCGCCTCCCCGAACGGCCGCACCGGCGTCATCGCCGCGGACGGCACCATCCTCGCTGCTGCGGAGAACCGCACCCAGGAGGTGCTGGTGGAGCGCGTGGGGCTCTCCACCACGCTCACGCCCGCGGTACGGATGGGTCCCTGGCCGCTGCGCTTCCTCACGGTTTCCTCGCTCGTTTCCCTGCTGTTGGGCTCGCTGGCCTACCGTCGCGCACTGGCCCGTTCGCCACGCACGGAGCATGATGGAACCACTCCGTCGGCCGAGCCGGCCGGAACCGGAGCCGACCCAAGCGAGGACCCCGTTGCCTGACACACCGTCGCTCGATCTCGGGCGGACCGTGATGGTGATCCCCACCTTCAACGAGGCCGACAACCTCGGCTGGATCGTCGGGAGGCTGCGGACCGCCCGCCCCGACGTGGAGGTGCTCGTCGTCGACGACTCCTCACCGGACGGCACCGGTGAGCTCGCCGACCGGCTCGCCGCCGAGGACGCCGGGGTGCACGTGGTGCACCGCACCGCGAAGGGCGGTCTCGGTGCGGCGTACCTCGCCGGGTTCGACTGGGCCCTCGCCCGCGGCTACGACGTGGTGGGGGAGATGGACGCCGACGGCTCCCACCAGCCCGAGCAGCTCCACCTGCTGCTCGACGCCCTCGGTGCTGCGGACCTGGTCATCGGGTCCCGCTGGATCCCGGGCGGGAGCGTCGTCAACTGGCCCCGCCGCCGGGAGCTGCTCTCGCGCGGCGGCAACCTCTACGTCCGGATCCTGTTGGGGATCTCGGTCAAGGACGCCACGGCCGGGTTCCGGGTCTACCGCCGCGCGGCGCTGGAGAAGATCGACCTCGCCTCGGTCCAGTCGACCGGCTACGTCTTCCAGACCGATCTCGTCGAGCGCTGCCTGCGGGCCGGGCTCACGGTGCGTGAGGTGCCGATCGAGTTCGTCGAGCGGGTGCGCGGCGACTCCAAGATGAGCGGGGAGGTCGCGCTGGAGTCGCTGCGGCGGATCACCCGGTGGGGGCTGCGCAACCGGCGCGAGCAGCTGCGGGCTCGCCTGCGCCGCGACTGAGCCCACCGCCGCACGCGTAGGCTGGCGCCGTGAGCAGGACCCGCCGCACGTTGCCCCTGGTGTTGTTCGTGGCGTTCATCGTGATGCCACTGGTCGAGATCTACGCCGTGATCCAGGTCGGGCAACTCATCGGCGCCTGGTGGACCATCCTGATCCTGGTCGTGGACAGCCTCATCGGCGCGTGGCTGGTCCGCCGGGAGGGCGGCCGAGCCTGGCGAGCCCTGCAGGAGAAGTTCCGCGGGGGCGGCATCCCGGGCCGCGAGCTCGCCGACGGCGCCCTGGTGCTCATCGGCGGCACCCTGCTGCTGACGCCCGGCTTCGTGACCGACGCGATCGGCTTCGCCCTGGTGCTGGCGGTCACCCGTCCGCTGTTCCGACGGGCGCTGACGTCCTACGCCGCGGCGCGCGTGACGGTGATGACCACGGGCGGCGCCGGGGCGCCGTACCCCGGCGCTGCCGGACCGCGTACGACGCGACCCACCGACCGCGGCGACGACTCGGTCGTGCGCGGCGAGGTCGTCGACGACGACCCGGAGTGAGGTCGCTCAGCCCTTGGCCGAGGACTTCTTGCGCTTCTTGGGCCGGTGCAGGTGCGCGGGGCCGATCTCGCCGCCACGCAGCATCTCCAGCCGCTCGGTGAGGATCTCCTCCAGCTCGTCCTCGGACCGGCGCTCCAGCAGCATGTCCCAGTGGGTGCGCTGCGGCTTCTCGGGCTTGACCTCGCGCTCGATCTCCTCGACGCTCTCGGCCTCGGCGCCGCAGCGCGGGCACTCCCAGATGGCCGGGACCTCGGCCTCGACCGACATGGTGATCTCGAACTCGTGGGACTGCGGGCATCGGTAGGCGACCTGCTGGCGCGCGGCGAACTCGATCCCGCGCTCGTCCTCGAAGGACTGGCCGCCCAGTCGGGCACCTCGCAGTGTGCGCTCCGCCATCGATAGCTCCTCGGGTTGGCTGTCAGGGTTACAACGAGTGGGGGACCGGAAAGGTTTCAACCAGCGCGCTGCGCGGCTGTGTCCTCACTCACGGTCGTCTCGGCCGGCCGGACCAGGAACAGCAACATCAGCATCCCGGTCAGCAGCACCACGAGGATACCGAGGATTCCCCAATATTGCGTGTCGTCGACGCTCTCGGCGCCGGTGAGCACCGCTCCGAGCGCGATGGCGAGGGAGAATCCGGCGGGGGAGAGGAAGCTCACGGCACGCCCGGTCGTGGCGTACAGCCCGAACACCTCGCCCTCCTTGCCCGGCGGGATCAGCCGGGCGAGGAAGGTGCGCGACGCCGACTGTGCCGGGCCGACGAAGATGGCCAGCAGCAGGCCGAAGATCCAGAACACGGTCGAGCCGCTGTCGTGGAGCACGAAGATCACCAGCCCCGAGACCATCATCGCGGTCAGCGAGCCGAGGATGAGGCGCTTGGGCCCGAGCCGGTCGTCGAGGAAGCCGAACCCGATCGTCGCCAGCCCGGCCACCACGTTGGCGGCGATGCCGAAGACGATCACGCCACTGTCGGAGAAGCCGAACACGCGGGCCGCGATGACGGCACCGAAGGTGAACACGCCGGCCAGGCCGTCACGGAAGACGGCCGAGGACAGCAGGAACCAGACCGTGTTGCGGTCCTCGCGCCACAACCGGGCGACGGTGGCGAACAGTGCGCGGTAGGCCCCCACGACGCCCACGCGCTCTCCCCGGGGCCGGCGGTCGGACTGCTGGCGGCCGGTGATCAGCACGGGCAGTGAGAACAGCAGCGTCCAGCCGGCGCACAGCAGCATGGTGACGCGGACGTCCATGCCGTCCTCGTCGGTCACGCCGAAGAGGCCGACCTCGGGGCTGATGAGCCCGAAGTAGACGATGAGCAGCAGCACGATGCCGCCGAGGTAGCCCAGTCCCCAGCCGAAGCCGGACACCCGGCCGACCGTCTCGCGCGTGGAGATGTCGGCCAGCATCGCGTTGTAGTTCACCGAGGCGAACTCGAAGAACACGTTGCCCGCCGCGAGCAGCAGCAGGCCGAGCCAGAGGTACTCCGCGGACGGCTGGACGAGGAACATGGCGGCGGACGCCGCGATGACCAGTCCGGTGTTGACCGCCAGCCACCACGTACGCCGCCCGGTCCGGTCGGCCCGCTGACCGGTGATGGGGGCGAGCAGGGCGATGACCAGGCCGGCGCCGGCCAGCGCCCAGCCGAGCTTGGAGGACGCGCCCGGGCCGAAGGCGTCGGAGGTGATGTAGACGCTGAAGACGAACGTGGTGATGACCGCGTTGAACGCCGCCGACCCCCAGTCCCACAGCCCCCAGGAGACGACGGGCCAGGTGAAGGTCCGCTGCGAGGGCGTCGTCGACGCCACCGGGTCAGTGTTGCCGGTCATGTGGCCTCCTCAGCCGCTCCACCACTGGTCACGCTCCAGCAGCACATCCTTCAGCACGTCGGTGCGGTCGGTGAAGAGGCCGTCGACACCGCGGTCGAGCAGTTCGTGCATTTCCTCGGGGGAGTCCACGGTCCACACGTGCACCTGGCGGCCCGTGGCGTGGGCGCGGCGGACGAGCCCCGCGGTCACGACCCGGAAGCGCCCCCGGCGGTGCGGGACCTGGAGCGCACGCCCGCGGCCGCCCACGATGCGGGCCAGTCGCGCACTGGGCACGAGGCGGAGCGCGAGGATCTCGCCCAGGTGGGCGGCCGTCGGCACCCGACCGGCGGTGAGCCGGCGGAAGCGCCGGGTGCGCCGCACGGAGAAGGAGCCGACGCACACGCGGTCCCAGAGGTCGTGCTCGGCCACGAAGCGCGCCAACGGGGCGACCGCCGCCGCGGACTTGATGTCGATGTTGAACCGCAGCCCCGGGAAGGCCGCCACGAGCTCGGCCAGCGTCGGCACCGGCTCGGCGCCGTTGATGCGTGCCTGCTGCACCTCGGCGAGCGTCAGTCCGGCCACCGGCCCGGTCCGGTCGGTGACCCGGTCCAGCGACTCGTCGTGGAACGCCACCAGGACCCCGTCGCGCGTGAGGTGCACGTCGGTCTCGAGGTAGCGGTAGCCCAGGTCGGCTGCATGACGGAACGCACGCAGCGAGTTCTCCACGCCCGTCAGGTCGGGATGGTGGGCCCCGCCGCGGTGCGCGAATGCGAGCACCGCACCCGACGGGACGTCATCGAGGTAGCCGAACCCCGTCGTGGCCGAACGCACGTGGTGAGCCTGTCAGATCCCCGGACGCGATGTCGTCGAACTCAGATGTCGCGGAAGGTCTCGATGTCGGCGCCGAGTGAACCCAGTCGCTCGGCGAGGTCCTCGTACCCACGGTGGATGACGTAGGTGCCGCGGAGCACCGAGGTGCCCTTGCTCGCCAGCATGGCGAGCAGGATCACGACCGCCGGGCGCAGCGCCGGCGGACACATCAACTCGGCACCCCGCCAGGAGGTCGGACCCTCGATCATCACCCGGTGCGGGTCGAGCAGGCTGACCCGCCCGCCGAGCTTGTTGAGGTCGGTGAGGTAGATGGCGCGGTTGTCGTAGACCCAGTCGTGCAGCGTCGTCTGTCCCTGCGCCACGGCCGCGATGACGGCGAAGAACGGCAGGTTGTCGATGTTGAGGCCGGGGAAGGGCATCGGGTGGATCTTGTCGCGCGAGGCCACCAACTGCGAGGGGAGCGTGCGGATGTCGGCCAGGCGCGTGTGCCCGTTGGCGGCGAGGTACTCCGCGGAGAGCTCGTAGCGGAACCCCATCTCCTCCAGCACGGCCAGCTCGATCTCGAGGAACTCGATCGGTGCCCGGGTGATGGTGATCTCGGACTCGGTGACGATCGCCGCGGCCAGCAGCGACATCGCCTCGATCGGGTCCTCGCTGGGGGCGTAGTCGACGTCGACGTCGATGTGCTCGCGGCCGGTCACGGTCAGCGTGGTCGTGCCGATGCCCTCGACGCCCACACCGAGCTCCTGGAGGAAGAAGCAGAGGTCCTGGACCATGTAGTTGGACGAGGCGTTGCGGATGACCGTGGTGCCCGGGTGCAGGGCGGCGGCCATCAGCGCGTTCTCGGTGACGGTGTCGCCGCGCTCGGTCAGCACGATCGGCCGCTGCGGCGCCACGTCCGCGTCCAGCTGGGCGTGGTACCACCCGTCGGTCGCCTTGACCTCGAGGCCGAAGGGCCGCAGCGCGGCCATGTGCGGCTCCACGGTGCGGGTGCCGAGGTTGCAGCCACCGGCGTAGGGCAGCTGGAACTGCGCCGAGCGGTGCAGCAGCGGTCCGAGGAACATGATCACCGAGCGCGTACGCCGCGCCGCCTCCTCGTCGATGCTGGTGAGGTCGAGATCCTTGGGCGGCACGATCTCGAGGTCGTTGTCCTCGTTGATCCAGGTCGTCTCGACGCCGAGGCTCTCCAGCACCTCCAGCAGCCGGTGCACCTCCTCGATCCGGGCGACCTTGCGAAGGGTCGTGCGGCCCTTGTTGAGCAACGACGCGCACAGCAGCGCGACACCGGCGTTCTTGGACGTCTTCACGTCGATGCTGCCCGACAGGGTCGTGGGACCCGTGACGCGCAGGTGGATGGGACCGGCACCGAGCGCGACGATCTCCGAGTCCAGCGCCTCGCCGATGCGGGCGAGCATCTCCAGTGACAGGTTCTGGTGCCCCTTCTCGATCCGGTTGATGGCACTCTGGGAGGTGCCGATCAGGGTCGCCAGTTGCGCCTGGGTCAGGCCGCGGTGGTTGCGCGCGTCCCGGATCAGGTTGCCGAACCGGCCCTTGAAATCGGTCTCTCGCGTCGACATCATCCTGCGACGCTAACTCATATATGAGATAGGTCCAAAGGGGCGCGCGGGCCGACTTCCCGACTCACCCCGGCGTGGCCGCGGCTGGCAGGATCGAGGTCATGCGTGCAACCACGATCCATGCCCCCGGCGACATCCGCGTCGAGGACGTTCCCGATCCCACCCTCACCGCACCCACCGACGCCATCGTCCGCGTCGTCCGCGGCTGCATCTGCGGCTCTGACCTGTGGCCCTACCGCGGCGAGAACGACATCACCGCCGGCGACACCATCGGCCACGAGTGCATCGGCGTGGTCGAGGAGGTCGGTGCCGAGGTCACCCGCTTCCGCGCCGGCGACTTCGTCGTCGTGCCGTTCGACCACTGCGACAACACCTGTGCCCACTGCCGCGCCGGGGCGCACTCGGCGTGCGTCAACATGTCGATGACCACGAGTGGCCAGGCCGAGTACGCCCGTGTCGGGCAGGCCGACGGCTCCCTGGTCGCCACCGAGCGGACCGAGGACGAGGACGAGCTGGCCTCGCTGCTCGCCCTGTCCGACGTGATGCCCACCGGATGGCACGCAGCGGTCTCGGCCGGCGTGCAGCAGGGCGGCTCCGCGGTGGTGGTCGGCGACGGTGCCGTGGGCCTGTGCGGCGTACTGGCCGCGAGTGCCATGGGGGCGGAGAAGGTGATCGTGATGTCGCGCCACGAGCCGCGACAGGCGATCGCGCGCGAGTTCGGCGCCACCCACGTGGTCGCCGAGCGCGGCCGCGAGGGGAGTGCGGCGGTCAAGGAGATCACCGACGGCGTGGGCGCCGACGCCGTGCTGGAGTGTGTCGGCACCGACCAGGCGATGGGCACGGCGTTCTCGGTCGCGCGCCCGGGATCCACCGTCGGGTTCGTCGGCGTGCCCCACGGCGTGGAGCTGCCGGTCCAGCGGATGTTCTCCAAGAACGTGGGCCTGCGCGGCGGCATCGCCCCGGTGCGTCGCTACCTGCCCGAGCTGCTCGACCTGGTGCAGTCCGGCCGCATCGCACCCGGCCGGGTGTTCGACGCCACGATGGACCTGGTGGACTCGCCGGAGGGCTACCGCGCCATGGACGAGCGCCGCGCCATCAAGGTCATGCTGCGGCCCTAGGTGCCCGACGTCCGCTCCGGCGGACCCACGACGAGGGGCGCCCCACCACCGTTGCGGTGGTGGGGCGCCCCTCGTCGTTGCGGGGACCGCCTGCGGCGATCAGTCCTCGGTGATCAGCGGGTACACGCCGTTCTCGTCGTGCACCTCACGGCCGGTGACCGGCGGGTTGAACACGCACGCCATCCGCAGGTCGGTGTAGGCCGTCAGCGTGTGCTTCTCGTTGCCGTCGAGCAGGTAGCACATGCCGTCGCGGACCTCGTGCTTCTCACCGGTCTCCCGGTTGAGGAGCTCGCCGGTGCCCCCGACGCAGTAGACGGCCTCGATGTGGTTGGCGTACCACATCTCGGTGGTGGTGCCGGCGTAGAGGATGGTCTCGTGGAAGGAGAAGCCCACCCCTTCCTTGGCCAGCACGATCCGGCGACTGCGCCAGTTGCCGTTCTCGGCGTGGACGTCGCGGTCGGTGTCGTTCAGGTCCTCGATGTAGGTGATCCTCATGGGGCTCCCTTCTCCGGTGTGGTCAGCTGCAGGTCAGGCCAGAACCTCGGCCGCGGCGGCCTCGATCCGCTCGATGCCCTCCGCGAGGCGGTCCTTGCTGATCGTCAGCGGAGGCATCACCTTGAGCACCTCGTCGTCGGGACCGGAGGTCTCGACCATGAGGTGACGCTGGAAGCAGGCACCGGCGAGCTTGCCGGCCGCCTCGGGGTCGGAGAAGTGGATGCCGGTCAGCAGCCCGCGGCCGCGGACGGTGCCGTCGTACTTCGCCGCGATGCGGGAGAGCCCGCCGTGCAGCTCGTAGCCGCGCTGCTGGACCTCCTTGGAGAACACGTCGTCGGCCCAGTACTTCTTCAGCGCTGCGGTCGCGGTGACGAACGCCGGGTTGTTGCCGCGGAAGGTGCCGTTGTGCTCACCGGGCTCCCACTGGTCCAGCTCGGGGCTGATCAGGGCGATCGCCATCGGCAGGCCGGAGCCGGAGATCGACTTCGACAGCGTGATGATGTCGGGCTTGATCCCGGCCTCCTCGAAGCTGAAGAACGTGCCGGTGCGGCCGCAGCCGGCCTGCACGTCGTCGACGATGAGGTAGATGCCGTGGGTCTGGCACAGGTCGGAGAGCGCACGCAGCCACTCCATGCGAGCAGCGTTGAGGCCGCCCTCGCCCTGCACGGTCTCGACGATGATGGCCGCCGGCTTGTCCACGCCCGAGCCGGAGTCCTCCAGGACCCGCTCGAGCCAGATGAAGTCGTCCACGGCGCCGGAGAAGTAGTCGTCGTAGGGGATCTTGGAGCTGTTGGTCAGCGGCAGACCCGCGCCACGACGCTTCATCGAGTTGCCCGTCACCGACAGCGATCCGAGCGTCATGCCGTGGAAGGCGTTGGTGAAGGACAGGATGTGCTGGTGGCCGCTGACCTTGCGGACGATCTTCAGCGCGGCCTCGACGGCGTTGGTGCCCGTCGGGCCGGGGAACATCACCTTGTAGTCCATGTCCCGCGGCTGCAGGATCAGGTCGCGGAAGGTGGTGAGGAAGTCGCGCTTGGCCGTGGTGTACATGTCCAGGCCGTGCAGCACTCCGCTGCCGCGGATGTAGTCGATCATCGGCTCGATCAGGGCCGGGTTGTTGTGCCCGTAGTTGAGCGCGCCGGCGCCGGCGAAGAAGTCGAGGTACTCCTCGCCGTCCTCGGTGATGAGGCTGTCGCCCTCGGAGCGGGCGAAGGTCACCGGCCAGTTGCGGCAGTAGCTGCGCACCGAGGACTCGATCTCGGTGAAGATGCTGGTGTCGGTCATGGTTCCTTTCCGGGGTCGCGGCGGCTCCTGGCCCGACCCGTTGGGGTTACCTCAGTGGGAGAGGGGAGCGATGCGGAAGAGCAGCTCGGCGTCGTGGCCGTCGGGGAACATCTCCGTCGTGAACAGGTCACTGCGGTCGACGGACGCCCCGTGCGCCGTGCCGAAGGAAGTGAACAGCGCGATCGACGCCTCGTTGTCGGCGGTGATCGTGGTCTCCAGTGCGTCCACGGCGCCGTCGGCGACGAGGAAGTCGAGCATCTGGCGCGCGAGCCCCTTGCCGCGTGCGGACGCGTCGACGGCGACCTGCCACACCATGAAGGTGCGCGGGTCGTCGGGGCGGACGTAGCCGCTCACGAAACCCACCGGTTCGTCGTCGATGGTCGCCACGACCGAGGTGGCCGAGAAGTCCCTCGCCCAGAGCAGGTAGGCGTAGGAGGTGTTGAGGTCCAGCTCCTGGGAGTCCCGGGCGATCCGCCACATGGCGGCGCCGTCCTCCACCGTCGGTCGTCGTAGGGCCGGTTCCCCGGCGGTGCCGGAGGCCGGATTGCTGCTGTTCTCTGTGAGATCAGGCATCGTGAGACGACGTTAGCGCGGTCCGCGCCGTAGGGGAAATCCTCACCCGGGACGGGCCCGTCCGTGTCCAGCGGCCCCGGACGCCGTTCTAGGCTGATCCCATGCACGGATCCGTGACCGTCCACATGTCCGCTCCGCCCGAGGTCGTGTGGGACGTCGTCAGCGACGTCACCCGCATCGGCGAGTTCAGCCCGGAGACCTTCGAGGCGGAGTGGGTGGACGGGGCGAGCGGCCCGCAGGTCGGCGCGAAGTTCCGCGGCCACGTGCGGCGCAACGGGGTGGGCCCGGTCTACTGGACCGCCTGCAAGGTCACCTCCTGCGAGCCCGGGCGCGACTTCGGGTTCGCCGTCTACGGCGGCGGCAAGCGGCTCAACAACTGGCGCTACGAGCTGACCCCGGCCGAGGGCGGCGGCACGAACGTGACGGAGTCCTTCACCCTCGCCGGCAGCGCGCCGATGCGGATCTACTGGACGGTGCTGGGATGGCACCGCAAGCGCGCCAACGAGCGCGGCATGCGCCAGACCCTGGAGCGCATCAGGGCCGTTGCCGAGGCCGAGGTCGCGGGAGGCCCCCGATGACCGACGTCGCCTCGCTGCTGCACCGCGTCGAGCCCGCGCTGGTACGCCGCCTGCTCGCCCTGCCGCCGACGGTGCTGCGCCGCCTCGCCGGCCGCCCCGTGGT
Source organism: Nocardioides panacisoli (assembly GCF_019448235.1). NCBI lineage: Bacteria > Bacillati > Actinomycetota > Actinomycetes > Propionibacteriales > Nocardioidaceae > Nocardioides > Nocardioides panacisoli. Next base: position 1,050,188 of record NZ_CP080409.1, read on the forward strand.
GCGCGACGGCCAGACGCTGTCGGTGGAGACGCAGTTCCTGCTGCGGCTCCAGCGACTCACCGGACGTGACACCCTCAGCTTCGGGCCCGACGCCCGCACCAGCATCGAGCGGGACTCGATGATGATCGGCGGCGACCAGCCCATCGGCGAGACCCGCGAGCTCCGCGTCGACGGCGGCGAGGGAGCCGTTCCCGCGCGGCTCTACGTGCCCCAGGCCCTCGTGCGCAGCGGGGGAGCGGACCCCCTGCTGGTGTTCTTCCACGGTGGCGGCTTCGTGACGGGCTCCCTGGACAGCCACGACGCCCCCTGCCGGGTGCTCGCCGAACGTGCCGGCGTCCGCGTGCTCTCGGTGGCCTACCGCCTGGCGCCCGAGCACCCGTTCCCCGCACCGGTGGAGGACTGCGCAGCGGCGTACCGCTGGGTGCTGGACCACGCCGACGAGGTCGGTGCGGACCCGGAGCGACTCGGCATCGGCGGCGACTCCGCCGGCGGCAACCTGGCTGCGGTCGTCGCCATCCGCGCCGCCCGCGCGGGCTGGCCGCTGAAGCACCAGCTGCTGATCTACCCCGTCACCGACATGGCTGCCCGCACGGCGAGCCGCAGCGAGTTCGGGCAGGGGTTCCTGCTCACCGCCGAGGCGATGGACCAGGCCGAGACCAACTACCTGGGTGACCAGGAGCGGCACCAGCCCGAAGCGTCACCGCTGTTCGCCGACCTGCCGGCCGGCCTCGCACCGGCGCACGTGGTGACCGCGGGCTTCGACCCGCTGCGCGACGAGGGCGAGGCGTATGCCGCCAAGCTGGAGGAGGCCGGGGTCGAGTGCACGACGGTGCGCTACCCGAGCCACATCCACAGCTTCTTCAACGCCGTCGGCGCCAGCCGTTCCGCGCGCACCGCCGTCGACCAGATCGGCGACGTCCTCGGGCGTTCCCTGACCTGAGGCACCGATGACCACCGCAGCGATCTACCTGGTCACCGCGTTCGCCGCCGGCCTGGTGGCGATCGCGGTGCGACTGCCACCCCTGGTCGGCTTCCTGGCCGCGGGCTTCGTGCTCCACGGCACCGGCGTCGAGCCCCTCCCTGTCATCGAGCCGCTGGCCGACCTCGGCGTCACCCTGCTGCTGTTCGGCATCGGGCTGAAGTTCGACGTCCGCACCCTGATCCGCCCCGAGATCTGGTTCACCGCGGTCTCGCACATGGCGCTCAGCGTGGGACTCGCGCTCGGCGGGTTCGGGCTGCTGGTCGCTGCCGGGGTGTCGATGGTCGCCCGCGAGTCCTTCGCCAGCCTCGCCCTGCTCGGCTTCGCGCTGTCGTTCTCCTCCACCGTGTTCGTGGTGAAGGTCCTCGACGAGCGCAGCGACGCCACCACCCTGTACGGCCGCGTGGCCATCGGCGTGCTGGTGATGCAGGACCTGGCCGCGGTCGCCTTCATCACCAGCTCCACCGGCGAGGTGCCGAGTCCGTGGGCGTTCGGACTGGTGCTGCTGCTGCCGGCCGCCTGGGTCATGCGGCGCATCTGGAGCCGACTGGGCCACGGCGAGATGCAGGCACTGTTCGGCGTGCTGATGGCGCTGGTCCCCGGCTACTGGCTCTTCGAGACCGTCGGCCTCAAGGGCGACCTGGGCGCCCTGGTGATGGGCATCCTGCTCGCCTCGCACCCGGCCGCCAACGAGCTCTCCCAGACGCTGTGGAACCTCAAGGAGCTGCTGCTGGTCGGCTTCTTCGTCTCCATCGGGCTGGAGGGCCTGCCCTCGCTGGAGGGCATCCTCGTCGCCGTGCTGCTGGTCGTCCTGCTCCCGCTGCAGGGGATCGCGTACGCCGTCATCCTGTCGCTGATGCGACTGCGCCACCGCAACTCCGTCCTCGCGGCACTGGCGCTGACCAACTACTCCGAGTTCGGGCTGATCGTGGTCTCCCTCAGCGCCGGCATCGGCTGGCTGGACGACCAGTGGCTGGTCGTGCTGGCCCTGGCGGTCGCACTGAGCTTCCTGGTCTCGGCCGCGGTCAACCGGCGCGGGATCGACGTGGCCTCCTGGATCTCCGACCGGCTGCCCGAGCAGGACCCCGAGCAGCTGCTCCCGGCCGACCGACCGATCGACGTGGGTGACGTCCGCGCGCTCGTCCTGGGCATGGGCCGCGTCGGCCGGACGGCGTACCAGCGCCTGGAGGAGAAGGGGCTGCCCGTGCTCGGTGTCGAGCACAACCAGGCCCGGGTGGACGAGCTGGTGGCAGCCGGTCTCAGCGTGGTCCGCGCGGACGCCACCGACCGCGACTTCTGGCTCCGCGTCGGCCGGGCGGGCGAGGTGCACGTCGCGGTGCTGGCCATGCCGTTCCACGGCTCCAACCTCGAGGCCTACGAGATGCTGCGCGCGTGCCGCTTCCACGGCCGCGTCGCGGCGGTCGCGCGCTACGACGAGGAGGTCGACGAGCTGCAGCGACTCGGCGCGGAGTCGGTCTTCCAGCTCTACAGCGGCGCCGGCACCGCCCTGGCCGACACCGTCCTGGAGGAGGAGGACTCCGCCTGAGCGGCGCCGGCCGCGGCCGTCACGTCGACTCAGTCGTCGTCGGTGAGGGGCGTCTTGGGCAGGCGCTTGACCCGCTTGCGGCGCCGGGACCGCGTGGGGATCATCCCGCGCATCTCCTCCAGGTTGCCGAAGCACAGGAGCCGGTCCTCGGCCTCCAGCACGTGGGAGGAGTACGGGTTGGGGATGACCGAGGTGCCGCGGTGCAGCGTGAGCACGCTGATGTCACGCTCGCGCAGGCCGGAGTCGCCCAGCTGCTTGCCGACCATCTCCGCGTCGCCGTGGACGACGATCTCCGCGACGCCGTACCCGGTGGAGATGCTGAGCCGCTCGCGGATGTCGATCTGCGGGAACGCGACCTGGTTGTCGATGTAGTCGATGATCGCGCCCGCGACGTCGAGCTTGGTCGCCGCCTCGATGCCCTCCAGCCCGGGGGAGGAGTTGACCTCCATCACCAACGGTCCGTCGTCGCTCTCGAGCATGTCCACACCGGCCACCCGCAGGCCCATGATCTGCGAGGAGCGGACCGCGACCCGCTCCGCCTCGGGGTCCAGCGTCACGGCCTCCACGGTGCCGCCGCGGTGGACGTTGGAACGGAACTCGTCGCCCTTGGCGGTGCGCCGCATCGCGGCGACCACGCGGTCGCCGACCACGAGCGCACGGATGTCGCGTCCCTTGCTCTCCTTCACGAACCGCTGCACCAGCACCTGGTGGCGCGTGCTCTGCAGCGTCTCGATGATCGCCTCGGCCACCTTGAAGTCGGGCGCGAGGATCACGCCGATGCCCTGGGTGCCCTCCAGCAGCTTGATGACGACTGGCGCACCGCCCACGCGCTCGATCGCGGGGATCACGTCGGCACGGTCACGCACGAACGTCGTCGCGGGCATGCCGATGTGGTGGCGGGACAGGATCTGGGTCGCCCGCAGCTTGTCGCGGGAGTTGGTGATGCCGTACGCCGTGTTGGGCGTGTAGACGTCCATCTGCTCGAACTGCCGCACGACGGCGGTGCCGAAGTAGGTGATCGAGCTGCCGACCCGGGGCAGCACCGCGTCGTAGTCGGTGAGCTGCTTGCCTCGGTACTGCAGGTCTGGCTCCACGTCGGAGAGATCGATGGCGAAGCGAAGGGTGTTGAGGACCTTCACCTGGTGGCCCCGATCGAGGGCGGCTGAACGGAGGCGCCGTGTGCTGTAGGAGCGCGGCGCGCGTGAGAGGATCGCGAGCTTCATTCCCTGACCTGATTGGATGGATGGCTGTGAGTACCCATTCAAGCACTACCCATTCAAGCACTGTCGCAGGCTGGCGAGAATGGGTGCGCCTGCCGCAGGTGCGGGTGGACTGGGTCAAGGCCAAGCTCGACACCGGGGCGCGCACCTCGGCGCTGCACGCCTTCCACGTCGAGGACTTCGAGCGCGACGGCGTGCCCTGGGTGCGGTTCTCCATCCACCCGTGGCAGCGGTCCGCGGCCGACCAGAGCTGGGCCGAGCTGCCCGTGCACGACCGCCGACTGATCCGCAGCTCGACCGGTCACCAGCAGGAGCGCTACGTCGTGCTGATGGACGTCTCGCTGCTGGGTCGCACCGTGACGGCGGAGATGACGCTGAGTCGGCGCGACCAGATGGGCTTCCGCATGCTCATCGGGCGGGAGGCGTTGCGCCAGGGGTTCCTCGTGGACCCGGGCCGCTCCTACCTGGGCGGACGCCCCGAGCGCGAGGTCCGTCGCCGCAACCGAGGACGTTGAGGAGTAGCGCCACGTGGTACGCGAGTCGTTCCCGATCGGCCCCTATCGGGTGCGGGCCGGATCGGGCAAGGAGGTCGAGCTGCCCATCACCAAGCTGGTGACGGGCGCCGACGTGAGCCTGCCGGTGCGGGTGGTGCACGGTCGCGAGGACGGGCCGGTGGTGTGGATCAGCGCTGCGATCCACGGCGACGAGGTCGTCGGGGTCGAGGTGATCCGGCAGGTCCTGGCCGCCATCGACCCCAAGCAGCTGCGGGGCACCGTGATGGCGGTGCCGGTCGTCAACGTCCTCGGGTTCATGACCGGGGACCGCTACCTCCCGGACCGTCGCGACCTCAACCGGTCGTTCCCGGGCTCACCCCGCGGCTCGCTGGCGAGCCGGATCGCCCACCTGTTCATGCAGGAGGTGGTGGCCAAGTGCGAGGTCGGCATCGACCTGCACACCGGCGCCGATCGGCGGACCAACCTGCCGCAGGTCCGCGCCGACCTCGACGACGACCGCACCGTGGGTCTCGCCGAGGCATTCGGGGCGCCGATCATGCTGCACGCCAAGTTGCGTGACGGGTCGCTGCGGCAGGCCGCTCGCGAGCAGGGGGCGGCCGTGCTGCTCTACGAGGGCGGCGAGGCCCTGCGGTTCGACGCCTTCGCCATCGACGCCGGGGTGGCCGGCGTACGCCGCGTGCTGGCGGCACTGGACATGATCGACGAGGTGCAGCCGGCCGAGGTGCCCAGCGTGCACTGCCGCGACAGCAAGTGGGTGCGGGCCCGGGGCACCGGGGTGCTCCACATGGACGTGAAGCTGGGGGACGCCGTCGAACGCGGACAGCGCCTCGGTGGGCTCTCCGACACCTTCGGCCGGCGCGTCCGGCTGGTCCACGCCGACCAGTCGGGCACGGTGATCGGCCTCAACACCGCGCCGCTGGTCAACTCCGGCGACGCGATCGTGCACATCGCCCAGTGATGATCAGACCGGCGTGACGGGGTCACCGCCGCCGAGGACGGCCCGGACGTTGTCGACGGCCAGCTGGGCCATGCGTTCACGCGTGGTCCGCCCGGCGCTGCCGATGTGGGGGAGTGCCACCACGTTCGGCAGTTCGCGCAGCGGTGCCGGGACCCGCGGCTCGTCCTCGTAGACGTCGAGGCCCGCCGCACCCAGGGTGCCGTCGGTGAGGGCGGTGACGAGTGCCTGCTCGTCCACGACCGGGCCGCGGGCGGTGTTGACCAGGATTCCCTCCGGGCCGATCAACGCGAGCTCGCGGGCGCCGATCAGGTGGCGGGTCTCCTCGGTGAGCGGGCAGTGCAGGCTCACCACGTCGGCGGCACCCAGCAGCTCCTCCAGCGGCAGCAGGTCGATCCCGCGTCGTGCCGCCTCCGCGGCGCCGGACCGGGTCGGCGTGGCGATCACGCGCATGCCGAACGCCGCCGCACGGTGCGCGACCGCGAGCCCGATCCGCCCCAGACCGACGATGCCGAGCGTGGCCCCGGCGAGGTCACGCCCGACGAAGAGGTCGGTGCGCCACTGCCAGGGGGTCCCGGTGCGCACGAAGCGGTCGGCCTCGGCGATGCGCCGCGAGGTGGCGAGCACCAGGCCGAGCGCGATCTCGGCGGTGGCCGCGTCGAGCACCTCCGGGGTGTTCGAGGCCGCCACGCCGCGGCGCCGCAGTGCGGGCAGGTCGAGGTTGTCGGTGCCGACGGCGTCGTTGGCGACGACGCGCAGCTGCGGGCCGGCGGCATCGAGGAACTCCTCGTCCACGCGGTCGGTCAGCAGGGTGATGACCGCATCGCAGCCGGCGACGTCGGCGAGCATGTCGCTGCGGGGCTGCCCGTCGGGCGTGTCGGACCAGGTGAGGTCCCACTGCTCCTCGGCGAGGCGGCGGCGTACGCCGTCCGGTGGCGGGAAGGTGATGTGGACGCGAGGCATGTCGTCCACCGTCTCACCGGCGCGGGCGCCGGCCCGCGTCAGGCCGGATCAGGCCAGGACGGCGCTCGCGTCGTCGGTGCCGGCCGCCGAGAGCGTGCCGGGGCAGTGGCAGCCGTGGTCGCAGGGGAGGTAGTGGTGGGGAGCGTGGCCGCAGTGTCCGCACGGGCGGTCGTGCGTGAGGCGCTGGCTGGTGCTGATGACGGTGTCCCACATGAGCGTTGCATCCGATCGTTCGTTGATGGTTCAACGATAGGTCGTGAGACGCGTCACGTCCGGTGATTCGCGATCTTGCGCCGGCGTGTCGTGACGGGTCGGCGGCGCGGGCGGGGGAGGGCGTCCTCAGGTTGACGCGACCACGGCGAGACGGCACCGTCGAGGGAGTCACGAACCCAACGACGGGAAGGCCCGTTTCCATGCTGACGCTGACCGAGAACGCCACCACGATCGTGAAGACGATCGCCGAGCAGTCCGAGACTGCCGGTATCCGCATCACGGGCCAGACCGAGCCGGAGCCCGGCCTCGCGATCGCCACCTCCGCCGAGGCGACCGACGAGGACACCGTGGTCGAGCAGGACGGCGCGACCGTCTACCTCGACGCGACCGCTGCCGAGCAGCTCGACGACAAGGTGCTCGACGCCGGCGTCGACGACAACGGCGGCGTGCAGTTCGCCCTGGGTGAGCAGCAGGCCTGAGCCTGACGGCCGGGTGTGGCACCATCCTGCTGTGTTGCAGGAGCAGGCATGACCCACCCGGCCGACACCCACCCCGTGATCCGCGTGCACGGCGCGCGCGAGAACAACCTCAAGGGGATCGACGTCGAGATCCCCAAGCGCCGACTCACCGTCTTCACCGGAGTGTCGGGCTCGGGCAAGAGCTCACTGGTCTTCGGCACCATCGCGGCCGAGTCCCGACGACTGATCGACGAGACCTACTCGACGTTCGTGCAGGGGTTCATGCCGACCCTGCCACGGCCGGAGGTCGACGTCCTCGAGGGCCTCACCACGGCGATCCTGGTGGACCAGGAGCGGATGGGGTCCAACCCTCGCTCGACGCTGGGGACCGTCACCGACGCCAACGCCATGCTCCGCACGCTCTTCAGCCGACTGGGGAAGCCCTACATCGGGGGCGCCACGGCGTTCTCCTTCAACATCCCCACCACCACGGTCGGGGGCGCCTCGGTCACCGAGTCGGGCAAGAAGAACGTCATCAAGCAACAGGTCTACCTCGGCGGAATGTGCCCCATGTGCGAGGGCCGCGGCACGGTCTCCGACCTCGACCTCTCACAGATCATCGACGAGTCGAAGTCGCTCGAGGACGGCGCGATCCTGGTCCCCGGCTACACCGCGGACGGGTGGATGGTGGCGCCGTACAAGACCCAGGTGCCATCGGACCGCCCAATCGCGGAGCTGACCGCCAAGCAGCGCGACGACCTGCTCCACGCCGAGCCCCGCAAGGTCAAGGTCGAGAAGATCAACGTGACCTACGAGGGGCTCATCCCCAAGATCCGCAAGTCGATGTTCAGCAAGGACCCCGACTCGCTGCAGCCCCACATCAAGCGGTTCGTGGAGGCCGCCGCGGTCTTCGACACCTGCAGCGCGTGCGGCGGCACCCGCCTCAACGTGTCCGCACGCTCCTCCACGATCGGCGGCCGGCACATCGGCGAGGCGTGCGCCCTGCAGGTCACCGACCTCGCTGCATGGCTCCGCACCCTCGACGAGCCCAGCGTCGCACCGCTGCTGGAGAAGCTGTTGCACCTGCTGGACTCCTTCGTCGAGATCGGCCTCGGCTACCTCTCGCTCGACCGCCCCTCCGGCACGCTGTCGGGAGGCGAGGCGCAGCGCACCAAGATGGTGCGCCACCTGGGCTCCGCGCTCACCGACGTCACCTACGTCTTCGACGAGCCCACCATCGGCCTGCACCCCCACGACGTCGCGCGGATGAACCAGTTGCTCGGCCAGTTGCGGGACAACGGCAACACGGTGCTGGTGGTGGAGCACAAGCCCGAGACCATCGCCATCGCCGACCACGTGGTCGACATGGGGCCGGGTGCGGGCACCGCCGGCGGCGAAGTGGTCTACGAGGGCGACCTCGCCGGCCTCCGCGGCAGCGACACCCACACCGGCCGGCACCTGAGCTACCGGGCCTCCCTCAAGGACACGGTCCGCACGGCATCCGGCGCGCTGGAGGTGCGCGGCGCCGACACCCACAACCTGCGCTCGGTCGACGTCGACATCCCGCTCGGCGTCCTGACGGTCCTCACCGGTGTCGCGGGCTCGGGCAAGAGCTCCCTCATCAGCGGCTCCGTCGCCGGCCGCGACGGCGTCGTCACCGTCGACCAGGCGCCGATCAAGGGCTCGCGCCGGTCCAACCCGGCGACCTACACCGGCCTGCTGGAACCGATCCGGAAGGCCTTCGCCAAGGCCAACGGGGTGAAGCCCGCACTGTTCAGCGCCAACTCCGAGGGCGCCTGTCCGACCTGCCGGGGCAGTGGCGTCATCGTGACCGAGTTCAGCTTCACCGACACCGTGTCCACGCCGTGCGAGGACTGCGGCGGCAAGCGCTACCAGGCCGAGGTGCTCGACCTGCGCCTGGCCGGGCTCAACATCGCCGAGGTGCTCGCGCTCCCCGTGGCCGACGCCCATGCGTTCTTCGCCGAGGGCGAGGCACGTACGCCGGCCGCCGCCACCATCCTGGCCAGGCTCGCCGACGTCGGCCTCGGGTACCTGACCCTGGGCCAGCCGCTCAACACGCTCTCGGGAGGGGAGCGGCAGCGCGTCCGGTTGGCGATGAGCACCGGACGCGGCAGCGGCGGCCAGGTCCTGGTGCTCGACGAGCCCACGGTCGGGCTCCACCTGGCCGAGGTCGCCCAGCTCCTCGCCCTGCTGGACCGCCTGGTCGACGACGGGATGTCGGTGGTGGTGATCGAGCACCACCAGGCGGTCATGGCCCACGCGGACTGGATCATCGACCTCGGCCCCGGTGCGGGGCACGACGGTGGCACCGTGGTCTTCGAGGGCACGCCCACCGACCTCGTGGCGGACCGGTCGACGCTCACCGGGGAGCACCTCGCCCGCTACGTGGGCACCGAGGACTGAGACCACCATCACGCCCTCGCACGGCCCGCCGTCGAGGCGCAGTGCAGCGCCCGCGGGACCGGCGTCGACTAGGATCGTGGTGACCGGGGACCCGAGCAGCACAGGACACCATGAGCGCATTGCTTCCGCGGAGTTCGTCGTTGCTCCACCAGATGCGGCCGGCGGAGTCCGCACCGACGCGGCCCAGCTGGCAGACCGCGCTTCCGTTCGTCCTGGTGGCGATCGCCGGCCTCGGCAGCGTCTTCCTGCCGCCGTACGAGAGCGACAAGGCCGTCGAGCTGGTGATCGTGGCGGTCGGCTTCTTCGTCGCACTCGGCCTGCTCGCGGTCGCGATCAGTCGTGACGAGCGATCGTGGGTGGATCCGGCGCCCGCGTTCCTGTTCTTCCTCATCTACGCCGCCGCCCGGGACGCCGGGGGAGGCGCGGATTCGGGGATCGCGCCCATCATCGTGCTGCCGATCCTCTGGCTGGCCCTCACCGGCACCCGGCGGGACCTGATCGTCAGTGCCGTCCTCACCGCGTGCGTGCTGGGCCTTCCGCTGTTGCTCATCGGCGCGCCGGCGTACCCCGACAGCGAGTGGCGGCGCGCCGTGCTCTGGACTGCCGTCGCAGCGCTCATCGCACCGGTCATCCAGCGGCTCGTGGCCGAGTTGGCACGCCATCGCTCCCTCGCCGAGGAGGCGAGCTCGGAGAACGAGGCCATCCTGCGTGGGGCACGCCAGACCAAGATCATCTCCTACGACCTCGACGGGATCATCCGCTCCTACAGCGCGGGGGCGCAGGAGCTGTTGGGCTACGCCCCCGAGACCCTGATCGGCAAGCAGGGACCCGAGTTCCTGCACGACCCGGACGAGGTGGCGCGGGTCGCCGCGGAGCTCGGCGTGGAGCCGGGGTTCGCCGTCTTCCGGACCCTCGCGGAGACCCGTGCCCCGGGACGGGTGTGGACCTACCGCACCGCCACGGGGGAGACGCTCTTCATGCAGTTGGTGGTCACCGAGCTGGTCGACGCGGCGGGGGAGCGCACCGGCTACCTGGGTGTGGCCATCGACGTGACGGCCGCCGAGCGCGCGGAGCGCGAGCTCGCCGAGGCCGAGGGCCGGTGGCGGACGCTGTTGGAGCACCTGCCCGACACGGTCGTGATGATGCTGGACGAGGACCTGGTGATCCGCGCGGTCGGTGGGCAGTCGGCGACCAAGCACGGCCTGCAGCAGCAGGCCATCGGGCGTCACCTGGCCGAGTTCTCCCGGCCGGAGAACATGGCCGTGCTGCGGCAGCTGACCGCGGATGCGCTCGAGGGCCACGAGGGCCACGCGGAGCTCGTCGCGACCTCGGACGGGTCCGAGCAGGAGGTGCTCGTCTCCCCGCTGCCCGACGGCACCGTCGAGGGCGCGATCCTGCTGGTGGCGCGTGACGTGAGCCGGGAGCGCGCCCGGGCGCGCGAGGCCGAGGAGGCGCGCGAGCGCGCCGAGGGGTTGTTCGCGGACGCACCGCACGGCGTGGCCGTCGTACGTCCCGACGGCACCGTGGTCCGCGCCAACCAGTCCATGGGCCACCTCCTGGGCCGCGAGGCCGCGACCCTGGTCGGACAGCCGATGGACGAGTACGCCGGCCCCGGCGCCGAGTCGATCGCGCCGCACCTCCACGAGGCGGTGCGGCGGAGCCCCGCGCTCATCACCGCCGACTGGAGCCTGCGCACCACCGAGGGCGAGACCATCCACGTCGCGATCAGCGGCCGCCGACTGGCCGGTGTCGCCGACGGGGACGAGGACCTGGTCGTGGTCAACGTGGTCGACGTCTCGGAGCGGCTGCGCTACGAGCAACGACTCGCCCACCTGGCCGACCACGACCCGCTCACGGGCCTGGCGAACCGGCGCAAGTTCGACGAGGAGCTGCAGCGCCACCACGAGTTCTGCGACCGCTACGGCGCGACCGGCGCGATCCTGCTGCTCGACCTGGACCAGTTCAAGGAGGTCAACGACTCCCTGGGGCACGGTGCCGGCGACCAGCTGATCATCTCCACCGCAGCCCTGCTGCGCACCTCGGTCCGGGGGACCGACGTGGTCGCGCGGCTCGGCGGCGACGAGTTCGCGGTCCTCCTCACCGAGGGCGACCGCGAGACCGCAGCGACGGTGGGCGCCAAGCTGGTCGACCGCATCGGCAGCCACACCGCGACTCTCGACAGCACCCGTCGCAACGTGACCGTCAGCATCGGCGGCGTCACCTTCGCCGACGCCGCCGACAGCGACGCCGACATCCTCTCGCTGGCCGACATGATGATGTACGACGCCAAGGAGGACGGCCGCAACCGCTGCCTGGTCTTCGATCGCTCGCGCTACGCCCAACCCCGGATGGGTGCCCGCATGGAGTGGCGCTCCCGGATCGAACGGGCGCTGGAGAACGACGACTTCGCGCTCCACCTGCAACCGATCCAGGACCTGCACCACGGCGGGATCCGGTCGGCCGAGGTGCTCATCCGGTTGGCCGACAGCGACGAGCTCGTCCCGCCGGGACGCTTCCTCTACATCGCCGAGCGTGCGGGACTGGCGCCCGCGTTGGACGCCTGGGTCATCCGCCACAGCCTGCCGCTGCTGCAGCGGCTGCGCGCGATCGTCCCCGACTTCGCCCTCGAGGTGAACCTGTCCGGGCACTCGATCGGCGAACCACTGATCGAGCGCACCATCACCGACGAGCTGACGCGGCTCGGGGTCGACCCCTCCTCGCTGATCCTGGAGATCACCGAGACGGCCGCGGTCGCCGACGTGGAGATGGCACGCGCGTTCGCCGAGCGGATGAGCGCCCTGGGCTGCAAGTTCGCCCTGGACGACTTCGGCGCCGGGTTCGGGTCCTTCTACTACCTCAAGCACCTGTTGTTCGACTACGTCAAGATCGACGGGGAATTCGTCGCAAACTGCCATCGCTCCGCGGTCGACCGGCTTATCCTGCACTCGATCGTGGGCATTGCCCATGACCTCGGCAAGCAGACCGTCGCCGAGTTCGTGGCCGATCCCGACATCCTCGAGGTGGTCGGCGCCGAAGGCGTCGACCTCGCCCAGGGGTTCCACATCGGCAAGCCCGTCCCGTACGACGAGTTCGTCAGCGTCCTCGATCGCTCTGCCACGACCTCGACAGGAGCGACGGAATGACCTCGTCCGGCAACGCCGGCATCGATCGAGACGAGGAGGAGCGCGAGCTGCTCCGCGACGACGTCCCCCACCGCCCGCCGAGTGCGTGGAACCGAGTGGTGGGCATCTTCGTGCTCGGGTCCTCGGTCCTGGCGGCGGCCCTGCTCGCGATCGCCGTCGCCCCGGAGGCGACGCCGCCGCTGCAGTCGCGGGCACGTGAGGTGTCGGTCGGGATCTGGGAGGTCTTCTACGACACCCAGGCGCCGTCGTACCGTTCCGTGCTCGCCGCCGTCGCGTTCGCGCTGCTGATCGCCGCCGGCGTGGCCGTCCTGGAGCGGCGCATCGCCAACCGCTACCGCCGCTCCTACGACCGGATCGCCACCCCACTCGCGCCGCGGATCGTCATGGAGGCCACCCGTAACGAGTTCGCCGGCCCGGTCACCATCACAGTGCTGATCCCGGCCCACAACGAGGAGGACTGCATCGGCGCGACCATCGCGTCGCTGGAGTCGCAGGAGCCGCCGCCGCACCGCATCGTCGTGGTGGCCGACAACTGCACCGACGGCACGGTGGGCATCGCCCGCGAGGCCGGTGTCGAGGTCTTCGAGACCGTCGGCAACACGCACAAGAAGGCGGGCGCGCTCAACCAGGCGCTGGAGCAGATGCTGCCCGGCCAGGGCGACAACGACCTGCTGATGGTGATGGACGCCGACACCGTGCTCGACGCGGGCTTCCTCGCCGAGGCCGCGCGGCGGATGACCGCCGACCGCGCGCTGATGGCCGTCGGGGGCCTGTTCTACGGCGAGGACGGCAAGGGCGTGCTGGGCCAGTTCCAGCGCAACGAGTACACCCGCTACGCCCGGGAGCTGGGCCGCCGGCGCGGTCGGGTGTTCGTGCTGACCGGCACCGCGTCGATCTTCCGCCCCCGGGCCCTGCGGACGGTGGCGGCGAGCCGCGGCGTCCTGATCCCGGGGCACCACGGCGAGGTCTACGACACCGTCGCGCTCACCGAGGACAACGAGCTGACCATCGCGCTGAAGTCGCTCGGCGGCCTGATGGTCTCGCCGCCGGGGTGCACCGTGGTGACCGAGGTGATGCCGTCGTGGCGCGCCTTGTGGAACCAACGGCTGCGGTGGCAGCGGGGTGCGTTGGAGAACCTCGGCGCCTACGGCATGACACCGCAGACGTTCCGCTACTGGTCCCAGCAGCTGGGCATTGCCTACGGCTCGATCGCGGTCAGCACCTACCTGATCCTCATCCTGCTCATGCTGCTCGCGCTCGACGTGTGGATCTGGTTCCCGTTCTGGGTGGGGATCGGCCTGGTGTTCACCATGGAGCGCGTCCTGACGGTGTGGAAGGGCGGCTGGCGCGCACGCATCCTCGGGGCGACGCTGTTCCCGGAGATGGGCTACGCACTCTTCCTCAACGTCGTGTTCATCAAGGGTGTCCTCGACATCACCCTGCGTCGCCAGGCGTCGTGGAAGCACGTCACCACCGTCGGCGGCCGCGTCGTCGTGGTGGAGGAGGACTGACATGGGCCTCATCGATCCGCTCGTGATCGCCCAGGGCCTGCTGCTGCCGTCCTCGGTGGTGCAGTCGGGGTGGTTCGCGGCGCTGGCCGCGTTCGTCGCGATCAACACCTTGATGTACACCGGCCTGGCGATCGCAAAGATGCTGCCCAAGGTCTACATCACCGACTACGACCCGCGGCGACGGCGGCGCGCCGAGACGCGGAGCATCCACCCCGACGGCCCGGTCGACTAGGCCTGATCGGCCAACCCGGGTCTACGGGGCGCGGTCGCCAGCGGTGGCGCGCGCCTCGCGGCGGTGCCGTCGTCGGCGCAGCGTCGCGGGCAGCGTCAGCAGCAGCGCCAGCGCGATCCCGATCAGCGCGCCCACGGTGTTGGCGAACAGGTCACGGTCGTCGGGGAACCGCCCCGGGATCCGGTGCTGGACGGTCTCGATGAACGCCGTCATCGCCATCGAGCCGAGTGCGGCGATCCACCACCCGCCGGCGCCGACGAAGAGCAGCAGGAACATCCCGATCGGCACGAACAGGGCGATGTTGGCGAGGAACTCCAGTCGGTCGTAGTCCAGCCACTCGACGTACCCCCGCCGGTGCAGCGCCGCGAGCACCCGGAGGATGAACGCCCGGTCTCCGGCGTCCAGGGGCTGCGGCGTCAGCGTCAGCCAGCCCACGAATGCCAGGTAGGCGCTCGTGACCAGGGACAGGAACGGGTGGCGGTGCAGCATCGGTCCAGTCTGACCGACCGGTGGCCACGGCCGCGGAGGCCCGGTGTGGCGTCGCTCTCCTCAGTCGCTCACGAGTCCGGACCGGGCAGCATGGGGGAGCCGACGACGGTGTCGGAGAAGGACTCGACCTTGTTGGCCGTCGACAGCACCCAGTTCGCCGCGGAGTTCAGCCCGCTGTCGAAGTAGGTGTAGGCGATGCCGCCGTGCTCGCGGACCTGGTTCGCGGAGCGCTCGATGACGTCGGGCCGGACCTGCGCGGCCTCGTCGGTGACACCGGTCTCGGCGATGGCCCACTCCACGCCCTGCGAGCGTGCCCAGGGCTCGATCCGGGAGAAGTAGTCGCCGTCGAGGTCGGTCCAGCCCTTGTCGCCCTGGCCGTAGCGCTGGTAGATGTCGAAGCCGGCGATGTCGACGGTGACGCCCCGTGGCCAGAGGTTCTCCAGCGAGTGCTGGTCCTCGCCGTAGAACTGGTTCCAACCGGTCAGGATCACCGTGAAGGCCACGTTGCTCGCGCCACTGCGCACCATCGGCGCCAACCGCTCCTGCATCCGCGTCCACGCGGTGATGTCGCCGTCGCCCTCGGGCTCGTGGTGGAACGCCAGCCACACCGGGTGGTCGGTCGCGGCCAGCCGCTGGGTGAGGTCGCGCACCCAGGCGTCACCACGGCCGTCGGCCATGTCGGCCCAGGAGTGCGGCATCTTGAACGAGATCCACGGCAGGCGTCCCGCCTCGTGGTCCTCACGCACGATCGACAACGCGTAGTCGACCTGGTCGGCGCGGTAGAAGGTGCGGCGTACGCCGAGGCGCGAGCCGACCTCCTCCTCACGTGACGCGGGGTCGGAGTTGCCGCCGTGGGAGGCACCGACGTACATCCCGCAACTGGGGATGCCGCGGTCGCTGTAGGCGCAGCCGTTGCTGAGCACCTGGTCGCCGGTCGGGGCCGTGGTCGTCGGTTCCTGCGTCGGCTCCGACGTCGCGGTGGTGGCGGGCTCGGTGGGCGCCGTGGTGGTCTCGCTGGTCGGCGCCGACGTGGGCTCCTGCGTGGGGTCCGTCGTCGGTGTGGTCGGTGCCGACGGCTCCGGGGCCGTGGTCGCGGGGGAGTCGGGCGGCGTCGGGGGCATCGCACCGGACACCGGCTCGAGGGTGACGTCGTCGATCACCGCGGTCTGCCAGAAGCCGCCGCCGTCCACGGTGATGCGCAGCTCGAGCCGGTTGCCCGCGCCGGGGGAGTCGACGGGCACCTCCAGCTGCGTCCAGTCACGCCGGGGGAGCCGGGTGGCATCGGTGCGGTGGCGCGCCACGACCTCCTCGCCGCGGTACTCACGCACCTCAAGCACGGCGTCACCGGAGGACCACAACGGGCGGACCCACGCCGATCCCACATGGTCGCCGTCGCCGGACTCGACACGGTCGGACCGCACCGCCAACGGGCTGCGGAACCACGACGTCGCGACCGTGGCGTCACCACCCTCACGGCCACGACCGCGCTGGCCCCAGATCCACGTGGTGTCGTTGGCGGCGTGCAGCGACGTGCCTGCGGCCGCCCGGTCCTCCCGCTCCGGGTTCCCGGAGCCGCCGATGGCCGTGCCGGCCAGACCGACGACGAGAGTGACGACGACGGCAGCCAGGGCCGGCGCACGCAGTGGTCGTCCCAGTCGCCGTGGACGGCTCCTCCTGCGGGGCGCGCGGTGACTGCCGGTGGGGTGGTGGGGGTACAAGCCGAACTCCTCGTGGATGTCTCAGCGCGCTCCGTCCTCGCCCCATGGTCGCGCGTGGCCCACAGTCCTACACCACCTGCCGCCCCGGCAGCGGGCCTCGATCCCCAAACCTGGGGAGACGGCGCGGCGCGCGGTGGAGGACACCTGCGATGTCAGGCTGCCGTGCAGGGACGACACCACCGCACCGAGGGCCGGAGGAGTTATGTCAAGCAACGACGACCCGGGAGCCGGTCCCAAGTACGCCCGGATCGAGCGCGAGCGCCGGTTCCTCGTGGCCGCCGTGCCCGACGGCGTCGTGGAGCGGCGCACCATCACCGACCGCTACCTCCACGACACCCACCTGCGACTGCGCCAGGTCGTCGGCGACGACGGGGTCGTCGTACGCAAGCTGACCCACAAGGTGCGCCTCGCAGGATCCGTGCGGCAGATCGCCTGCACGAGCGTGCCCCTGGACGACGTCGAGTGGGCGCTGCTCAGCGCACTGCCGGGCGACGACCTCGCCAAGACCCGACACGTCGTCGTCCGTGACGGCGTACGCGTCGTGGTCGACGAGCTCGCCGACGGCACGCTGCTCGCGGAGATCGACGACGGCGACGAGGAGCCCGTCGAGCCACCAGCGTGGCTGGGCGTACAGGTCGAGGTCACCGACGACGAGGCGTGGACCGGTGCCTCACTCGCCACTCGTCAGAATGTCGCCGATAAGTGACATTATGTCATGTAACGTTGCGGTGGGACGGCAGCGGAGCTCTCGACCGCCGTCCCCCGCGCCGATCAGAACGGCAACGCGTCGTGTGCCGACTCGGTGGCCGAGCTGACCTTCTTCTTGGCCTTCTTGCCGGCCTTGCGCGCACTGCCGAAGATGCCCTGCAGCGTCATCGTGGCGCCCGCGCCCACCAGCCAGGCGTCCTTGGCGATCGGCACGCCCTGCTCGGTCGGCCGGATGCTGCCCTCCTGGCGCAGGCCCGGCGTCCGTGCATAGAGACCCATCAGGCCGATCCCGAACCCGGTCAGGCCGGCACCGGCGACCACGGAGGGCACCATCGGCGCGAGCAGTGCGCCACCCAGCGCGATCTCGCCGGCGCCGAGGAGCCGCGCGAACGTCTTCGGCGGCACCGTCTCCACGGTGGGGTACGCCGTCGCGGCGAAGCCGTGCAGGCCCTCGGCGGCCTCGTCGTCGGCCTTCAACTTCGTCAGGCCCGAGTTCAGGATGAAGGCGCCGGTGGCGACGCGCAGCGGAACATGCGTGAGGTTCATGCACCCACCCTAGGTGGTGCGTCCAGTCACCGACCCCGGCCGCCCTCGTCGAAGGCGTCGAGCAACTGGCGCTCGGCCCGGTCGAGGTAGCCGACCAGTGCGTCGCCCGCGGCACCCCGTTCGCCGGCGGCCAGCAGCCCGAGGATCTCCCGGTTCTGTGGCAGGTACGGCTCATGGAAGGCCCGCGGGTCCACCATGACGCCGAACACGAGCCGCAACTCGGCCAGCACCTGGCCCATCGCCTCGTCGACGCGCGCGCTCCCGCCCAGTGCCGCAATGGCACGGTGGAAGTGGATGTCGGCGGTCCCGAGTCGCACCCACTCCCCGTCCCGTGCGGCGCGGTCGCCGTCCTCGACCGCGCGGCGGACGTCGGAGAGGTCGGCCCGCTCGACGTCGTACTGCGCGACCGCGCCGACCTCGACGACACGACGGAACGCGTACAGGTCACGCACATCGGCGGCGGTCAGGGAGCGGACGAACACGCCGCGGTTGAACTCGTGGACGACGAGGCGCTCGTAGCCGAGCAGCCGGAAGGCCTCGCGCAGCGTGTTGCGCGAGACCCCCAGCGCCTCCCCGATCTGCGCTTCGGACAGGCGCGTGCGCGGTCGCAGGGCGCCCTCGGTGATCTGGGTGCGCAGGACGTCGGCCACCCGGTCCGCCGTGCTGGAACGACCGATCGCGGGCCGCTCCTGCGTCAGTGCGTCCAACCATGCCGACGTCGTCGCCATGCGCTGCTCCCCTCGATCGTCCGATGTGGTCGCCGCCACTCTAGCTGAAACGTCTGATTGCAGGATTGTTGAACAATCGCTACCGTGGTGATCGCTGTCACAGGACGACGCACGACCCGACACCCCAGGAGAGCGTCACCATGGAACGACCAGACTCGACCGAGGGCACCACCCGACGCCCCGGGTCCCTGACCGACTCGGGCAAGGGCGCGCTGCTGGGCGCGATGTTCCTGATGGCCACCAGCGCCATCGGCCCCGGCTTCATCACCCAGACCACCGTCTTCACCGCCGAGCTCGGCGCGGCGTTCGCGTTCGCGATCCTGGTCTCGGTCGTGGTCGACGTCGCGGTCCAGCTCAACGTCTGGCGCGTCATCGGTGTCTCCGGGCTCCACGCCCAGGACCTCGCCAACCGCGTCCTCCCCGGTGCCGGCTACCTGCTCGCCGCCCTCGTCGTCTTCGGCGGCCTGGTCTTCAACATCGGCAACATCGGTGGCACTGCGCTCGGTGCCAACGCCATGCTCGACGCCGACCCCAAGGTCGGTGGCGCGGTCTCGGCACTGATCGCGATCGCGATCTTCGTCAGCAAGAAGGCCGGCGTCGCCATGGACCGGATCGTCGTCGTGCTCGGCGCGGTGATGGTCGCGATGGTGACCTACGTGGCCGTCACCTCCGACCCGCCGGTGCGTGAGGCCCTGCAACAGACCGTGCTGCCCGACAACGTCGACTTCCTGATCATCACCACGCTCATCGGCGGCACCGTCGGCGGCTACATCACCTACGCCGGGGCGCACCGGCTCATCGACTCCGGCATCTCCGGGCCCGAGCACCTGCGCCGGATCAGCCGCGGGTCGGTCTCGGGCATCTTGATGACCGGCGTCATGCGGGCGCTGCTGTTCCTGGCCGTGCTCGGCGTGGTCAGCGGCGGCGCCGCGCTCGCGGAGTCCAATCCCCCGGCATCGGCGTTCGAGTACGCCCTCGGCGAGGTGGGCGTGATCATCTTCGGCGTCATCCTGTGGGCCGCGGGCATCACCAGCGTCATCGGCGCCTCCTACACCTCGGTGTCCTTCCTCGCGACCTTCTCGGACTGGCTCGGCCGCAACCGCAACTGGGTCGTGGTCGCCTTCATCGCCTTCTCCACCATCATCTACGTCTCACTCGGCCAGGCGCCCGTCACGCTGCTGGTGCTCGCCGGCGCCCTCAACGGCCTGATCCTCCCGGTCGGCCTCGGGGTGATCATCTGGGTGGCGCTGCGCCGCCGCGACCTGCTGCAGGGCTACCGCTACCCGGTGTGGCTGGCCCTGGCCGGCCTCGCCACGTGGGTCCTCACCCTCTACCTCGGGTGGGAGTCCCTGGGCGGCATCGCCGACCTGTGGCAGTGACGGACCCGACGAGCCCCCAAGGAGGCAGCCCGATGCGCATCGACCTCAACGCCGACCTCGGCGAGAGCTTCGGCCAGTGGACCCTCGGCGACGACGACGCACTGCTGGAGGTCGTCACCAGCGCCAACGTGGCGTGCGGCTTCCACGCCGGCGACCCGTCCGTGCTCCGCCGCGCCTGCGAGCGTGCCGCGGAACGCGGCGTCGCGATCGGGGCCCAGGTCGGCTACCGCGACCTCGCCGGGTTCGGTCGTCGGTTCATCGACGTCGCGCCCGAGGACCTCACCAACGACGTCCTCTACCAGGTCGGTGCGTTGGAGGCCTTCGCACGCGTCGCCGGCACCCGCGTGGCCTACGTGAAGCCCCACGGTGCGCTCTACAACGCCATCGTGCGCCACGAGGAGCAGGCAGCCGCGGTCGCGGCGGCCGTGGCGGCGTACGACGCGACGCTGCCGGTGCTCGGGCTCCCCGGCTCGGCCTGGCTGCGGATCGCCGACGACGTCGGTCTGGCCACGGTGCCGGAGGCGTTCGCGGACCGGGCCTACACGCCCGAGGGCACGTTGGTGCCCCGGCGGGAGCCGGACTCGGTCCTGCACGACCCCGAGGCCATCGCGCGGCGGTGCGTCCAGATGGCCACCGAGGGCACCGTCGAGGCCGTCGACGGCAGCACGGTGGCCACGCCGGCCGCCTCGCTGTGCGTGCACGGCGACACCCCGGGTGCCGTCGCCGTCGCCGACCGCGTCCGCGCGGCGCTCCTCGACGCGGGGGTCGAGGTCGGCCCCTTCACCGGGGCGGCGTGATGCAGGCGCGTCCCTGCGGGGAGCGGGCGGTCCTGCTCGAGTACGACGACCTCGACGCCGCCATGGCCGCCTACGCACAGGTGTCCGCTGCCCCGCCGGAGGGCGTCGTCGACCTCGTGCCCGCGGCGCGCACCCTGCTGGTCCACCTGGATCCCGCGCTCACCGACGGGCCCACGCTCGCCCGCGCCCTCGCGACGCTCGACACCGCGCCGGCGCCCGAGGACGCCGGCGGCCACGTCGAGGTCCCGGTGGTCTACGACGGCGAGGACCTCGAGGACGTGGCCGGCCTCACCGGCCTCTCCCCCGACGAGGTGGTCGCCGCCCACACCGGCCAGACGTGGACGGTGGCGTTCTGCGGCTTCGCGCCGGGGTTCGGCTACCTCGTCGGCGAGGACGACCGCCTCCGCGTGAGCCGGCGTACGACGCCCCGCACCCGCGTGCCGACCGGCTCGGTGGCGCTCGCCGGCGAGTTCAGCGGCGTCTACCCCCGCGAGTCGCCCGGCGGCTGGCAGCTGATCGGGCGCACGGACCTCACCCTGTTCGACCTCGACCGCACTCCCCCGGCGTTGCTCACGCCCGGGACGCGGGTGACCTTCGTGGCGGCCCGATGAGGCGCGGCATCGAGGTGCTCGAGACCGGGGCGCTGGCGACCGTGCAGGACCGTGGTCGCCCGGGGCACGCCTCGCTCGGCGTCGGTCACAGCGGCGTCGCCGACCGCGGCGCGCTCGGGCTGGCCAACCGGCTGCTGGGCAACGACCCGGGCGCCGCCGCGGTCG
Source organism: Nocardioides panacisoli (assembly GCF_019448235.1). Classification (NCBI taxonomy): domain Bacteria; kingdom Bacillati; phylum Actinomycetota; class Actinomycetes; order Propionibacteriales; family Nocardioidaceae; genus Nocardioides; species Nocardioides panacisoli. Next base: position 1,071,488 of record NZ_CP080409.1, read on the forward strand.
AGGTGACCTTCGGCGGGCTGCGGGTGCGCGCCCACGGCGACCTCGTCGTCGCCCTCACCGGCGCCCCGTGCCCGGCCCGGGTCGACGGCCGCGGCATCGGCTGCAACGCACCCACCACCGTCCCGGACGGGGCCGAGCTCGTGCTCGACGCGCCGACCTCCGGCCTGCGCACCTACCTCGCGGTGCGCGGTGGCATCGACGTCGCGCCGGTGCTGGGATCGCGCTCGACCGACGTGCTGGCCGGGCTCGGACCGCCGGTCCTGGCCGCGGACCAGCACCTCGGGGTCGGCACCCCCGCCGCGCCCCTGCCCGACGTCGACCAGGCTCCGGTCGCGGCTCCCGCCGAGGGCGACGTCGAGCTGCGCGTGGCGCCCGGTCCCCGCGCGGACTGGTTCGTCGAGGACGCCCTCGCCTCGCTGTGCGCCGAGCCCTACGAGGTGACCGCGGACAGCAACCGCGTCGGGATCCGGCTCGCCGGTCCGGAGCTGCGTCGTCGCGACGACGCCGAGCTCCCGAGTGAGGGCATGGCGCTCGGAGCGCTCCAGGTGCCGCCCTCGGGGCAGCCCACGCTGTTCCTGGCCGATCACCCCGTGACGGGCGGCTACCCGGTCATCGGGGTGGTCGTCGACGGCGACGTCGACCGCGCCGCGCAGGCGCGGCCCGGGCAGCGGATCCGATTCCGGACGGTGCCGGGGTGGGAGACCTGAGGGCCCTCAGGCCGGGCCCAACTGCTGCAGCCGCGGCAGCACGTCCCGGCACACCTGCTCGGTCCAACCGACCGGGTCCGGCGTGGGCGGCATCAGGGTGACCAGCTCGATCCCGAGGGCGGCGTACTCCTCCATGAGCCGGAGGAACCCGTCGGGGTCGGCCACGGGGTCGTCCATGCGGATGGCGGTCTTGGTGATCGCGTCGTAGTCGGTGCCGGCGCGGTCGCAGTGGCCCCGCAGCACCTCCAGCTTGTGGGCGACGGCGTCGGGCTCCTCACCGAAGATGTTGCACCACTGGGCGTACTCCGCCACGAGCCGCAGCGTCTTGCGCTCGCCCGACCCGCCGATGAGGATCGGGGGGTGCGGCCGCGCCAACGGGGCGGGCACGCCCGCGGTCTCGGTGAGGTGGAAGTGCCGGCCCCGGTGGGCGCCGTCGTCGTCGCTCCACAGCTGCCGGCAGATCTGGAGGGTCTCCTCCAGTCGCTCGAACCGTTCGGCCAACGGTGGGAAGGGCACGCCCAGGCCGTCGTGCTCGCGCTCGTACCACGCAGCACCGATGCCCAGCAGCGCCCGACCGCCGGAGAGTCGGTCCAGCGTGGTGACGGTCTTGGCCAGCAGGCCCGGGTGCCGGTACGTCGCGCCGGTCACCAGCGCGCTCAGCCGGATCCGCTCGGTCACGGCGGCGAGGTGCCCCAAGGTGGTGTAGGCCTCGAGCATCGGCTCGTCCGGGCCGCCGAGCTGCTCCATCTGGAACCAGTGGTCCATCACGGTGAAGAGCTCGGCACCGCCGGCCTCCGCGGCGCGCGCGGTGTCCACCAGCCGCTCGGTCAGCCGGTCCGGCCACTCCGGGTGGGTGAAGTTGGCGTAGTGGATCCCGATGTCCATGGCACCACGCTACCGAGCCCGGGCGAACCGTCCGACGAGGTTGGCGGCGGTGCGCTGCACGGCACCGCCCACCAGTGGGCGGACGACACGGGCGATCGCGCGTCCCGCCGGGCCGCCCGGGAACTCGAAGCTGATGCAGGCACGGACCTCGCACCGGTCCTCGCCCAGCGGCGCGAACTCCCACCGCTGGGTGTTCTCGATGCCGTCCACCGACTGCAGCACGATCAACCGGTCCTGCTCCCACGCCGTGCACTCGATCCGGGAGTCGAGCGCGACACCGACGCGGACGGTGCCGTCGTACTGGGCTCCGACGCCGTGACGGACCGAGCCGACCGGCTCGATCCGGGTCAGTCCCACCAGCCATTCGTGGGCACGGCTGGCGTCGTCGACGTAGGCGAACACCTCCGTCACCGGGGCGTCGATCTCCACCCGCTCCTGCACCGTCGGCACCGGGCCATCCTCACACGGCACGCCGGCGCACCAGCACCCCGATCTTGTCGATGCGGTGCTCGGGATTGCCGAACTCGTCGGACCAGTAGTTCCCCGCGGCACGGTCCTCCGGCGTCGCGCAGGTGGAGAGCGTGATCATCGCCCGCGTCGGCGTGGCCCCCGGACGTCCCGGCACGGCCGCCCGCTGGCGCCGGAGCGAGGCCGGCGACCGGAACGACGTCTCCCGCGTCTCCACGACGCGGTAGACGAACTCGGTGCCGCCGGCGCGGACAACCACGCGCTGCCCGTGGCGCAGCGCGGGGAGGTCCAGGAAGGCCTGCGTCGAGGACAGTCGGTGCGCCGTGACCTGGTAGTTGCCGATGCCGCCCGGCCCCACGCCGCCGCGAGGTCCGTGGGGACTGGCGGCCAGACCGCGGTCCTGGATGCGCGTCCCCGGCGCGTCGTCGGTGCGCCCGCGGTAGGGCACGACGGTGAGGTCGGCGATGTCCAGCGCCGGGATGCTCAGCTCCGCCCGGCGCGGCCGGCCGTCACTGGCCGGGTGCGGCTCACGCGTCGCGGAGGGCGTCGTTGCCGGTGCGGACGAGGTCGGCGAGGGACTGGTCGGCCCCGCCGCGTCGCCGGTCGGGTTGCTCGTCGCGGCCGTGGCGGCCGCGCCTGCGGGAGCGCCGTCGCGGCCCTCGCTCGTGCAGCCGGCCAGCACCAGGCCGGGCAGCGCCATCGCCGCCGCGAGCCACCGGCCCGGTCCCGTCATGTCCCGAGCCTACGTCGGGGGTTGGACCGCAGGCCGTCCTGCTGCCACGGTTGCGCGGTGGACACCATCGTCGTCATCACCACCGGGGGCACCATCGCCTCCACCAGCGACGGCACCGGCGGCCAAGCGGCGTCGGCCTCCGCCGACCAGGTGCTCGGCGACCTCGCTCCCCCGCCCGGCACGACGCTGCGTGCCGTGGACCTGTTCCGGATCAACAGTGCGGCCCTCGGCCTCGCCGACCTCGACGAGGTCGCCGGCGCCGTGGCGGAGGCACTGGCCGACCCCACCACCCGGGGCGTCGTGGTGACCCACGGCACCGACACCATGGAGGAGACCGCCCTCCTGCTCGACCTCCAGCACGACGACCCCCGACCGGTCGTGCTCACCGGCGCCCAGCGCGGTCCCGAGCACCCCGACCCGGACGGTCCCGCCAACCTCGCGGCGGCGGTGGCGGCCGCCGCCAGCGAGGAGACCCGCGACCTCGGTGCCCTGGTCTGCTTCGCGGGCGAGATCCACCAGGCGGCCGGCACCCGCAAGGTGCACAACGCGGCCAGCGCGGCCTTCGCCGACCCCGACCGCGGTCCCGTCGGCACCGTGGTGGACGGCACGGTGCGGGTGCACACCCGCCGGCCCCGCGGCGTACGCCGTCCGCGCACGGCGATCTCCGGCACCCGCGTCGACGTGGTGCCCTGCTACCCCGGTGTCGACCGCACGGCACTCGACGCGGTGGTGGCCGCCGGCGCGGCCGGCATCGTCCTCGAGGCGCCCGGCACGGGCAACACCAGTCCGGCGATGGTGGCGGCCGTTGCCGAGCACGTCGCCGCCGGTGTCGTCGTGGTCACCTCGACCCGGGTCCACGCCGGGGACGTCCGCGCCGTCTACGGCGGCGGTGGCGGCGGGGTGGACCTGCTCGCCGCCGGTGCCGAGCTGGCAGGCGCACTCCGTCCGAGCCAGGCCCGCATCCTGCTCGCCGTGCTGCTGGCGGGCGGCGCGGACCGCGCCACCGTGCGGGAGGCCTTCTCCCCCGGTCTCAGTGCCGGGTCCACTCCTCCGACTGGGTGAGCCGCAGCAGGTAGACCAGGGCCGGGAGCACCAGCACCGCCGCCAGGCCGACCGCGATGAGCAGTCCCTGCAGCGTGGCCGGTGCCCCGGCGCCGGCGGAGATCGTCACCTCGTCCACCAGCAGCCACGGGTACTGCCCGACGCCCCACCCGGAGACGACGGCCGCCACTGCGACGACGGCCGCGATGCGGGCCACCTCGTAGCGCCGCCGGGCGAGGAGCACGAGTGTCGCGGTGCCCGCGAGGCCGGACGCCAGGACCAGGGGCGCCGCCCGACCCGCGAGCCCCTCGGCGAGCGTGGGGGCGTCGCGCGTCAGCGGCACCAGGGCCGCGAACACCACCGCCCCGGTCACGACTCCGACGCCCAGCGCCCGCGTCCGGAGCCAGTCGGCCAGGTCGGGCTCGCCGCCGCGCTCGGCGTCGGCGGTCAGGAAGACCCCCGCCAGGAACGCGCACGTGCCGACGGCGATCACGCCGCCGAACAGCGAGGTCGGGTTCACCCACGCGCTCCACAGGTCCTCGCGTCCCGTGGCCGGCACGCGGCCCGAGGCGATCCCGCCGGCCACCGTGCCGAGGAAGAACGGTGTGATCACCGACGAGGTCGCGAACACAACGCCGAAGAGGCGCGCCTGGCCCAGCGTCTCGGCGTACTTGCGGAAGGCGAAGCTGGCACCCCGCAGCACGATGCCGAGCAACGCGAACAGCAGCGGGAGGATGAGGGCGTCCATCGCCGCGGCGAAGGACTCCGGGAAGCCGGTCCACCACGTCACCAGGACGTAGATCAGCCACACGTGGTTGGCCTCCCACACCGGACCGATGCTGTGGTCGACCAGCGTCCGGACGCGGGCGCCGGAGCGGTCACCGCCGGCGATGAGGTCGAAGAAGCCGGACCCGAAGTCCGCTCCCCCGAGGACGGCATAGGCGACGACGCCGACGAAGAGCGCCGCGGCGACCGCGACCTCGAGGCTCATCGTGCGCCCTCCGCATCAACGCGGTCCGGGCCGTAGGGCGAGGGCAGTGACTCCTCGCCCTCGCGCCACCGTCGGGCCATCGAGCGCAGCACGACCGCGGCGCCGACTCCCATCGCGGTGTAGAGCGCGGTCGTCGCCCCCAGCAGCCACCACAGGCCGGAGTTGTCGCCGGCGGCCTCGGAGGTGCGCATGACGCCGTAGACGATCCACGGCTGACGTCCGACCTCGGTGGCGATCCATCCGGCCTCCATCGCCACCACGGCGAGCGGGCCCGACACTGCGACCGCCCGCAGGAACCAGCGGTGCCGCAACAGGTCGCGACCGCGCCAGCGCAGCACCCAGTAGAGCGCCACCCCGCCGGCGAGCAGCGAGCCGATGCCCACCATCGCCTGGAAGGAGAGGTGGGTCAGGTTGATCGGCGGCCGGTCCTCCTCAGGGATCGTGTCCCACCCGGGCACCGGCTCGGAGAGGGAGTTGTTGGCCAGCACCGAGCCGAGCACGGGTACGTCGATCGAGCCCCGCACCTCGCCGTCGACGTAGATCCCGCCGATCCGCAGCGGCGAGGGGCTCTCGGTGGTCTCGGCGAGCTCGAAGGCCGCCAGCTTCGCCGGCTGGCGCTCCGCGAGGCCGTCGCCGAGCAGGTGGCCGACGAAGGGTTGGGCCAGCGCCGCCACGGTGGCGAAGGCGAACGGGACGACGAAACCGAGCCGGTGGTGCTCGTCGCGGCGCCCGCGGAGCATGCCGACGGCGTACACACCGGCGACGCAGAAGCCGGCCACCATGTAGGCCGCGAGCCACATGTGGAGCATCTGCATCAGTGCCTGGGAGTTGAACAGCACGGCCCAGGGGTCGACGTCGGTGACCTCCCCGTCGACGAGTCGGAACCCGACGGGAACGTTCATCCAGGCGTTGACCGCGAGCACGCAGTAGGTGCCGACCACGCCGGCGATCGCCATCGGGACCAACATCAGGAGGTGCTGGCGGGCGGGCATCCGCCCCCAGCCGTAGAGGTAGATCCCGATGAAGATCGCCTCGATGAAGAACGCGAGGCCCTCGAAGGCGAACGGGAGGCCGAGGACGTCGCCGTAGGTGCCCATCAGGCCCGGCCACAGCAGCCCCATCTCGAAGCTGAGCACCGTGCCGGAGACCGCCCCCACCGCGAACAGCACGGCCGAGGCCTTCGCCCACCGCTGGGCCAGGCGCAGCGCGCGCTCGTCGTCGTGACGCACTCCCCGCAGGTGCATCACGAAGATCATGGCCGGGAAGGCGACGCCGAAGCAGGCCAGCACGATGTGCGATCCCAACGACAACGCCATCTGCTGACGGGCGGGCAGCAACCCGCCCGGTTCGGCGACGAGACTGAGGAGGTCCGGGCTGATCACGCCTGAAAACCTACGTCGCCGGAACGCCCGATCCGACACTTTGTGAAACTTTTCACGTACTGCTCCGCGCCGGGCTCCCCCGCCTCGCGGCGAACGCTCGGCATGGCGTATCAATCAGGCATGGCCTACTTCGAGCGCACCGGTGACCACGCCTTCACCGCGACCACCGCCACCGGTGGCGCCTGGCAGGTCGACGAGCAGCACATCGCCCCCGCGATGGGGCTGCTCACCCACCTGGTCGAGGAGGACCGACGGGCCCGCGGACGCGACGACCTCGTGCTCGGACGGCTCGGCTTCGACATCCTCGGCCCCGTGCCCGTGGCGCCCGTGGAGACCAGCGTCCGGACCGTCCGCCCGGGACGCAGCATCGAGCTGGTCGAGGCGAGGATGGCGCACGCCGGTCGCGACGTGCTGGTGCTCCGGGCGTGGTTGCTCCAACCGCGCGACACCACGGCGGTCGCCGGCCCCGACCCCACCCCCCTGCCCGGTCCGGACGCGATGGCGCCCTGGGACCCGACCACCGTCTGGCCCGGTGGCTTCATCGCCTCCATCGAGGTGCGCCGCGCCCAGGTGGCGCCGGGGCGCGCGACCTACTGGGCGCGCACCGAGGTGCCCCTCGTGGACGGCGACGTGTCGCCCGTCGCGCGGGTGGCGGGCCTGTTCGACATCGCCAACGGCATGACGGTGCGCGAGAACCCGGCCGTCGTGGCCTTCCCCAACCTCGACCTGACCGCGCACCTCCATCGCGTGCCCACGCCGGGCTGGCTGGGTTTCGACACCACCGTGACCTTCGGCGCCGACGGGCTCGGGCTCACCAGCAGCGTGCTGCACGACCTCGAGGGTCCCTTCGGCGTGGTCAACCAGACGTTGACGGTCCGCCCGTCGCCCAGCGCTCCGCCGTCGCCCGCCACGCCTCGAGGGTGAGGAAGAAGAACTGGGCCTCCTTGTCCAGGTACGACGTCACCACGCGCGTGCGTGGTCCCCGCTCGGCACCGAGCGCCTCGGCGAGAGCGACCGACTTCTCGTTGGCGACGTCCGGCTCCAGCACGATGCGGCGTACGCCGTCGCGTGCGAAGAGTGCCTCCATGGCGAAGGCCACCAGCTCCGGCGTGCGTCCCGACCGCGCCGGGTCGTCGGGCAGCAGGGCGTGGATGCCGAGGTCCCCGGGGCGCCGGTCGTAGAACCGGCCGATCTCCTCCACGGCGGGGTCGTAGGTCTGCAGCAGCGCCAGCGGCCGGTCCTCTCCCGCCACCTCGAGGAAGTGGGCGGAGAGGTGCGGCTGGGACCCGATGTAGGTGTAGATGTCGCGAACGCCGTCGCGCGTCTCCTCCTGCATGCCCCAGAAGCGGGCGCGGTCGGCCGTCACCCAGGCGTGGAGCAGGTCGGCGTCGGCCTCGGGGTCGACCTCGCGCATCCGGATGGTGCTCATGGCTCCTCCTCGGTGTCGGGCCAGGTGATCGGGAAGGTCCCGCCCGCGGCCCAGGTGTCGTGCTGGTCGGCATGGTGCGGGTCTGCTCGCAGGCCGCTGGCACCGAGCGGGACCGCCCAACGGCTGCGGTCACGGTCCGCGAGGTCCCACACGTAGCGGGCCACCGGTCCGCGCGCGGTCACTCCGCTCCCGGGGGCGGAGGCCGCGGCGAGCACGCACTCGGTGTCCCCCGGCATCGGAGTCGCCGGTCCCGGAGGACCCTCCAACCCGACCTGCGCCGTGCCATGGAGGGCATGGAACCGGTGGCGCTCACCCCACGGGGGCGGCGGGACGTCCTCGGCGACCTCGACGACGGCGTCGCGCACCACTGCGGGCAGGTCCAGCCCGAAGGGCCGCTCCGCCGCCAGGATCGTGGGCAACGCGAGCTGCACGCGGCCGGCGAGGTCGAACCACGCGGCGTACATCTGCCCGTAGGGCGACCCGCCCGCCAGGCCGGCCAGCGCCGGCGCCTCGCACACCCGGCGCACGACGGCCTCGCGGAGCGCGACGTACGCCGCCGCGTCCCGGCTGACGGCGGTCATCTGACGGTTCCAGTCCAGCAGCCGCCGGCGCAGCAGCATGGCCTCCGCCGGCAGCGCGGTGAGGTCGCCGACGAGCTCGAGGAGCCGGTCGGCCGCGTTCTGTCGCACGTCGCCGAGCACGGCCGCAGCGCCCGCCGCGGTGTGGGTACCGGCGCGCAGCAGGGCCTCGATCCGGTCGGCGCGGAAGGGCGGTGCGAACTCCTCACCCAGCACCTCGTACCCCGGCCCGGAGCGTTGGTTCGCGGTGACGGCCGCCTCCTCCGGTCCGACGGTCCGGTGCGGGAGCGTGTCCACCCAACCGTGCCAGCCGTGGCCGCCCTCCCCCGCTCGCGGCGCCCGTCGCAGCGACCTCCCGCGGTCGGGGACCCGGCCCGCCACGAAGTGCGCGGCACCGCCCGAGCGGTCCGCGGCGAGGACGTTGTTGACGGGGTCGACCCAGGCGGCGAAGGCGGACTCGACGTCGGCCACGCTCCGGGCGCGCAGCAGGGCGGGGAAGGCAGCGGCCCCCAGGTCCCCGAGGACGTCCGCGGGTGTCCGCAGGCTCAGTCGCTCCCCGCGACGGTCGACCACGATCGGGCCCCGGTCCGTGCGGGCCACCGTGATCCGCACCGGGGCGGCACCGGCCACTGCGATCTCCTCCGCGTGCTCCCGCATGGGTTCTCCAGCCTCGACGTAGAGGTCGTGGGTGTCGGCGACCGCATTGGTGATGGCCCACGCGACGTCGCCGGCATGACCGAAGTGCTGGACGCCCGGCACCCCGGCGAAGGCGAGACCCACCACGTCGAAGGCGTCATCGGGGTCGGTGCAGGTCAGCCGCACCTGGGCGTAGATCCCCGGGTCCTCGATCACCCGGTGCGGGTCACCGGCGACCAACGGCATCCCCGTCGCCGTGCGCCCACCACCGAGCACGAAGGCATTGCTGCCACCCAGGAGGCCCTCGTGCCGGAGCAGCCGCAACGGGTCGTCGCCGACCACGCTGCGCACGTGGTGGCGCCAGAGCTTGCTGGGGAAGGAGCCGAACATCACGTGCTGCACCCAGAAGACCGCCAGCGGCGTCCAGGGCTGCCACGTGCCCGGGGCGACGCCGAGCGCATCGAGCTCCGGGGCCACGACGCCCTCGGCGATCGCGTCGTTGACGCCCTCGGCGTACGCCGCCACGAAGGCCTGCGGCTCCTCGGCCAGTCCGTCGTGGGCCCGTCGGGCGGTGTCGGCCAGCGCGGCACGGCGGGCGAAGGTGTCCCACTCCACGGCCGCCGGCCCGAGCAGCTCCGCGACGCGTCCCTCGCCGCGCCGCCGTTCGAGGTCCAGCTGCCACGCCCGGTCGCGGGCGATCGCTCGCCCCTGCTCCCGGGCCACCGCGGTCAGGGAGTCGGCGCGGATCCACGGGATGCCGTGCTCGTTGCGGGTGATCATGCGAGCGGGTTGGCGAGCGTGCCGGCGAAGAGGAGGGAGTCGGCCTGGTCGGTGATGTCGACCATCTCCAGGGTGTTGCGCAGCTGCAGTCGGTTGAGGCAGCTGTGCCGGAACCTCGGGGCGAACAGGTCGTAGCGCGCCGCGGCGTCGGCGAGCTCGGGGTGCTGCTCGGCGTGCTCGCGGACCAGGGTCCGGGCGATGGCCCAGAACTCGGTCGCCGGCAGCACGCCGTCCTCGTCGAGGATGGCCGCGAGGTGGCGCAGGAAGCCGTCGAGCACGTCGGTGTGGATCGCGAGCGGACGCATCTCCTCGGGCACGTCGGCCCGGATCCGCTCCACCTCGGCGGGCAGCGGCAGGTCACCCATGACCGCCACCTCCTCCCCGATGTCCTTGAGGAACATCCGCACCGGCACGTGGTCGCGCAGCACCATGACCAGGTTCTCACCGTGGGGCATGAACGCGAGGTCGTAGGCGTAGAGGCAGTGCACGAGCGGGACCAGGTATGCCCGCAGGTAGGTGCGGACCCAGTCCTGGGCGCTGAGCGGGGAGGCCTTCACCAGCCCCGTCGCGAACGCGGAGCCGTGGCGGTCGCGGTGGAGCAGCGACGCCATCGTGGCGAGTCCCTCCTCCGGTGCCACCTTGGCGACGGGGCTCTCGCGCCACAGCGCCGCCAGCATCTTCTGGTGGGCCGACCGCTGGCCGTGGGCGTGGAAGGCGTCCCCGGTGTAGCCGCCCGCGGCGACCTCCCGCAGCACGTCCACCCCCAGCTCCCGCAGCACGGGGTCGTCGTGCACCGTCGCGGCGACCCAGTCGTTGATGGCCGGCGTCGCCTCCATGTAGGCCGGTGACAGGCCACGCATGAACCCCATGTTCTGGATGGACAGGGCGACCTTCACGTAGTGCCGGGTCGGCCGCGTCGCGTTGAAGAAGGTGCGGATCGACTGCTGCGCCTGGTGCTCGTCCTCGCCGCGACCCAGGTGGACCAGGTCGCGGCGGGCCACGTCGGGGGCGAAGCTGATGGCCAGCTTGTCGCGCCACTGCCAGGGGTGCACCGGCAGGAAGCGGTACTCCTGCGGAGGCAGCCCGAGCGCCTCGAGCCGGCGTCGGAACTGCTCGACCCGGGCAGCACCCAGCTCGGCCTCGACCAGGTCGTCCTCCGCGACGCCGTCACCGGTGGTCAGGTGACCCAGGCTGCGACGTACGGCGAGCCACTCCAGGTGCACCGGTGCGGCGGTCTCCGGGGCGTAGCGGTGGTAGTCGTCGACGCCGAACCCGATGCGCCCGTTGTTGGCCACGAACGCCGGGTGTCCCTCGGTCATCGACGACTCGACGACCTGGAATCCGACGGCGGTGTCGGCGGCCGGTCCGACCGCGGCGACGAGGTCGGCGGTGGTGCGGGTGGAGCGGGTGTGCTTCCACGCCGCGGCGGCGAGCGTGGCCGCGATCTCCTCGAGGTAGACCGGCAGCAGCTGGTCGGGGATGCCGAGCGTCGGGGCGAGCTCCGCGACCAGCGCCTGGGCGTCCAGCGGGGACTCCTCCCCGCGGACCCGTCGGACGAGCGAGGCGGCGTCGACGACCCAGTGCTCCAACGCGTGCTGCCGCGCGGTGAACTCGTACTCCGCCCGGCTGGTCTGCAGCACGAAGGTCCCGTCGCCGACGGGGGTGGGCGCGATGAGGCGCTCGTGGGCGTACTCGGCGATCGCCTTGGCGACCAGGTGCCGCTGCGCCTGCTCCAGGGCGTACGGCGTGAGATGGTCGACGGCCGCGGCGTCGGCGAAGTCCTCCCGGGTGCAGGTGGAGAGCATCGCGGTCTTGTCCGGCAGGGCCACCTCGCGGACCTCGACGAAGCCCGCGGCCACGTTCTTGGCCCGGATCGGTCGGTTGTCGGCGTCGGGTTCGACCACGACGCGTCGCACGGAGGTGTCGGCGAAGCAGAACTCCATGACGGCGCGGAACACCTCGCTGGTGTAGCCCCGCTCGGGCTCCCCCTCCGGCGGTGCGACGAGCACGTGCATGCCGAGGTCGCCCGTCCGCAGCTCGGGAAGGTCGGCCAGCGGTGAGTGCGCCGGGTCGTAGGTCTCGACCAGGAAGGCCGGCCGGCCACGGTCGCGACCCAGCCAGGCGTGCTGGTGGGGGTCGTCGCGGATGGCGGACTGCTCGGCGTGCACGTCGGCCGCCGACCAGTCCTGCATCATCCAGAAGGCCGATCGCGGGTGGGTCAGCCAGCGGTGCAGCAGCGCGGTGTCACGGTCGACGTCGACCGGTTCCAGGGTGAAGCGGCTCATCGGCCCACCTCCACCGTGGCGCGGTCCCCAGCATCGGTGCGGAAGCGCTCGGGGACCCCGAACTCCTGGAACGCGATGCGCTCCTCGACCCGGTAGACCTCGCGACCCGCCAGCTGGTTGATGATCACCGAGTTGCGGAAGGCGCCCATGCCCAGGTCCGGCGCCACGAAGCCGTGCGTGTGCTCCTCACCGTTCTGGACGTAGACCTCCTCGCCGCCGTGGTCGACGGCGTACCCCTCGCTCACCCGGTAGCGGCCCTCAGCGTCCCAGCGGATGCGGTCGCTGATCGGGGTGAGGAACGCCGGCACCTCCGCGCGGTAGCCCGTGGCGAGCACGAGCGCCTCGGCGGAGATCTCGAAGTCCCGGTCGGCCTCGACGTGGTGCAGGTCGAGCCGGATCCGGTCGCCGTCGCGCCGAGCCCCGACGACCTCCGTCGCCGTGAGCAACGTGGTGTCGGTGCCACCGGAGACGTCGCGGGCGTAGAGCTGGTCGAAGATCTCGTCCACGGTGTCGGCACTGATGCCCTTGTACAGGCTGCGCTGGTCGCGCAGCAGCTCGCGCCGCGTGGTCGGGTCGAGGCCCTGGAAGTAACGGGTGTACTCCGGGGAGGTCATCTCCAGGGTGAGCTTGGTGTACTCCATCGGGAAGAACCGCGGCGAGCGCGTCAGCCAGGTCAGCTGGTAGTCGCACTCGTCGATCCCACCCAGCAGGTCGGCGTACACCTCGGCGGCGGACTGGCCGCTGCCCACGACCGCGATGGAGTCGCACTGCTGCAGCGTGGCCCTGTGGTCGAGGTAGGACGCCGAGTGGACGACGGCGTCGTCGTCCAATACCCCGGTGAGGGCGTCGGGCACGTGGGGCGTCGTGCCGGTGCCCAGGACGAGGCGCCGGCCACGGAACACCTCCCCCGTGGCCGAGGTGACGACGTAGGTGCTCCCGTCGTGCTCGACGCGCACGACCGGCCGGCCGAAGCGGACGGTGGCGAGCCGTGACGCGGCCCACTGGCAGTACTGGTTGTACTCGCGCCGCAACGGGTAGAACGACTCCCGGATGTAGAAGGAGTACAGCCGCCCGGTCTCCTTGAGGTAGTTGAGGAACGAGTACGGCGACGTCGGGTCGGCCATCGTCACCAGGTCGGCGAGGAACGGCACCTGGAGGGTGGCCTCCGGCAGCATCATCCCGGGGTGCCAGTCGAAGTGGTCGCGGGCCTCCAGGAAGACGCCGTCGAGGCCGTCCACGGGCTCGGTCAGGCACGCGAGGCCCAGGTTGAACGGGCCGAGACCGATGGCGACGAAGTCGTGGGTCGTGGTCATCGGGCACCTCCCACACCGACGGCGTTGCCGTCCCGGCTGTGGAGGTCCTCCCCCACCACGCGGACCTCGTCGATGATCCCGATCAGGTCGTCGAAGGTGGCCTTGGGGTTGAGCAGGGTCATCTTCAGGAACTGGCGGCCGTCGACCCGGGTGGCCGCGACGACGGCGCTGCCGCGGTGGAAGAGCACCGACCGGATCCGCCGGTTCAGCTCACCGGTCGCCTCCTCCCCCAGGCCCGGTGGTGCGTAGCGGAACACCAGCGTGCTCAGCTGCGGCGGAGCAGCGACCTCCACGTCGGCGAGGTCGCGCACCGCCTCGTGGAGCTGCCCGGTCAGCGCGATCACCGCGTCGAGGTACTCGCCGATCGTGTCGGCCCCCATCGTCCGCAGGGTGAGCCAGAGCTTCAGCGCGTCGAAGCGGCGCGTGGTCTGCAGGCTCTTGTCGACCTGGTTGGGACGATCGGAGTCCGCCGGGTTGAGGTAGTCCGCGTGCCAGCTCACCGCGGCGAGGTCGTCGCGGTCGCGCACGAGGACGGCACTGGAGGACACCGGCTGGAAGAACGTCTTGTGGTAGTCGACGGTGACCGAGTCGGCCAGCTCGATGCCGGCCAGGCGGTGGCGGTGACGGGCCGAGGTGAGCAGGCCGCCGCCGTACGCCGCATCGACGTGGCACCAGGTCTCGGCGGCGCGGCACAGCGCGCCGATGGAGCGCAGGTCGTCGATCGCACCGAAGTCCGTCGTCCCCGCAGTCGCCACCACCGCGATCGGCACCTCGCCCTGCTCGTGGAGCCGCTGCAGCAGGCGGCCGAGCTCCACGACGTCCATGCGTCGGTCGTGGTCCACCGGCACCGGGACCACCGCGGCGTCGGGCAACCCCATCAGCCGTGCCGACTTCTGCACCGAGAAGTGGCCGTCACCGGAGGCGAGGATCCGCATCCGGTCGGCGGTCACCCCCCGCCGCTCGGCACGGCCCCGGGCGCACACCAGTGCCTGCAGGTTGGACTGGGAGCCACCGCTGGTGAAGACGCCGTCCGCCACGGGGCCGTCACCCGCGGCGTGGGCGCCCTCGAAGCCGATCCGCGCGGCGGTCCAGTCGATGAGGTGGCGCTCGATGAAGGTCCCGCCGACGCTCTGGTCGAAGGTGTCCAGGGAGCTGTTGACCGCCGTGAGGAGCACCTCGGCGGCCAGCGCCGGGATCACGATCGGACAGTTGAGGTGCGCGGCGTACCGCGGCTCGTGGAACCAGACGGCGTCGCGCATCCACAGCCGGGTCACCTCCTCCACCGCGGCGGCCGTGGACCCCAGCGGGTGGTCGAGGTCCACCTCCCCCACCGGCGGAGCCGCCTGGGAGGGCGTCAGGCCCGAGACGGGGCCGTTCACCGCTCCCAGCTGGTCGATGACGGTGCGCAGGGCCTCCGACATGGCGCTGGCATAGTGGGCCGCGTTGTCGGGATGGAAGAGATGGCGATGGTCTGACACGGGAGCCTTCCGAGACATGCTGATGAGGGTAACCTAACTTAGGGCTGCATTACCTAATCACACCTGCCCGGTCCGGCACTGTCGCGTGGCTCACATCGTCGGTTGCCTACGATGTGCGCCATGTCGACCGCGCTCCCCCGCACCCTGGCCGCCCTGCTCGCCTCCGCCGCGCTCCTGCTGGCCGCCTGTGGTGACGACGCCCAACCGGAGGCCAGCGACCCCGCGAGCGCTGCCGACCCCACCAGCGAGTCACCGACCACGGACACGGATGCGGGTGACGACGCCACGCAGGGCGGCGCCTGCGAGTACCCGACGGCCGGCGACCCTGCCGTCGAGGGCGTCGAGCCGCCGCCCGAGGAGCCGTCCGTGTCCGGGGACGTCGCCGCCACCCTGACCACGTCGGTCGGGGAGTTCGGTCTCACCCTCGACGCGGAGGGCACCCCGTGCACCGTCAACTCCTTCGTCTCGCTGGTCGAACAGGACTACTTCGACGGCACCCAGTGCCACCGGCTCACCGACTACAAGGCCTCGGGCGGCCAGGCCGGCCTGAAGGTGCTGCAGTGCGGTGACCCGACGGGCAGCGGCGCCGGCGGTCCCGGCTACACGATCCCCGATGAGCTGACCGGCGAGGAGACCTATCCCGCCGGCACGCTGGCGATGGCCAAGACCAGCATGCCCGACTCCGGCGGCTCGCAGTTCTTCATCGTCTACGACGACTCCGCGCTGCCGCCGGACTACACCGTCTTCGGCACCGTCGACCGCGCCACGATCCGTGCGGTCGCCGACGTCGCGAAGGACGGCTCGAACCCGCCCACCGACGGTGCGCCCAACACGACCGTGACGGTCGAGGAGGCGTCCGTCACGCCGTGACGGTCCGCTCCCCCGGCGTGGGCAGCCGGGTTGTGTCGGCTCCCGCTGTTTGACTGGCGCCATGGAGATCTTGCTGTTGCTCGTGGGCCTGCTCGCCGGTGTCGCCGTGGGGTGGTCGGCCCGTCACGCAACCGCTCCTCGCCCGCCCTCGGCGGACGAGCTCCAGGCCCGTCAGGACGCCGTCGTCACCGAGGTGCGTCGCGAGGAGGAGCAGGCGCGTGCCGAGGTCGCCGCCCGGCTCGCCGCCGCCACGGCCTCCGTCGAGGAGCTCCGGGCCGCGCTGGCGGCCGCACGCGAGCAGTACGACCAGGACGCCACCCAGCGCCGGGAGGCCGCCGCCGAGCGCGAGCGGTCCGAGGCCGGCCACACGCAGGTCCTCAAGACGCTCACCCCGGTGGCGCAGCAGTTGCAGGCCATGCAGCGACGCGTGGAGGAGCTGGAGCAGCAGCGGTCCGAGCAGCACGGCGCGCTGGCCGAGCAGCTGCGCCACACGCAGAGCTCGGTGGCCGAGTCCAAGCGCGCTGCCGAGACGCTCGCCTCGGCCCTGTCCAACAACGCCGTCCGGGGCGTGTGGGGCGAGACGCAGCTGCGGACGCTGGTGGAGACCGCCGGTCTGCTCCAGCGGGTGGACTTCGACCTGCAGGCCTCGATCGAGGCTGACTCCGGGGCGCGACGTCCCGACATGGTGGTCAACCTGCCGGGCGGCAAGCAGATGGCCGTGGACGCCAAGGTGCCCTACAGCTCCTTCATCGACGCCCACCGCTCCGGCATCGACCCCGAGGAGCGCCAGCGCCTGCTGGGCGAGCACGCCAAGCAGGTGCGCCGCCACGTCGACGCGCTGTCGCAGAAGAGCTACTGGAGCGGGCTGGCGGTCAGCCCGGAGTTCACGGTGGCCTTCATCCCCAACGACCAGCTGCTCTCGGTCGCACTGGAGACGGACCCCTCGCTGCTGGACTACTCCTTCGGCAAGGGGATCGTGCTGGCGACCCCGGCGAACCTGTGGGCGATCCTCAAGACGGTCGCCTTCACCTGGCGCCAGGAGGCGCTGACCGAGGATGCACAGGAGGTCTTCGACCTCGGCCGGCAGCTCTACCGCCGTCTGGGCACCCTGGCCGAGCACGCGGAGAAGCTGCGGCGCTCGCTCGAGCGCACGGTCAACAGCTACAACTCCTTCGCGAACTCACTGGAGTCGCGGGTCATGGTCACCGCCCGCAAGCTCGACCGGACCGACGAGTCCGCGCTGCTGCCGACGCCCCAGACCATCGATGCCGCGCCGCGGGCACTGACCAGCGGCGACTTCGAGGCGCTGGCCGACCTCGACCGACCCGAGCTGGACCTCGGCCTCGGGACCACCGCCGACACCGTCGACGCCGAGGTGGTCGAGGACCCCGACTCCGCCGCGGGCTGAGGCCCGCGCGGGTCCGGTCAGGCGTACTCCTCCACCGGCGGGCAGGAGCAGACCAGGTTCCGGTCGCCGTGTGCCTGGTCGATCCGGGCGACCGGTGGCCAGTACTTGTCCGGGTCCACGCCGCTGGGGTAGGCGCCGAGCTCGCGGTCGTAGGGACGGTCCCACGGCCCGACCAGGGCCCGACCGGTGTGCGGCGCGTGCCGCAGCGGTGACTCCGCGAGGTCCCACTCGCCGTCCGCGACCCGGTCGATCTCGGCCTTGATCGCGATCATCGCCTCGCAGAACCGGTCGAGCTCGGCCAGGTCCTCGGACTCGGTCGGCTCGACCATGAACGTGCCCGCGACGGGGAAGCTCATCGTCGGGGCGTGGAAGCCGTAGTCGATGAGCCGCTTCGCGACGTCGTCGACGCTCACGCCGGTGCGCTTGGTGATCTCGCGCAGGTCCAGGATGCACTCGTGCGCGACGAGGTCGGAGTCGCCGCGGTACAGCACCGGGTAGTGCTCGCCGAGCCGGGCCGCGAGATAGTTCGCCGACAGCACCGCGACCGCGGTCGCCCGCGCGAGCCCCTCGGCGCCCATCATCCGCACGTAGGCCCAGGAGATCGGCAGGATGCCGGCGGAGCCGTAGGGAGCGGCGCTGATCGCGCCGAGCCCCTCGCGCCGCTCGACGTCGGGGTGCAGCGGGTGGGTCGGGAGGTGGGGGGCGAGGTGCTCCCGCACCGCGACCGGGCCGACGCCCGGCCCTCCCCCGCCGTGCGGGATGCAGAAGGTCTTGTGCAGGTTGAGGTGGGACACGTCGCCGCCGAACTCACCCGGGCGCGCGTGTCCGAGCAGCGCGTTGAAGTTCGCGCCGTCGATGTAGACCTGGCCGCCGTGCTGGTGGACGACCTCGCACAGCTCGGTCACCGTCTCCTCGTAGACGCCGTGGGTCGAGGGGTAGGTGATCATGATCGCCGCGAGCGTGTCCGCGTGCTCGGCACACTTGGCCCGGAGGTCGTCCAGGTCGACGGCACCGTGCTCGTCGGCCTTCACGACGACCACCCGCATCCCGGCCAGCACGGCCGAGGCTGGGTTGGTGCCGTGGGCGGAGGACGGGATGAGGCACACGTCGCGCTGGCCCTCGCCCCGCGCGTCGTGGTACCTGCGGATCGCCAGCATCCCGGCGTACTCCCCCTGCGCGCCGGCGTTGGGCTGGACCGAGACCCGGTCGTAGCCGGTCACCTCGGCGAGCCACCCCTCCAGCTCCTCGATCAGCCGGCGGTAGCCGCCCGCGTCCTCGGCAGGGGCGAAGGGGTGCAGGTTCGCGAAGCCCGGGAGCCCGATGGGCTCCATCTCGGCGGTGGCGTTGAGCTTCATCGTGCAGGAGCCGAGCGGGATCATGCCGCGGTCCAACGCGTAGTCGCGCGCAGCCAGCCGGGTGACGTAACGCAGCATCGAGGTCTCGCTGTGGTGACTGGTGAAGACCGGGTGGGTGAGGTACGGCGTGGTGCGCTCCAGCGCCGTCGGCAGGGCACGGGGCGCCCCCTCCGGCGCCGGGGACGCACCGAAGGCCGCCTCGACCGCGCGCACGGTCTCGACGGTGCTGACCTCGGAGAAGGACAGGCCCACGGTGTCGGCGTCGACGCGCCGGACCTGCAGGCCCCGCTCCCGTGCGGCGGCGACGACCTCGTCGGCACGACCCGGCACCGCCACGCAGAAGGTGTCGAAGAAGCCGTCCTCGGGGACCGTCAGGCCAGCAGCCCGCAGCGAGGCCGCTGCTCGGGCAGCCAGGTCGTGCGTGCGCTGTGCGATCGCGCGCAGGCCGTCCGGTCCGTGGTAGGCCGCGTACAGACCGGCGATCACCGCGAGCAGCACCTGTGCGGTGCAGATGTTCGACGTCGCCCGATCGCGCCGGATGTGCTGCTCACGGGTCTGCAGGGCCAGTCGTACGGCGGGTTGGCCCTCCGCGTCGACCGACACCCCGACGAGGCGACCGGGCAGCTGCCGCTCGAGTCCGGAGCGCACGCTCATGAAGCCGGCGTGCGGGCCGCCGTAGAACAGCGGGACGCCGAAGCGCTGCGCCGACCCCACGACGACGTCGGCGCCCATCGCGCCCGGCGCCTCGAGCAGCGTCAGCGCGAGCAGGTCGGCGGCCACGACGGCCAGGCCACCCCGCTCGTGGACCGCCTCGATCACGGCGCGCGGGTCGCTCACCCGTCCCGAGGCCCCGGGGTACTGCACGAGCACACCGGCGACGTCGCCGTCCGGCAGCCCCGCGGCGAGGTCGGCCACGCACACCTCGAGCCCGAGTGCGGCCGCGCGGGTGCGCACCACGTCGATGGTCTGGGGCAGCGCGTCGGCGTCGATGACGAACGGGCCGGCGGCCTTGCGGTTGGCCCGGTGCGCGAGCACCAGCGCCTCGGCGGCCGCGGTGCCCTCGTCGAGCAGCGACGCGCCGGCCGTGGGCAGGCCGGTGAGGTCGGCGACCATGGTCTGGAAGTTGAGCAGGGCCTCCAGGCGCCCCTGGGAGATCTCGGGCTGGTACGGCGTGTAGGCGGTGTACCAGCTGGGGTCCTCCAGGACGTTGCGCCGGATGACGCCCGGAGTGTGGCAGGGGTGGTACCCGAGCCCGATGAGCGATTCACCGGGGCGGTTCTGGTCCGCGATCTCGGTGAGCTCGCGGACCGCATCCTCCTCGCTCGCGGGCGCCGGCAGCGCCAGGGGCCGGCGGTCCCGGATCTGGCGGGGCACCGCGGCGTCCATCAGCTCCTCCAGCGAGGAGTGCCCCAACCGGTCGAGCATGGTGGCGACGTCGGACTCGTCGGGACCGAGGTGGCGGCGGGTGAAGGGTGCGGACATCGGGTGGGCTCCAGGATCACGGGGACGAAGCCTCCCCCTCTGTCACCGCCGTCGGCTCCAGAGTTGCCTGGTCCACGCGGTCCGGCTGCCTGAGAGGTTCCGGGGAGGAATTGCCCCTTCGGCGCCCCCGGGCCGCACTGCCCGGAGGACTCTCCCGCGTGGGATCGTCAGCCCCGTCAGGCTACCAGCGGGTCGCTCAGCCGGCGCTGCGGGCGGCACGGCGCGCCGCCAGCTCGTCGCCGGGGACGTCCTCGCCCTCGGCGACCGCACGCTCGCTCGGAAGCTCCGAGAGCGTGCCCTCGATCTCGCGCCACACGCCACCGATGGCGATGCCGAACACGCCCTGGCCGCCCTGGAGCAGGTCGATGACCTCGTCGTTGCTGGTGCACTCGTAGACCGAGGCGCCGTCGCTCATCAGCGTGACCTGGGTCAGGTCGTCGGTGCCGCGCTCGCGCAGGTGGGTGACGGCGGTGCGGATCTGCTGCAGCGACACACCGGTGTCCAGCAGTCGCTTGATGACCTTGAGGATCAAGATGTCCCGGAAGCTGTAGAGGCGCTGGGAACCGCTCCCCGACGCGTTGCGCACGGTCGGCTCGATGAGCCCGGTGCGTGCCCAGTAGTCCAGTTGGCGGTAGGTGATCCCGGCGGCGTTGCATGCCGTGGGACCGCGGTAGCCGGCATCGCTGGGAAGCGGCGAGACGTCGTCGGTGAAGAGGAGGCCCTGCTCCTCGGCAGCGTCGGCGGCGTCGAGGTTCGCCGAGTCCTGCTGGTGCTCGTTCACAGGCGTCCTCCGGGTGTTCCTCCGCCGCTGCGTGGTGACGGTGACGGGTGTCGTCTCGGGGAAATCATCACCACAGCGAAGTCATGACCAAACTACGGCGATGTGAGCCACCCGTCAAAGAGGCCCGCCCGGCGTGTCGCAACTCTCACCCTCCAGATGAGGGTCAGGGGACTCGCGGTCGGTCAGTCCGACTCGAAGTCCTCCGGGGAGACGTGGTCGAGGAACTCCCGGAACCGCTCGACCTCGTCCTCCTCCTCGGCCGGCACCGCCAGCCCCGCCTCGTCCAGGACGCCGTCGGCGCAGTAGATCGTGGTGCCCATCCGCAGCGCCAGGGCGATGGAGTCGGAGGGACGCGCACTCACCTCGGCGCCGTCGGCGAAGACCAGCGTCGCGTAGAAGACGCCGTCACGGACGTCGACGATCTGGACCTGCTCCAACTCACTGCCCACGGCCGCGAGGATGTCCTTCATCAGGTCGTGGGTCAGTGGCCGGGGTGGCACCACACCCTGCTGGGCGAAGGCGATCGCCGTCGCCTCCGCGGCACCGATCCAGATCGGCAGGTACCGATCGCCTGTCACCTCGCGCAGGAGCACGATCGGTTGGTTGGAGGGCATCTCCACCCGTACTCCCATGACGTCGACCTCACGCACGCCTCCACCCTACTCCGGCAGGGGTGTCGGGCCGCAGGGGTGGGAGCCCCCAGCCTCAGAGCCGACGCAGGCCCGTCTTGACCAGGGTGGCGTGCAGCCGGACCGCCAGCGCGGCCATCTCGCTCGCCGCCTCCTCGGCACGGGCCGAGGCGGAGGTGTCACGGCTGCGGCGCACCGGCGTCACGACCTGCTCGACGAGACCGACCTCGCGATCCGCAGCGGTCTTGAAGGCGCGGAGGTGGCGGGGTTCGAGCCCGAAGTCGGCGAGGTCCCGCGCAGCTTGGGCGATGACGAGGGCATCGGTGTCGTAGTGCCCGGTCGTCAAGGGCCGGACCAGGCCGAACTCCTCGAGCTGGTCCAGCAGCTCCTCGGGCACCTCGGCGATCTTCACCAGCTCCTTGCGCGAGATCCGCAGGTTGTCGCTGCGGCGGAACGACTCGGGGGCCGGGAGGCCGTCGGCGCTGAGTGCCACGGTCGGCACGGTCGGCACGGTCGGCTCGATCGGCGGCGGCTCCATCCCGCGGTCGATCGCGTCGAGGTGTTCGCCGATGACCTTCAGCGGGAGGTAGTGGTCACGCTGCATCCGCAAGACGTAGCGGAGCCGGTCGACGTCCTCCTCGGAGAACTTGCGGTAGCCCGCCGGGGTCCGCTGCGGCTTGATGAGCCCCTTGTCCTCCAGGAACCGGATCTTGGGGATCGTGACGCTCGGGTGGTCCGCGCGCAACTGCTCGAGCACCTGCCCGATCGTCATCAGCGCGGGTGCGTCCGCCGGCCCGGCCCGATCGGGTCGCGGGGCTCCCACGTCAGGCGCCCTCGTGTCCGGCGTAGAAGACCAGGCGGTACTTGCCGATCTGGACCTCGTCGCTGTCCTGCAGGGCGACCTTCTCGATCCGGTCGCGGTTGACGTAGGTGCCGTTGAGGCTGCCCACGTCGCTCACCGTGAAGCCCTCCGGCGTGCGATCGAAGATCGCGTGCCGCCGCGAGACCGTCACGTCGTCGAGGAAGATCTCGCTCTTGGGATGGCGGCCCGCCTGCACCTGGTCCTGGTCGAGCAGGAAGCGGCTGCCCGCTCCCGGGCCCTTCTGGACGACGAGGAGCGCGTGGCCGACCGGGAGCGCGTCCACCGCGGCGGCGTCGACCGCGCTCAGTTGCCGGTCGCCGGTCTCCAGGCGGTCACCGACACCGATCTGCATCGTGTCGCTGTCCATGGCGCCGGAGTCGGCGGTGAGCAGACGCGTCCCACACTGGGCACAGAACCGTGCGTCATCGGGGTTCTGCCGGCCGCAGGCGGTGCAGAACGGCATCACAACTCCTCGCTGTCGGGACCACGTGCTGACTCCGAGCCTCACCGAACCCTCAACTTCACGGTGAGGCTCGCTACGAGACCTTACCCCCTCACTCCTCGACGCGGGACCGGTACACGTCGGCGTCGAGCAGATCGTCGACATCGGCCGCGGAGGCGGGGCGCATCTCGAACAGCCAGCCCTCGGCGTACGGCGCGGTGTTGACCAGCTCCGGCTGGTCCTCCAGGGCGGGATTGACCGCGGTGACCTCGCCGGACAGGGGGGCGTAGACGTCGCTGA
This sequence comes from Nocardioides panacisoli, assembly GCF_019448235.1. Lineage (NCBI taxonomy): Bacteria > Bacillati > Actinomycetota > Actinomycetes > Propionibacteriales > Nocardioidaceae > Nocardioides > Nocardioides panacisoli. Next base: position 1,094,323 of record NZ_CP080409.1, read on the forward strand.
CCGACTTGGTGGACTCCAGCTCGCCGCAGGCGTCGCTCGCGGAGAGCTCGGTGCCGGCCTCGGGCAGTGACACGAAGACGATGTCGCCGAGCGCGTCCTGGGCGTAGTCGGTGATGCCGATGCGGACCGACCCCTCGCTCTCCCCCGGTGACTTCACCCACTCGTGCTCGTCGGTGTACTTCAGGTCGCTGGGGATGTCCACGTGGTCCTCCGTCGGCTGGTCGGTTGTCCGGGGGAAGGCTACTGGCCCTCGGCGGGCTCTGCCCACCGCGACTCCTCGGGCTCCTGGACCGCGGTGATGTCCAGTGAGTTCAGCTCGGCCACCTCGACCTGCGCGCCGTCGTCGACGAGCCCGATGCCGGCGCCGACCCGGGTGTCCAGGGCACCGGCGAGTGCGGAGGGCTCACCGATCGCCTCGATGATGTACGGCGGCTCGACCAGCTGTCCGTCGAGCTCGAACCCGCCCGGCGCATCGGTGATCGCCGTGTCGGCCACCACCCGGACCGTGCCGTTGACCTGGATGGCCTCGGCGTCGTTGGTGCGCAGCTCCTGGATGACGTCGATGAGCGAACCGACGTCGACGCGCCCCTCGCCCTCCTCGGTGATGGTGGCGCGGATGCCGGGTCCGGTGACGGGCACGAGGCCGGCGAGCATCGTGAGGTTGTCGATCTCCTCACGGGCGGCGTCGATCGCGGCCTGGCGTTGGTTCGTGGAGCTGCGCAGCTCCTCCCGCGTCGACTCGAGCCGGTCGATCTCGCCCTGGGCGCGCTGCCGGGCGCCGGCGAGGCCGTCGAGGACGTCGACCAGCTCCTGCTGCCGCAGAGCCGAGTAGTCGTTCTCGTTGGCGGTCACGCTGACCTGGGTGACCGCCATGAACCCGAGCAGCCCCAGCAGCACGGCGACCACGGCCTGGCGTCGCGAGGGACGCGCGATGGCGGCGAAGAGGCGGGACTGTCCGGGCCGTGCCGGTGCACGGTCCTCGGTCTCCTCCGGCTCAGGCATGGAACAAGTGTCTCCGGATGGCAGCGACGTTGGTGAAGATGCGGATGCCGAGCACCACGATGACCCCGGTCGAGAGCTGCGAGCCGACGCCCAGGCGATCACCGAGGTAGACGATGCCCGCCGCGATCACCACGTTGCTCAGGAAGGAGACGACGAACACCTTGTCGTCGAAGATCCCGTCCAGGTAGGCACGCAGCGCGCCGAAGACCGCGTCGAGCGCGGCGACCACCGCGATCGGCAGGTAGCGCTCGAAGGTGAGCGGGATGTCGGGTTGCAGCACGAGGCCGAGGACGACGCCGACCAGGAGCCCGAGAATCGCGATCACTGCGCCTCCCCTCTCCGTGCATCGTCGAGACGCTCCGCAGACGTTAGTGCCTGTCCCCCCAGCGGCGCGGCAGGGATGCGGAGTTCCGGCGCGTTGCGGGGTTCGGGGTTCCAACCGAACTGCTGGGCCAGGGCGAAGAACTCGTTGCCCCCGGTGGTCTCGAGCAGGTTCGCGGCCAGGGTGTCCGGGTTGCCGATCGCGAGCACCGTGTAGGGCGACCCGACGACCCGTTTGTTGATCTCGACGTTGTTGCCCACGTTGCGGATGCCACCCCGTGCGTTGATGCGCTGGCCGTTGATCGAGATCGCCTCGGCACCGGCGGCCCAGAGTCCGTTGACCAGGGCTGCCAGGTCGGAGTCACGCACCCACTCGGTGGCGGGGTCGGCCGAGGGCAGGTGCTCGAAGGTGATGCGGATGCCCGGCCCCGTGACCGCCGTCGACCCGGTCTGCCCACCGAGCGTGCGGGAGCGGGCACTGGTCTCGGCGAGGCTGCCACCCAGGTCGACGAGGTTGTTCTCCGCGGCGGCGTTGGCGGCCTGCAGGTCCGCCAACGCGGCCTGGGCGGAGTCCAGGGATCGGTCGGTGCTCTCGATGCGATCGAGGATCTGCGCGCGACTGGCCTCGGTGACGTCGGCGTTGCGGGAGGTCTGCACCGCAGCGAGGGTGACCAGCAGGCCGAAGACCGCGATCACGCTCGCTGCGATCACCCGCGCGGCCGGGTGCCGCTCGGGCTCGACGGTGCCGCCGCGCGTCGCGACCTCGTGGTACTCGCGCTCCAGCGCGTCGTCGCGGACCAGGTCCAGCAACGGGGTGAGCGCACGCGGGGTCGGCGGGGCCTCACTCATCGGCCATCGCCTCCCGGAGTCGACGTGGCTCCGTGGCCGCCATCAGCTTGCGCACCTGCCAGGCGTAGAGCACGCCGGCCCACCAGTAGAGCGCGATGCCCCAGACCGCCAGGGCCCAGCCGAAGACGCGGGCCAGCTCGGGCCCGGTGCCGGTGCCGTCGCCGAGCAGCAGCAGCGGGAAGGCGTAGAGGAGGTTGAACGTCGCCGCCTTGCCGAGGAAGTGGACGGGGAGGGCGCTGTAGCCACGGGAGCGGAGCAGGGGCACCAGCCCCCACATCAGCAGGTCCCGCAGCGGCAACGAGGCGGCCAGCCACCACGGGATCACGTCGCGCAGGGCGAGGCCGACCACCACGGCGAGGATGTAGAGCCGGTCGGCGATCGGGTCGAGCAACTCACCGACCACCGAGGTCTGGTTCAGCCGACGCGCGAGCCACCCGTCGAGGAAGTCGGTGAGCCCCGAGACCATGAGCACCGCGAGCGCCCACCCGTCCTCCTCGGGGCCGAGGACGAGCCACAGGAACAGGGGGACGCCAGCCAGGCGCAGCGCGCTCAGGACGTTCGGCACGGTGAGCACGCGCGTGCTGTCAGTCATCGGGCCGGCCACGGGATCAGCCTAGTTGTCCGGGGGGTGGCCCCGCGCAGCGCCGCGGTCACGTGTCGGCAGAATGCGCGGCGTCACGGATCTCGCCCACCAGTTCCTCGATGACGTCCTCGAGGGCGGCGACACCGACCGTGGTGCCGGCGTCGTCCACCACCCGCGCGAGGTGGGCACCTCGTCGCTGCAGCACCTCGAGGACCTCGTGGAGCGGGGTGTCCAGCCGCACCGACGCGAACGGCCGTACGCCGCGGTCGGTCACCGGACGGGCCCGCTGGCGGGGATCGTCCTCGAGCACGTCCTTGATGTGGAGGTAGCCGATGAGCTTGCCGCCGTCCAGGATCGGGAAGCGGCTGAATCCCGTCGCGGCGCACAGGTCCTCGACCTCGCGCAGCGTGGCGCCGCGCGGCAGCGTCGCCAGGTCCTCGGGGGCGATGGTGACGGCCTCGACGGTCTTCTCGGTGAAGGTCAGCGCACCGGAGAGGCGGTCGTACTCGTCCTCGGCGATGAGCCCCTCCCCGTGCGACTCCTCGACCAGCGCCGCGACCTCCTGGCGGGTGAAGCTGCTGCTCACCTCGTCCTTGGGCTCGATCCCGAGCAGGCGGAGGATGCCGTTGGCGAGGGCGTTGATGGTCACGATCACCGGTCGCAGCACGGTGACGATCGTGAACATCGCCGGGCCGAGCACGAGCGCCGCACGATCCGGCCCGGCGATGGCAATGTTCTTGGGCACCATCTCCCCCAGCACCACGTGCAGGCACACGACGATCACCAGCGCGATGGCAAAGGCGATCGGGTGCACCAGGCCGTGCGGGACCCCGAGCGCATCCAGCCCGGGTTCGATCAGGTGGGCCACGGCAGGCTCGCCCACCGCACCGAGGCCGAGCGAGCACACGGTGATCCCCAGCTGGGCGCCGGCCATCATCTGCGAGACCTGTTCCATCGCCCGCAGCGTGGTCCGCGCGCCGCGCGATCCGGCCTCGGCGCGAGGCTCGATCTGGCTGCGCCGGGCCGAGATGAGGGCGAACTCGGCACCGACGAAGAAGGCGTTGGCCGCCAGGAGGAGGACCGCGACGGCCAGGGCGACGGTGCTACTCATCGTCCTCGCCCTCCGTCAGCTGCAGCACGACCCGGTCGATGCGCAGGCCGTCCATGCGCTCGACGCGGAGGGTCGCCACGCCGGTGGCCTCCCGGTCGTCCTCGGTCTCCAGCGGGACCGCCACCTCGACCTCGTCACCGACGTCCGGCACGCGGCCGAGTTCGCGCAGGACGAGCCCGGCCAGGGTGTCGTAGTCCTCGTGCTCGGGCAGCGCCACGCTGGTGAGGTCCTCGACCTCGTCGGGACGCAGCAGGCCCGAGAGCGACCAGGTGCCGTCGCGCCGCATGCGGCTGCGCGACCCGCGTCGGTCGTGCTCGTCGGCGATGTCGCCCACGATCTCCTCGACCACGTCCTCCATGGTCACGATGCCCGCGTGGCCGCCGTACTCGTCCAGCACGATGGCCATCTGGAAGCCGTCCTTCTTCAGCAGCGCCATCAGCGGGTCGAGCCGGAGGGTGTCGGGCACCACGATCGGCTTGGCCATCAGGTGCTTGACCTTGGTGGTGGCGCGCTCGTGGTGTGGCAGGGCGACGGCGTTCTTGACGTGCACCGTGCCGATGACGGCGTCGTCATGGTCCAGCACCGGGAACCGGGAGTGACCGGTCTCGCGGGCCAACGCGATGACCGCGGCCGCGCGGTCCCCCTCCTCCAAGGTCTCGGTGTGCACCCGCGGCGTCATGATCTCGCTGGCCGTGCGGGTCCCGAACTCCACCGAGCGCTCCATCAGCTCGGCGGTGTCCGGGTCGAGGGTGCCGACGTCGGCCGAGCGCTGCACCAGCGAGGCCAACTCCCGGGAGTTGCGCGCGGAACGGAGCTCCTCCTGCGGCTCGATCCCCATCCGGCGGACGACGGTGTTGGCGGACTCGTTGAGGAACCGGATCGGGATGCGGTTGATCGCGGTGAACCAGCGCATCGGCAGCTGGGTGAGCCGGGCCGTGGTCATGGGGAGCGCGATGGCGACGTTCTTGGGCACCAGCTCCCCGATCAGCATCGTGAGCACGGTGCTGAGGACCAGGCCCGAGGTGACCGCGATCGGGCTGACGGCACCGGCCGCCACGCCGAGGTCGGTGAGGAGCGGACGGAGCAGCTCCGCGAACGCCGGCTCGGCGAGGAAGCCGATCCCCAGGTTGGTCACCGTGATGCCGACCTGGGCACCGGACAGCTGTGTCGAGAGGCTGCGGAGGGCGCGGTCGACGCCCTGTGCGGTGGGGTCACCGCTGGCGACCGCTGCCTCCACCTGGCCGCGGTCGACGGTCACGAAGGAGAACTCCGCGGCGACGAAGAGTCCGCACGCGGCGACCAGCAACAGCGAGATCGCCAGCAACACCCATGGATCCACGCAGTGAGCCTATGTCCTCAGCCGTGACGCTCCCGTGCCACCTCGGCGTACCAGTCCAACAGCTCCGGCGCGTCGACGCTGCCCGGGTCGAGCGCGCCGCTGAGGTCCTTGCCGGCGAGGAGCTTCTTGATCGGCACCTCCAGCTTCTTCCCGGTCCGGGTGTGGGGCACGCCCGGGGCCGCGATGACGTCGTCGGGCACGTGGCGCGGTGAGGCATGGGTGCGGATCGCCTGGTTGATCCGGTCCCGCAGGCCTTCGTCGAGCTCGACGCCGTCGGTCAGGACGACGAACAGCGGCATCCAGTAGGTGCCGTCGCTCTGCTCGAGGCCGATCACCAGGGCCTCCTGCACCTCCTCCATGGCCTCGACGGGTTCGTAGATGTCGCCACTGCCCATGCGGATGCCGTTGCGGTTGAGCGTGGCGTCGGAGCGGCCGTGGATCTGCACCGAGCCGTGGCCGGTGAGGGTGATCCAGTCACCGTGGCGCCAGATCCCGTCGTAGGTGTCGAAGTAGGAGTCGCGGTAGCGCTCGCCGTCGGGGTCGGCCCAGAACTTCACCGGCATCGAGGGCATCGGGCGCGTGATGACGAGCTCGCCGACCTCGTCGCGCACCGGGGCGCCACTGGGGTCGAACGCGTCGACGGCCGCGCCCAGGCAGGGGCGCGAGAGCTCGCCGGCCCAGACGGGCGTCGTCGGGGCCGGCCCGACGAAGGCACTGACCACGTCGGTGCCACCGCTGATGGAGGCGACCTGCACGCTCGGCGGCAGGTCCGCGGCCAGCTCGCGGTGGCTCGTGGCCGGGAAGGTGGACCCGGAGATGCCGACGCGGCGCAGGTGGGTGAGGTCGTGGTCGGCCGGGCCGGAGCCTGCCTTCTGGCAGGCCGCGACGTACGCCGGGCTCATGCCGAGCACGCTGACGTCGTGGCGGGCGGCGAGGGCCCAGAGCTGGTCGACCGCCGGGGCGCCGGGACTGCCGTCGTAGGTGACGACCGAGGCTCCGGTGAGCAGGCCTCCGACGACGAAGTTCCACATCATCCACGACGGCGTGGTGTACCAGAACAGCCGCTCCCCCGGCCCGAGGTCGAAGTGCAGGGCGGCCACCTTGGCCTGCTCCAGCAGCGCACCGCCGTGGCTGTGCACGATGCCCTTGGGCATGCCGGTGGTGCCCGAGGAGAAGAGCACCCACAACGGTGTGCCGAACGGCACCGGCTCGGGGGCGAACTCGGCCTCGCGCCCCACCGCGGCGTCCCAGGCGTCCGTGCCGATCTCGATCGTCGCCTGCAGCGAGGTCAGCTCCGAGCCGAGCGCGTCGACGACGTCGCTGCGGTCGTGCTCCTTGCCGCCGTGCCGGTAGCGGCGGCCGTGCAGCAGGACCGTGGGCTCGAGCTGGGAGAAGCGGGCGAGTGCGGCCGAGGCGGCGTAGTCCATCCCGCAGACCGCCCAGACGGCCCCGAGGCTGGCGGAGGCGAGCATGCCCACGACCGTCTCGGGGGCGTTGGGCAGGAATCCGACCACGCGGTCACCGGGCCGGACGCCGAGCTCGCGCAGCGTCGCAGCGAGTCCGGCGACCTGCTGGCGCAGCTCGCCCCAGGTGAGCTGCCGCACCGCATCGGGATCCTCGGTCAGGCCGAGCACCGCCACCTCGCCCGCGGGGCGGTTGCGCAGCGCGGTGGCCGCGTAGTTCACCGTCGCGTCGGGGTACCACTCCGCCCCCGGCATCTGCTCCGCGGCGAGTGCCGTCCCGGCGAGGTCGAGGTCGAGGAACGCGGCCACGGCCTGCCAGAAGGCCTCCAGGTCCTCCACCGACCACTGCCAGAGCGCGTCGTAGGTGGCCAGGTCGTCACCATCGGCGACGAGGGTGCGGCCGGTGCGCTGCTCGGCGAGCCGGGCGAACTCCTCGATGCGGTACGGACGGTGACGGTCGTCGACGGGCGGGACCCAATCCGGTGCAGCCATGGGCCCGACCCTAGCCGCGCCGGTTCAGAGGTCCGCGAGGGCGGCCTGCGCCGCGTGGAAGCCGCACATGCCGTGGACGCCGGGGCCCGGCGGCGTGGCCGAGGAGGCGAGGTAGAGCCTCCGCTCGGCCAGCCGGTAGGGGTGGAGGGCCGGGCGGGGCCGCAGCAGCAGTTGGGGGAACCCGTTGGCGCCCGCGCCGATGTCGCCGCCGCGGTAGTTGGGGTTGTACGCCGCCATCTGCATGGCCGTGCGCGAGTGCGTGGACACGATCAGGTCCCGGAACCCCGGAGCGAACCGCTCCACCTGTGCGGTGACGGCCTCGGTGGCGTCGCCGTCGTAGCCGTGCGGCACGTGGGCGTAGGCGTAGAACGGATGCAGGTCGCCCACGGAGCGCGACGGGTCGGCGACGTACTGCTGGCCGACGAGCAGGAACGGTCGCTCGGGCATCTCGCCGCGTGCGGTGGCTGCCTCGGCGGCCACGATCTCCTCCCACGAGCCGCCGACGTGGACGGTCCCTGCCCGTGCGCACTCGGGGTTGGTCCAGGGCACCTCGCCCCGGATCGCGTAGTCGACCTTGTGGACCGCCGGCCCGTACCGGTAGCGCTGCAGGGCACGACGGATGCGGGGTGCCACGGCGTCACCGGCGATCCGGAGGGCGTCGGTCGGGTTGGTGTCGAGGAGTACGACGTCCGGACGCGCCCCGACGAGCTCGTCCACCTCGCCCAGGGAGGAGACCGGCGTGCTGGTGCGGACGGTGCCACCGTGTGACTCCAGCACCCCGACCATCGCGGTCGTGATCGCCTGGCTGCCGCCCCGGGCGACCGGCCAGCCGACCGCGTGGCCGGCGGCGGTCAGCAGCAGCCCGACCGCGCCACTCATCGGACCGTCCAGCCGACCGAAGACGTGGGCGGCCGAACCGCCGTAGAGGGCACGGGCCGCGTCGCCGTCGAAGCGACGGGCCAGCCTCGTGGCGGACTGGAACGCGCTCGTCCCGAACCGGGCGAGGGTGAGCGGGTGGCGCGGCCTGCCGACGACCGGTCGGAAGAGGTCCTCGACGAGGTCGTCGAACCCGGTCGCGAGGTGCCCGAAGGTGCGCCGCCAGCGTGGCCGGTCGACGGTGTCGAGGGAGTCCAGGGTCCGGTCCATGTCGCGCGACAGCACCCCGGCCGGTCCGTCGTCGAGCGGATGGGCCAGGTCGACCTCGGGCCATGCCCAGTCCAACCCGTGGTCGGTGAGACCGAGTGAGGCGAGGAACGGCGATGCCACGCCCATCGGGTGGGCGAAGGAACACTCGTCGTGCAGGAGCCCGGGCTCGGTCAGCTCCGTGGTCCGGGTGCCACCACCCGGGCGGTCCGCTGCCTCGAGGACGGTGACCGCGACGCCGGCCTGCGAGAGACGGATGGCAGCGGCGAGTCCGTTGGGGCCGCTGCCGACGACGACGGCGGTCGTCATGTGCGCCGCACGGTGCCGTTGCCGGTGACCATGCCGGTGACGGTACCGGCCGGTGGAGGCGCCGAGAACGGAAGAACCCTTCCTGACCGGGTCGGGAAGGGTTCTTCGGATCGGTCGGGCTGACAGGATTTGAACCTGCGACCCCGTGACCCCCAGTCACGTGCGCTACCAAACTGCGCCACAGCCCGAAAGCTCCGTGCGGGATCGCCGTCCGGAGCCGGGTGAACAGTACCGCAGCGCGACGAGCGCCCCCGAATCGGCCCGCCGGTGTCATCGGAAGTCGCGGGAGCGTTGCTGTTGCAGCGTGCCACTGGCACCGGTCACCACCGACTCGATGGGGTCGACGCGGTCGGCGACCAGGTTCACGACCCCCTCCTCGCGCTCGAGCTTGCCGCGGACCACCACCGCGACCCGGTTGCGTGCCGCCTGCCGGTGCACGCTCATCACGCCGACCGAGCAGACGACGTTGAGCATGCCGGTCTCGTCCTCGACGTTGAGGAAGGTGATCCCCATGGCGGTGCCCGGTCGCTGGCGATGGGTGACCATGCCGGCCACCCGCACCCGCTTGCCGGCCTCGGTGTGCTGCAGGTCCGCCACCGAGAGCACGCCTGCGGTGGCCAGGTCCTCGCGGAGGTGCTCCATGGGGTGGACTTCCGGGGAGATGTTCGTGGCCCAGAGGTCGGCCAGGGTCAGCTGCTCCCCGCTCAGGCCGGGGAGCTCCGGGGAGGCCGGGCGCGGCGTGCTGCCCGGCAGCTGGGCGTCGGTCTCGGCGTACCCGGCCATCCACAGCGCACTGCGCCGGTCGAGGCCGAACCCGTCGAAGGCCCCGGCGGTGGCCAGTGCCTCGAGGTGGGTGCTGGTGAGGCCGACGCGGCGGGAGAGGTCGGTGATGTCGACGTACGCCGCGACCTCTCGTTCAGCCACGATGCGCTCGGCGAGGTCGGTGCCGATGCCGCGCACCGAGTCCAGGCCGAGCCGCACCGAGGTGCCGGCATCCTCCAGGTCGGCCTGCGCCTGCGAGTGCACGATGCAGGGACGACGTACCGCCACGCCGTGGCGGCGGGCGTCCGCGACGAGTGACTGCGGCGAGTAGAAGCCCATCGGCTGGTTGCGCAACAGTCCGGCCAGGAACGCTGCCGGGTGGTGCAGCTTGACCCACGAGGAGGCGTAGACCAGCAGCGCGAAGCTCAGGGCGTGGGACTCGGCGAAGCCGAAGTTCGCGAACGAGAGGATCTGGGTGTAGATCGCGTCCGCCTGCTCCCCCACCAGCCCCCGCCGCGCCATGCCGGCGTAGAGCGACTCCTTGATCCGCTCGATGCGCTCGATGCCGCGCTTGGACCCCATGGCGCGACGCAGCAGGTCGGCCTCGTCGTGGGTGCAGTCGCCCAGCGTCACCGCCATCGCCATCAGCTGCTCCTGGAACAGCGGCACCCCCAGCGTGCGTCCGAGGACGGGCTCCAGCGACGGGTGGGCGTAGGTGACCGGGTCCTTGCCGGTGGCGCGACGGATGTAGGGGTGGACGGCCCCACCCTGGATCGGTCCGGGACGGATCAGGGCGATCTCGATGGCCAGGTCGTAGAAGCAGCGGGGCTTCAGCCGCGGCAGGGTGCCGATCTGGGCCCGACTCTCCACCTGGAAGACACCGATGGAGTCGGCGCGACACAGCATGTCGTAGACCGCTGCCTCCTCCTTGGGGATCGTCTCCAGGGTCCACTGCTGTCCCTTGTGCTGCGCCACGAGTCGCAGGCTGTGGTCCAGTGCGCCGAGCATGCCCAGGCCGAGCAGGTCGAACTTGACCAGCCCCATCGACTCGCAGCCGTCCTTGTCCCACTGCAGCACGGTGCGACGATCCATGCGCGCCCGCTCGATCGGGCACACCTCGCCGATGGGTCGCTCGGTCAGCACCATGCCACCGGAGTGGATGCCCAGGTGGCGCGGCGCGGAGAGCAGCTCCTCGGCCAGGGTGACCACGGCACGCGGGATCTCGAGCTCCTCCGAGATCTCGCCGTGCCAGCCGTCGACCTGCTTGGACCAGGCGTCCTGCTGTCCCGGGGAGTGCCCCAACGCCTTGGCCGCGTCACGGATCGCCATCCGTGGTCGGTAGCTGATCTGGTTGGCGACCTGGGCGGCGTTGTGGCGGCCGTAGGTGTCATAGACCCACTGGATGACCTCCTCGCGCCGGTCGGAGTCGAAGTCGACGTCGATGTCGGGCTCCTCGTCGCGGTGCTCGGAGATGAACCGCTCGAAGGGCAACCGGTAGTAGACCGAGTCGATCGCGGTGATGCCCAGGGCGTAGCAGACCGCCGAGCTGGCGGCGGAGCCCCGCCCCTGGCAGAGGATCCCCCTGCTGCGGGCGAAGGCCACGATGTCGTGGACGATGACGAAGTAGCCAGCGAAGTCCTTGCGCGTGATGACGTCGAGCTCTGCCTCCACCCTGGCCCTGGCCTCCTCCTCCAGCGGGGTGCCGGCGTACCGCTCGGCGAAGCCACGCTCGGTGAGCACCCGCAGCCAGCTGTCGGTCGTGTGGCCCTCGGGGATGCGGTGCTTGGGCAGGCGGGGAGTCGCCTTGCTGAGGTCGAAAGCGAGCTCCTCGGCGAGGGTGACGCTGAACTCGACCGCACCGGGGTAGCGGGCGAAGAGGCGCGCCATCTCCTCCCCGCTGCGCAGGTGGGCAGCACCGGAGAGGTCGAGCCAGCCGTCGAGCTCGGCGATGCTGCTGCGGGCACGGATGGCTGCCATGGCCGCGGCGAGTCGGCGCCGGTCCGGGGTGGCGTGGTGGACGTTGCCCGTCGCGACCGTCGGGAGGTGTCGCTCGGCCGCGATGCCCGCGAGCACGTCGTTGACCTCGTCGTCATCCGGACGGCCGGCGCCACCCAGCTCGACCACCACGGCGCCTCTGCCGAACCGATCCACCAGGTCATCGACGGCTCCTGCCGCGGCCGCGGGACCACCGCGTCGCAGCGCCGTCCGCACGCTCCCCTTGCGGCAGCCGGTCAGCACCACCCAGTGGTCGCGGCCACGGCCTGCCAACTCGTCGAGGTCGTAGGCGGGCTTGCCCTTCTCGTCCCCTCGCAGGTGGGCATCGGTCATCGCTGCGGAGAGCCGGTGGTAGCCCTCGACGCCGCGGGCCAGCACGAGCAGGTGCTCCCCCTCGGGGTCGGGAATGCCCTGCTGGGGTGCGGTGAGGCCGAGGGACAGTTCGGCGCCGTACACCGTCGGCAGGTCGTGTGCCGCGGCGTGCTCGGCGAAGAGGGGGGCGCCGTAGAACCCGTCGTGGTCGGTCAGTGCCAACGCGGACAGGCCGAGGCGCGTCGCCTCGGCGACGAGGTCCGCAGGCGAGCTGGCGCCGTCGAGGAAGCTGAAGTGGCTGTGGCAGTGCAGCTCGGCGTACGGCGTCGCCGTGGCCGGTCGCGCGACGTCTCCGGTGCTCGCGGCGCGCTGCCGACGACGCGAGATCGGCGCGTCCTCCTCCCCCGGCGGGCGTCCGGAGAGGCGTCGCTCCAGCTCCTGCCACGGGACCGGCGGGTTGTTCCATCCCATCGCTAGTCGTAGGTCTCGCCGATGACGGTGCTCTCGCTGGCGGTGAGCAGGTCGACCCGCCGGGCGCCGGACGGGGTCACCACCCGTCCCAGGCCGTGGGGCGTGCGCCAGCGGTAGGTCCCGAGCGCGAGCTGATCGGTGCCGTAGCCCAGATGGGTCTTGGCGCGATGATGTCGTCTGGTCAGGGGGGCATCGTCGAGGTCCCCTGTCTGGCCTGGTGGCCCGTCCCTGTCGTACGGGACGGGATGGTCGTGGTCGACCTGACGCGTCCCGCAGGTCGCGGTCGAGGCGACGGTGGTGTGCGGGAAGGCGTCACCGCGGACTCGCTGCTCGGTGCGTTGCCGCACCAGCGTGGGGTGCTCGTAGCCGTTGACGGCGTGGACCTGGGTGAGGTCGAGGACCTGCTGGAGGTGGATCTCGTGGTGGCGCACCAACCGGGCGACCTCGTCCACCAGTCGGGGACCGACGCCTTCGACCCGCGCGATCGCTCCACTCCCGTCAGCCTCGGCAACCGCATCCGAGGACAGGTGGACGTGGAGGATCGCGACGCGGCGTGGCCCGCGCGTGCCGGCCGGGCCAGGGACGTGAGCCGGATCCTTGCCGGTCGGGCCGGGGTCGCGAGGAACGTGCGACGCCGGGTCGAGACCTCCCGCCCCGTCCACCAGCCGCAGCACCTCCGCAGGACGCCCGAGCATCCCGAGCGCATCGGCGCGCAGCTGGTCACGCGTCGGCGGCGCGTCGGGGTCGTGGTCCGTCTCGCTGGCCACGACATCGGCCAGGTCCTCGACGGCTCGGACCAGATCCAGGGCGTCGGCTTCGTCCAGCCGTGCCGCGCGCCGGGCCAGGTTGGCCGCCAGGCGTGCACGGTGGGCAGCCGCGTCGGTCTCGATGACCTTCGCCTCCGCGATTGTCAGGATCCGGCTCGGCGTCTCGTGCAGTGCGGCCGCGACCGCGGCATCGACGAGCCCGGCGGCCACACGTGACAGGCCCCGGGACAGTCGTGCCACCTTGCGCACCACCCAGACCTCGCACAGCAACCCCTGTGCCCCGCTCCACGTCAACGGCAACCGGTGACGCAGGTCCAAGGCGTCGGCCATCACGTGCTCGGTGGCCACCACGCCTGCCTGTCGGGCGATGGCGAGCTCGGCGCAGCACAGGTCCACCACCGCGGGCGTGCCCTCGCCGCCGACCGTGACCAGCCGGGGACCGCCGTGGGACGCCGGGACCGCACCCGGCTGGTCCCGGGGATCCCCCGAATGGGCATCTGCCCACGCCAGCACGTCGGTCAACTCGGCCACGTCGTTGCGTCGACGAACCCGCACCCGCCGCTCGATCGACGCGAGGACCTCGCGTCGATCGGGAGTGGCTGGGTTGCTCATGCCTCACTCTATCGAACACGTGTTCGACGAACAAGTGGTCACGGACAGGTCCTCAGAGCAACTCCCGCACCACCCGTCGTACGACCTGCGAGGCCGACCGCCACCGGGTGAGGTCGACCAGGTCCGGAGCGTCGTCACCGACGATCTCGGCGAGCTCGTCCTGCCCCGCCACCTCCGCCGAGCCGATCCGGTCGGCGTGGGTCAGCACCAGCACCCGACGCGTGTGATCGTCGGCGTTGAGCCGGACCCCCATCGCCAGCAGTCCGGCCTCGGCGCGGTAGGCCTCGTCAGCCATGCGGCTGGCATCGACGACGAAGACCACGAGGTCGGCACCCTCGAGTCGGGCACGGACGTCGTCGGCATCGGTGACCCGGTCGGTCGGGGTGTCGACGTAGCTGACCTTCCAGTTCAGGTGCTTCATCCTGACCGGTCGGCGGATGAAGTCGAGCGTCTCCCCGCGGTGTGCCCGGTCGGCGAGCGCCCGCTCGCCACGGGTGAGCAGCGAGAACAGCAGCGTCTTGCCGGCGTCGCGTGGCCCGACCACGAGTACGTGCTTGCGGTCGAGACGATGCCGGACACGGTGCGCGACGACGGCACCGCCGACGGCCAGCGGAACCACCACGAGTGGTCCGGGCATGGGCTGCTCCTCGGGTCCGGTCGATCCGCGAACGAGGCTACCCGCGCCCCGCGCCCCGGCCGCCGACGGTCCGCTCCCGCTCAGTCGTACGCCGCCTCCACCAGCCAGCCGCGCGGGCGCCACACCAGCAGCCACGCCCGTCCGTCCACCCCCACCACCTGGAAGCGTGCCGACCTCCCGCCCTGCTCCTCGTCGCCGGACCACCAGGCATCGTCCAGCGGCCAGGGGCCGGCCCAGGTCGCGACGGGCTGCCACGCGCCGTCGATCCGGAACCGCACGGGCTCGCCGGTCACGACCCCTCGTTCGGTCACGCCGACCCGGTGGTGCGCGGGGTCGTGGACCTCCGCCGGAAGCGGCGCATCGAAGACACGGACCGGCGCCGGACCGGGGATCCGTCCGGGCCACGGGCGGTCGACCGGCCGGTGACCGGTGGCGCGTTCGCCCCACGTGACACTGGCCTGGCGGTCTGCCGCACTGCGTCCACCCTGGAGAACCGGCACGCGCACGGCGTCGTAGCCGAGCATCGCCTGGATGCGCGCCACCCCACGCACGACCTGCTCTGCCGCACCACCACCCCACAGCCCGTCGGCATGGTCGGCGGCGGACTCGACGGTCTCGGGAAGGAACCGCACCCGCTCGACCGGTGCCCGCACCGCCCCGGCGTCCCGCCGGCTCCTGAGACCACTGGATGCCTGCAGCTGCCAGTGGACCCGGTCGACGAGGTCTCGCGAGGTGAAGCACCGCGGATGTACCCAGGTGCGCGAGGAGACGCCCCCGCCGCCGAACTCGTCGTACGTCGCCTCCACGTGCACCGCCGTGGCGACCAGCTGTCGCTCCGCGAGCCCGGCGACGAAGCGCTCCGCCGTGGTGCGCACACTGAAGCAGACCGCCTCGGCGGACTCCAACGGAGGCTCGAAACTGACCTCGCAGTCCAGGTCAGCCGGTGGGGTTCGCGGACCGGCACGCGCCTCGGACCGACCGGAGGCGCGGCGCCACACGTCGAACCCGTAGTCGCCGAACCGGTTGCTCACCGCACCGGGCTCCAATGCGGCGACGTCCCCCAGCGTCACCAGCCCCAGGCGTCGCAGCAGGTCGGCCAGCGCGCGACCCTCGGGACCGTCGTCACCCAGCACCGCCACCGGCAGGGAGCGCAGGTACGCCGCGGACCCTCCGACCGGCACGACCTCCCAACCCTGGGGCTCCGCCCGGCGTGCAGCCCGCTCCGCGGCGTAGAGGTCATCGGCCACACCGATGCGGCAGTCCCACACCCCCGCCGCCACGACCTGTTCGGCGATCTGCGCGGCTGCGGCCTCCTCGCCGCCGTGGTAGCGACCGGGCGCCGGGACGGCCAGGAGCCCGGGACGCAGGGCAGCGACACCGGGACGCAGGTCCTCGACCAGCGCCAGGACCGGCTCGAAGTACCGCGCATCGCGCTCCTCACCGGCCGCGAGGAGCCGGAGGTCCGGGCACCGCGACTGTGCGTCGCGTCGACGCTGGCCACGCCGGACTCCCTCCGCCCGCGCCGGGGCGTTGCAGACCTCGACGAGGTTGCCCACGAGCACCGCGGCGGGCTCCCGTGACGACACCGTCGAACCGTCCTCGGCCGCCTCGGCGAGGGCTGCCGCCACCGGCCAGTCCGGACACCACAGGACCAGGGTCCGTCGCGCACTCATGAGGGGTAGACCAACTCGCCCGACAGCGGCGGCCCGCCGCGGCGTACGTCGACCCGCACCTGTCGCTCACGGAGCCGACCGTGGCCCCGCTCGAGTCCCTGCCAGCGCACCTGGCGGGTCGTGATCCGGGCATCTGGCCGCGGCCAGTCACCCCAGACCACCAGCGCGGCCGACCGCGCGCGCAGTCGTGCCTGGAGCACCGAGGCGGACTTCGGGTCGACCGTTCCCGCTGGTCGCAGCACGACGACGGTGAGCACGTCGACCAGCGCCGCGGTCACCTCCAGCCAGTGCTCACCGGGGTGCGGCACGAGGACGGTGCGGTCGAGCGCGACGCCCCACTGCGTCGCGGCCTCGGCCCCGAACTCCTGCCAGCCGGCGAACCCGACCCACTCCCCCGCACGCGAGGCCCCCGCGGCCAGTGTCAGCGCCAGCGAGGCCGAGTCGACGACGTAGGTGCCACCGGCGTGCAGCTGCAGCAGGCCCACGAGCAGCGGATGGGTGGGGATCGGCACCCGCGCGGGGCCGCCCTCCAGCGCGGAGATCCGCTCGCGCAGCTCCTCGACGACCTGGGCACTCACCCACCCATGATCGAACAGGTGTTCGAACGCGTCAAGGTGAGGTCCGCTACCTGCGCTTGCGCTTCTCCCGCACGCGCTGCTGCAGCGCGATCGGCGTCCCGACGAAGCCGAACTCCTCGCGCAGCCGCCGCTCGATGAACCGCTCGTAGCCCTGGTCGAGCTTGCCCGAGGTGAACAGCACGAACGTCGGTGGCGCCGTGGACGCCTGCGTGCCGAAGAGCACCTTGGGCTGCTTGCCACCGCGCACGGGGTGCGGCCGCTCGGCGACCAGGCGGCCGAGGAAGGAGTTCAGGGCACCGGTGCCCACGCGGGTCTCCCAGCCCTCCAGCGCCTTGTCCAGTGCGGGGACCAGTCGGTCGATGTGCCACCCGGTCCGGGCGGTGATGTTGATGCGGGGCGCCCAGCGCACCTGCACCAGGTCGCGCTCCACCTCGCGCTCGAGGTAGAAGCGCCGCTCCTCGTCGACCAGGTCCCACTTGTTGAACGCGATGACCAGCGCGCGGCCGGCGTCCCTGACCGCCTGCAGGATCCGCACGTCCTGCTCGGCGATGGACTCCTCGGCGTCGAGCACCAGCACCGCGACCTCGGCCCGGTCGATCGCCGTGGAGGTCCGCAGCCAGGCGTAGTACTCGTGGCCGGAGGACTCCTTGACCCGCTTGCGGATGCCCGCGGTGTCGATGAAGCGCCACGTCCGGTCGCCGAGCTCGACCAGCTCGTCGACCGGGTCGACGGTGGTCCCCGCGACGTTGTCGACGACCACGCGCTCGGCACCGGCCAGCTTGTTGAGCAACGAGGACTTGCCCACGTTGGGGCGTCCCACGATCGCCACGCGGCGGGGTCCGGCGTCGACGGGGTCCTCCTCCGTCGGCGGCTCGGGCAGCGCCTCGAGGATCACGTCGAGCAGGTCACCCGAGCCGCGACCGTGCAGCGCCGAGATGGGGTGCGGCTCTCCCAGTCCCAGGTTCCACAGCGCGTGTGCCTCGGCCTCGGTGCGCTCGTCGTCGACCTTGTTGGCCGCCAGCACGACGGGCTTGCCGGCGCGGCGCAGCACCTTGACGACCTCGGCGTCGGCGTCGGTGATGCCCACGACGGCGTCCACGACGAAGAGCACCGCATCGGCCAGGGACACCGCGATCTCGGCCTGTTCCCGGATGCGCTCGGCCATCCCCTTGGCGTCGGGGTCCCACCCGCCGGTGTCGACGAGGGTGAAGGCCCGTCCGTTCCAGTGGGCGTCGTAGGAGATCCGGTCACGGGTGACACCCGGGATGTCCTCGACGACGGCCTCGCGGCGGCCCAGGATCCGGTTGACCAACGTGGACTTGCCCACGTTGGGGCGGCCGATCACCGCGAGCACCGGGATCGGCCCGCTCGCGACCGCCTCGTGCTCGTCGTACTCGCTCATCAGTGCCCTTCCAGGAGGTTGCCGGGCAATGGCTCGAAATCGCCCTCGGAGAGTGGACCCGGCAGTTCCCGCCCGGTCTCGGCCTTCGCGCGCCGCAACTCGTGCAGCATGTGGTCACGCAGGAGGAGGGAACGTCGTGCCACCTCGGTTTTCTTCCGCGGCCAGCCCGTCGCCGGCAGCGTGATCGGCTCACCCACCACGATGTCGATCCTCGCACGACGTCCGGGCAGGGAGCCGGACGTGCCGCCGGGCTCCCGGGTCCCCAGGAAGGTGATCGGCACGACCGGTGCGCCGCCGACCATGCCCAGGTACGCCGCACCCCGGTGGAAGCGTCGCAGCTCGCCGGCGCCGCGACTCCCCTCGGGGAAGACCCCCACCGCGCCACCCTCGCGCAGGACACGCAGGCTGGTGCGCACCGCGCGCGGGTCGACCCAGCGGCGCTGCAGCGGGATCTGCCCGGCGGCCCGCAGGAAACCTCCCAGCGGGCCGACGAACATCTCCTCCTTGGTCAGGGCGTGTACCGGCCGCGGCGCGAAGATCGCCAGCAGCGGACCGTCGACGAACCCCACGTGGTTGGCCGCCACCACCACGGGTCCCGCCTTCGGGAACCGCTCCGCGTTGTGGACCCGCACGTCGTACCACCGCCGGATGAGCCAGCGCGACGCGGGGCGGCCACGGTGCAGCAGACCGCGCCGGGGATGGGGGACGGCGTCGCTGCGCGGCCGGTCGCGGTGCGCCCCCGGGAGGGCGTGGGTCATCGCTCCGACGCGGTGCTCGGCGACTGGTCGGCGAGCCCGACGACCAGGTCGATCACGTCGTGGAGCGAGCGATGGGTGCTGTCGATCTCCACTGCGCCGTCGGACTGCACCAGCGGTGCGACGGCCCGGCCGGAGTCGATGCGGTCCCGGTGGAGCAACGACTCCTGGGTGGAGGCGATGTCACTGCCGCCCTCCTCGGCGGCCCGGCGCTCGGCACGGGCGCTGGGATCGGCGGTGAGGAAGACCTTGACGTGGGCGTCGGGGCAGACGACCGAGCCGATGTCGCGGCCCTCGACGACGATGCCACCGTCACCGACGACGTCGCGCTGCAGGGCGACGAGCCGCTCGCGGACCGCGGGCACGGCGCTCACCGGGGAGACCGCACGGTTGACCTCGTCGGAGCGGATCTGGACCGAGACGTCGCGCCCGTCGACCACGATCGTGGGGTCGCGCGGGTCGGTCCCGGAGACGATGTCGGGCCGGGCCGAGGCTGCGGCGACGGCGGCCGCGTCGTCGACGTCGACGCCGTGCTGCAGCATCCACCACGTCATCGCGCGGTACTGCGCACCGGTGTCGAGGTAGCGCAGGCCGAGGCGCTCGGCCACGCCGCGGCAGGTACTGGACTTGCCCGACCCCGACGTGCCATCGACCGCGATGACCAGACCCGTTGCACTCACGGGGCGTTAGGTTACCGGTGAGCGGTCCAACCCATCGAGTCGAGCGCCTCCAACAGCGTGCCGGCGCTCCCCTCGGCCACGTCGAGCTCGACCAGACCCACCGGCCGCCCCGGGTCGTGATCGATGCGCACGTCCTCGATGTTGACGCTGCTGCGACCGGCGTCGCCGAACAGCCGTGCGAGCTCGCCCGGGTGGTCGGGGACCTGGACCCAGACGGTCTCGGTCGCCTGCGGCGCGCCACCGTGCTTGCCGGGGATCGCCCGCGTGCCGGAGAGTCCGTGCACCAACAGCGACTCCAGTCCGACGCGGTCCTCGCTGCCCAGCGCATCGAGCGCGAGGTCGATCCGCTGCCGCACCTGCGCCAGCACCTCGGCGACCGCTCCGGCATTGCCGCCGATGATCTGGCTGTAGAGGCCGGGGTCGCCACCGGCGATGCGCGTCACGTCACGCACGCCCTGTCCCGACAGCGCGAGGTGGCCCGGCGCTGCTCCGGCCAGCGTGCCGGCGATGACCGAGGCGACCAGGTGCGGGACGTGGGAGGTCCGTGCGACCGCCTTGTCGTGGTCGCCCGGGCCGAGCCGCACGGTCAACGCACCGCAGGCCTCGACCAGCGACTCCACCACGTGCACCGCGTCCGGGATCGCCGACGGGCCGGCGACGACGGCCCACGGCCGTCCGTCGAAGAGGGTGGCCGAGGCCGCCAACGGTCCGGACTGCTCGCTCCCGGCCATCGGGTGGCTGCCGACGTAGCGGGACACGGCCGGGTGGTCGGACACGGCGTCCAGCGGTGCCTGCTTGACGCTGCCGACGTCGGTGACGACCGTCGTCGGGCCGGCCGTGTCGAGCGCCTCCCGGATCGCGGCGCCGAGATGGTCCGGCGGCACGGCGACGACGACGAGCTCGGGCACGTCGCCGGGCTCCCGGAGCCGGCCGGCCCCCAGGCCCGAGGCCGTGCGCAGGTGGCGCGCCTCGGTGTCGGTGAGGATCACCTCCAGCCCGGCGCGACGGCAGGCCAGGGCGATCGAGGTCCCGATCAGCCCCGCACCGACGATCTCCACGGGTCCGTTGAGTGGCACCGGGCAAGGCTATCCGGGGCGCCATGACCGCGAGAGTGCGGTGTCGGGGGCGCTGCGGTCAGAGCCCGACGATCTCCAGCAGGGCACCCAGCTCGCTGCGGTCGAGGTCGCGGAGCGTGCCGACCTGGAGCTCGCCCAGGTCGACCGGCCCGAACCGGGTGCGCGCCAGCTGCTGCACGGGGTGACCGACGTGGTCGAGCAGTCGCCGCACGATGCGGTTGCGTCCCTCGTGGATGACCAGCTCGACGATCGACTTGTCGCCGGTGGTGGTGAGCAGCCGGGCACGGCGTACGACGACCGGACCGTCCTCGAGCTCCACGCCGGTGAGGAGGTCGGCGAGCGTGCCGTCGGCGACCCGGCCGCTGACCTGGGCGACGTAGGTCTTCTCGACCTCGTACGACGGGTGGGCCATCCGGTGGGCGAACTCGCCGTCGTTGGTGAGCAGCAGCAGCCCGGAGGTGTCGGTGTCGAGCCGGCCCACGTGGAAGAGCCGCTCGGGACGGTCCGCGACGAGGTCGGAGAGGGTGCGGCGTCCCTGGGGGTCCGACATCGTCGACACGACGCCTTGGGGCTTGTTGAGCACCAGGTAGGCGTGCGGGGACGCCGGTGGCAGGCGCTCGCCCGACACCTTCACCACCGCGGTGCGCGGGTCGACCTTGGTGCCGAGCCGGGTGACGACCTCGCCGTCCACCTCGACCTCACCGGCCAGCATCAGTTCCTCGCACTTGCGGCGGGAGGCGACGCCGGACTGGGCGAGCAGCTTCTGCAGCCGCACCAGGCCCTCGTCGTCGGTGGGGATGTCCGGGCTCACGTCTGGTCCTGCCCGGCGTCGGCCTGGGGCGGCTCCATCTCGTCCAGGTCGGGCAGGTGGGGTGCCAGCTCGGGGAGCTCGTCGAGCGACTGGATGCCGATGCGCTCGAGGAAGTAGGTGGTGGTCCGGTACAGCGTCGCGCCGTGCTCGCCGTCCTCGCCGGCCTCCTCCAGCAGGCCGCGGTTGAGCAGCGTGCGCATCACGCCGTCGACGTTCACCCCGCGCACTGCCGAGACCCGGGCACGGGAGACGGGCTGCTGGTAGGCGACGACGGCGAGCGTCTCCAGCGCGGCCTGGGTCAACCGGGCCTGCTGTCCCTCCAGCACGAAGGCCTCCACGACCGGCGAGAACTCCTCGCGGGTGTAGAACCGCCAGCCTCCGGCGACCTTGCGCAGCTCGAAGCCGCGCCCCTGGTCGTCGTACTCGGTCGCGAGGGCGTGCAGCGCCTCGGTGACCTCGGGCTCGGGGTAGCCGACCGCCGAGGCCAGTGCCAGGTCGTCCAACGGCTCGTCGGCCACCATCAGGATCGCCTCCAGCGCGGGACGGAGGTCGGCGACGGGGACGGCGAGGGCTTCCTCAGTCATCGTGGTTCTCCTGCTCGGGGTCGTGCGTGGGCACGTCGTCGGGTGCGGGGGCGTCGTCGGGCGCGGGCGTCCCGTCGAACTCGTCGGTGATCTCGATCTCCTGGTCCTCGCCACCGGTCCACCGGACGGTGAGCTCGCCCAGGGCGGAGACCTGGTCGAAGGCGACCGCGCCCTCCCGGAAGAGCTCGAGCAGGGAGAGGAAGCGCGCCACCGTGGTCAAGGTGTCCGGTGAGTCGCCGCACAGCGCACGGAAGGTCATCGTGCCCTGCCGGCGCAACCGGTCCATCACGACCACGCCCTGCTCGCGGACGCTGACGGCCGGCGCGTGCAGGTGCTGGAGGGTGAAGGGGTCCTCGGGCTTGGGCGCGAGCGCGTTGGCCGCCAGGTCGGCGAACTGGTCCAGGCCGATGCCGATGAGCACCTCGGGCAGGAGCCCGGCGAACCGCTCGTCGAGCCCGACCGAGCGGGGGTGGCGTCGGCCCTCGGCCACCAGTCGCTCGTCGAAGACCGCCGCGATCTCCTTGTAGGCGCGGTACTGCAGCAGTCGCGCGAAGAGGAGGTCGCGCGCCTCGAGGAGCGCGAGGTCCTCCTCGTCCTCCACGTCGCCCGCGGGCAGCAGCCGGGCCGCCTTGAGGTCGAGCAGGGTGGCCGCGACGAGGAGGAAGTTGGTGGTCTCCTCCAGGCCCTCGTCGCTGTCGGTCCCGCGTGCCTTCACGTGGGCGATGAACTCGTCGGTGACCTTGGAGAGGGCGACCTCGGTGATGTCCAGCTTGTGCTTGGAGATCAGGCTGAGCAGGAGGTCGAAGGGGCCCTCGAAGTTGTCCAGGCGTACGGCGAAGCCGCTGTGCTCCTCGGCGGGAGGCTGGTCCCCCTCAGGCAGGGGTGGCGGCTCGGTGGTCACCGCAGCATCATTGCTCACGCAGTCGCCTGACCAGCGCGGAGTCCTCCCCGTGCGCCTCGAACTCCTCCAGCACCAGGTGCAGCGCCTCGCGCACCAGGCGTCCGCGGTCCACGGTCAGGCCGTGGCCCCCACGCAGCTGGAGGCGGGTCTGCTCGATCTCCATCAGCTCGGCGGAGGTGACGTAGACCGTCATCTTCTCGTCGTGGCGGATCCGTCCGCTGGCCCGCTTCTTCGCGGTGGACGTCTCCTCGGCCGGTGCGGGCTCGTCGGGGACGGCGCGCACCCGCGCCGGGGCGGGCTGCTCGCCGTCGGCGCCGCCGGTGGGCCGGAACAGGTCGTCGGCCGTGGGCATGCTCACGCGTCGAGGCACCGCAGGGACACCTCCTTCGCCAGGTCGCGGTAGGCGTCGGCGCCCGCCGACGTGCCCGCGTAGGTGGTGATCGGCTCGCCGGCAACGGTGGAGTCGGAGAACTTCACCGTCCGGCGGATGACGGTGTGGAAGACCTTGTCGCCCCAGGCGTCGACGAGTCGCTCGAGCACCTCGCGGCCGTGGAGGGTGCGTCCGTCGAACATGGTGCCCAGGACGCCGTCGATCTCCAGGTCGGGGTTGAGGCGCTCGGTCACCTTGTCGATGGTGTTCTTCAGCAGCGCCACGCCACGCAGCGCGAAGTACTCGCACTCCAGCGGCACGATGACGCCGTGGGACGCCGTCAGGGCGTTGACCGTCAGCAGGCCGAGCGAGGGCTGGCAGTCGATGAGGATGACGTCGTAGTCCGCGGAGGCCTTGCGCAGCACCCGCTGCAGGGTCTGCTCGCGTGCGACCTCGTGCACCAGCTGCACCTCGGCCGCCGAGAGGTCGATGTTGGAGGGCAGCAGGTCCACGCCCTCGACACCGGAGGGCACCACGACGTCGTCGATGGTCACCTCGCGGTCCATGAGCAGGTTGTAGATCGTCAGGTCCATCTCGTGGGGGTTCAGGCCCAGCCCCACCGAGAGCGACCCCTGGGGGTCGAAGTCGACCAGCAGCACCTTGCGGCCGTACTCGGCCAGCGACGCCCCCAGGTTGATGGTCGTCGTGGTCTTGCCCACGCCGCCCTTCTGGTTGCACATGGAGATGATGCGGGCGGGACCGTGCTCGGTCAGCGGCGGCGGGACGGGCAGGTCGGGCATCGGGCGCCCGGTCGGCCCGAGCTTCACCTCCGAGTCGGCCGGTGCCTCGCTGCCCGCGTGGTCCTCGACCTCGGTCGTCGCGGCGGGCTCGGCCGGCGCCGGCGCCTCGACCCGGTCGGCAGTGGGCGTGGGGAACTTCAGCGGGGCTCCCGGCTCGTCGGCCCCCGGTGCCGACGGGGTCGGCGTCCGTGGGGGCATGTCGGGTGCGTGGGAGCCTGAGAAGTATCCGCCGATCATCTGCCTCACCTCGTGTGCGGGTTGCTGTCAGGGGCGAGTCAACTATGTCGCCGTGTCGACATTTCGCAGACACGCCGAGGAGCGGCTGCGGAGTCGGAGCGAGGGACGAGGTCCGGCGGAGCAACGCACCGCACGGCGTGGCACCAACCAGCGCAGACACGCCGAGGAGCGGCTGCGGAGTCGGAGCGAGGGACGAGGTCCGGCGGGTTCAGCCGCCCAGGCACCGCAGCGCGGTGGTGCGGACGACGGCCTCGCCCGCGAGGTCCGATGCGTCGGGGTCGACGACGGCCTCGATCACCCAGTCGTGGTGGCCCTCGGGGTCGTGCAGGGTCTGCACGACCTCCCAGGTGTCGCGGTCGAGGCGGAACAGGTCGGGGCCGCGGGCGTCGGCATCGGTGCGGACCTCGTCGTGCTCGGCGTAGTACTCCTCCAGTGCGGCGTCCCACTGGTCGCGGGTGAAGGTGGGGTCCTCCTCCAGTGCGGCGAGACCGTCGACGTCGTCGCGGGCGGCGAGCTCCACCCGGCGCCACAGGGCGTTGCGGACCATCACCTCGAACACGCGCCCCTGCTGCGAGAGCGGCCGCGGCGGGGGCGGCGGTTCGTGGGCGGCCACCGCGCGCCCGGCGTGGGTGGGATCCAGGAGGGCCTCCCACTCGTCCAGCAGCGAGGAGTCGACCTGCCGGACGGTCTCCCCGAGCCACTCCACGAGGGTGTCCAGCTCCTCGGTGCGGCGCGACTCCGGCACCGTCTGGCGCAGGGCGCGGTAGGCGTCGGTGAGGTAGCGCAGCACCAGGCCCTCGGACCGCGCGACCTGGTAGCGGGAGACGAGGTCGGTGAACCCCATCCCCTGCTCCCACATCTCGCGCAGGACCGACTTCGGCGAGAGCGCCTCGGGTGGGATCCACGGATGGGTCTCGCGGTAGGTCTCGAACAGCGGGTCGAGCAGCTCGGCCAGGGGCTCGGGCCAGCTGATCTCCTCGACGATCTCCATCCGCTCGTCGTACTCGACGCCGTCGGCCTTCAGCTCGGCGATCGCCTCGCCCCGTGCCGCGTGCCGCTGTGCCATCAGCAGGGGCCGCGGGGCCTCCAGCACCGCCTCGACGACCGAGACGAGGTCGAGGGTGTAGGTCGCGGACTCCGGGTCGAGCAGGTCGAAGACCTCGAGCGCGAAGTGCGCGAGCGGCTGGTTCAGTGCGAAGTCCTCCGGCAGCGCCTCGGTCAGCACGTAGCGCCGCCCGTGCTCGTCCACCTCCTCCAGCCGGGTGAGGACGCCGGAGGCGACGAGCGTGCGCGCGAGGCGTACGGCGCGCGTGGCCAGACGCCGCTGGCTGCGCCGGTCCTCGTGGTTGTCGGTGAGGATGCGCCGCAGCACCGGGAAGGCGTCCTCCTCGCGGGAGACGACGTTGATCAGCATCGCGTTGTCGACCTTCATCTGCGACGAGAGGCGCTCCGGCTCGCCCCGCACCAGCTTCTCGAAGGTCGCCTCGGTCCACACCACCGTGCCCTCGGGCGGCTTCTTCAGGTTGGCCCTGGACTTGTTCTTGCCGCCCTTGGCGTTCTTGGCGGCCGCCTTGGCCTTGGCCTTCTCGTTGTCGATGACGTGCTCGGGTGCCTGGACGACCACCGTCCCGCGCGTGTCGTAGCCGGCGCGGCCGGCGCGCCCGGCGATCTGCAGGAACTCCCGCGTGCGCAGCACTCGCTGCTTTCGGCCGTCGAACTTCGCCAGCCCGGTGAAGAGCACCGTGCGGATCGGCACGTTGATGCCCACCCCCAGGGTGTCGGTGCCGCAGATGACGGTGAGCAGGCCGGCCTGGGCGAGCTGCTCGACCAAGCGTCGGTAGCGCGGCAGCATCCCGGCGTGGTGCACCCCGATGCCGCGACGGAGCAGCTGGGACAGGGTCTTGCCGAACCCAGCGGCGAACCGTACGCCGGCCAGTCGGGCCGCGATCTCGTCCTTGGTCGCGGCGCCGTCCACGCCCGGTGCGAGCTTGCGCCCCTCGAAGCCGCTCTTGAGCAGCGACGTTGCGTGCTCGACGGCGGCCGCCTGGGTGAAGTGGACGACGTAGACGGGCGCCTCGCCCTCGGTCACCAGTTCCTCGAGCTTGTCCGGCAGCGGCGTGAGGGACCAGTCGAAGCTGAGCGGCACCGGCCGCTCGGCGCGGTCGACGACCGCGGTCTCGCGCCCGTTGCGCCGGGTCAGGTCCCGTGCGAGCGCGGTCGTGTCGCCCAGGGTGGCCGACATCAGCAGGTGTTGGGCCTGCGGCAGCTCCAGCAGCGGGACCTGCCAGGCCCAGCCCCGGCCGGGCTCGCCGTAGAAGTGGAACTCGTCCATGACCACGAGGCCCACGTCGGCGGCATCGCCCTCGCGCAGCGCGATGTTGGCCAGCACCTCGGCGGTGCAGCAGATGACCGGGGCGTCCGCGTTGACGGCGACGTCGCCGGTGAGCATGCCGACGTCGTCGGCGCCCAGCACGTCGATGAGCTCGAAGAACTTCTCACTCACCAACGCCTTGATCGGAGCGGTGTAGAACGCGACCCGGTCCTCGGCCATCGCCCCCATCACCGCGGCCAGCGCGACCAGCGACTTGCCGGAGCCGGTCGGGGTGGCGAGCACGACGTTGTTGCCCGACAGCAGCTCGAGGACCGCCTCCTCCTGGTGGGGGTAGAGGTCGAGCCCGCGTGCCTCGGTGTGGGCGAGGAACCGGTCGTAGGCCTCCGACATCAGTCCTCCCGCGCCCGCGGGTGGGCCGTGGCGAAGACCTCGCGGAGGTTGTCCACGGTGACCAGGGTGTAGACCTGCGTGGTGGTCACCGACGCGTGGCCCAGGAGCTCCTGCACCACCCGCACGTCAGCGCCCCCGTCGAGGAGGTGGGTCGCGAAGGAGTGGCGGAGCGTGTGCGGCGACACGTCCCGGGTGACGCCGGCGCGGTCCGCCGCCTTCACCAGCACCGACCAGGCCGACTGTCGCGACAGCCGGCCGCCCCGGGCGTTGAGGAACAGGGCTCCCCCGGCCGTGCTGCTGGTCGCCGCGGCGGCGAGTGCGGGGCGTCCGCGGACGACGTACGCCGAGAGCGCGTCGCGGGCGTAGGACCCGATGGGCACGATCCGCTCCTTGCTCCCCTTGCCCCGCAGCAGGACGGTGCCGGCCGCACCGTGGTCACTGTCCTCACCGGTGAGGTCGGCGACGTCGTCGAGGTCGAGCCCGACCGCCTCCGAGATGCGGGCACCGGTGCCGTAGAGGACCTCCAGCAGGGCGCGGTCGCGCAGTGCCAGCGTGGTGTCGGGAGCGCCCGCGGCATCGAGGATCGCCTCGACGTCGGACAGCGGCAGCGCCTTCGGCAGCCGCTTGGCCGGCGAGGGCGGCTTGACCGCGGCAGCCGGGTCGGCCGCGGCCAGGCCGTCGGCGACGGCGAACTTGTGGAAGCCCCGCACCGCCACGACCGTGCGCGCGGCGGAGGACGCGCTCAGGGCGGGGTGCTCGGCGTCGCCCTCGCGCAGCCACACCAGGAAGTCGGTGACCGTGGTCTCGGTGACCCCGTCGAGGTCGCCGATGCCGGCGTCGGCGAGGAACTGCCGGTAGCGGCGGAGGTCGCGGCGGTAGGAGGTCAGCGTGTTCTTCGCCAGCCCCTTCTCGATGCCGAGGTGGTCCAGATAGGTCCGGACCGCCCGGTCGATCGGCCCGGGACCGGCGTGGGTCTCGGTCACGACGGGGCCAGTGCCTCCTCGAGACCGATCGCGTCGATGCCCACGGCCGCGCCGACCGGCGCGTTCGTGAGCTGTCCGGCGTGGGTGTTGAGGCCCAGCGCGAGGCTCTGGTCGTCGCTGCAGGCCTGGCGCCACCCCTTGCCCGCCAACGCGATGACGTAGGGCAGCGTGGCGTTGGTCAGCGCGTAGGTGGAGGTGTTGGGCACCGCACCCGGCATGTTGGCCACGCAGTAGAACGTCGACCCGTGCACGGTGTAGGTGGGGTCGTCGTGGGTGGTGGGCCGGGAGTCCTCGAAGCAGCCCCCCTGGTCCACCGCGACGTCGACCAGCACCGAGCCCGGCTTCATCCGCGAGACCAGGTCGTTGGTCACCAGCTTCGGCGCCTTCGCGCCGGGGATCAGCACCGCACCGATGACCAGGTCCGCCTGCGTGACCTGCTCCTGGATGGTGAGCGAGGTGGAGGCGAGGCCGTGCACGGCGTTGTGGTAGCGCCAGAACGACATCCGGAGCTTGTCCAGGTCGGTGTCGAGCAGGGTGACGTCGGCCCCCATGCCCAGGGCGATGTTCGCGGCGTTCTGCCCGGCGACGCCGGCACCGATGACCACGACCTTGGCGTTGTGGACGCCACCGACGCCGCCCATCAGCACGCCGCGTCCACCGTGGGCCTTCATCAACGAGTGCGCCCCGACCTGGGGTGCGAGGCAGCCGGCCACCTCCGACATCGGGTAGAGCAGCGGGAGCGCCCCCGAGGGGAGCTGCACCGTCTCGTAGGCGAGGGCGGTGACCTTGCGGTCGAGGAGCTCGCGGGTGAGCGCCTCGTCGGCCGCGAGGTGCAGGTAGGTGAAGAGCGTCTGCCCCTCCCGCATCCGGGCGTACTCCTCGGCGATGGGCTCCTTCACCTTGAGCACCATGTCAGCGCTCTCCCAGACCGCGTCGGCATCTGGGAGGATCTGCGCGCCGGCCGCGACGTAGTCCTCGTCGCTGATGGCCGAGCCGACTCCGGCCCCCTGTTGGATGACGACCTCGTGCCCCTGCCCCGTCAGTTCGTGGACACCGATGGGCGTGATCGCCACGCGGTACTCGTGGACCTTCACCTCGGTGGGTACGCCGACCTTCACTGGACCGATCCCTCCTCGCGACTGCTGCGGACTCTACAACTCACCACGGTCGCGCAGCGCCACGTAGGCGAGCACCGCGACCGCCAGCGGGCCTTCACTCACCCGACCAGCCAACACCGATTCGTACAACTCCGCCAGCGGGGCCCAGTGGACCTCCATCCGCGCCTCCTCGTGGGCGGGGGTGAAGTCCACGTCCTCGGCCGGCGTGACCTCGCGGGCGAGGTAGAGGTGCTGGCGCTCACTGGTGATGCCGGCCGAGGGCACGGTCGTCAGCAGGTGGCGCCACGACGCGGCATCGAGTCCGGCCTCCTCCCGCAGCTCGCGGCGGGCCGTCTCCACCGGGTCCTCCCCCGCGACGTCGCACAGCCCGGCGGGCAGCTCGACGAACGTCCCGGCCGAGGCGTGGCGGTACTGCCGCAGCAGGCAGGCGTTCTCCTCGGCGTCCAGCGCCAGCACGATGGCCGCGCCGGGGTGCTCGACCACCAGCCGGTCGAAGGCGTGGTCGGGCTCGCCCGGCGGGTGGATCCGGTCGCGGCGCAGCGCGACCACCCAGTCGTCGCGGTGCAGGTCGGTGTTGGAGAGGACCGGCCAGCTCCCGGGGCGGTCGGCGAGGCTCACGCGCCGGTCTCGTCGTCCTCGTCGACCACGGCCGCGTGCAGGCTGGACTCGTCAATCTCCAGCCGCAGCTCGCGCTGGCGTGCCAGTGCGGCCCCGACCAGGCCGGCGAACAGCGGGTGCGGCCGGGTGGGCCGCGACCGCAGCTCGGGGTGGGCCTGGGTGCCGACGTAGTAGGGGTGCACCTCGCGCGGCAGCTCGACGAACTCGACGAGGTCGAGCTCGGCGTTGGTGCCGGAGAAGACCAGGCCGGCCTCGCCGAGCTGGTCCCGGTAGGCGTTGTTGACCTCGTAGCGGTGCCGGTGCCGCTCCGAGACCGCAGTGGCGGCGTACGCCTCCTGCACGACCGAGCCCTCGGCGAGGTCGGCCGGGTACAGGCCGAGCCGCATGGTGCCGCCCAGGTCGCCCTCCCCCTCGACGACGGACTTCTGCTCCTCCATCGTCGCGATGACCGGCTCCGGTGCGTCGGGGTCGAACTCGGTGGAGGCGGCCTTGGTGAGGCCGGCGACGGTCCGGGCGTACTCGATCACCATGCACTGCAGGCCCAGGCACAGGCCGAGGGTCGGGATGCCGTGGGTGCGCGCGTAGGTCAGGGCTCCGAGCTTGCCCTCCAGGCCGCGGATGCCGAACCCACCGGGCACGCAGATCGCGTCCACGTCCTGGAGGTGGCGTGCCGCGCCGGCGGGCGTCTCGCACTCGTCGGAGGGCACCCACTGCAGGGTGACCTTGGCCTCGTGGGCGAACCCACCGGCACGCAGCGCCTCGGCCACCGAGAGGTAGGCGTCGTGCAGGTCGACGTACTTGCCGACCAGTGCGACAGTGACCTCCTCGCGCGGGTGGTGCACGCGGTGCAGCAGGTCGTTCCACTCGGTCCAGTCGACGTCGTGGAAGGGCAACGTGAGCCGGCGTACGACGTAGGCGTCGAGGCCCTCGCGGTGCAGCACCTTGGGGATGTCGTAGATCGAGGGCGCGTCCGCGGCGTTGACCACGGCCTCCTCGTCGACGTCGCACATCAGCGAGATCTTGCGCTTGATCGACTCGGGGAGCTCACGGTCCGAGCGGCACACGATCGCGTCCGGTTGGATGCCGACCTGGCGCAGCGCTGCGACGGAGTGCTGCGTCGGCTTGGTCTTCAGCTCCCCCGAGGGCCCGATGAAGGGCACGAGGGACACGTGCAGGAACAGGCAGTTGTCGCGGCCGATGTCGTGGCGCACCTGCCGTGCCGCCTCGAGGAAGGGCAACGACTCGATGTCGCCGACGGTGCCGCCGATCTCGGTGATGACGATGTCCACCGCCTGGTCACCGGTGCCGCGCCCCATCTGCAGGATGCGTTCCTTGATCTCGTTGGTGATGTGGGGGATCACCTGGACGGTGTCGCCGAGGTAGTCGCCGCGGCGCTCCTTGGCG
Organism: Nocardioides panacisoli; assembly: GCF_019448235.1. Lineage (NCBI taxonomy): Bacteria > Bacillati > Actinomycetota > Actinomycetes > Propionibacteriales > Nocardioidaceae > Nocardioides > Nocardioides panacisoli. The sequence goes on from NZ_CP080409.1 coordinate 1,125,203, forward strand.
ATCACCGAGGAGTAGACCTGACCCGTCGTCACGTTGGCGATCTGGTTGAGGTTGGTGTCCAGGAACCGCTCGTAGTGACCGATGTCGAGGTCGGTCTCGGCCCCGTCGTCGGTGACGAAGACCTCCCCGTGCTGGAACGGGTTCATCGTCCCCGGATCCACGTTGAGGTACGGATCGAGCTTCTGCATCGTCACCCGTAGACCACGGCTGCGGAGCAGCCGGCCGAGACTGGAGGCCGTCAGTCCCTTCCCCAGCGAGGAGGCGACACCTCCGGTGACGAACAGGTGCGTTGTCTGACCACTACCGGGCGCCATCTTCACGGGATTCCACCCTAGGGCCTCCGGCGGCCCCTCGCATCATCGGCGCGCCGCAGCCCGATCGGGTCGTGCGACGTCGAGCAGCTCGCGGGCGTGGGCCAGCGCCGTCCCGGAGTCCTCCAGGCCGGCGAGCATGCGGGAGAGCTCACGCTCCCGTCCGCTGTCGTCGAGCGTGGTCAGTCCCGAGGACGTCACCGTCCCGTCGGAGGACTTGAGCACCACCACGTGCCGGTCGGCGTACGCCGCCACCTGCGGCAGGTGCGTGACGACCAACACCTGCGCGTGGCGCGCGAGCGCGGCGAGGCGGCGGCCGATCTCGACCGCGGCGGCGCCACCGACGCCGCTGTCGACCTCGTCGAAGACGAAGGTCGGCACCGGCGTGGTGTCGGCGAGGCACACCTCGACCGCGAGCATCACGCGGGAGAGCTCACCGCCGGAGGCGCCCTTGTGCAGTGGGCGGGGCTCACTGTCGGCGTTGGCGGCGAGCCGGAAGTCGACCTCGTCGATGCCGCTCCGGCCGAACCGGCACCACCGCTCCCCCACGCGGACGGCATCGGCGGGTGGTCGGTCGGGATCCTCGGGAGCGTCCACGCTCGTCTGCTCCACCGCCACGCTGACGCGGGCGTGCGGCATGGCCAACAGCGTCAGTTCCTCGCTCACCGCCGTGGAGAGGCGCTCGGCGGCGGCGGTGCGGACCGCGCTCAGCTCGGCCGCGACCGTGCCGAGGTCCTCCCGCAGGGCGCGGCGCCGCGTCCGCAGCTCCTCAATGCGGTCGTCGGTCGAGTCGAGGTCGAGGAGCTTGGCCGAGGATTCCTCGGCCCAGGCCAGCACGTCGGCGAGCGTCTCGCCGTACTTGCGGGTGAGTCCGGTCAGGGCCGCGCGGCGCTCGGAGATGGTGGCGAGCTGCTGGGGGTCGACCTCGATCCGGGCGGCGTAGGAGGCGACGTCGGCCGCGAGGTCGGACAGCAGGTAGGTGACCTCGGCCACCCGGTCGGCGAGTCCGTTCGCCTCCTCGTCGTGCTCGCGCACGCCGTCCAGGGCGGCCCGTGCCGCGGCGACCGCCGCGAGTGCGTCCGGGGCGCCCTCCTCGCTGGAGAGGGCCTCGCGGGCCTGCTCGGCGGCACCGCGCAGGTTGTCGGCGTTGCCCAGCCGGGCCTCGTCACGGGCGAGCTCGTCCTCCTCACCGGCCCGGGGTGCGAGCTCGGTGATCTCCTCGACCCCGAACCGCAGCAGGTCGGCCTCCCGGGCACGCTCCCGTGCGTTCTCCACGAGGTCCGCGAGGTGGGCCTCGACGTCGTGGAGCTCGCGGTGGACCGACCGGTAGCGGTCGAGCAGGTCGGCGGCCTCGGCACCGGCGTACCGGTCGAGCGCCTCGCGCTGCGTCTGCGCCTGGAGCAGCCGGTGCTGGTCGGACTGGCCGTGCACGGCCACCAGCGGCGCCGCGACGCCGGCCAGGGTGGCGATGGGGACGCTCGCGCCACCGACGTAGGCGCGGGAACGCCCCTCGGCCGCGATGTTGCGGGCGAGCACGGCGTGGTCGTCCTCGACCTCGCCGCCGGCCTCCTCCACCGCATCGGCGAAGTCGGGCAGCCCCGCCGCGCGCACGATGCCCTCGACCCGCGCACGGGTGGCACCCGAGCGGACCGCGCCGCTGTCGGCGCGACCACCGAGCAACAGGCCCAGCGCCGTGACGACCATCGTCTTGCCGGCGCCGGTCTCACCGGTGATGACGGTGAGGCCGGGACCCAGCTCGAGCGTCGAGGAGTCGATGACGCCCAGCGAGCTGATCCGCAGCTCCTCGATCATGTGCGGCCCTCCTCTCGTCGTCGTGCAGCCGAGCCACGCCAGCCGGCCACGGACAGGTCGAACTTCGCCACGAGCTTGTCGGTGAACGGTGCCTCGTGCAGCCGCACCAGGCGCACGGGCGTCGTGCCCCGTCGTACCTCGATCCGGGCGCCCGGCGGCAGGTCCACGCTGCGACGGCCATCGCACCAGAGCACACCGACACCCTCGGAGCCGGCGATCACCTCGATGGCGACCAAGGACCCGGGGTCGACCACCATCGGGCGGGCGAAGAGGGCGTGGGCACTCAGCGGGACCACGCACATCGCGTCGACCTGGGGCCAGACGACGGGACCACCGGCGCTGAAGTTGTACGCCGTGGAGCCGGTCGGCGTCGCGCACACGACCCCGTCACACCCCCAGCGCGAGAGCGGACGGTCGTCGATCTCGAGGACGACCTCCAGCATGCGTTCCCGGGCGGCCTTCTCCACGCTGGCCTCGTTGACCGCGAAGGTCTGGTAGACGAGCTCCCCGTCGCGGTAGGCGTGGACGTCGAGGGTCAGGCGCTCCTCGGTGGTGTAGCGCTTGTCGACGATCGCCTCGATCGTCGCCGCGGTGTCCTCGTACTCCGCCTCCGCGAGGAAGCCGACGTGGCCTAGGTTCACCCCCAGCACCGGCGTCCGGCTCTCGTGGGTCAGCTCGGCTGCGCGCAGGATGCTGCCGTCGCCGCCGAGGACCACCGTCAGCTCGCAGCCGTGGCTCGCGTCCGTCTCGGACTCGGTGAGCTCGATGCGCGGCTCGAACGCGGCCGGGTCGATCTCGAGCGCCGCCGCCTCGTCGGCGAGCAGCCGCACCACCAGCCCGTGGCCCGCGAGCGCCTCCACGAACGTGCGTGCCACGTCCCGGGCGTCGGGCCGACCGATGTGGGCCAGCACCAGGACGTGCCGGAGGGCGGCGTCGTCGGGCGACTCCGCTGCTGCCTCGGTCATGGCGTCACCTTCTCATCCTCGTCCGTCACTCCTCGGCGCACCACGGCGGCGACCTCGTCCTCGCCCATCGTGGCGGGCGCACGACGCAGCCAGACGAAGAACTCCACGTTGCCCGACGGTCCCGGCAGGGGGCTCGGGGCCACCGCCTGCACGCCCCAGCCGTGTGCGGCCGCTGCCGCGACCACGGTGTGCACCGACTCGACCCACAACGCGGGCTCGCGCACCACGCCGCCCTTGCCGACACGGTCCTTGCCGACCTCGAACTGGGGCTTGACCATCAACGCGAGGTCGCCGTCCGGTGCGGTGACACCGAGCAGCGCCTCCAGGACCAGGGTCAAGGAGATGAAGGAGAGGTCGCCGACCACCAGGTCGACCGGTCCGCCGAGCAGGTCGGCGTCGATGGCGCGGATGTTCTGCCGGTCGTGCACCCGTACTCGCTCGTCTGACCGCAGCGACCAGTGGAGCTGGCCGTAGCCGACGTCGACGGCCACGACCTCCCTCGCCCCGGCGCGAAGCAGCACGTCGGTGAACCCGCCGGTCGACGCGCCGGCGTCGAGGCAGCGTCGGCCCTCGACGCGCAGTCCCGCGGGCCCGAACGATGCGAGGGCACCGAGGAGCTTGTGCGCGCCTCGGGAGACGTAGTCGGGCCCGCTCTCGGCGTCGAGGATCACGATCGGGACGTCGGTGGTGACCTGTGTGGCCGCCTTGGTCGCGATCGTTCCCGAGGCACGTACGCGACCGTCGGCGATCAGCCGCGCTGCCCGCTCGCGCGAGTCGGCCAGACCACGGCGTACGAGCTCACGGTCGAGCCGCAACCGGCGAGGCGGCACGGTCAGGCGGGGGAATCGGGCTGGTCGAGCTCGGCCGGCGGGTCGTCGAGCGGGCGCCGCAGCTCACGCTGCGCGGCTTCGAACGTCGCCGGGTGCTCGGCCACCGGGCGGTCTGCCAGGGCCGCCACGTCGGCCAGGACCGCATCCAGCGACGCGATGCCCGTGGTGGGCGGTGCCGTCGCGGCAGGCGTGGCGAAGGCAGCCTCGTCAGTCATGTCCGCAGGCTACCCCGCGCGGGACGTGGCGCTCGGCACCGCCAGGTCGCGGATGTCGGGCGGTGCGCCGTGGCGGTCGCGGTGGTCCCATGCGGTGGCGGCCGCGACGCGCCACCAGTCCGCCGTGGTGCCCTCCCCCGCCACGCGGAGTACGCCGTCACGCACCCGTCCCTGCCATCCGGCGAGGTCGTACCCGTCCCCTGTCGGCTCCGGTGCGACGTGGCGCTCCAGCAACCCGGCGAGGTCGGGCGCGAGGTGGTGTGGTCGCTGCTCCGGGGCGGCTGCGACGAGCTCGGCGAGCCCGGTGACGCCGGTCAGGACCAGGAGCGAGTCGATCCCGACCCGGTGGGCACCCTCGATGTCGGTGTCGAGCCGGTCCCCGATCATCAGGGGGCGCTCAGCGCTCGTACGCCGGATCGTCTCCTGCAGCAGCGGTGGCGCCGGCTTGCCGGCGACGGTCGGGGCGATGCCGGCGAAACGGCTCACGGCGTCGACGAGGACACCGTGGCCCGGGGCCACCCCGAACGCCGTCGGGATCGTGTGGTCGGTGTTGCTCGCGACCCAGGGCAGGCCGTCACGCACCCGCACCGCGACGTGCATGATGTCGCGCCACCGCACGTCCGGGCCGTAGCCGGTCGCCACCGCGGCCGCGTCGTCGTCGACGCCCACGGGCTCGAGGCCGGCCTCGGCCAGGGCTGCCACGAGGCCCTCCCCGCCGAGAGCGACCACGCGCGCGGAGGCACCCACGCGCTCGCGCAGCACCCGCGCGGCGGCCTGCGCGGAGGTGACGACGTCCGCCGGGCCGGCATCGACGCCGAGCTCGGTGAGGTGGCGTGCCACGCGCTCGGGGGGTCGTGAGGCGTTGTTGGTGACGTAGGACAACCGCATCCCGTGGCCGGCAGCGTCGGCGAGGTGGGCGGGCGCACCGGGCACGGCCTCACCGCCCACGTAGACGACGCCGTCGAGGTCGAGGAGGGCGACGTCGTAGCGCTCCGCCAGCGGGCCGTCGGTGGTGGTGAACACGGCACCACTGTGCCAGTCCCGACCTTCGTCTCGTCCGTAGCATGGGACCAATGGATCCGCATGCCGTCGTCACGCCGCCCCACGTTGCGGGTCCCCTCCGACTCGCACCGTTCGCGGCGATGCGGCTGCGCCCCCAACGTGTGGGCGACCCCTCCACCGGCCGCGCGTTCGCACGCCCTTACCGCGGGGTCGCGGCCCGCCTAGCGCGGTGGCAGGAGCGGGGTCGGTTGCACCGCGACGACACCGCAGCGCTCTACCTCCACGAGTACTCCGCGAACGGCATCACCGTGCGTGGCCTGGTCGGCGCGCTGGACGTCTCCCATCGCGCCACCCGTGCGGCCGATCGTGCCGTCCTCCCCCACGAGGGCATCCATCCCGCGCAGGCCGATGACCTGGCCGACCGCATGGAGGACATGCGGATCAACCCGGCGCCGATCCTGCTCGTCCACCGCGACACCGACCGGGGTCGTGCGATCCGGTCGGAGGTCGTCGACCTGGCACCGGACCACGAGTTCACCGATCGCTCGCGGCAGCACCACCGGATCTGGGCCGTCACCGACCCGGACCTCGTCGCGGAGCTCAACACCGAGATCGCGTCGTCCCGGGCACTCATCGCCGACGGCCACCACCGCTACGCGGCGTACCTGCGCCTGCAGCGCCGCCACCCCGGCACCGGCTTCGACACCGGGCTCGCGATGCTGGTGGACCAGGTCGAGACGCCGCTGTTCCTGGGAGCGGTCCACCGATCCTTCGCCGGCACCGCCCTGGACGACCTCCGTGACGCGGCCGCGGCGTTGGGCCTGCCCTACGGCGAGCACCCCCGCACGGGCGCGCTCGCTGCGCTCGACTCGCGTCACGTCGTCGCCACCGACGGCGACCGATGGGCCAGCGTCGCTCTCCCCGTCGAGGAGGACCAGGCCGCAGTGGAGATGCTCCACGCCGCGGTCGTACCGGCCCTCCCACACGGCCCGTCGGCGGTCAACTACCACCACACCGTGGACCACGCGCTCAAAGCGACCCGCGCGTCGGGAACGCTCGCCGTCCTGATGCCGGCACCGACCGTCGAGCTCGTCCACCGGATCGCGGCGGACGACCGGCTGCTCCCCGAGAAGGCCACATCGTTCCAGCCCAAGCCGAGCCTCGGCGTCCTCATCCGCCCGATCCCCGACGCACCACGCGGCAGCGCCTGATCTCCACCTCCACCCGGGCGGCCGTGCGGCCCCCGGAGCGAAAGAACCGTCGGCGCAGCGCGCCCTCCACCAACACGGTGTCACCGGCACACCACCCCGACACCGAGCGTCGTGTCCGCGGGGACCACGCAGCACAGTCCACGACATCGACGCTCTGGCCGCGACGGCCGTCCTCCCGGACCCGCACCTCGTCGCGTGAGACCACCAGGCGCGCCACCGCGACCAGGTCGCCGCTGGGCAGCTCACGTTCCACACACTCGCCGGACACCTGACCGACCAGGCGTACGGCGTTCTCGTTCATCGGGCTCGAACCCTCGTTCGACATTCGGGTACCTCCTCAGTTCGGAAGACCCAGCCTCGCGACCACCGGCGACAACGAGCCGTGCCGCGGACCGCATCCTGTGGAGAGGGCACCGAGCGGTCACGCCTGTGGAGCGGAAACGGCGCACCACGAGAAAAAGCACGATGGGCCACCAGCACGAATGCTGGTGGCCCATCGCCAATGTTTGTCCGGCGGCGTCCTACTCTCCCACAACCGTGGGGTTGCAGTACCATCGGCGCTGGCAGGCTTAACTTCCGGGTTCGGTATGGGGTCCGGGTGTTTCCCTGTCGCTGTGGCCGCCGTAACTCTTGTACCCCATCGTGTGTGGTGGGGTTGGATTGTGGACGCGTTCACACATGTGGCCCGGGTGTGTTCGGGGGTTGTGTGTGGTGTGGTGCGTGTGCAGTGGTGGTTCGTGTGCTGTGTACTTTCCCCGGCTTTCACAGACCGTGAACCGTTGGGTGGTTGTTGGTTGTGTTGGGGGTTTGTGTGGCAAGTGTTCGGCCTATTAGTACCAGTCAGCTCTACCTCACGGTTGTCGACTTCTGGCCTATCAACCCAATCGTCTGTTGGGGGCCTTACCACCTCTGGGGTGGGGGAAACCTCATCTTGAAACGTGCTTCCCGCTTAGATGCGTTCAGCGGTTATCACTTCCGAACGTAGCTAACCAGCGGTGCACCTGGCGGTACAACTGGCATACCAGAGGTTCGTCCATCCCGGTCCTCTCGTACTAGGGACAGGTTTTCTCAAGTTTCCTACGCGCGCGGCGGATAGGGACCGAACTGTCTCACGACGTTCTAAACCCAGCTCGCGTGCCGCTTTAATGGGCGAACAGCCCAACCCTTGGGACCTACTCCAGCCCCAGGATGCGACGAGCCGACATCGAGGTGCCAAACCATCCCGTCGATATGGACTCTTGGGGAAGATCAGCCTGTTATCCCCGGGGTACCTTTTATCCGTTGAGCGACCACGCTTCCACATGCCGTGGCCGGATCACTAGTTCCGACTTTCGTCCCTGCTCGACATGTCTGTCTCACAGTCAAGCTCCCTTGTGCACTTACACTCGATACCTGATTGCCAACCAGGCTGAGGGAACCTTTGAGCGCCTCCGTTACTCTTTGGGAGGCAACCGCCCCAGTTAAACTACCCATCAGGCACTGTCCCTGAACCAGATAATGGCCCGAGGTTAGATGTCTAGTACGACCAGAGTGGTATTTCAACGATGACTCCACACACACTGGCGTGTGTGCTTCACAGTCTCCCACCTATCCTACACAAACCGAACCAAACACCAATGCCAAACTATAGTAAAGGTCCCGGGGTCTTTCCGTCCTGCCGCGCGTAACGAGCATCTTTACTCGTAGTGCAATTTCGCCGAGTCCATGGTTGAGACAGCGCCCGAGTCGTTACTCCATTCGTGCAGGTCGGAACTTACCCGACAAGGAATTTCGCTACCTTAGGATGGTTATAGTTACCACCGCCGTTTACTGGGGCTTAAATTCTCCGCTTCACCCCACGAGGGGGCTGACGGGTCCTCTTAACCTTCCAGCACCGGGCAGGAGTCAGTCCGTATACATCGAATTGCTTCTTCGCACGGACCTGTGTTTTTAGTAAACAGTCGCTCGGGCCTGGTCTCTGCGGCCCTCACCGCTACCCCCAGCAAGTGGGTTCACGGATCGGGCCCCCCTTCTCCCGAAGTTACGGGGGCATTTTGCCGAGTTCCTTAACCATGGTTGTCTCGATCGCCTTGGTATTCTCTACCTGATCACCTGAGTTGGTTTGGGGTACGGGCGGCACACGACATCGCTAGAGGTTTTTCTCGACAGCATAGGATCACCCACTTCCCCCCTACGGGGTCGGCGTCACATCTCACCCGTGTGCACCGACGGATTTACCTGACGGTGCGGGCTACGTGCTTGCCCACGCTCTACCATCGGCGTGGTTGGGCTGCCTTCCTGTGTCACCCCATCACTTGACTACTACCGGTTCGGGTCCCACGCTCCCCATCGCCTGCCTCACCCCGAAGGGCTCGGTCAGGCATGGTTCGGGTGGTTAGCATCACCGGATTCGTCATGGGCGTCGTGTAGCCGGTACCAGAATATCAACTGGTTGTCCATCGACTACGCCTGTCGGCCTCGCCTTAGGTCCCGACTTACCCAGGGAAGATTAGCTTGACCCTGGAACCCTTGATCATTCGGCGCACATGTTTCTCACATGTGATTCGCTACTCATGCCTGCATTCTCACTCGTGCCACATCCACAACTCGATCACTCGGCTGCTTCACTCGTGGCACGACGCTCCCCTACCCAGCCACACCCCTGAACCACGAAGGCTCGGGTTGCCCAAACGGGCATGTGGCTGCCATGGCTTCGGCGGGCGGCTTGAGCCCCGCTACATTATCGGCGCGGAGTCACTTGACCAGTGAGCTATTACGCACTCTTTCAAGGGTGGCTGCTTCCAAGCCAACCTCCTGGTTGTCCGTGCAACTCCACATCCTTTTCCACTTAGCCGCCTCTTAGGGGCCTTAACCGATGGTCTGGGCTGTTTCCCTCTCGACTACGAAGCTTATCCCCCGCAGTCTCACTGCCACGCTCTGGCTTACCGGCATTCGGAGTTTGGTTAACGTCAGTAACCTGGTCGGGCCCATCGGCTATCCAGTGCTCTACCTCCGGCAAGAAACACGCAACGCTGCACCTAAATGCATTTCGGGGAGAACCAGCTATCACGAAGTTTGATTGGCCTTTCACCCCTATCCACAGGTCATCCCCCCAGTTTTCAACCTAGGTGGGTTCGGTCCTCCACGTCGTCTTACCGACGCTTCAACCTGCCCATGGATAGATCACTCCGCTTCGGGTCTTGATCGTGCGACTCGAACGCCCTGTTCGGACTCGCTTTCGCTACGGCTTCCCCACACGGGTTAACCTCGCCACACAACGCAAACTCGCAGGCTCATTCTTCAAAAGGCACGCCATCACCCACACAAGGCAGGCTCTGACGGATTGTAGGCGCATGGTTTCAGGTACTATTTCACTCCCCGCCAGGGGTACTTTTCACCTTTCCCTCACGGTACTGGTCCGCTATCGGTCATCGAGAAGTATTTAGGCTTAACGGGTGGTCCCGCCAGATTCACACACCATTCCAGGAGTGGCATGTTACTTGGGAACACGTCGAACAACCGATGCCTGCTCACGTCTACCGGGCTCTCACCGTCTACGGCGCCGCTTTCCAACGGACTTCGACTTCACACACACCAGCTGCGGCACACCGGCAGATGCACCACCAACGGCCCCACAACCCCGCCACCGCAACCCCTGCCGGGTATCACACGGAGGCGGTTTGGCCTCATCCGCGTTCGCTCGCCACTACTAACGGAATCACTGTTGTTTTCTCTTCCTACCGGTACTGAGATGTTTCACTTCCCGGCGTTCCCTCCCAACACCCTATTTCATTCAGGTGCAGGTAACTGGACACAACTCCAGCTGGGTTTCCCCATTCGGACATCCCCGGATCAACGCTCGGTTGCCAACTCCCCAGGGCTTATCGCAGGCTCCTACGTCCTTCATCGGCTCTCGATGCCAAGGCATCCACCATGCGCCCTTACCAACTTGCCACAACAAACCACCAACACACACAACAAACACGCGCATGCCAGCAGACTCGCTGCGACCACAAAGGTTTCAGACACACAAAACAATCAAAGACACAAACATTCACACTACAAACACCAACCACCAACCAAACCGGTCAGCAGCAGGTGCCTGCTCGCGTCCACTATCCAATAATCAAACAACCCGCACACCCCAGACCCGGACCCCCACCAAGGAGACCCAGCACCCAGGAGTGCCAGAGGTATCAAGCGTCTGATGCCTCAGACACCCAACAGCGTGCCACACAAAGCAATAAGCCATCCGTGTTTCCACTAGTGAACACCCCACTACGCAGGCCCCCCACTGTGAGGGACCCATCACGGGTGTGCTCCTTAGAAAGGAGGTGATCCAGCCGCACCTTCCGGTACGGCTACCTTGTTACGACTTCGTCCCAATCGCCAGCCCCACCTTCGACCACTCCCCCCCACAAGGGGTTGGGCCGTGGGCTTCGGGTGTTGCCAACTTTCGTGACGTGACGGGCGGTGTGTACAAGGCCCGGGAACGTATTCACCGCAGCGTTGCTGATCTGCGATTACTAGCGACTCCGACTTCATGGGGTCGAGTTGCAGACCCCAATCCGAACTGAGACCGGCTTTTTGGGATTCGCTCACCATCACTGGATCGCAGCCCTCTGTACCGGCCATTGTAGCATGCGTGAAGCCCTGGACATAAGGGGCATGATGACTTGACGTCATCCCCACCTTCCTCCGAGTTGACCCCGGCAGTCTCCCATGAGTCCCCAACCAAATGCTGGCAACATGGAACGAGGGTTGCGCTCGTTGCGGGACTTAACCCAACATCTCACGACACGAGCTGACGACAGCCATGCACCACCTGTACACCAGTGTCCAAAGAGACCCACATCTCTGCAGGCTTCTGGTGTATGTCAAACCCAGGTAAGGTTCTTCGCGTTGCATCGAATTAATCCGCATGCTCCGCCGCTTGTGCGGGCCCCCGTCAATTCCTTTGAGTTTTAGCCTTGCGGCCGTACTCCCCAGGCGGGGCGCTTAATGCGTTAGCTACGGCACGGAATCCGTGGAAAGGACCCCACACCTAGCGCCCAACGTTTACGGTGTGGACTACCAGGGTATCTAATCCTGTTCGCTCCCCACACTTTCGCTCCTCAGCGTCAGGACATGCCCAGAGAACCGCCTTCGCCACCGGTGTTCCTCCTGATATCTGCGCATTTCACCGCTACACCAGGAATTCCATTCTCCCCTGCATGCCTCAAGTCTGCCCGTATCGAAAGCAAGCACCCGGTTGAGCCAGATGTTTACACTTCCGACGCGACAGACCGCCTACGAGCCCTTTACGCCCAATAATTCCGGACAACGCTCGCACCCTACGTATTACCGCGGCTGCTGGCACGTAGTTGGCCGGTGCTTCTTCTGTACCTACCGTCACAAAAAGCTTCGTCGGTACTGAAAGAGGTTTACAACCCGAAGGCCTTCATCCCCCACGCGGCGTTGCTGGATCAGGCTTCCGCCCATTGTCCAATATTCCCCACTGCTGCCTCCCGTAGGAGTCTGGGCCGTGTCTCAGTCCCAGTGTGACCGGTCACCCTCTCAGGCCGGCTACCCGTCAAAGCCTTGGTAGGCCATTACCCCACCAACAAGCTGATAGGCCGCGAGCACATCCACCACCGCTAAACGCTTTCCACCCACACCCCATGCAGGGATGGGTCATATCCGGTATTAGACCTCGTTTCCAAGGCTTATCCCAGAGTGGAGGGCAGATTACTCACGTGTTACTCACCCGTTCGCCGCTCGAGTACCCCAACCAAAGGAAGAGGCCTTTCCGCTCGACTTGCATGTGTTAAGCACGCCGCCAGCGTTCGTCCTGAGCCAGGATCAAACTCTCCGTACAAAAACTACAGAAACCTCAAACCCAGCAAACAAACAAACCCTAGACGTAAATCGCCAGAATTCATTGACTTGCCGAATCACACCAACCACCCCAAACAGGGCAGCCAGCGCAAAACAAACACACAAACAACAAATCACTATTGCATGACACACTGTTGAGTTCTCAAACATCACACGCTCCCGCTTCGACCTCTCGGTCTCCCGCGGGGCAACCTGTGAAACCTTACCGATCCCGCCCGGGCACGTCAACTCGGGGCGAACCTCGAGGTGGCGGACCCTGATGGGCCGGTGGCCGCTGCGTTGAACCCTCCGGAACCCGCCCGGAACCGGGCGGTGAGGGCCGCTCGCTGCGACATGTAGAACATTAGCACCATGCCTCCCCGGGGACGCAAACCGGGGGGTCACCACTCCTGGTCGGCCCCCCGATGGCGGCGGTAGGAGGAGACCGGGGTGCCCGGCACCCAGAAGCGCCACGGCCGGTCGGCGGCGCGGCGTACGCCGATGCGAGGACCGGCCTCGAAGGCGACCTGTGCCGGCGCAGGCGCCAGCGTGAGCAGACCGTGAGCGAGGTCCTGCCCGTCGTGGCCCAGCCCGATGCCGAGCGCCTCGGTCAGTCGTCCGGGACCACGCGCGAGGTCCCGGACGGCAACACGGGACCCGCGGCGCTCACGGACGATCCGGTCGCCCTCGACGACCGTCACGGCACGCAGCAGGACCGCCGCCGGGACGCCGTCGGCCTCCGCGGACACGTTGGCGCAGACGTGGATCCCGTGGCTGAGATAGCAGTACAGCCGACCCGGCGGCCCGAACATGACGCCGTTGCGCGGCGTCGGGCCGCGATGGGCGTGCGACGCGGGGTCGTCGGCGCCGGCGTACGCCTCCACCTCGACCACGCGGGCCACCACGTCACCGTGGCGCAGCACTCCGCCCAGCAGACGTGGCGCGACCTCCGCCACGGGTCCGGCCAGCGTGGCAGCGAGGTCGGTGGGGTCAGGCGAGCCGGGCACGACCCCGCTCGACCGCGGCGTGGACCTCCGCGAGCTGTTCGCGGACGCGGGAGGGCGCCGTGCCGCCGCGCCCGTCACGCGAGGCGACCGATCCGGGCACCACCAGGACCTCGCGCACCGCCGGGGTGAGCTCGGGCGAGATGGCGGCGAACTGCTCGTCGGTGAGTTCGTCGAGCTCGATGCCGAGCTCCTCGCACCGCCGGACGCACGCACCCGCGACCTCGTGCGCGATGCGGAACGGGACCCCCTGGCGCACCAGCCACTCCGCGACGTCGGTCGCGAGCGAGAACCCCTGCGGTGCCAGCTCCGCCATCCGGTCGGTGTCGAAGGTCAGGGTCGCGACCATGCCGGTCACCGCGGGCAGCAGCACCTCGAGGGTGTCCACGGAGTCGAAGACCGGCTCCTTGTCCTCCTGCAGGTCCCGGTTGTAGGCGAGCGGCAGCGCCTTGAGCGTGGCGAGCAGGCCGGTGAGGTTGCCGATGAGGCGGCCGGTCTTGCCGCGGGCCAGCTCGGGGATGTCGGGGTTCTTCTTCTGCGGCATGATGCTCGACCCCGTGGACCAGGCGTCGTGCAGCGTGGCGAAGCCGAACTCCTTGGTGGTCCACACGATGACCTCCTCGGCGAGCCGGCTCAGGTCCACGCCGACCTGGGCGCACACGAAGCTGAACTCGGCGACGAAGTCACGGGCTGCGGTGCCGTCGATGGAGTTCGCGCTGGAGCCGGTGAAGCCCAGCTCCGACGCCACCGCCGTGGGATCCAGGCCGAGCGTCTGACCGGCCAGCGCGCCCGCGCCGTACGGCGAGTCCGCCGCCACGCGGGCGTCCCAGTCCGCGAGCCGGTCGACGTCGCGCAGCAGCGGCCAGGCGTGGGCGAGCAGGTGGTGGGACAGCAGGACCGGCTGGGCGTGCTGCAGGTGCGTGCGACCCGGCATCACCGCCGGCTTCTCACCGAGGTGGTCGGCGGCCTGGTCGGCCAGCGAACCGACGAGGTCGAGCACGAGGTGGCGCAGGGTGCGGCCGTGCTCACGCAGGAACATCCGCAGCAGGGTCGCGATCTGGTCGTTGCGGCTGCGACCGGCACGCAGCCGGCCGCCGACGTCCGGCCCGACCTCCTCGAGCAGGAGGCGTTCGAGCGCACCGTGCACGTCCTCGTCGCTGGGGTCGGGCGCGAGCGTGCCCGCCTCGAACCGCTCCCCCAGCACGCGCAGTCCGCGGAGCAGCTCGGCATGGTCGGCCTCGGTGAGTAGGCCGGCACGGTGGAGCGCATTGGCGTGCGCGCGCGACCCGGCGAGGTCGTAGGGGGTGAGCCGCCAGTCGAAGTGCGTCGAGACCGACAGCGCCTCCAGCTCGGGGGACGGTCCCCCTGCGAACCGGCCTCCCCACAGCTTGCCGGCATTCGTGCCGTTGCTCACGTCCAACTCCCCTTCGTCACCGCGTCGATCGCCGTGGTCATGATGTCAGGCAGGTCCGGGTGGGCGGCCGTGCCGGTGGCCGCGAGGTCGTGCGGGTGCCACCAGTCGACCTGCAGGAGGTTCCCCACCTCTCCGGGCTCGAGCCCCGAGAAGTCGATCTCGACGTCGGAGGACATCGCCACGGCGTAGAAGTGGTTGTCGCTCAGGTAGTGCCGGCCGGCCCAGGAGAACGGGTACTCGCCGCGGTGGACGGGTCCGGCCAGGTCGTGCTCGTCGACGGCGATCCCGGTCTCCTCGCGCATCTCGCGCACCGCGGCGGCGCGCGGCGTCTCGCCCGGCTCCACCGCACCGCCGACCGACACCCAGTGGAGGTCGCCGGGACGGGCGGGGTCCTGCGCCTGCAGCAGGAGGACCCTCCCGTCGGGACCCACCGGGAGGGCGCGTCCGGCGGTGCGGCGGATGCGTGTCATGCCGGGGCGTCCATCAGTCGTTGCCCGACTCCATGGCGGCCTCGTCGAGCACCGACTCCTCCTCGCCCGTCACCGACGGGTTGGTGGTGATGCGGTCGGCGCCTCCGGCGGGCAGGTCGCCGAACAGCGTGCCGTTCTCGACGATGAGCTGCCCCTGGTCCAGCGGCTGGCCAGCGTAGAGCTCGAGCTTGTCGCGTGAGTCGGCGATGTCGAGGTTGCGCATGGTGAGCTGGCCGATGCGGTCGGTCGGCCCGAACGCCGCGTGCTCGACGCGCTCCATCGAGAGCTTCTCGGGGTGGTAGGAGAAGTGCTCGCCGCGGGTGTCGAGGATCGTGTAGTCCTCGCCGCGACGCAGCCGCAGGGTGACCTCGCCGGTGACGAGGGAGGCGACCCAGCGCTGGATCGACTCGCGGATCATCAGGGCCTGCGGGTCCAGCCACCGCCCCTCGTACATCAGGCGACCCAGGCGCCGTCCCTCGCTGTGGTAGCTGGCGATGGTGTCCTCGTTGTGGACCGCGTTGAGCAGCCGCTCGTACGCCGTCCACAGCAGCGCCATGCCCGGCGCCTCGTAGATGCCGCGCGACTTGGCCTCGATGATCCGGTTCTCGATCTGGTCCGACATCCCCAGTCCGTGGCGGCCACCGATGGTGTTGGCCTCGAGCACCAGGGCGACCGGGTCGTCGAAGCGCTGGCCGTTGATGCTGACGGGGCGTCCGGCCTCGAACCCGACCACGACGTCCTCGCTGGCGATGTCGACCGCCGGGTCCCAGAACTTCACGCCCATGATGGGCTCGACGGTCTCGAGCGAGACGTCGAGGTGCTCGAGGCTCTTGGCCTCGTGCGTGGCGCCCCAGATGTTGGCGTCGGTGGAGTAAGCCTTCTCCTCGCTGTCGCGGTAGGGCAGGTCGCGTGCGGCGAGCCACTGGCTCATCTCCGTGCGGCCGCCCAGCTCCCCGACGAACTCGGCGTCGAGCCAGGGCTTGTAGATCCGCAGCTCGGGGTTGGCCATCAGCCCGTAGCGGTAGAACCGCTCGATGTCGTTGCCCTTGAAGGTCGACCCGTCACCCCAGATGTTGACGTCGTCCTCGGCCATCGCGCGGACCAGCATGGTGCCGGTGACGGCACGCCCCAGCGGGGTGGTGTTGAAGTAGGCCCGTCCGCCGGACCGGATGTGGAAGGCGCCGCACGCGATCGCGGCGAACCCCTCCTCCACCAGCTCGCGGCGGATGTCGAGCGCACGGGCGATCTCCGCGCCGTACTCGCGCGCCCGGTCGGGCACGCCGGCGATGTCGGACTCGTCGTACTGGCCGATGTCAGCGGTGTAGGTGCACGGCACGGCGCCGCGGTCGCGCATCCAGGCGACGGCCACGGAGGTGTCGAGTCCGCCGGAGAACGCGATGCCGACGCGCTCTCCCTCGGGCAGGCTGGTGAGGACCTTGCTCACGGTGGGATCTCTTCCTTCTTCTCGGGTGGTCAGGACACGTCATGGGGCTGGCCGTCGGCCAGCGCGGTCAGTCGTCGGGCGAGCTCGTCTCCCCCGTCGGGATCCCGGCTGATGACGACGATGGTGTCGTCGCCGGCAATGGTGCCGAGGACGTCGCGCATCTCCGCGCGGTCCACGGCACTGGCGAGGTACTGCGCGGCACCGGGCGGGGTGCGCAGCACGGTCAGGTTGGCGCTGCTCTCGGCGCTGACGAGGAGCTCGGCGCAGATGCGGGACAGCCGCTGGGAGGCGGCGGCGCTCTCCCCCGCCACCAGCACCCGGTTGCCGCCCTCCGCCGGGACGGCGTACGCCAACTGGCCGGAGGCGACACGCACCTTCACCGCGTCCAGGTCGACCAGGTCGCGACTCAGCGTCGCCTGGGTCACGTGGACGCCGCGCCCGCCGAGCAGCTCGGCGAGCTCGCCCTGGGAGTGCACCTCACGGGCCGCCAGCAGGTCGGCGATCAGCTGCTGCCGTGCGCTCTTGGTCAGCGGGGTGAGGGCGCTCTCGCTCACGGCCGGCTCCCACGCCGTTCGTGCAGCCACGCCATGACGGCCTTCTGCACGTGGCGACGGTTCTCCGCCTCGTCCCAGACCAGGCTCCGCGGACCGTCGAGGACCTCGGCGGAGATCTCGGTGCCCCGGTAGGCGGGCAGGCAGTGCAGGACGACCGCGTCGTGGCGGGCGTTGGCGAGCAGCTCCTCGGTCACGGCGTACGGCCCGAAGGTCTCGAGACGCTGCGCGGCCTCGGCCTCCTTGCCCATCGAGATCCAGGTGTCGGTGACGACGACGTCGGCGCCGATCACCGCCTCGATCGGGTCGGGCACGCTGCGTCCGGTCCCGCCGGTGCCGCGGCCGATCTCGTAGGCGCGGTCGAACATCGACTCGGCCGGCCGGTAGCCCTCGGGCGCGCTGATGCGGACGTGCATGCCGGCCATCGCACCCGCCACCAGCCAGGAGTTGCCCATGTTGCAGGCCCCGTCGCCGAGGAAGGCGACCGTCAGGCCGGCGAGGGTCGCCTTGTGCTCACGGATCGTCAGCAGGTCGGCGAGCAGCTGGCAGGGGTGGAAGTCGTCGGTGAGCGCGTTGACCACCGGGACGCCGGCGTACGCCGCCATCTCGGCCAGCCGTGCCTGCTCGTAGGTGCGCCACACGATCTGGCTGGCCTGCCGGCCCAGCACCCGTGCGACATCGGCCACCGACTCGCGCTCACCGATGCCGGCGAGCGTCCCGTCGACCAGCATCGGGTGGCCGCCGAGCTCGGCGATGCCCGCGGCGAAGGACGCCTGGGTCCGCAGGGTCGGCTTGTCGAAGATCATCGCGACCGTCTGCGGGCCCGAGAGCGGGACGTGGTCGTGGGGGGCGGCCTTCATCCGGGCGGCGAGGGCCAGGACCTCGGCCTGCTCCTCGGGCGACAGGTCGTCGTCGCGGAGAAAATGTCTCATCGAGCCACTCCTGCGGTGTCGAGGATGCCGGGCCAGGCATCGAGGAAGGCGGTGACGTCGGCCTCGGTGAGCACCAGCGGCGGTGCGAGCCGCAGCCGGTGCGGGGCGGGCGCGTTCACGAGGAAGCCGGCACCCTGCGCCGCGGCGACCACGTCCGGCGCCTGTGGCCCGACGAGGTCGAGGCCGATCAGGAGTCCGGCGCCGCGGACCTCGCCGACGCGCGGGTCGGCGGCCAGCCCCTCCCGCAGGCGTTCGCCCATGCGGGCGGCATGGGGCAGCAGCGCCTCCTCCTCCAGCACCTCCAGGACCGCGAGGCCCGCGGCCGCGGCCGGTGGATTTCCGCCGAAGGTGGTGCCGTGGTTGCCGGGGTCGAACAGCTTGCCCGCTCCCCCGGTCGCCAGGCACACGCCGATGGGGAAACCACCACCGAGCCCCTTGGCCAGGGTCACCACGTCGGGGACCACCGGCCCTGCGACCAGGTCCGGGTGCTGGTGGGCGAACCAGGAGCCGGTCCGACCGACCCCCGTCTGGATCTCGTCCAGCCACAACAGGGCGCCGTGCTCGTGCGCGATGCGCTGCGCCTCGGGCAGGTAGTCGGCCGGCGGCACGATCACACCGGCCTCGCCCTGGATCGGCTCCAGCACGACCGCGGCGGTGTCGTCGTCGACGGCACCCGCGAGGGCGGCCGCGTCACCGAACGGCACGAACTCGACCTCGCCCGGCAACGGCTCGAAGGGCTCGCGGTAGGCGGCCTTGGCCGTCACCGCGAGCGCGCCCATGGTGCGGCCGTGGAAGGCGCCCTCGGTCGCGACGATCTTCGTGCGACCGGTGCGCCGGGTCAGCTTGAAGGCGGCCTCGTTGGCCTCCCCGCCGGAGTTGGTGAAGAACGCGCGGGTCTCGATCGGCCCGAGCCCGGGCGTGTGCGCAGCGAGGCCGGCGTTGAGCAGGGTGTTGAGCTGCTCGGCCAGCTCGATCTGCGGCGTACTCGCGAAGAAGTTGGAGATGTGCCCCAGCGTCGCGAGCTGGTCGCTCACCGCCGCGACGAGCCGCGGGTGGGCGTGACCCAGGGCGTTGACGGCGATGCCACCGAGCAGGTCGACGTACTCGCGTCCCTCGACGTCCCAGACGTGGGCGCCCTCGCCGCGGGCCAGCACCAGCTTGGGCGGACCGAAGGCGTTCATCAGGGATCCGGCGTAGCGGTCACTCCACGTCATCGCGCACCTCCGCGAACGCCCGCGTCTTGCGGGTCTTGGTCACGGCACCCGGCACGACCTGGGTGCCGACGCCCTCGTCGGTGAACAGCTCCAGGATGACGGCGTGCTCCTCACGGCCGTCGACGACCGTCGCGCGGCTCACGCCCCCGCGGACGGCCTGGAGGCAGGCCCCCATCTTGGGGATCATCCCCGAGGCGAGGGTGGGGAGGATGTCCTCCAGCGCCTCCGGGCTGATCTCACCGATGACGTCCTGGGGGTCGGGCCACTGCAGGAAGAGCCCCTCGACGTCGGTGAGGACCAGCAGCTTGTGGGCGTCCAGGGCCACGGCCAGGGACGCGGCGGCGGCGTCGGCGTTGACGTTGTGCACCACGCCCCGCTCGTCGGGAGCGACGCTGGAGACGACCGGGATGCGGCCGGCGTCGATGATGTCGCGCACCGCCTCGGGGCTGACCCGGTCGACCTCGCCGACCAGGCCGAGGTCGACGTACTCGCCGTCGACCACGGTGTTGGCGGCCTTGGCGGTGAAGAGGCCGGCATCCTCGCCGGACAGTCCCACCGCGAGGGGGCCGTGCTCGTTGATCAGCCCGACCAGCTCGCGCTGCACCTGGCCGGTGAGCACCATCCGGACGACGTCCATCGCCTCGGGCGTGGTCACCCGCAGGCCGCCGCGGAACTCGGACTCGATGCCGAGCCGCTCCAGCATGGTGGAGATCTGCGGCCCGCCACCGTGGACGATGACCGGCTTGAACCCGGCGAAGCGCAGGAAGGCGATGTCCTCGGCGAAGGCCCGCTTCAGGGTGTCGTCGGTCATGGCGTTGCCGCCGTACTTCACCACCACGATCTTGTCGTGGTACTTCTTCAGCCACGGCAGGGCGCCGGCCAGGACGCGGGCCTTGGCCGGGTCGGGCTTGCCGGGTGCGGTCTCGGTGGGGGCGGTGTCGTCGGTCATGAGCTGTAGGCGCTGTTCTCGTGCACGTAGGCGTGGGTCAGGTCGTTGGTCCAGACGGTGGCCTGCTGGTCGCCCGCCTTCAGGTCGATGGTCACGGTGACCTGCCGCGGGGTCAGGTCGATGGTCGCGGGGTCCTCCCCGTTGCCGGAGTTGCGGCAGACCCACACGTCGTTGATGGCCACGTCGAGGTCGGCGGGGTCGAAGGCGGCCTGCGTGGTGCCGATGCTCGCCAGGACCCGGCCCCAGTTGGGGTCGTTGCCGAACACCGCGGCCTTGAACAGGTTGCTGCGGGCCACGCTGCGCCCGACCTCCACCGCGTCGTCCTCGGAGGCCGCGTTGCGGGTGGTGATCGCGATCTCGTGGTCGGCGCCCTCGGCATCCGCCAGCAGCTGCCGGGCCAGGTCGGTGCAGGCCTCGGTGAGGGCGGCGGTGAAGTCGGCGACGTCGGGGGTCACGCCACTGGCGCCGCTGGCCATCACGCTGACGGTGTCGTTGGTCGACATGCACCCGTCGGAGTCGAGGCGGTCGAAGCTGACCCGGGTGGCGGCGCGCAGTGCCCGGTCCAGGTCCGCTGCCGGCACCACCGCGTCGGTGGTGAGCACGACCAGCATGGTCGCCAGCTGCGGCGCGAGCATCCCGGCACCCTTGGCCATGCCGCCCACGGACCAGCCCTCGCGCTCCACGAGCACCTGCTTGGCGACGGTGTCGGTGGTCATGATCGCCCGGGACGCGTCGGCGCCGCCGTCACCGGAGAGCGCGGCGTACGCCGTGTCGACGCCGGCCAGCAGGGTGTCCCGGTCGTTGCGGAGGCCGATCAGGCCGGTGGAGCACACGACGACGTCGAGCGCACCGATGTCGAGCACGTCGGCGACCCGCTCCGCGACCGCGTGCGTGGTCTGGAAGCCCTCGGCGCCGGTGTAGCAGTTCGCACCACCGGAGTTCAGCACGATCGCGCGGACGGTGCCGTCGCGCACGACCTGCTCGCTCCACAGCACGGGGTTGGCCTTGCACCGGTTGGCGGTGAAGACGCTCGCGGAGTCGTGGTGGGGGCCGTCGTTGACGACCAGGGCCAGGTCACGCGCGCCGGTGGACTTCAGGCCGATCGGCACGCCGGCGGCGCGGAAGCCACTCGGGTGGGTGATGCTCATGGTTTCCTCGGAATGCTCAGGGCTGGACTGGCTCGGCGGGGCGGGTGTCGTGGCCCGATCGTCGCCACGCCTCCTCGGCACGGTCCGCGGCGCTGCGCGGCACCAGGATCCAGTCGGTGTCGAAGGTCGAGAGCGTGAAGACGCTGATCTCCTCCTCCGCCAGTGGCGCCAGCAGGCCGGCCAGGATCCCGGTCTCGGCGAAGTCCAACGAGCCCTCGACGCAGAACGCCACGAAGTCGCCCTGGTGGCGTGCCTTCTTCGGCACGTTGCGGCCGGCGCAGACCAGCGAGGTCTCCGTCGCGGTGGCCGTGACGGAGAAGATCGAGGACGACTCGGCCCAGGGCGGGATCTCCGAACCGGGGCCGAGCCGGACGACGGCCAGGGTCTCGGGGTAGCGCAGCAGGGTGCGCGCGACGCTCTCGCTCACGGGGCCACCCCCACCGCGGACAGGCCGGTCTGCTCGGGCAGTCCCAGGGCGAGGTTGAGGCACTGCACGGCGGCGCCGGCGGTGCCCTTGGCGAGGTTGTCGATCGCGCCGACGGCGACCAGGCGGTCCGACTCGGGGTCGACGGTGACCTGGACGTGGATCGCGTTCGAGCCCAGGACGGACTGCGTCTGGGGCCACTGCCCCTCGGGGAGCAGGTGCACGAACGGCTCCGCGTCGTACGCCGCGGCGTAGGCCTCGCGGGCCTGCTCGGTGCTCAGCGGTGTCCGGAGCGGCGCGGAGACGGTCGCGAGGATGCCGCGCGCCATCGGGGCGAGGATCGGGGTGAAGCTCACCCGCACCTCCTCCTCGGCGAGCGCGGTGAGGTTCTGCCGGATCTCGGGCGTGTGGCGGTGGGCGCCGCCGACCCCGTAGGCCGTCGCGCTGCCCATGACCTCGCTCCCGATGAGGTGGGGCTTGGCGGACTTGCCGGCGCCGCTTGTGCCGGTGGCGGCAACCACCACGACGTCGTTGTCGACCAGGCCCTGCTCGATCGCGGGACCGATCGTCAGCGTCGTCACCGTTGGGTAGCACCCCGGGACCGCGACCCTCCGGGTGCCGGCGAGGCGCTCACGTTGGCCGGTCATCTCCGGCAGCCCGTACGGCCAGGTCCCGGCGTGGGCGGAGCCGTACCACTTCTCCCAGTCCTCGCCGTCGGCGAGCCGGAAGTCGGCGCCGCAGTCGATCACGAGGACCTCCTCGCCGAGCTCGGCCGCGATCGGGCCGGACTCACCGTGCGGCAGGCCCAGGACGACCACGTCGTGTCCGGCGAGGTTGTCGACCGTGGTCTCGGACAGCACCCGGTCGGCCAGCGGCGTCAGGTGCGGCTGCAGGGCACCGAGCGACTGGCCGGCGTTGCTGGCGCCGGTGAGGGCGCCGATCTCGACCTCGGGGTGGCCGAGGAGGAGCCGCAGCACCTCACCTCCGGCGTACCCGCTCGCGCCCGCAACGGCGACACTGACCTTGCTCATGTGCATCACTATACAGACCTCTGCAACGTCATTACCACTCGGCGTGCAATCCGCTGGAGCACCGCAGCACGTCGCCGTAGCCTCCCCGCATGACGCGCCTCGACTTCGTCACCTACCTGAGCCACCTGCGCGCGGACTCACGGCGCTTCCGCGACGTGGTGGCCGACTGCGACCCGGCCGCACCGGTACCCGCCTGCCCCGACCGGAACGCTGCGGACCTCCTCTGGCACCTCGCCGAGGTGCAGGCGTTCTGGGGCCGGGTGATCGCGGAGCGCCCCGCCGGTCCGAACGAGACCTGGCAACCGCCGAGCCGGCCGCCGGACGTACCCGGGCTGTTGGCCCGCTTCGACGAGTGCTCCGAGCGCCTGACCGACTCCCTCGAGGAGGCCGCCCCGTCCGGGACCGCGTGGTCGTGGGCACCTGAGCAGACGGTGGGCTTCACCTTCCGCCGGCAGGCGCACGAGGCGCTGATCCACCGCCTCGACGCCGAGCAGACCGCGGGATGCACCACTCCGCTCGATCCGGACCTCGCCGCCGACGGCGTCGCGGAGCTGATGGAGGTGATGTACGGCGGCACGCCCCCGACCTGGTCCCGCTTCACCCCCGAGGGAGGTCTGGTCGCGCTGCACCTGGTCGATGTCGACGTACGCATCAAGGTCCAGCCGGGCCACCTCGACGGCGTCGACCCCGCGGACGGCACCGACGTCACGGGCCCCCACCTCGTCCGCGTCGAGACGACCGAGGATGCGGACACCACGATCGCCGGGACGGCGGGCGACCTCGACACGTGGCTGTGGCGGCGGGGCGACGACCGTCGGATCCGGGTGACGGGTGACCCCGCGGCCCGTGCCCGTTTCCGGGCCGCGGTCGACCAACCGCTCGACTGACCCCACTAGCCTGCGGCGGGTGATCACCCGACTCGCCGTCTTCCTCGGTTCCCGCGACGGACACGACCCGGCCCATGTCACCCTGGCAAACGACGTGGGTCGGGCCCTTGCCGAACGCGACATCGAGCTGGTCTACGGGGCCGGTGGCGGCGGGCTCATGGGACACCTCTCCGACGCGGTCCTCGCCCACGGCGGCCGGGTGTACGGCGTCCTCCCGCGCTTCATGGTGGACCGAGAGTGGGGCCGCCCCGCCGGGGACCGGATCGAGTCGGTCGTCGTGGAGTCGATGCACGAGCGCAAGGCCCTGATGGCTGCCCGTGCCGATGCCTTCCTCACCCTGCCGGGCGGACTCGGCACACTCGAGGAGTTCTTCGAGCTCTGGACGCACCAGACCCTCGCCGTGCACGAGAAGCCCTCGGGACTGCTGAACCCGGGGGGCTTCTGGGACCCACTGCTGGCGACGCTCGACCGCATCGTCGAGGCCGGCTTCGCCGACCGTCGTACGGTCGACGAGCTGGTGGTGGCCCCGGAACTCGAGGACGTGCTGGCCGGCCTAGAGGCGCGGAGGGGCCAGCGGGCCTGATCGGTCAGGCGCGCTGGACCGCCCCGGTGAGCTCGGCGGCCCGAGCGACGGCGGCGTCACGGGCCTTGCCGGTCTCGGCCTCGGTGAGGGTCCGGCCCTCGGCACGGAAGCGCAGGGCGAAGGCCAGGGACTTCTTGCCCTCCCCGATCTGTGCGCCGTCGTAGACGTCGAAGAGCCGCACCGACTCCAGCAGGTCACCCGCCCCCTCGAGCAGGGCGTCCTGCACCGCGGCCGTGGTCACCTCGGCGTCCACGACGAGTGCGACGTCCTCCTTGGCCACCGGGTAGGCGGAGAACGCCGGCCCCGGCACGACCGTGGGCGCCGCCGCGAGCAGCGCGTCGAGGTCCAACTCGACCGCGGCACCGCGGACCGGCAGGCCGAACTCCTCGCAGACCTTGGGGTGCAGTTCGCCGGCGTGGCCGATGACCTCACCGTCGACGGTGACGGCCGCGCACCGGCCCGGGTGCCACGGCGCCTGCGTGGCCTGGACCGGCGCCACCGGCACCGTGAGCTCGAGGCCGAGGCGTCGCACCAGGTCGATCGCGTCACTCCACCCCGCGGCGCGACCCTCGCCCCACCAGCCGGTGCGCTCCCGCTCGCCGGCCAGGACGATGCCCAGGTGGAGCGGCTGCCGCGGGAGCGCGTCGAACAGGGCGGCCAGCTCGGTGTCGTCGGGTCGCCGGTCCACGCCGTGGATCGGTGCCGGACCGCGGTCGGCGGGGAACGCGACGGTGCCGGTCTCGAACAGCGCCACGCCGTTGGCCCCGCGACCGAGGTTGCGACCGGCGGCGTGGAGCAGTCCCGGCAGCAGGGTGGTCGTGTAGCCGGGCTCCTCCGCGGAGATGGGGTTGGCCAGTGGCACCGTGTGGCGGCGCGGGTCGTCCTCGGGCAGGCCGAGGGCGTCGAAGGTCCGCGGCCCGACGAAGGGGAAGCTGATGACCTCCACGCAGCCGGCCCCGGCGAGGGCCCGGCCGACGCGTCGGCGCAGCCGCTGCGGCCGGGTCAGGCCGCGGCCAGCCGCCTCGCGCGGCACGATCGAGGGCACCTCGTCGTAGCCGACGACACGAGCGACCTCCTCGACCAGGTCGAACGGGTCGGTGATGTCCGGACGCCAGGGCGGGGGTGTGACCTGCAGGGTCGCGGCGGCACCATCCTCCGCTGCATGGCTGGCGACGGTGCACCCCACGGCCTCGAGATGGGCCACGGTCGTCGCGGCGGCGACGTCGATGCCGGTGACGCGTGCTGGTAGGTCGGCGGCGATCGTGATCGCCGGGACCGCCGGAGGCGTGCCGACGACGGTCACGCCGGGCTCCGCCGTGGCGCCGCCGTGGGCGACCATCAGCTCCACCACGCGGTCGGCCGCGGCCTCGCAGATGGTCGGGTCGACGCCCCGCTCGTTGCGCTTGCCCGCCTCGGAGGTGATGCGGTGGCGACGCCCGGTGCGAAACATCGACACCGGGTCCCAGTGGGCGGACTCGACGATGACCGAGGACGTCGTGCCCGACATCTCGGTCGTCTCCCCGCCCATGACGCCGCCGAGGCCGATGATCCCGGACTCGTCGGTGACGACGAGGTCCTCCTCCGACAGCGTGCGGCGGGTGCCGTCCAGGGTGGTGAGCTGCTCCCCCGCCGCGGCGCGGCGTACGCCGAGACGGCCGGTGACCTTGTCGCGGTCGTAGCCGTGGATCGGCCGACCGGTCTCGAGCATCACGTAGTTGGTGATGTCCACGGCCAGCGAGATGGGCCGCATGCCGGCCAGGCGGATGCGGCGCGCCATCCACTCCGGCGTCGGCGCGGCCGGGTCGAAGCCGGTGACCGTGCGGGCGACGAAGACGGGGCAGCCCGTCGGGTCGTCGACGGTGACCGGGTGCCCCGCGTCGTCGGGGGCGGGGGTCTGGCGCTCGCAGGGGTCGCGGAACGGGGCGTCGTAGGCCAGGGCCGCGTCGCGGGCGATGCCGCGCAGCGACAGCCCGTAGGCACGGTCGGGGTTGACCTCGAGCTCGATGACCTCCTCGTCGAGCCCGAGCACGCCCAGGGCGTCCTCGCCGGGGCTCCCGGCGTCGGCCGGCAGGACGATGATCCCGTCGTGGTCCTCCCCCAGGCCGAGCTCGGCGGCCGAGCAGATCATGCCGGCACTGAGGTGGCCGTAGGTCTTGCGCTCGGAGATCGCGAAGCCGCCGGGCAGGACGCCGCCGGGCAGGACGACCACGACGAGGTCCCCGGGGCCGAAGTTGTGGGCGCCGCAGACGATGCCCTGCGGCTGGCCGGTGCCGTTGGCCTCCCCCACGTCGACGGTGCACCAGTTGATGGTCTTGCCGTTCTTCTGGGGCTCGGCCTCGGCGGTCAGGACCCGCCCGATCACCAGCGGGCCGGTGATGCCGGCGGCGGCGCTCTCGATCGACTCCAGCTTCAGGCCGAGGTCGGTCAGGGCGTCGGCCAGTCCCTCGGTGGTGACCTCGGCCGGGAGGTCGACGTAGTCGTGGATCCAGGACGCGGGTGTCTTCACAGCTCGCTCCCGAAGGCCGTGGTGAAGCGGACGTCGCCCTCGAAGAGCACGCGCAGGTCCTCCAGTCCGTGTCGGAACATCAGGGTCCGGTCGATGCCCATCCCGAAGGCGAAGCCGGTGTAGCGCTCGACATCGACACCGCAGGCGGTGAGCACGCGCGGGTTGACCACGCCGCAGCCGCCCCACTCGATCCAGCCCTCGCCGCGGCAGGTGCGGCACTCGGCGGGGTCGACGTTGTTGCACACGAAGCAGATCAGGTCGACCTCGGCCGAGGGCTCGGTGAAGGGGAAGTACGACGGGCGGAAGCGGGTGCGGCTGCCAGGGCCGAACATCTGGGCCGCGAAGTGGTCCAAGGTGCCCTTGAGGTGCGCCATGGTGATGCCCTCGTCGATCGCCAGGCCCTCGACCTGGTGGAAGACGGGGCTGTGGGTGGCGTCGTACTCGTCGGTGCGGAAGACCCGACCGGGGCACACGACGTGGATGGGCGGCTCCTGGAAGAGCATCGTGCGGGCCTGCACCGGCGAGGTGTGGGTGCGCAGGACGACGCCGGACCCGCCACCGTCGAGGTCGTCCTCGGCGTCGGAGTTGGCGGTCCAGAAGGTGTCCTGCATGGTCCGGGCCGGGTGGTCGGCGCCGAGGTTGAGGGCGTCGAAGTTGAGCCACTCCGCCTCGATGACGGGACCCTCGGCGACCTCCCAGCCCATCGCGACGAAGATGTCGGCGATCAGCTCGGCGCCGGTGGTCAACGGGTGCCGGGCGCCGAGGGGCTGCCGGTCGGTGGGGAGGGTGACGTCGACGGTCTCCTCGACCAGGATGCGGGCCTCGTGCTCGGCGGTGAGCTGCTCCTCCCGCGACGCCAGGGCCTGCTTGACCTCGCCTCGGGCCTTGCCGACGCGCTGGCCGGCCTCCTTGCGTGCCTGTGGCGGCAGGGCCCCGATCTCCCGGTTGGCCAGGGCCAGCGGCGAGCGGTCACCGGCATGATCGGTGCGCACCTGCTTCAACGCGTCCAGGTCGGTGGCGGCTGCGATCGCGGCAAGGGCGTCCTCCCGGGCGGCGTCGACCGCCTCGGGCTGCAGCTGGGCGACCTCGACCGGGTCGTAGTCGGTGTTGGGACCGGACATGGGTGTCCTCTGCTCGTGCGGTGGGTCGGTGCGGGCCAAGTCTAGGAACCCGACCGCGCAGGCTGCGAACGGGTTGTCGGTGGCGCTCCCCGTCGTGGCCCCTCAGCGCCGTGCCCGCGCGGAGGCGTACAGGCACAACGCGGCAGCGGTGGCGAGGTTGAGGCTCTCCGCGAGCCCGTGTATCGGAATCCGGACGCGGTGATCGGCGAGACCGGCGAGGTCGGCTGGGAGCCCCCAGGCCTCGTTGCCGAACAGCCACGCGGTCGGACCCGCCAACAGCTCGTCCGCCTCGAAGAGGTCGACCTCTCCCCCACCGTCGGCGGCCAGCACCGTGAGTCCGGCCCGCTGCGCGGCACGGACGGCGGCGCCCGGGTCACGCTCGAGCGCGAACGGGACGTGGAACACGCTGCCGACGCTGGCCCGGACGGTCTTGGGGTTGTGCGCGTCGACGGAGTCGCCGGCCAGCACGACGCCACCGGCACCGGCGGCGTCGGCCGTCCGTACGACGGTGCCGGCGTTGCCGGGGTCGCGCACGTCGGCGCAGATCGCGACCAGCCGGGAGTCGTCGCGGCCGTCGGGAGCCAGCACCTGCGACAGGGGCCGGTCCAGGTGGTGGCAGACCGCCACGATGCCGGCGGGGGTCGTGGCGTCACTGAGCGAGGCGAGGGCGCGGTCGTCGACCAGGACCGGTTCCGTGCCGGCCAGCAGGTCGGCGTACCGCGCGGCAGCGTCGGGTGTCGCGTAGACCTCCACGACGCAGTCGGGGACGCCGAGCGCGCCCTCCACGGCCTTCGGACCGTCGGCAAGGAAGAGCCGCCGCTCGGATCGGACCGAGCGGCGGCTGAGCTTCCGTGCCTCCTTCACGCGGGCGTTGCCCGCGCCCAGGAGTGTCATCGCGACGTGTCGGCGATGATCAGGCCGAGGCCTCGGACGGCGCGTTGACGTCCGCGGGCAGGGCCTCCTTGGCCTGCGCGACGAGCTTGCTGAAGGCAGCCGGCTCGTTGACGGCGAGGTCGGCCAGGACCTTGCGGTCGACCTCGACGCCGGCCAGGTTCAGGCCCTGGATGAAGCGGTTGTAGGTCAGGCCCTCCGCGCGGGCAGCGGCGTTGATCCGCTGGATCCACAGCTTGCGGAAGTTGCCCTTCTTCTTGCGGCGGTCGTTGTAGGAGTAGACCAGCGAGTGGGTGACCTGCTCCTTGGCCTTGCGGTAGAGGCGCGACCGCTGGCCCCGGTAGCCGCTCGCGCGGTCCAGGGTGGTGCGGCGCTTCTTGTGGCTGTTCACTGCGCGCTTGACACGTGCCATGTTCGTGGCTCCTTCGGTGCTGAGTGGGGTTCAGGTGCTGCCGCTCAGCGGCCGAGCAGCTTCTTGGCCTGGGCGGTGTCGTTGGCCGCGACCTCGGTGGTGCCGCTCATCCGGCGCTTGACCCGCGAGGACTTGTGGCCGAGGTTGTGTCGCATGCCGGCCTTGCCCCGGCGGATCTTGCCCGAGCCGGTCACCTTGAACCGCTTCTTGGCTCCGGAGTGCGTCTTGTTCTTCGGCATTGTCGTTCTCTCTTCCTTGACCTAGAGGTCCATGTCGGGGTCGAGGGCCTCGTTGCGCTTCTTGGCCTTCTTCTTGGCGGCCCGCTGCTTGCGCTCGGCACGCTCGGCGGTGTCGTCGGCGTCGTGCTCGGCCTGCTCGGCCGCCTTCGCGGCCTTGGCCGCCTTCGCCTCGGCCTTGGCCTCGGACTTCTTCTTGTGCGGGCCGAGCACCATCGTCATGTTGCGGCCGTCCTGCTTGGGACGGGACTCGACGAAGCCGAGCTCCTCCACGTCCTCGGCCAGCTGCTGCAGCAGCCGGAACCCGAGCTCGGGACGGTGCTGCTCGCGACCGCGGAACATGATGGTGATCTTGACCTTGTCCCCGGCCTGGAGGAACCGCACGACGTGACCCTTCTTGGTCTCGTAGTCGTGGGTGTCGATCTTGGGCCGGAGCTTCATCTCCTTGATGACCACGTTGGTCTGGTTCCGTCGCGACTCACGGGCCTTCTGGGCGTTCTCGTACTTGAACTTCCCGTAGTCCATGAGCTTGCAGACGGGAGGCTTGCCCATCGGCGCGATCTCGACCAGGTCCAGGTCGGCCTCCTGGGCCAGCTTGAAGGCCTGGTCGGTCGGCACGATGCCGACCGTCTCGCCGTTGGGGCCCACGAGTCGGACCTCGGGCACCCGGATCCGCTCGTTGATGCGCAGCTCGTTGCTGATGTGTCCTCCAAGTTCGTCGGTAGCGGACCATCCCCCCGAAAACGAGAAACGGCCTCCGCCCTGTGCCAAGCGGAAGCCAGTCTGGACACCGTCACCCGCACCTCTGGTGAGGTACGACCAACCGTGGGACCGGACCCGACGACCTGGTGACCCGCCGGAGCGGGCGGTCGATGCGGGTGGGAGACGATGGTGCTGGTGACTCCGCTTGTGGATCGGCGATCGCTGCCTGAGTCCCCTCAGTCGACGACCACTGATCGGTCAACGCCCGAGCGTAGCGGATTCATTCCGCCGGCGCCGAATCCTCGGTGAGCCAGCCCCAGCCGCCGTCGGCCAGACGCACGGGACGCCATCCGGCCGCGAGTCGGTGCAGGTCCGGGCCGCTCACCACGAACCGGTGGGGGCCGGCGACGTCGACCACCAATGCGTCGGCGCCCTCCTGGGCCGCGGTCTGCGCGGCGAGCACCGCGGAGACGGGTACCGGTCGCGCGTCGGGGTCCCAGGTCGCCAACGCCGCGGTGTCGGTGAAGGCGAGCAGGGCTCGGCGGCCGTCGGCGCCGGTCATCAGGACCGCGGCCATGTCGCTGGACTTGTCCCGCGCGAGGCCGCGGTCGTCGTACTCCACCTCGCCGAGGACCGCCACCACGGGCACCAGCACGCGGGCACCCGCCAGGGCCGCGAGCGCCACCGGGTACGCCGCGTCGTCGGCGGCCTGCCTCGCGAGGGCGGCGCCGAGCACGGGATCGGCGGAGCCGTCGTCGTCGGTGTAGGCCGAGCCCTGCAGGCGGCGCGCGGATTCGGTCACGGCGTCATGGTCCCATCCCTCGGCTCGCCACCCGGCATCGCCGCAGGTGCGCGTGCCACGATGTCGCCGTGCCTGCCACCACCCGTGACCCCGCCGGTCGGGACCGTCTCGCCCGTCGGCTCGACGCCGCGCTCGCCACGATCCCGACGCCCATGGGTGGGCCACCGTTCGTGGTGGACCTCGATGCGTTCGACGCCAACGCCGACGACCTCGCCCGCCGTGCTGCCGGCGTACCGATCCGGGTCGCGTCGAAGTCACTGCGCGTGCCGGCACTGGTCCGCCGTGCCCTCGCCCACCCGGGCTTCGCCGGCGTGCTCGCCTACACGCTCGCGGAGGCGCTGTGGTTGGAAGAGGAGGGCGTCAGCGACGACCTGGTGGTCGCCTATCCGAGCGTGGACCGGGACGCGCTCGCGCGCCTCGTCGCCTCGCCGCGGGCCGCGTCGCGCATCACGCTGATGGTCGACGACCCCGCCCACCTGGACCTGGTCGACGCCGTGCGGTCCTCGGCGGCCGTGCCGGTGCGGGTCGCCGTCGACGTCGACGCGGGCCTGCACTGGGGCAACCAGGTGGTCGGCCCGAAGCGCTCCCCGCTGCACGACACCGTCGACGTCGTCCGCCTGGCGCGGACGGTGACCGAGCGGCCGGGGTTCAGCCTGGTCGGGGTGATGACCTACGAGGGGCAGGTCGCGGGCGTTCCCGACGAGGTGCCGCACCAGCGCGCGAAGTCGCTGCTGGTCCGCCGCGTCAAGGACGCCTCGGTCGCGCAGCTCCGCGTGCGTCGGGAGCAGCTGACCCGCGCCCTGGCCCGGGTGGGTGACCTGGAGTTCTTCAACGCCGGCGGCTCGGGCTCGATCGAGGTCTCCGCCGGCGACCCCTCGGTCACCGAGGTCACCGCCGGGTCCGGGCTCCTCGTCCCCGCGCTGTTCGACCACTACCAGTCCTTCGACCCCCGACCCGCGTCCTTCTTCGGCCTCCCCGTGACCCGCCGGCCCTCCGCCGAGGTGGCGACCGTGCACGGCGGCGGGCTCATCGCGTCGGGGGCGGCCGGCAAGGACCGGCTGCCGCTCCCCTGGGCACCCGCCGACCTGCACCTCACCGGACTGGAGGGAGCCGGCGAGGTGCAGACGCCACTGACCGGGCGCGGCGCGGCCCGCCTGCGCATCGGCGACCGGGTGTGGTTCCGCCACGCGAAGTCCGGCGAGCCGTTCGAGCACACCGCTGCGGTGCACCTGGTCAGTGGGGAGACCGTGGTCGAGACCGTGCCGACCTACCGGGGCCATGGCCTCGCCTTCTGACATCGCCGCCGCCGTCCGCGCGGAGGCGGCCGAGCGGGCGCCCACCCTCGGGGCGACGCGGCTGGTCTGCATCGACGGCCCCGCGGGCGCGGGCAAGACCACGGTCGCGGCGGCGTTCGCCGAACAGGAGCCGACAGCACGCGTGCTCCACATGGACGACCTCTACGACGGCTGGGCCGGCCTGCCCACCGTCGACCGGCAGCTCGCGACGCTGTTGGAGCCGTTGGCGGCCGGCCTCGCGGGCCACTACCGCCGCTACGACTGGTACGCCGCGGCCCCGGCCGAGGAGGTCACCGTCACGCCGTGCCGCTGGCTGGTGCTCGAGGGCGTCGGCGCCGGTCACCGCCGGTTCGCCGAACTGCACACGGTGCTGGTCTGGCTCACCGCGCCCGTGCCGGAACGGCACCGCCGCTGGGTCGCTCGGGAGGGGTCGACGTACCGCTGGGAGGGGTGGCGGCGCGACGAGGAGGCGCACTTCGCGACCGACGGCACCGAACAGCGCGCCGACCTGGTGTTTCGGACCTGAGGCGTGCTCAGCCCGGGTCCAGCAGCCCCTTGAGCTCGCGCACCGCCTCGGTCGCGCGCCGACCGTCCGAGCCGTGGATGCCCAGCACCGAGACGGTCGTGCCGTCGGCGAGGTCCAGCGTGGGCCACGGTGCTCCGGGTGGCATCCGGATCGCGATGATCTCGGCCCACTCGTACTCGCGACGTCGGTAGCCGTTGACCAGCACCAGTCCGGAGTCGCGCGCGACGACCTTCGAGCGCGCGAGGGCGTGGAGCAGCGCCACGCCGACCCCGACCATGACGACCACGGTGATCCGCTGGACGAGGTTGACCTCCTCCTTGGTCTCCTGGTCGAAGCTGAGCCAGAGGTAGGCGAACGCACCGACCAGGACCGCGGAGAACACCGCGGCGGCGATCCGCGGCCCGAGCGGGCGCCAGGTGCGGGGCTGCACGCTCAGAGCCGGCATGCGTGGATGTCGGTCAGCAGGATGGCGCGGGCGCCGACCTCCCACAGCTCGTCCATGAGGCGCTGGGAGCCACTGCGTCGCACCATCGCGCGGACGGCGACCCAGCCCGGCTTGCCCAGCGGCGAGATGGTGGGGGCCTCGATGCCCGGGGTGAGGGCGACCGCTCGCTCGACGTCGGACTCGCGGATGTCGTAGTCCATCATCACGTAGCCGCGCGCCAGCAGGACGCCGTCCAGGCGGCGCTTGAACACCTCGAACGCCGGTGCGTGGTCGCCGGAGCGGGCGATCAGCACGGCCTCGGACTCCAGGATCGGCTCGCCGAAGATGTCGAGCCCGGCGCGGCGGAGCGTGCCGCCGGTCTCGACGACGTCGGCGATGGCGTCGGCGACGCCGAGCTGGATGCTGGTCTCCACGGCACCGTCGAGCCGGATGACCTCGGCCTCGATGCCCTTCTCGGCCAGGTGACTGCGCACGACGCCGGTGTAGGAGGTCGCGATGCGCTTGCCCGCGAGGTCGGCCACGTCGGTGAACGCACCCTGCGGGCCGGCGAAACGGAAGGTGCTGCGACCGAACTCCAGCGGCATGATCTCCTCGGCGTGGGCGCCGGAGTCCTGCAGCAGGTCGCGGCCGGTGATGCCGACGTCGAGGGTGCCCTCGCCCACGTAGAGCGCGATGTCGCGCGGGCGCAGGTAGAAAAACTCCACATCGTTCTCGACGTCGAGCAGGCGCAGCTCCTTGGCGTCGCTGCGCTGCTTGTAGCCGGACTCGCGCAGGATCTCGGTCGCGGCGGTGGAGAGCGATCCCTTGTTCGGGATCGCGATCTTGAGGCGGGTCATGCGGTGGTCCTCAGAGGTAGTCGTAGACGTCGGAGAGCTCGATGCCGCTGGCGAGCATCAGCACCTGGGCGTGGTAGAGCAGCTGGCTGATCTCCTCGGCCGTGCGCTCCTTGCCCTCGTGCTCGGCCGCCATCCAGGACTCGGCGGCCTCCTCGACCAGCTTCTTGCCGACCCCATGGACGCCGGCGTCCAGCAGCGCGACGGTGCTGGAGCCCTCGGGGCGGGCGGCCGCCCGGCCCTTCAGCTCGACCCAGAGCTCATCGAACGTCTTCACGGGCGCTCAGCCTACCGGTCGTCCCGGACGCCCGGAGACCCGACAGGAGCCGGGCGGTCGCGAGTGCGGCAGCGGTGGCCTCGTACCCCTTGTCCTCCCGGGAGCCGGCGAGGCCGGCGCGGTCGAGTGCCTGCTGCTCGGTGTCGCACGTGAGCACGCCGAAGCCGATCGGCGTGCCGGTGTCCAGCCCGACCCGGGTGAGCCCGTCGGTGGCGGCCGAGCAGACGTAGTCGAAGTGCGGCGTACCGCCGCGGATGACGACGCCGAGGGTGATCACCGCGTCGTGGGTCGCGGCCAGCTCGGCCGCCACGACGGGCAGCTCGAACGTCCCCGGCACGCGGACCTCCTCGGCGTCGACGACCCGGTGGTCGGCCAGGGCACGCCGGGTGCCGGCGAGCAGGCCGTCCATGACCTCGGTGTGCCAGCTCGCGGCCACCACGGCGACCCGCAGGTCACCGCAGTCGACCGGCTCGGTGGAGGGGGCGCCGTGTCCAGCCATGTCAGGCTCCTCGGGTCTCGTCGGCGGTGGCCAGGTCGGGCAGCTCGTGCCCCATCCGGTCGCGCTTGGTCAGCAGGTAGGACAGGTTGTGATCGTTGGGGTGCGGCGTGAGCGGCACGCGCTCGGTGACGGTGACGCCGTACTCCTCGAGGTTGCTGATCTTGTCGGGGTTGTTGGTCAGCAGCCGCACCCTGCCCACGCCAAGGTCGCGCAGCACCTGGGTCGCGGCCCCGTAGTGGCGGGCGTCGGCGGGCAGGCCCAGCTCGAGGTTGGCGTCGACGGTGTCGCGGCCGCCGTCCTGGAGCTGGTAGGCCTGCAGCTTCGCGACCAGGCCGATGCCGCGGCCCTCGTGGCCACGCAGGTAGACGACCACGCCGCGGCCCTCCTCCACGATGCGGGCCATCGCCTCCTCCAGCTGGGGTCCGCAGTCGCAGCGGTTGCTGCCGAAGACGTCGCCGGTGAGGCACTCCGAGTGCACCCGGGTCAGCACCGGCTCGCCGTCGGCCAGGTCGGCGGGGTCGCCGTACACCAGCGCGACGTGCTCGCTGCCGTCGACGGTGATCGTGTAGCCCACCGCGGTGAAGTCGCCGTGGCGCGTGGGCAGCCGCGTCTCGGCCTCCCGGACCACGTGGACCTCGTGGCGGCGCCGGTAGCGCACCAGGTCCTCGATGGAGATCATCGCCAGGCCGTGCTCGTCGGCGAACTCGCGTAACTCGGGCGAGCGCTTCATCGTGCCGTCCTCGTTGACGACCTCCACCAGCACGCCGGCCGGCGTGAGGCCGGCGAGGTTGGCCAGGTCGACGGCCGCCTCGGTGTGGCCGCGCCGCACCAGGACGCCGCCCTCGCGGTAGCGCAGCGGGAAGACGTGCCCGGGACGGGTGAGGTCCCACGGCTCCGTCGCCGAGTCCGCCAGCACCCGCGCGGTGTGCGCGCGGTCGGCGGCGGAGATCCCGGTGGTGACGCCGTCGCGGGCGTCGACCGAGATCGTGTACGCCGTCCGGTAGGCGTCGCGGTTGTGCGGCGTCATCAGTGGGATCTCGAGCCGGTCGAGCATGTCGCCGGGCATCGGGACGCAGATGACGCCGCTGCTGTGGCGGATGGTGAAGGCCATCAGCTCCGGCGTGGCCTTGCTGGCCGCGAAGATGATGTCACCCTCGTTCTCTCGGTCCTCGTCGTCGACGACGATCACGGCCCTGCCGGCCGCGATGTCCTCGATCGCCCGCTCGACGGAGTCCAGGCGCACGGTCATCGGTCGTTCCCTTCCACGTCGCGCTGCGCGGCCGGGGCGGCCGAGTAGGCGCGAACGAGCTTCTCGACATGTTTGGCGAGCACGTCGACCTCGAGGTTGACGGGGTCGCCGGCGCGGCGGAACCCCAGGGTGGTCCGCTGCAGGGTCTCGGGGATCAGGCTCACGGTGAAGGAGGTCGGTCGCGCCTCCACCACCGTGAGCGAGGTGCCGTCGACAGTGATCGAGCCCTTGTCGACCAGGTAGCGGCCCAGGTCCCCCTCGTCGGGGTGGGCGATCTCGACCACGTCCCAGTGCTCGCTGGGCTCGCGGGAGACGATCCGTCCGACACCGTCGACGTGGCCCTGCACGATGTGGCCGCCGAGTCGCTTCTCCGCGGTGACGGCGCGCTCCAGGTTCACCCGGTCCCCCACCGACAGCTGCCCCGTGGAGGTGCGGCGCAGCGTCTCGGCCATGACGTCGGCGGTGAAGGTGCCGATGCGCTGGTCGCAGTCGTCGATGCCGGCGACGGTCAGGCAGCAGCCGTTGACGGCGATGGAGTCGCCCAGCGCCGCATCGGTCAGCACGGTCTCGCACGAGATCGCCAGCCGGACGGCGTCGCCCTGGTCCTCGATCGCGGCGACGGTGCCGAGTTCCTCGATGATGCCGGTGAACATCAGGTCTCCTCCGGGGTCATGGTCAGGCGGACGTTCGCCTCGGCACCACTGCCGAGGACCGTGGCGTCGCGCAGGTACAGGTGGCGGGCGTCGGCGATGGTGGTGATGCCCAGGTCACCGACCGCGTTGCGTCCGGTGCCGAGCAGCATCGGGGCGACGTAGGTGACGACCTCGTCGACGAGCCCGGCCCGCAGGAAGGCGGCGGCCAGTGTGGGCCCGCCCTCGAGGAAGACGTGGTGGCGGTCGTGGTCACGCCGGAGCGTCTGCAGCGCGACGAGCGGGTCGCGGGTGCGCAGGTGCAGGCTGGGCGCGGCGTCGTCGAGTATCGCGCTGTCAGCAGGCAGGTCCCGCTCCCCCATCACCACCCGCAGCGGCTGGGTGGCGAGGGGCTGGTCCTGCTCGTCGCGCACGGTGAGCCGGGGGTCGTCGACCGCGACGGTGTTGGTGCCGACGAGCATGGTGTCGCAGGCAGCGCGCAGGCGGTGGGTGTCCAGGCGAGCCGGCCGGGAGGACACCCAGCGGGACGTGCCGTCGGCGGCGGCGCTGCGGCCGTCCAGCGTGGCGGCGAACTTCCAGGTCACGTAGGGGCGGCCGCGTTCGTGGGCGAAGGTCCAGCTCGCGTTGAGTGCGCGGGCCTCGGCGGCCCGGAGGCCGGCCTCGACCTCGATGCCGGCCGCCTCCAGCGTGGCGACGCCGCCGGCGGCGACCGGGTTCGGGTCACGCTGGGCCACGACGACGCGGCGTACGCCCGCCTCGATGAGGGCCTGCGCGCACGGGCCGGTGCGGCCGGTGTGGTTGCACGGCTCGAGCGTCACCACGGCGGTGGCGCCGCGGGCAGCCTCACCTGCGTCGGCGAGCGCGGCGACCTCGGCGTGCGGCGTACCGGCACCGCGGTGGTGGCCCTCACCGACGGTGCGTCCGTCGTCGTCCAGCAGCACGCAACCGACGCGAGGGTTGGGGTGGTGCGGGACGTCGGGGGTCGCGGCGAGGTGCAGCGCGCGCTGCATCGCGGCGTCCTCCGCCTGACCGGCCACGGCGTCCATCTCCTCGGGTCCAGTGCGGACTCCGGGGCTCGGGCGTGGCGCGCGGCGTCGCGCTCGCGACGGTCGCTCACCCTGCGTGCACTTCCCATCCGGACTGTGACCGTCGGTCCAGGAGTTCCACCTGGTCAACCGGCAACTGGCTGTCACCGGGTCGCGGACTGTTACCGCCGGTTCGGAGTTTCACCGACCCCAGAGCACGCAAGCTCTTGTGGCCACCAGCCTGCCACACCCCAGGCCCGAACGTGCAGCCGTCTCGGAGTGGTCGTCGTCACACGGTCGCGTGGGCGCGCAGCTGCTCCACCATGGCGTCGGGGTCGGCGGCGGAGTAGACCGCGGATCCGGCGACGAAGGTGTCGGCCCCGGCATCGGCGCAGCGCTCGATGGTCTCCAGGGACACGCCGCCGTCGACCTGCAGCCGGGTCTCGACACCGTGCTTGTCCATCATCGCGCGCGCCCGCCGGATCTTCGGCAGGCACAGGTCGAGGAACTTCTGTCCCCCGAAGCCGGGCTCGACGGTCATGATCAGCACCATGTCGAGCTCGGCGAGCAGGTCCTCGTAGGGCTCGATCGGCGTCGCGGGCTTGAGCGCCATGCTGGCGCGTGCGCCGGCGGCGCGGATCTCACGGGCGAGCCGCACCGGCGCCTTCGTCGCCTCGACGTGGAAGGTCACCGAACCACAGCCGGCCTCGACGTACGCCGGTGCGTTGCGGTCGGCGTCCTCGATCATCAGGTGCGCGTCCAACGGGGTGTCGGTGCTGCGGGCCAGCGCCTCGACCATGCCCGGCCCGAAGGTCAGGTTCGGCACGAAGTGGTTGTCCATCACGTCGACGTGGATCCAGTCCGCGCTCGGAATGCGGGCGACCTCGTCGGCGAGGTGGCCGAAGTCGGCGTTGAGGATCGACGGCGTGATCTGGATGCCCACGGCGTCATCCTAGGGATGGCGCTGCTCCGGCCGTCACTCGCGTGCAACCATCGGGGCGGGTCGCACGTCATCGGGGCATGGAGCGGATTCTTGGGACACGCGGAGGCGTCGTGAGGGCGCCGGACGCCGCTGAGCACGACCGACGACGCGAGGACGCGTCGTTCACCGACTTCGTGGCGGCCCGGCTGGGCCACCTCACCAAGCTGGGCCGCGCGCTGGCCGGTGACGAGCAACGGGGCGCCGACCTGGTGCAGGACGCCCTGGAGAAGACGTTCCTCCACTGGGCGACCGTGCGGGAGCCCGAGGCCTACGTGCGGCGGCTCATGGTCAACCGCAGCATCTCGGTGTGGCGCAAGGTGCGCCGCGAACGACCGCTCGACGCGGCACCCGAACCGACGCGGGTGGACCGACCCGCGGACCAGGACCTGTGGTCGGCGGTGCGGCGTCTCTCACCACGCCAGCGCGCGGTCATCGCACTGCGCTACTACGAGGACCTCACCGAGGTCCAGACGGCCGAGCTCCTGAACTGCTCCGTCGGCACCGTCAAGAGCCAGGCCAGCCGCGCCATGGCCACGCTCCGGGCCGACGCCGCCACCTTCGACGCATCCGAGGACACGCCATGACCGACTTCGAGACCGACCTGCGCACCGCCCTCGACGAGGACGTCGCCACCGACACCCACGCCACCGTCGCCGCCGTACGCCGCGGCGCCCGCCGGCGACGCCAGCGGCGCCGCGCGACCATGGCCGGCGCCGCCGCAGCCCTCGTCGCCGTCGGCTCCTTCGGGGCCGCACGACTCCTCACCGATGACGGCCCCGACCCGGCCAACAGCTCGCCGGCGTCCTCGCCGACCCATATCCGCACCATGACCACCAGCGACTCCGGGCCCCTGGTCGCGTCCTACGAGCCCGACTGCGAGTGCTCGGTGCTCTGGCAACGCGACGGCACCGGGTGGGAGCGGCTCCGCTCAGTGCCGCAGACCTCGTTGTGGCTGTCGATGGCACCAAACGGCAGGGACGGGATCATGCTGCGCGGCGAGTACGCCGCGGGGATCGACGTCACCCACGACGGCGGTTCCACGTGGACCGCACTGACCGTGCGCGGACCGACGCCGGAGGACACCGAGGGCGGCGAGATCGGTGCCTGGGCGACCGGTGAGCACTACTGGCTCGTGGAGGCCGGCTTCACCAGTGACGGCTCCACGCTCCCGCGTGACGTGCTCAACGTCTGGCTCGGCCCGGTCGGCGGGGACACCGTGGAGCCCGTGGAGCTCCCAGATGTGGACCGTCCGCGGGCGATCGAGGGCATGGGATCGACCGGCGACCGGCTCGTGGCCGTACGCTCGTCGGACGGCGAGACGACCCCGCTGGTCTCCGACGACGACGGCAGCACCTGGCAGGAGCAGTCCTGGCCCTGCCGCTCCGACACGACCCCCGGCTACGAGTTCCGCACGTCCGGCGCGTTCGCCTACTGCGACGTCGCCGACTCCGACGAGGTGGCGGTCCACCGCAGCGACGACATGGTGACCTGGGAGCTGCGGGAACGTCTCCCCGATGCCCTCCAGTCCTGGCCGGTGGGACCGGACCACACGATCCTCGCCCTGAACGATGGCGCCTTGGTCAGTGGTCCGGACGGCGTCACGGAGGCAGACCTCGGCTTCGACGCCTTCGCCATCCGTGGCGGAGCCCAGCACGGTGACCGGCTCTACCTCGCAACGGCACGCGGCATCCACGAGTCGACCGACGGCGGCGCCACCTGGCAGGAGCTCGAGGACTGAGTCAGTCCTCGGGCAGTTCGGCGGCGTCGGCCCACTCCAGCAACGGTGCGATGTCGAAGACGTGCTCGTCGATCGCCTCGTGCAGGTCGCCGAGCTCGGCGAAGCGGTCCGGCACCGTCTCGATGGTGAAGTCGTGGGGGTCGACGTCGTCGACCTCGTCCCACCGGATCGGCGTCGAGACACGGGCGTCGGGCAGGCCCCGGACCGAGTACGCCGCGGCGATGGTGTGGTCGCGTGCGTTCTGGTTGTAGTCGACGAAGACGTGGGCCGGGTCGCGGTCCTTCTTCCACCAGGCGGTGGTGATGACGTCGGGGGCGCGTCGTTCGCACTCGCGGGCGAAGGCGAGCGCCGCGCGCCGGACGACCTGGTGGCCGTGGTCGGGCCGGACCCGGACGTAGACGTGGAGCCCCTTGCTGCCGCTGGTCTTCGGGAATCCCACCGCATCCAGGTCGTCGAGCACCTCGTGCGCGACGTGCGCGGCCTCGCGCACCGCGGCGTACGGCGCCTCCGGTCCGGGGTCGAGGTCGATGCGCCACTCGTCGGGTTCCTCCACCGCGCCGCGGCGGCTGTTCCAGGGGTGGAACTCCACGGTCGACATCTGCACCGCCCAGATGACGGCGCCGAGCTCGGTCACGCAGAGCTCGTCGGCGGTGCGGTTCCAGCGCGGGAAGGTCAGCTCGACCGTCTCCACCCACGCCGGCGCACCCTGCGGCAGCCGCTTCTGGTGCACCTTGTCGCCGGCGAGGCCCTTGGGAAAGCGGTGCAGCATGCACGGTCGCTCCCAGAGTGCGTTGACGATCCCCGGTCCGACCGCGAGGTAGTACTCGACGAGGTCGAGCTTCGTGGCGCCGAGGTCGGGGAAGTAGACCCGTTCCGGGTTGGTCACCTTCACGACCCGGTCGTCGACCTCGATCTCCACGAAGGGACTCGCCATGCGGCCACGCTAGCGGGTCGTGGGCTCCCCGGAGCGCTGCAGGAGCGCGAGGAACATCGCGTCGGTGCCGTGCCGGTGCGGCCACAGCTGGGCCGTGCCGGGCAGCGGGCCCTCGGCATCGTCCAGGCCGGGCAGGTGCTGGCGGACGTCGACCACCTCAGCGCCCGTGGCGGCCGCCACGACGTCGCGGGTCTCGGCCAGCACCGGCGAGCAGGTCGCATAGAGCACCAGGCCGCCCGGGCGGACCAGGTCGAGGGCGGAGGCCAGCAGGCGCTGCTGGAGCACCACCAGCTCGGGCACGTCGCCCGGCTGTCGTCGCCACCGTGCCTCGGGGCGGCGCCGCAGCGCGCCGAGGCCGGTGCAGGGTGCGTCCACGAGGACCCGGTCGAAGCTCTCCGCCTCCAACGGTGGCGCCGTGCCGTCGGCCGTCAGCACCGTGCCCGCGCCGTCGAGCGCACGACGTACCAACGCCGCGCGGTGCGCGTGCTGCTCGACCGCCACCAGGGCGGCGTCCCGCTCCCCCGCGAGGGCCGCCAGGAGCGCCGCCTTGCCCCCGGGGCCGGCACAGAGGTCCAGCCACCGTTCGTCGCGGCCGGCCAACGGAGCCGAGGCCAGCGCGTGGGCGACCAGCTGGGAGCCCTCGTCCTGCACCGCGGCACGCCCCTCGGCCACGGCCGGCACCTCGCCGGGCACGCCACCCTCGAACACGACGCCGTACGGCGAGTACCGGGTGGGCTCGCCGGGCAGCTCCTCGCGCGTCGAGCGACCGGGTCGGGCCACGAGCGTCACGCGCGGCGGCACGTTGTCGGCGGCGAGCAGGTCCGCCAGCTCCGCCTCGCCCACGGCCTCCCGCAACGCGGCCACCACCCACTCCGGATGGCTGTGCACGACGCCCGGGTCGGGGCCGATGCGCTGCCGCCACGTGTCGAGGTCGTCGACGGCCACCTTGCGCAGCACGGCATTGGCGAACCCCGCGGCGCCGCGGTCGGCGCGGTCGCGGACGAGGTCGACGGTGGTGTCGATCGCGGCGTGGTCGGGGACCCGCATCGCGAGCAGCTGGTGCGTGCCCAGCCGCAGGCAGTCGAGCACCTTGGCCTGCACCTTGCGCAGCGGCCGGTCGATGCAGGCGTCGAGGACGGCGTCGTAGGTCCGCTGCATCCGGATGGTGCCGGACGTCAGCTCGGTCACGAACGCCGCGTCGCGCCCCGTCAGGCCGTGCTCTGCCAACACGGCGGGGAGCACGAGGTTGGTGTAGGCCGCGTCGACGCGCACCGCGCGCAACACGTCGTACGCCGCCCGGCGCGGCGGGTCGACCCGGCTGCGGCGACGGGAGGGGCCGGCCACCTCAGTCGCCGAACCGGGGCGCGTCCCCGAGCTGGGCGCCACGTGCCCAGGCGGCGGCCTCCATCTGCTTCTTGCCGAACGCCTTGACCTCGCCCAGGCGCACCGCATGGGTGGCGGTGCCGACGTGGACGGAGTTCTTGCCGACCTCGACGACGCCGGGCTCGAGCTGCTTGTCGGGATCGATCCGGACCGGACCGACCTTGATCCGCTCACCCTCGTGCGTCGACCAGGCGCCCGGGAAGGGGCTGCAGGCGCGGATGCGCCGGTCGACCGCGACCGCGGACTCGGTCCAGTCGATCCGCGCGTCCTCGGTGGTGATCTTGGGGGCGAGGCTCACGCCCTCCTCGGGCTGCTCGCGCGCCTCGACGCTGCCGTCGGCGATGCCGTCGAGTGTCGCCACGAGCAACTCGGAGCCGCCGTCGGCCAGTCGCTCCAGCAGCGCTCCGGAGGTGTCGGTCGGGCGGACCGTCTCGGTCATCATGCCGAAGGTGGGGCCGGCGTCGAGACCCTCCACGATGCGGAAGGTCGTGGCGCCGCTGACCTCGTCGCCGGCCCACAGTGCGTGCTGGACCGGTGCGGCACCGCGCCAGGCGGGCAGCAGCGAGAAGTGCAGGTTGACCCACCCGTGGCGCGGGATGTCGAGCGCGCTGCGCGGGATGAGGGCGCCGTACGCCACGACCGGGCAGCAGTCGGGCGCGAGCCCGCGGAGCTCGGCCTGGAACTCCTCGTCGCGGGGATGGGCGGGCTTGAGGATCGGC
The DNA here is from genome assembly GCF_019448235.1 of Nocardioides panacisoli. Taxonomy (NCBI): domain Bacteria; kingdom Bacillati; phylum Actinomycetota; class Actinomycetes; order Propionibacteriales; family Nocardioidaceae; genus Nocardioides; species Nocardioides panacisoli. The sequence goes on from NZ_CP080409.1 coordinate 1,168,660, forward strand.
ACGTCCAGCTCGCGCGCACGCTCGGCGACCGGGCTCTCGCGGAGCTTGCGGCCTCGGCCGGACGGGGCGTCGGGACGGGTGACGACCCCGACCAGCTCGTGGTCGGAGGCGGCCACCGCCTCCAGGGCGGGCACGGCCACCTCGGGGGTGCCGGCGAAGACGACGCGCAATGGTGCTCCTTGTTCGTGAGGTGCTGGTGGGTGGGCCGGCTGACGGCCCGGTGCTGGTCGACGCGCGGTGCGGCTCAGATGCCGAACCCGCCGGTGGGGTGCGGCGACACCTTGACGGTGGGCTGCTCGAGACCGAACCACTCCGCCTCGCGGACCTGGCGCATGGCCTCCTTGCGCGCCGCCTTGTCGAGGCGGTCGATGAACAGCACGCCGTCGAGGTGGTCGGTCTCGTGCTGGATGGCACGCGCCAGCAGGTCGGAGCCCTCCACGACCAGCGGCTCACCGTGCAGGTCGAAGCCGGCGGCCACGACGTGCTGCGCCCGCAGGCAGTCGATCTCCAGGTCCGGCAACGACAGGCAGCCCTCGGGACCGAACTGGGTCGCCTCGGACAGGGTGAGGCGCGGGTTGATCAGGTGGCCGACCTCGCCGCCGACCGACCAGGTGAAGACCCGGAGCCCGACGCCGATCTGGGGTGCGGCGAGCCCTGCGCCCGGAGCGTCGAGCATGGTGTCGGTCAGGTCGCTGACCAGGCGACGCAGCTCGGCGTCGAAGTCGACGACCTCGCTGGCGCGCTGGCGCAGCACGGGATCGCCGAAGAGGCGGATGGGGCGGACGGCCACGGTGCGGTTCCTCCTGGGCTCGTGGGGGATCCAGTCTAGTGAGCGGCCTCAGACCTCGACCGGGTCCATCCGCACCCGGACGGCGTCGAGCTTGCGTGCCGAGCGCACACGTTGCATCTCCTGCAGGGCCCGCGTCAACGCGGCGCCGTGCTGGCGGGGAGTCCGCACCACCACCCGGTCCTCGGGCGGGTCGGTGTCCGGCAGCGGCAGCGGCCCCAGCACCTCTCCTCCCTCGGGCAGCCCGAGGAGGGTCACGGCGTCGTCCACGGCGCCGGGCTCGCCGGTCACCGTCGCCAGTCGTGCGCCGGGCGGCATCCGCGCCTCGGCGCGGTCGGCGGCCTCGCGCGCGGCGAAGCCAGCGGGGTCCCAGCGCACCAAGGCCTGCAGTACCGGCAACCCGGGTTCGCCGACCGCGAGCGCGCGGCCCCCCGGCGCCAGCAGCCCGACGGCGTTGCACCAGCGGCGCAACGCCTCCTCCCCCGCCCGGAGGCTGTCACGCCCGACCAGCAGCCAGGTGTCGAGCAGCACGACGACGGCATAGCCATCGGCGGCCGGTGGCTCGGCACCGGGTGTCGCGACGACGATCTGGGGCCGGGACGGCACGGAGGCGCGGATGCGGTCGCCCGACGAGGTCACCACCGGCACCGAGGGGAACGTGCGGCCGAGCTCGTCGGCGGTGCGGGCATCGCCCAGCACGGGAGCGCGCAGGCCCCGGCCGCCGCACTCGCCGCAGGTCCAGCCCGGTGCCTCGGCCGCACACCACCGGCACTGCGGCGGGTCGGTCGGGCCTTGCAGCTGAAGTGGCCCGGCACAGGTCGCGCAGCGCGCCGGCGTACGGCACCGGTCGCAGGCCAGGCGCAGGGCGTAGCCGGCGCGGGGGGTCTGGACCAGCACGGGCCCGCGCTCCAGGCCCCAGCGGATCGCGTCGCGGGCCTCGAGGGGGAACCGCGCGGCCGGTGAGTCCGGGTCGCGACGCAACGCGAACTCGCTGGCGCCGCTGATGGCGATGAGGGCACGCTCGCGCACCCGGTCACGGGGCAGTGCGATCTCCCGGGCCCAGCCGGTGCCGAGCAGTTGCTGCGCCTCGACGCTGCGGGCGAAGCCACCGATGAGGGCGGCAGCTCCCTCCTCCCGCGAGCGCAGCACCAGCACGTCGCGGGTGTGGGGATAGGGCGCCCGGTGCTCGACGTGGAGGTCGTCGCCGTCGTCCCAGATCGCGACCAGGCCGAGGTCCTGCACCGGGGCGAACGCCGCAGAACGCGTGCCGATGACGATGCGGCGGGTGCCGCGCAGCACGGCGAGGAAGTCGCGGTAGCGGGGGCCCGGCCCGACGTCGGCGCGGAGCACGACGTGCTGGTCCTCCCCCACGACCGCCCGCAGGGCGGCGTCGAGCCGGTCGACGTCGCGGTTGTCCGGGACGCACAGCAGGCTGCCGCGACCGGCGTCCAGGGCGGTCGCGGCGAGTTCGGCGAGGCGTCGTGGCCAGTCCTCGCCCGGCGCCGCACCCCACACCGCGCGGGGCGCTCCCCCGGCCCTCAGGTGGTGCACGAACGCCTCGGCCTCGGGATACGCCGCCCACGGCGCGTCGGTGGCCACCGGGTCGGGCACCGTCGGGAGCGGCGCGGCCGGTGGCGAGTCCTGCTTCTCCACCGTGGCGTGGCGCGGCGGCACCGCGAGGCGGCGTACGTCGGCCGCGACGCCGGCGCAGTGGTCGGCCACCGACCGACACAGGTCTCGGACCTGGGGCGTCAGGACCTGCTCGGCGCTGACGACGCGCCGCAACGGCGCCAACCGGCCGTCGTGGTCGCTGGTCTCGCTCCGCCCGACCACGAATCCGTCGACGTCCTTGCCCGCGAAGCGGACCTTGACCCGGACCCCGGGCTGCGCCGCCTCGGCCATGCTCGCCGGCACGGCGTAGTCGAAGGTGCGGTCCAGGTGCGCGAGCGGGACGTCCACGCTCACCCGCGCGACGGGTGCCGTCGCCGCGATCTCGGCGTTGGCGTCCTTGCGCGCCCGGGTCGCCCGCGCCTTGGCCTGGCCCTCGCGGACCTTGTCGCGCACCAGCCCCGGGAGCTCGAGGTGCTCGTCGTCGGCCATGGCGCTGTTCTACCAGCGGTGCCCGACACGAGCAGAGTGGAGGTTTCCCCGGTCAACCGGGGAAACCTCCACTCCTGAGGTCTTGCAAACCCTGATCAGTACCAGGATCCCCGGTTGACCGGGGATCCTCGGGACCTACAGCCCGACCGCCTTGCGCAGCGCGTCGGCGCGGTCGGTGGTCTCCCAGGTGAAGTCGGGCAGCTCGCGACCGAAGTGGCCGTACGCCGCGGTCTGGGCGTAGATCGGGCGCAGCAGGTCGAGGTCCTCGATGATGGCGGCCGGGCGGAGGTCGAAGACCTCCAGCACGGCCTTCTGGAGGGCCTCGTTGGAGACCTCACCGGTGCCGAAGGTCTCGATGAAGACGCCGACCGGGGCGGCCTTGCCGATCGCGTAGGCGACCTGCGCCTCGCAGCGCCGCGCCAGGCCGGCCGCGACGACGGTCTTGGCGACCCACCGCATGGCGTACGCCGCGGAGCGGTCGACCTTCGAGGGGTCCTTGCCCGAGAAGGCGCCACCACCGTGGCGGGCCATGCCGCCGTAGGTGTCGACGATGATCTTGCGGCCGGTGAGGCCCGCGTCGCCCATCGGGCCACCGACGACGAAGCGTCCGGTCGGGTTGACCAGCAGCCGGTAGTCGTCGGAGGGGATGTCGAAGTCGGCCAGCACCGGGTCGATGATGTGCTTCTTGACGTCGGGCACCAGCGTGTCGTCGAGGTGGATCTCGTCGGCGTGCTGGGTGGACAGCACCACCGTGTCGACGCGCACCGGATTGGCGTCCTCGTCGTACTCGATGGTGACCTGCGTCTTGCCGTCGGGACGCAGGTAGTCCATCGTGCCGTCCTTGCGGACCGCGGTGAGGCGCTCGGCGAGGGTCTGCGCGATCTTGATCGGCAGCGGGAAGAGCTCGGGGGTGTCGTCGCAGGCGTAGCCGAACATCAGGCCCTGGTCGCCCGCGCCCTGCTTGTCCATGGCGTCGACCGAGGACTCCGCCCGGGCCTCGTAGCCGGTGTCGACGCCCTGGGCGATGTCGCCGGACTGCCCGCCGATGGCGACCATCACGCCGCAGGTGGCGGCGTCGAAGCCCTTCTCGGAGCTGTCGTAGCCGATCTCGGCGATCCGGTCGCGCACGACCTGCTTGACGTCGACGTACCCGGTCGTGGTCACCTCACCGGCGACGACGACCAGGCCGGTGGTGAGCAGTGTCTCGACGGCGACCCGGCTGTGGGAGTCCTGGGCGAGCATCGCGTCCAGGACCGAGTCGCTGATCTGGTCGGCGATCTTGTCCGGGTGTCCCTCGGTCACGGACTCGGAGGTGAAGAGGCGTCCGGTCACTGATGATCTCCTGCTCTTGGCTCGTGGCGTCGCGACGCGGTTGTCGCGCCGCGGTCCTCAACGATAGAGGTCCGACTCAGGTGATGGGCAGTCATCTCAACCGAGTCGCGCCGCGACCCGGTCCCAGATGCGGTGGGCGAGCACCGACTTGGTGGCGCGGGGCACGTCGAGCGCGGACCCATCGGAGCCGAGGATGACCGCCTCGTTGTGCTCCTGGCCGAACACCTTACCCTCGCTGACGTCGTTGACGACGAGCAGGTCGCAGCCCTTGCGCGCCAGCTTGGCCCGTGCGAGGTCGAGCACCGAGCCGGTGTCGTCGCCGGTCTCGGCGGCGAAGCCGACCACGACGCTGCCCGGACGGGTCCGGTCGGCGGCGATCTCGGCGAGGATGTCGGGGTTCTGCTCCAGCTCGATGCTCGGGGCCGAGCCGTCGAGGTCCTTCTTGATCTTGACCGCGGAGAGGTTGACCGGCCGGAAGTCGGCCGGCGCCGCGGCCATCACGACCGCGTCGGCACTGCTGGCCGCAGCCACCACGGCGTCGCGCATGTCGGCGGTCGACTCCACGCGCACCACCTTGACCCCGGCGGGGTCGGGCAGGGCGACGTTGGCCGAGACGAGCGTGACCTCCGCGCCCCGCGCGACGGCGGCGCGGGCGAGCGCGTAGCCCTGGCGTCCGGACGACCGGTTGCCCAGGTAGCGCACGGGATCCAGCCGCTCGCGGGTGCCGCCGGCGGAGACGACCACGTGGCGTCCCGCGAGGTCGAGGCGTACGCCGTCCCCGGCGCCGCGGGCGAGCACGTCGCCGCAGACCGCGAAGATCTCGGCCGGGTCCGGCAGCCGGCCACGGCCGGTGTCGGCGCCGGTGAGGCGGCCCTCGGCCGGGTCGATCACGAGGACGCCGCGCTCGCGCAGCGTGGCGACGTTGTGCTGGGTCGCCGGGTGCTCCCACATCTCGGTGTGCATGGCCGGCGCCATCACCACCGGGCACCGGGCGGTGAGCAGGGTGTTGGTGAGCAGGTCGTCGGCGAGTCCGTGCGCGGCCTTGGCGAGCAGGTCGGCGGTGGCCGGGGCCACCACGACCAGGTCGGCCTCCTGGCCGATCCGCACGTGCGGCACCTGGTGCACCTCGTCCCAGACCTCGGTGCTCACCGGGTGGCCCGACAGCGCCGCCCAGGTGGGGGCTCCGACGAACTCCAGCGCCGCGGCGGTGGGGACGACGGTGACGTCGTGGGCGGACTCGGTGAAGCGGCGCAGCACCTCGCAGGCCTTGTAGGCCGCGATGCCGCCGGAGACCCCCAGGACGACCCGCGGCCGCCCCGACTCGGTCGGGACGGCCGGCGTGGTCATGGTCACGAGGTGCTCAGCCGTGGATCACTCGGACGCGACGTCGGTCTCGTCCTCGGCGGGCTGCCGGGCGGCAGCGGCCTCCTGGGCTGCCTGCTCCTCGGCGGCCAGCACCGCGGGGTCGACCTCCTCGCACTCGAGCAGGTCCTCGTTGATCTCGCGCAGTGCGATCGAGAGCGGCTTCTCCTGCACGTGGGTCTCCACGAGCGGACCGACGTACTCCAGCAGGCCCTCGCCGAGCTGGGAGTAGTAGGCGTTGATCTGGCGCGCACGCTTGGCGCTGTAGAGGACCAAGCGGTACTTGCTGTCGGTCTTAGACAGCAGGTCGTCGATCGGAGGGTTGGTGACACCCTCGGCAGCGATGTTGGGCGCAGACACGCGAATAGCCTCACATTGGGTCGGGATCGAGGGGCCGGTCAGCGCGTCGGTCAGGGGACGTCACAACCGGCCGTCATCAAGGTTACCAACTGCTCGGCGGCATCGTGAACTTCATGGTTGACGATGACCTCGTCGAACTCGGGCTCGGCGGCGAGCTCGTCCTCGGCGGTGCTGAGCCGTCGGGTGCGTTCCTCCTCGGTCTCGGTGCCCCGCCCGACCAGGCGGCGTACCAGCTCCTCCCACGAGGGGGGCTTGAGGAAGACGAACAGCGCCTCCGGCATCGACTCCCGGACCTGGCGCGCCCCCTGCAGGTCGATCTCGAGCAGCGCGGGCCGCCCCTGGGCCAGTGCCTCCTCGACGGGGCGGCGCGGCGTGCCGTAGCGGTGCGTGCCGTGCACGACGGCCCACTCCAGCAGCTCGTCGGCGGCCAGCATCTGGTCGAAGCGGTCATCGTCGACGAACCAGTAGTGCACCCCGTCGACCTCGCCCGGCCGACGGGCACGGGTGGTGGCCGAGACCGACATCCACACCTCGGGATGGGACTCGCGTACGACGGCCGCCACGGTGCCCTTGCCGACCGCGGTGGGGCCGGCGAGCACCACCAGCCGACCGCTCCCCTCGCCGCCGGTCACTCGCCCGGGGCGAATTCGCGCTCGAGCGCGGCGATCTGCTTCGCGCCCAGCCCCCGCACCCGGCGCGACTCGGCGATCCCGAGCCGCTCCATCAGCTGTCGAGCGCGCACCTTGCCGAGCCCCGGCACCGACTGCAACAGGTCCAGCACCCGCATCTTGCCGACGACCTCGTTGGCACGCCCCTCGTGCAGCACCTCGGCGATGGAGGCGCCGGAGTGCTTGAGCCGGTTCTTGACCGCGGCCCGCTCCCGGCGGGCGGCGGCGGCCTTCTCCAGCGCAGCCTGGCGCTGTTCTGGGGTGAGCGGGGGCAGAGCCACGTCAGGCGATCCTTCTCTCGGCGCGGGGGCGACCGGGGCCAATCTAGCCAGAGCGAGCGGCGACCGGCAACGGCACCCCCTCCGTCGTGGCAGGACCCCGCGGGCCGGGCGGGTCAGAGGTAGAGCGGGGTGTGGCACACGTCGCGCGCGTGCTGCGCGACCGCCGAGAACGCGGTGCGCGACTCCGGCGCCGACAGCGCGTTGGCGGCGGCGTCGATGCGTTGCCGGTCCTCCTCGGTGACCCCCTCGGGGAGGTCGGCACGGTCATAGGTCGCCGGGTCCACCGACGCCTCGGCCACGGCGGCCTCCAGCCCCTCGATCCGCTCCACCACGATGGCCCACTCGTCGCGGATGTCCCGGGGGGCCGCGTCGGCCAGCTGCCGGAAGGCCGGAAGCGCGTCGAGGAAGCCGGTGCTGTCCTCGCCGTCGGACAGCACCTCGCCGAGGGGTTGCTGGTGCTCGGTGACCTCCGCGCAGTAGGCCTCGAACGGGTCGGACTCGGCTCCCAGCCGCCACGCGACGACGGCACCGGCGACCACGAGCGCCGCCAGCACACCGAGGACGGCCCACCGACGCGGCGTCACGACGACAGCGCCCGGAGCTCGTCGTTGGCGCGCTCGACCGCGCTGCGCAGCGCGGTCGCGTCCGGGCCCGCCTCGAGCAGGCCGCGCGACGAGGCGGCCGCGACCCATCGCGCACGCGCGCCGAAGATCGCCGCGAGGTCGGCGACGGTGCCGCCCTGTGCGCCGTAGCCCGGCGCGAGGACCGGGCCACCGAAGTCGAGGTCCAGGCCCGTGCCGGTGCCCACCGTGGCGCCGACCACCGCGCCGAAGGAGCCGACGGGACCGGCGCCACGGTTGAGGTCCCGCAGCCGGGCGAGGACGCCGGCCGCGACCGTGGCCCCGTCGTCGCTCGTCGCCTGCTGCACCTCGGGTCCCTCCGGGTTGGAGGTCGCCGCCAGCACGAACAGCCCGCGACCGTGCTCGGTGGCGAGGTCCACGAAGGGCTGCAGCGAGCCGAACCCGAGGTAGGGGCTGACGGTGATCGCGTCCACGGCGAGCGGGGCCGCCGGGTCGAGGTAGGCCTCGGCGTACGCGCGCGAGGTGGAGCCGATGTCGCCGCGCTTGACGTCGAGCAGTACCAGGGCGCCGGCCTCGCGGCAGGTGGCCACGACCCGTTCCAGCACGGCGACGCCCCGGCTGCCGTGGCGCTCGTAGAACGCCGACTGCGGCTTGACCAGCGCGGCGTACGGCGCCATCGCCTCGGCAGCACCGAGCGCGAAGCGCTCGAGACCGGCGGGGGTGTCGTCGTACCCCCAGGCCCGGAGCAGGCCGGGATGCGGGTCGATGCCGGCACACAGGTGGCCGCGCTCGGCCAGTGCGGCCGCGTAGCGGACGCCGAACGGCTCGGTCACGCCACCGATCACCCCTTCAGGACCCGACGCGGCCACAGCGGACCGCCGTAGATGAAGCCGGAGTAGGCCTGTACCAGCGTGGCACCCGCGGCAAGGCGCTCCGTGGCGTCCGCAGGAGTGCTGATGCCGCCCACGCCGATGAGCGTGAGCTCGGGTCCCACCCGACCGCGCAGCAGCCGCAGGACCTCCGTGGAGCGCTCGCGCAGCGGCGCACCGGAGAGCCCACCTGCGCCGACCTCGGCGACGGCAGCGGCGTCGGAGCGGAGTCCCTCGCGCGAGATCGTGGTGTTGGTCGCGATGATGCCGTCCAGCGCGAGCTCACCGACCATGTCGGCGACGGCCAGCACGTCCGCGTCGGCGAGGTCCGGGGCGATCTTGACCAGCAGCGGCAGGTGCGGGCCACCCGACCGTTCACGGGCCCGGTCCGCCTCCTCGCGGACCCGTCGCAGCAGCGGCGCCAGCTTCTCCACCGCCTGCAGGTTGCGCAGCCCCGGCGTGTTGGGCGAACTGACGTTGACCACGAAGTAGTCCGCGTGCGGCGCGAGCAGCCGCGTGGAGGTCGCGTAGTCGGCCTCGACCGCGGCCTGGTCCTCGTCGGGGACCACCTTGGACTTGCCGATGTTGACGCCCAGCCTCGGACCCGAGGTGCGCTCACGCTCGCCGTGGCGGGCGCGGTCAGCGGCGAGGCGCTCCGCGACGGCCGCCGCGCCGTCGTTGTTGAAGCCCATGCGGTTGACCACGGCCCGGTCGGCCGGCAGCCGGAAGAGCCGTGGCCGGGGATTGCCCGGCTGCGCGAGCGCCGTGACGGTGCCGACCTCGACGTGGCCGAAGCCGAGCGCGGCCAGGTCCCGGTGGCCGACGGCGTTCTTGTCGAATCCCGCCGCGAGGCCGAGCGCGTTGGGGAACCGCAGTCCGAGCGCCTCGACCGGGCGGCCCACCGCGGACCGGCCGGCGGCGCCGCGCCGGTCGATCCGGTCGAGCCCGCGCAACGCCGGACCCGCGGTGCGGATCGCACCGAGGCCCAGGTGGTGCGCCCGCTCGGCGTCGACCCGGGTCAGTGCGTGCCGGAAGAGCCGCTCGTAGATCACCGCACTCCCCAGTCCTGCAGCGAGCGGACGTCGACGTCGCCCCGGCGCAGCGCCTCGATGCCCTGCACGGCCGCCCCGAGTCCCTGCACCGTGGTGATGCAGGGGACGTTGTTGCGCACCGCCGCGGTGCGGATCTCGTAGCCGTCGATGCGGACCGCTCCCCCGCTGCTGGTGCCGTGGGGGGTGTTGATGATCAGGTCCACCTCGCCGGCGTTGATCAGGTCGATGGTGGTCGGCTCCCCGTCGGGACCGGCGCCTTCGAAGTGCTTGCGCACCACGCGGGCCGACACGCCGCTGCGGCGCAGCACGTCGGCGGTGCCCTGGGTCGCGAGGACCTCGAAGCCCATCTCCGAGAGGACCTTGAGCGGGAAGACCATGTGCCGCTTGTCCCGGTTGGCCATCGACACGAACACCTTGCCCTGCGTGGGCAGCGGCCCGAAGGCGCCTGCCTGGGCCTTGGCGAATGCCGCACCGAAGTCGGCGTCGAGGCCCATGACCTCGCCGGTGGACTTCATCTCGGGACCGAGGACGGTGTCGACCTGCAACCCGTCCGGGGTCCGGAACCGGTTGAACGGCATGACCGCTTCCTTGACCGCGATCGGCTGGTCCGGCGGCAGCGTGCCGCCGTCGCCCTCCGCGGGCAGCACGCCGACACGGCGCAGCTCGGCGATCGACTCCCCCATCATCAGCCGCGCCGCCGCCTTCGCCAGTGGCACGCCGGTGGCCTTGGAGACGAACGGCACCGTCCGGCTCGCGCGCGGGTTGGCCTCGAGCACGTAGAGCACGTCGGCACCGAGCGCGAACTGGATGTTGATCAGGCCGCGTACGCCGACGCCGCGCGCGATGCCCTCGGTCGCGGTGCGGATCTGGTCGATCTCGTCCTGGCCCAGGGTGATCGGCGGCAGGGCGCAGGAGGAGTCACCGGAGTGGATCCCGGCCTCCTCGATGTGCTCCATCACGCCGCCGAGGTACAGCTGCTCGCCGTCGTAGAGCGCGTCGACGTCGATCTCCACCGCGTCGTCGATGAACCGATCGACCAGCACGGGGTGCTCGGGGGTGACCTCGGTGGCACGCGAGATGTAGTCGGCGAGCGAGGGGTCGTCGTACACGATCTCCATGCCACGCCCGCCCAGCACGTAGGACGGGCGCACCAGCACCGGGTAGCCGATCTGCTCGGCGACCACCCGGGCCTCCTCGAAGCTGGTGGCGAGGCCGTGCTGCGGTGCCATCAGGCCGGCCTCCCCCAGCACCCGACCGAAGGAGCCGCGCTCCTCGGCCAGGTGGATGGCCTCCGGCGCGGTGCCGACGATCGTCACCCCGGCATCCTTCAGTCCCTGCGCCAGGCCGAGCGGCGTCTGGCCGCCCAGCTGGCACACCACGCCGGCGACCGGGCCGGCCTGCTGCTCGGCGTGGACCACCTCGAGCACGTCCTCCAGCGTCAGCGGCTCGAAGTAGAGCCGGTCGGAGGTGTCGTAGTCGGTGGAGACGGTCTCGGGATTGCAGTTGACCATGACGGTCTCGTACCCGGCCTCACTCAGTGCGAGCGAGGCGTGGACGCAGGAGTAGTCGAACTCGATGCCCTGGCCGATCCGGTTGGGACCGCTGCCCAGGATGATCACCGCCGGGCGTTCCCGCGGCGTCACCTCGGTCTCCTCGTCGTAGGAGGAGTAGAGGTAGGGCGTCTGCGCCGCGAACTCCGCCGCGCAGGTGTCGACGGTCTTGTAGACCGGCCGCACCCCGAGGGCGTGGCGTACGCCGCGCACGACGTCGGCCTCCATGCCCCGGATCCGTCCCAGCTGGGTGTCGGAGAAGCCATGCCGCTTGGCGCGCCGCAGCAGCGCCGGGGAGAGCTCGTCGGCGGCGATGAGCTCCTGGGCGACCTCGTTGATCAGCAGCAGCTGGTCGACGAACCAGGGGTCGATGCCGGTCGCCTCGTGGACCTGCTCGGCGGTCGCGCCGGCACGCAGGGCGTCCATGACCAGCCGCAGCCGGCCGTCGTGCGGGGTGCGGACCTGCTCCAGCAGGGTCGACCGGTCGAGGTCGACGTGGTCCTTGGTCCAGTCGAAGGGCGCCGACCTCGACTCCAGCGACCGCAGCGCCTTCTGCAGCGCCTCGGTGAAGTTGCGCCCGATCGCCATCGCCTCACCGACCGACTTCATGTGGGTCGTCAGCGTCGGGTCGGCGCCGGGGAACTTCTCGAAGGCGAACCGCGGGACCTTGACCACGACGTAGTCCAGCGAGGGCTCGAAGGACGCCGGCGTCTCGGCGGTGATGTCGTTGGGGATCTCGTCGAGGGTGTAGCCCACGGCGACCTTGGCCGCGATCTTGGCGATCGGGAAGCCGGTGGCCTTCGAGGCCAGGGCCGAGGACCGGGAGACCCGCGGGTTCATCTCGATGACGATGATCCGCCCGTCGTCGGGGTTGACGGCGTACTGGATGTTGCAGCCGCCGGTGTCGACGCCGACCTCGCGGATGATGTCGATGGCGAGGTCGCGCAGCCGCTGGTACTCGCGGTCGGTCAGCGTCATCGCAGGGGCGACGGTGATGGAGTCGCCGGTGTGCACGCCCATCGGGTCGAAGTTCTCGATCGAGCACACGATCACCACGTTGTCGGCCTTGTCGCGCATGACCTCCAGCTCGTACTCCTTCCAGCCGAGGATCGACTCCTCCAGGAGCACCTCGGTGGTCGGGCTGAGCGAGAGGCCGGTGCCGGCGATGCGGTGCAGGTCGTCCTCGTCGTAGGCCATGCCGGAGCCGGCACCGCCCATGGTGAAGCTGGGGCGGACGACGACGGGGAAGCCGAGCTCCTCGACGGCGCCGAGGCAGTCGTCCATGGTGTGGCAGATGCGGCTGCGGGCGACCTCACCGCCGACCTTGTCCACGATGCCGTTGAACAGCTCGCGGTTCTCGCCGCGGTTGATGGCATCGAAGCTGGCGCCGATCATCTCCACGCCGTACTTCTCCAGCACGCCGTTCTCGTGGAGTGCGATGGCGGCGTTGAGGGCGGTCTGTCCGCCCAGCGTGGGCAGCAGGGCGTCCGGGCGCTCCTTGGCGATGACCTTCTCGACGTACTCGGGCGTGATGGGCTCGACGTAGGTCGCGTCGGCGAACTCGGGGTCGGTCATGATCGTCGCCGGGTTGGAGTTCACCAGGACCACGCGGAGGCCCTCGGCCTTCAGCACCCGGCACGCCTGGGTGCCGGAGTAGTCGAACTCGCAGGCCTGACCGATGACGATCGGCCCGGAGCCGATCACCAGGACGGACTCGATGTCGGTGCGCTTCGGCATCAGGCGGTGCCTTCCATCAATGAGAGAAACCGGTCGAACAGGTACGCCGCGTCGTGCGGCCCGGCCGCGGCCTCCGGGTGGTACTGGACCGAGAACGCCCTCAGCCGGTCGTCCTCGCGGAGCTCGAGGCCCTCGACCACGTCGTCGTTGAGGCAGACGTGGCTGGCCGAGGCGACGCCGTACGGCGTGGTCACGGGCTGGTCGAGACCGGTGCCGTCGGGCCAGGCCACCGCGAACCCGTGGTTGTGGGCGGTGACCTCGACCTTGCCGGTGGTGCGGTCCATGACCGGCTGGTTGATGCCCCGGTGCCCGTAGGTGAGCTTGTAGGTGTCCAGCCCCAGCGCGCGCCCGAAGAGCTGGTTGCCGAAGCAGATCCCGAAGTACGGCAGTCCGTGGGCCAGCGCTCGCTGGAGCAGCTCGATCTGGCCGGTGGTGGCGGCCGGGTCCCCGGGGCCGTTGGAGAAGAAGAGCCCGTCGGGCTGCACGGCGAGCACGTCCTCGAGCGTCGCCGTCGCCGGCAGCACGTGCACCTCGATGCCGCGCTCGCTCATCATCCGGGGGGTGTTGGCCTTGATGCCCAGGTCCAGCGCCGCGACCCGGAAGCGGGCCTCCCCGGCCGCGGGTACGACGTACGCCTCCGCGGTGCTGACGGCCTCGGAGAGGTTGGCCCCGGCCATGGCAGCGGACTCGCGCACCCGGGTGAGCAGCTTGTCGGCGTCGGTCTCGGTGGTGGAGATGCCGACCCGCATGGCGCCGCGCTCCCGCAGGTGCCGCGTGAGCGCCCGGGTGTCGATGCCCGAGATCCCGACGACGCCCTGCGCACGCAGCTCGTCGTCCAGGCTGCGCGCCGAGCGCCAGTTGCTGGGGATGCGCGCGGGGTCCCGGACGACGTAGCCCGAGACCCAGATCCGGCCCGACTCGGGGTCCTCGTCGTTGATGCCGGTGTTGCCGACGTGCGGCGCGGTCATCACCACGACCTGACGGTGGTAGGACGGGTCGGTCAGGGTCTCCTGGTAGCCGGTCATCCCGGTGTTGAAGACGGCTTCGCCGAAGGTCTCGCCCTCGGCGCCGTAGGCCTCGCCGTGGAAGGCGCGGCCGTCCTCGAGGACCAACAGGGCTGGTGTCACTGGAGTTCTCCGTTCAGCACGGTGGGGTTGCCACGCAGGAAGGTCGCCACGACGCGGCCGGGCAGGTCCATGCCGCGGTAGGGCGTGTTGCGCGACAGGGACGCGGACGCGGTGGGGTCGACCGGCCCGGAGGCGGCGGGGTCGTGGAGGACCAGGTTCGCCGGCGCGCCGGGGCGCAGGCCCTGGCCCTGGTCGGCGATGCGACCGATGCGTGCGGGAGCGGTCGACATGCGCTCGGCGACGCCGGCCCAGTCGAGCAGCCCGGTGTCGACCATGGTGTGCTGCACGATCGACAGGGCGGTCTCGAGGCCGAGCATGCCGAAGGCCGCCGCGGCCCACTCGCAGTCCTTGTCCTCGTGCGGGTGGGGTGCGTGGTCGGTGGCGACCACGTCGATCGTGCCGTCGGCCAGGCCCTCCCGGAGTGCCTCCACGTCCCGGCGCGACCGCAGCGGCGGGTTGACCTTGTAGATGGGGTCGTAGGTCGCGGCGAGCTCGTCGGTCAGCAGCAGGTGGTGGGGGCAGGCCTCGGCGGTGACGTTCCATCCCTTGCGCTTGGCGTCGCGCACGATCTCCACCGAGCCGGCCGTGGACACGTGGCACACGTGCAGGCGCGAGTCGACGTGGGCGGTCAGCAGGCAGTCGCGGGCGATGATCGCCTCCTCGGCCACGGCCGGCCAGCCGGCGAGGCCGAGGCGACCGGAGAGCTCGCCCTCGTTCATCTGCGCGCCCTCGGTGAGCCGCGGGTCCTGGGCGTGCTGGGCCACGACGCCGTCGAAGGCCTTGACGTACTCCAGGGCGCGACGCATCAGCTTGGAGTCACTGACGCAGCGTCCGTCGTCGGAGAAGACCCGTACGCCGGCCGCGGAGTCGGCCATGGCTCCCAGCTCGGCGAGCTGCTCGCCGGCCAGGCCGACGGTGACGGCGCCGACGGGACGGACGTCGCAGTGGCCCGACTCCCGGCCCAGCCGCCACACCTGCTCGACGACGCCGGCGGTGTCCGCGACGGGGTCGGTGTTGGCCATCGCGTGCACGGCGGTGAAGCCGCCGCGGGCCGCCGCGCGGGTGCCGGTGAGCACGGTCTCGGCGTCCTCGCGCCCGGGCTCGCGCAGGTGGGTGTGCAGGTCCACCAGGCCGGGCAGTGCGACCAGCCCGGTGGCGTCGATGGTCTCGACACCGGAGCCATCGGCCGACGACGCGTCGAGGCCCTTTCCGACGTCAACGATCACACCGTCCTGGACGAGGATGTCGGCCGGATCGCCACCCAGGACCCGGGCGTGCTGGATCAGGTACGTCGTACTCACGCGTTCTCGCTTCCGATTCCACCGAGGATGAGGTACAGCACCGCCATGCGCACCGCGACGCCGTTGGTGACCTGCTCGACGATCACCGACCGGTCGGAGTCGGCGACGTCGGCGGTGATCTCCATGCCGCGCACCATCGGCCCGGGGTGCATGACGATGGCGTGGTCGGCCAGCCGCGCCATGCGCCGCGCGTCGAGGCCGTAGCGACGGGAGTACTCCCGCTCGGTCGGGAAGAACCCGCCGAGCATCCGCTCCCGCTGGACCCGCAGCATCATCACCGCGTCGGCCTTGGGCAGGACCGCGTCGAGGTCGTAGGCGGTCTCCACTCCCCAGCCGTCGACGCCGACGGGCAGCAGCGTGGGCGGCCCGACGAGGGTCACCTCGGCACCGAGCGTCTGCAGCAGGAGGGCGTTGGAGCGCGCGACGCGGCTGTGGAGGACGTCCCCGACGATGGCCACCCTGCGACCGTCGAGGCCGCCGCCGACGCCGAGGTGGCGCCAGAGCGTGAACGCGTCGAGGAGCGCCTGCGTCGGGTGCTCGTGGGTGCCGTCCCCGGCGTTGACCACGTGGGAGTCGACCCACCCGGAGTGGGCCAGCCGGTAGGGCGCGCCGCTCGCGCCGTGGCGGACCACGACGGCGTCGGCGCCCATCGCCTCCAGCGTGAGTGCCGTGTCCTTGAGGCTCTCGCCCTTGGACACGCTGGATCCCTTGGCCTGGAAGTTGATCACGTCGGCCGAGAGCCGCTTCTCGGCGGCCTCGAAGGAGATCCGGGTGCGGGTGGAGTCCTCGAAGAAGAGGTTGACCACGGTGCGCCCGCGCAGTGCGGGCAGCTTCTTGATGGGTCGGTCGGCGAGCTCGCGGAACTCCGCGGCCGTGCTGAGGACGAGCTCGGCCTCGTCGCGGCTGAGGTCGCCAGCGCTGAGCAGGTGCTTCATCGACCCTCCTCGCCCTCGATGGCGACCTCGTCGCCGGCCTCCTCACCGTCGACCTCGGCCACGCGGACGCTGACGCGCTCGGCGAGGGAGGTCGGGAGGTTCTTGCCGACGAAGTCGGCCCGGACCGGCAGCTCGCGGTGGCCGCGGTCGACCAGCACGGCGAGCTGCACCGCTCGGGGGCGACCGACGTCGTTGAGCGCGTCCAGTGCGGCGCGGATGGTCCGACCGGAGAAGAGCACGTCGTCGACCAGCACCACGACCTTGTCGTCGATCCCGTCGGTGGGGATCTCGGTGCGCTGGAGGGTGCGAGTCGGGTTCAGGCGCAGGTCGTCTCGGTAGGGCGTGATGTCGAGCGCCCCCGCCGGGACGGACGCGGACTCCACGGCCGAGATGCGCTCGGCGATGCGGCGTGCGAGCGGTACGCCGCGGCTGTGGATGCCGAGCAGGACGACGGAGTCGGCCCCCTTGTTGCGCTCGATGATCTCGTGCGCGATCCGGGTGAGTGCCCGGGCGATGTCATCGGCGTCGAGGACGGTGCGACCCCGGGGGCCGTCGGGCCGGGGCGAGGGCGTGGCGGCAGGCATCGGCGCGCCGGACCTCCTTCTCCGCCTCACGGGACGGTTCGTTAAAGGATGTCGATCGCCTGCAGCCTAGCGTCCGTACCTCACCGGTGCCACCGCGGGGCGGGGCGCGTCGGGAGGTGGGCACGTGGGTGGGGCCGCCCCCCACGAGTGTTCGGCCCCACCGACGACAACCCTAGTGACCCCGGCTTCACACCGGTCGCCGCGCTGTGAAACTCCGCCGACACACGGCGTACCCGCACCCGGAACGGGGATTCACGGACGGTACTGTCTCGTCCACGCGGTACTCGGGGGGCACAGCATGGGCGGAGCGGCACGATCGTCGGGCGGGACGGACCTCGCCGACGCGCTGGCACGGGCCGTCGAGCACCGTGGCGTCACCTTGGCGTGGCTGCGTGAGCGCCTGGTCGCCAGCGGCAACCCGGTGGCGCTCGCGACGCTGAGCTACTGGCGCTCCGGGCGCAGCCAGCCACGGGGCGCGGCGTCGGTGGCAGCCGTCGAGGAGATCGAACGACTGCTCGACCTCTCGGCCGGCGAGTTGGTGGGGCTGATCGAGCCACGCCACCAATTGCCCCGTCTGGCCTCGCCCACACATCCACCGGCATCGTCTACCCTGCCGTGGGCGCTCGGCTCCGAGGTCCTCGGGAGGCTCGGGTCGACACCACAGGAACAGTTCCACGAGATCTCCACCCACCTGGTGGCCGAGGTCGACGCGGACGGGCGCGTCACCACCCAGCGCTATCGAATCCTCTTCCGAGCCGGCGACGACGTCATCACCGAGATGCCCGTCGTCGAGGTCGCCGCCGCGGCCAGCAGCGTTGCCCCGACCTTCACGGCCCAGTCCGGCTGCCGGAAGGGGCGCAGTCACGCCCACGAATCCGGGCGCGCCTTCGGCGCGGTGTTCGAGCTCGACCATCCGGTCCCCCCACGCCAGACCGCCGTGATCGAGTTCGGCGTCGACTTTCCCCCCGGGTTCCGCCGCGCGCAGGCCTGTTCGCATGCGACCACTCGGCCGATCAACGAGATCTTGGTGTGGGTTCGTTTCGACGCGGTCGAGCCGCCGGGATGGATCGAGCGGTTCTCCATCGTCGACGAGACCGAACTGGTCGAACCGGTGGTACCGCAGGCCACCTCGGTCCACGGCTCGTGGCACCGCGACGGTCCCGGCGAGTTCGGGATTCGCTGGGGCTGGTGAGCCGAGCTGCTCGTCAGGAGGTCAGGGCAGGCTTCTCGCGCTCGATGGCACCCAGGACGCCGTTGACGAACTGCGGCGACTCGTCGGTGGAGAGGTCCTTGACCAGCGCCATGGCCTCGGTGATCGCCACGTGGTCGGGCACGTCCTCGACGTAGAGCAGCTCGAACACGCCCAGCCGCAGCACGTTGCGGTCCACGGTCGCCATCCGTGCCAGCGACCACCCCTGGGCGAACTGGCGCAGCACGTCGTCGATGCGCTCGAGGTGCTCCGAGACCCCCCGGACCAGTTCGGCGGTGTAGGGGTTGTGGGGCGCCGCGTCGTCGTCGGTGACCCGCGCCAGCGCCTCCTCCCCCGTCTCGCCGCGCAGGTCGGCGGCGTAGAGGAGGTCCAGCGCCCGCTTGCGGGCCTTCGACCGTGCACCCATGGTCCGCTGGGTCACGCCTTCACGCGTCCGAGGTAGCTGGAGTCGCGGGTGTCGACCTTGACCCGCTCGCCCTGCTCGATGAAGAGCGGCACCTGGATCTCGTGCCCGGTCTCCAGGGTCGCGGGCTTGGTGCGCCCGGTCGCGCTGTCCCCGGCGACGCCCGGCTCGGAGTAGGTGATCTCGAGCTCGACCGACGGCGGCATCTCGACGAAGAGGACGCGTCCCTCGTGCATCGCGAGCGTCACCTCGGCGGTCTCGAGGAGGAAGTTCTTGGCGTTGCCGACCAGCTCGGGCGGGACGTCGATCTGGTCGTAGGTGCTGTTGTCCATGAAGACGAAGCTGGTGCCGTCGTTGTAGAGGTACTGGTACGGACGGCGGTCCACGGTCTCGGTCTGGATCTTCGCACCGGCGTTGAACGTTTTGTCGACGATCTTGCCGGACTCGACGTTCTTGACCTTGGTGCGAACGAACGCCGGGCCCTTGCCGGGCTTGACGTGCTGGAACTCGACCACGGACCAGAGCTGGCCCTCCAGGTTCAGCACCATGCCGTTCTTGAGGTCGTTCGAGGTTGCCATCGCGTGCGCGTTCGCCTTCTTCGTCGGGAGTGTGCTCGGGAGTCGCGTCCCGAGTCGGGAGCGACGGGTCAGTCTATCGTCGGGCCGCCGGCCACGCCGAATCTCCTGCCGGGACCTCAGGCGTCGGCGAGGAACTCCAGCGCCAGCCGGTAGCCGTCGATGCCGGCGCCGGCGATGACCTCGGCGGCGTGCGGGGCGATGACCGAGGTGTGCCGGAACTCCTCGGGTCGCTGGGACGGGTCGGAGATGTGCACCTCGACCAGCGGCGCGGTCAGCTGGGCACAGGCGTCGTACAACGCCCAGGAGTAGTGCGACCAGGCGGCGGCGTTGAGCGCCACCGGGCACTGCTCGTCAGCGGCGTCGTTGAGCCAGTCCAGCAACTCACCCTCGTGGTTGGTCTGGCGCACCTCGACGTCGAGCCCGAGGGCACGCCCCCACCCGACACAGCGCGAGGCCAGCTCGTCGTGGGTGGTGTGGCCGTAGATCTCGGGTTGACGTCGGCCCAGGCGCCCCAGGTTCGGGCCGTTCAGCACCAGCACGCGGCTCATCCGTGGTCTCCTCCGGCAGACGGTGCGAGGGCGGCGTACGCCGCTCGCAGGTCGGTCTCGTCGGGCCCCTCCAGCACCCGTGGACGGCCCGGCTCCGAGAGTACGACGAAGCGCAACACGTTGCCGCGGGCCTTCTTGTCGACCCGCATCGTCGCGAGCAGCGCATCGAAGTCCGCGCCGGTGTGGGTCACCGGCAGCCCGATCGCCGCGAGCACCCGCGCGTGGCGATCGGCAGCGTCGTCGGCGAGGAGTCCGCTGCGCCGTGCCAGCTCGGCGACGTAGCAACAGCCGATCGCGACGGCCTCGCCGTGCCGGATGCGGTAGTCCTCGGCGCGTTCGATCGCGTGCGCGAGGGTGTGGCCGTAGTTCAGGGCCTCGCGCCCGGGATGGCCCTCGCCGGCACTGGTGCCCGCGGTCTCCCGCAGGTCCTCGACCACCACGTCGATCTTGACCTGGATCGCGCGCCGCACCAGCTCGGGGAGCACCGATCCGCCGGGGTCGGTCGACGCCGCCGGATCCGCCTCGACCAGGTCGAGGATCCCGGTGTCGGCGATGAAGCCGCACTTGACGACCTCGCCCATGCCGGCGACGAGCTCCTCGCGCGGGAGCGTGGCGAGGGTGTCGAGGTCGACCAGGACCCCCGACGGCTCGTGGAACGACCCCACGAGGTTCTTGCCCGCACCGGTGTTGATGCCGGTCTTGCCCCCCACGGCGGCGTCCACCATCGCCAGCAGCGTGGTGGGGACGTGCACGACGCGGACACCGCGCAGCCATGTCGCGGCGATGAAGCCCCCCACGTCGGTGGTGGCGCCACCGCCGAAGGTGACGACGACGTCGGAGCGGGTGAAGCCGGCCTCGCCCAGCGCCTCCCAGCACTGGTGCACCGCGTCGGCGGTCTTGGCCTGCTCGCCGTCGGGCAGGCCGAGCGCGAGGACGTCGTAGTGCGGTCGGATCGCCGCGAGGACCGGTTCGGCGAGCTGCTGCAGGTCGGCGGCGTGGAGGAAGGCGACGCGCCGGGCGTCACCGATGAGTGCGGGGAGGCGGTCGGCGAGGCCGCGGCCGATCACCACGTCGTAGGGGGCGGCGCCCCGCACGGGCAGCACGGTGTCGGTCATCCCAGGCGCTCCTCGATCTCGGCCGCCACGTCCTCGGGGATGCGGCCACCGGTGTCCACGGTGTGGGTGGCGACCTCGCGGTAGAGCGGTCCCCGCTCGTCCAGCAACTGCTTGATGCGAGCGCGTACGCCGCCCAACGCCTGGTTGAGCACGGGGCGGCTCTCCCCCAGCCCGACCCGCTGCACGGCGTCGGAGAGACCGACGTCGAGGTGCACGACCGTGTGGCCCTGGAGCAGGCCGCGGGTGTCCGCGGACAGCACCGCGCCGCCGCCGAGCGCGAGGACACCGCGGTGCTCGGCGAGGGCTGCGGCGACCGCCTCCTCCTCCAGACGTCGGAACTCCGCCTCACCGGAGTCGACGAAGAGCTCCTGGACGGTCATGCCGACCGCCTGCTCGATGTCGGTGTCGGTGTCGCGGACCTCCAGACCCCAGTGGGCGGCGAGCAACGCCGCCACGGTGGTCTTGCCGGCGCCCATCGGGCCGACCAGGACGACGCGCGGGCTCATCGGTACCGCAGCGTGTCGAGGTAGGAGCCGACGTTGCGGCGTACCTCCGGCAGCGAGTCGCCACCGAACTTCTCGGTCACCGCATCGGCGAGGACGAGCGCGACCATCGCCTCGGCGACGATGCCCGCGGCGGGCACGGCGCACACGTCGGAGCGCTGGTGGTGGGCGCGCGTCTCCTCACCGGTGGCGACGTCGACGGTGCGCAGGGCCTTGGGCACCGTCGCGATGGGCTTCATCGCCGCCCGTACGCGCAGGACCTCACCGGTGGACATGCCGCCCTCGGTGCCACCGGAGCGGCCGGTCGCACGACGCAGCCCGCCGGTGGTCTGCTCGATCTCGTCGTGGGCAGCGCTGCCGGGCGTTGCGGCCGTCTCGAAGCCGTCGCCCACCTCGACACCCTTGATGGCCTGGATGCCCATCAGCGCGCCGGCGAGCCGGGAGTCGAGCCGGCGGTCCCAGTGGACGTGGGAGCCGAGACCGGGCGGCAGGCCGTGCACGACCACCTCGACGACGCCACCGAGCGTGTCACCGTCCTTGTGCGCCTGGTCGATCCGCTCGACCATGCGCCGCGAGGAGTCCGCGTCGAGGCAGCGGACCGGATCCTCGTCGAGCCGTGCCACGTCCTCGGGCAGCGGGACGTCGCGGCTGGTGGTGCGCTCCCCGCCCAGCTCGATGACGTGGGACACGACGTGCGCGTCGAGCGCCTGGCCGAGGAAGTTGGTCGCCACGCGACCGAGTGCGACCCGCGCCGCCGTCTCGCGGGCCGACGCCCGCTCCAGGATCGGCCGCGCGTCGTCGAAGCCGTACTTCTGCATGCCGACGAGGTCGGCGTGGCCGGGACGGGGCCGCGTGAGGGGCGCGTTGCGGGCCATGCCCTCGAGCTCGGCCGGGTCGACGGGGTCGGCCGCCATCACCTTCTCCCACTTGGGCCACTCGGTGTTGCCGACCTCGATCGCGACCGGACCGCCCTGGGTCAGGCCGTGGCGGACGCCGCCGATGAAGCGCACCTCGTCGGCCTCGAACTTCATCCGGGCGCCGCGGCCGTACCCCAGCCGTCGGCGGGCGAGCGAGTCGGCGATGTCCTCGGTCGTCACCGCGACCTGGGCGGGCAGGCCCTCGAGGGTCGCCACCAGGGAGGGACCGTGCGACTCCCCTGCGGTCAGCCAGCGCAACATGGCGCCAGTCTTTCATCACGACCACCCGACCCACGACGAGGCATCCGCCCCCGAGACGGCACGCTCACCGGCGCCGTCAGTAGCCCAGGGCGGTCGCCACCGGGGACCCGACCAGCAGGCCGACCCAGGCACCGGCGACGAGGAAGGGCCCGAACGGATGGGAGCGCCGCATCAAGCCGCGGTCGCGGCGTACCACCGCGAGGAGCAGGAACGGCAGCGCGAAGCCCAGGAAGGCGGCGTAGAGCCCGACCACGACCTCGGCCCAGCCGGCGTAGCCCAGCACCAGCCCCAGCAGGGCCGAGAGCCGCACGTCGCCGAACCCCATGCCGGCCTGCCGCACGCGCCAGAGCAGCCAGAAGAGGGTGCGCACGGCCAGGAGGGCAACGATCCCCCGCAGGAGTTCGGCGTGGTCCCCCGTCAACGGCCATCGCACCAGGCCGAAGGCCAGGGCGTACGCCGTCGCCGGCAGCACCACGACCCGTGGCAGCAGCCGGGTGTGCCAGTCGACCCAGGCCAGCAGCACGCCCACGGGAACCAACGGCCACAGGAGCAGCAGCCACCAGTCCCAGCCCAGCAGTGCCCCGAGCGAGGTGCCCACCGCGGCCGAGGAAACGACGGCCAACGGCAGGAGCTGCGGCCGCGCGCCCAGGTCGGCGTACGCCGGCTTCGGCGGCTCGCCCTCCACCGGCGGCTCGTGTGGGGGCTCGGGGAGCCGGCGTACGAGAGCGGGCACCAGTGCCCCGCCCGCACCGCAGGCGACCGCTCCGGCGAGCGCGACCGGCCACGTCATGTCGACCGCGCCACCAGGGCGGCCTCCCCCGCGGCGCGCATCTCCGCGAGCGGCGCAGCGTGCCCGGTGAACGCGGTGAACTGCAGCGCTGCCTGGTGCACCAACAGGTCCAGGCCGGTGACCAGCACCTGGCCCCGCTGTGTCGCAGCGGCTGCGAGCGGCGTGGGCCAGGGGTCGTAGATCACCTCGAACACGACCGCGGCCCCGGCGGTGCGCTCGACCGTCGCGGCGTCCTGGGCGCCGGCCGGGACGGTGGAGACGACGACCTCACCCGTCGTGGCCTCGGCCAGGCCCCGCACCGTCACCTCCGGAGCGGTCGGGTGGGCACCGATCGCGGCCACGGTGGGGGCGGCCCGCTCCGCGTTGCGGGCGTGCACCTGCAGGGTGGTCACCCCGAGCTCTGCCAGCGCCAGTCCCGTCGACGCCGCGGTCGCGCCCGCCCCGAGGATGCTCGCACTGGTGACGGAGCTCTCGAAGCGCTCACGGATCGCCGACACCGCGCCGGGCAGGTCGGTGTTGTCGACGTGGACCGCACCGTCGACCAGCAGCAACGTGTTGGCCGCGCCGGCGAGCCGGGCGGCGTCGCTGACCCGGTCGGCGAGGTCGAGCGCCTCGCGCTTCAACGGCATCGTCAGCGACAGCCCACACCAGGCCTCGTCCAGCGTCGCCACGAAGTCGGCCAGGCCGCCCTCGGCCACGCGATGGGCCTCATAGGTCCAGTCCAGGCCCACCGCGTCGTAGCCGGCCCGGTGCAGCACCGGGGACAGTGAGTGGGCGATCGGATCGCCCAGGACCGCGCACCTCACCGCGGCCGCTCAGCAGCGCTCGGACTCGTCGCGGCAGTACTGGTTCAGCTCGTCCACATTGCCGTTGTGCTCGGACAGGGTCTCGGCGAACTTGGTCTCGCCGGTGTCGAGGTTGACCGTCACGTAGTAGAACCAGTCACCGTCCGCCGGCTCCACCGCGGCCTTGATCGCCTCGTCCCCGGGGGACTCGATCGGCCCCGGCGGCAGGCCGGTGTTCTTGTAGGTGTTGTACGGCGAGTCGATCTCGCGGTCCTCGGCCGTCGTCCGGGCGCCGAGCCCGTCACCGTGGGCGTAGTTGACCGTGGCATCGAGCTGCAGCAGACCGTTGGTGCCCTGGTCCGTCCGCTCGATCCGGTTGTAGATCACCCGCGAGACGCGGGTCATGTACTCCGGCGGGGCCTCCGCCTCGATCAGCGAGGCGATGGTCATGATCTCGTGCGGCGAGTAGCCCAGCTCCTCCGCGCGGGCCTCGAGGTCCGCGTCCGACGCCGCCTGCTGCCAGCGCTCGACCATCGCTGTCAGGATCGTGCGCGGCGTGTCGGTGGGGCTGACGGCGTACGTCGCCGGGAAGAGGTAGCCCTCGGGGTTGCCGCCGGCCTGCTCGGGCAGCCCGATCCGCTCGGGGTTGTCCAGCAGCTTCTGGAACCGCTGCTGGGAGAACTCGGTCTCCTTGCCCAGCCGTTCGACGATCGCGCTGACACGGAGCCCCTCGGGGATGGTCACCATCGTCTGCACGACGTTCGCCGGGTCCACCAGCACCCCGACGGCGTCGTCCGCGGTCATCTTCTCCTGCATCAGGTAGCTGCCGACCTGGATGCCGCGGGTCTCGTCGGAGCGAGCCCGCGCGGCGTCGACGAAGGCCTCGCTCGAGGCGACGACGTCCAACTCCGCCAGGGCGCTGCCCATCGAGGCGACCGACTGTCCCGACTCCACGGTGAAGACCACCTCCCCGCTGGCGTCCGCACCGGAGTAGTCCTCCGGACCCGAGAACCGCTCACGGACCTGGTCGATCCCGGCGTTGACGGCCCACCAGCCGGCCACGGCGAAGACGACGAGCACCAGCAGCACCGGCAGGCAGCCCCTGCCCCGCCGCCGCTTCCCGCGCCGCGCTCCCGGTGCAGGACGGTCCTCGGCCGCCTCCTGCGGCTGGTCATCCCCCGGGAACAGCGGTTCGCTCATCGGCTCAGGCCTCTCCATCGGAATCGTCCGAGTCGGTGGTCACCAGTTCGCCCGCGGGCTCCCCGGTCGCCCTCTCCGCGTCGAGGGCATGTTGGAGGATCACCACGGCGGCGACCTGGTCCACGACCGCACGCCGATCCGACCCCTTGCGTTGGCCTCGGAGCATAGCCTCTGCCGTCACAGTGGTGAGGCGCTCGTCATAGAGCCGGACCGGGACGGGATCGACACGCCGGGCCAGCAGCCGGGCGAAGCGCCGTACCTTGGCAGCAGCAGGTCCCTCGTCACCGCGCAACGAGCGGGGCAGACCGACGATCACCTCGACGGCCTCCTCGTCGCGCACCAGACGGGTGATGCGGGACAGGTCGCCACGCCCGCGCCGCACCGTCTCGACGGGCGTGGCGAGGGTGCCGCTCGGGTCGCACCGCGCGACGCCGATCCGGGCATCCCCCGGGTCGACGCCGAGCCGTACGCCGTGCCTCATCGGGCCTCGGTGACAGCGGCGGACACGGCGGCCAGTGCCTCGTCGATGCGGGAGGTGTCGCTGCCACCACCCTGCGCGACGTCGGCCTTGCCGCCGCCCTTGCCGCCCACGTAGGGGCCGACGGTCTGCACCAGGTCGTTGGCCGACAGTCCGCGGTCGCGCGCGGCGTCGTTGAGGGCGGCCACGACGGCGACCTTGCCCTCGGCCGCGCCGATGACGACCACGACACCGGGAGTGCCGGCGGGCAGCCGACCGCGGACGTCGAGTGCGAGCGTGCGGACGTCCCCGCCCGTGGCCCCGTCGACACGGTGGGCGACCAGCTTGATGCCGGCGATGTCCTCGGCACCCGTGGCGAGCTCGCCACCGCTGGCCAGCAGCTTGTCCAGGCGGACCTTCTCGATCTCCTTCTCCGCGGTGCGGAGCCGCTCGACCAGGTCGTTCACCCGCTCGGGCAGGTCCTCGGGCCGGGTCTTGAGGGTGTCGGCGAGCTGCGCGACGAGCACGTGCTCGCGGGCGAGGAACTGGTAGGCGTCGGAGCCCACCAGCGCCTCCACACGGCGTACGCCGGAGCCGATCGAGGACTCCCCGAGCAGCTTGATGACGCCGAGCCGTCCGGTGTTGTGGGCGTGGGTGCCACCGCACAGCTCGCGCGCCCAGTCCCCCACCGAGACCACGCGGACCTCGTCGCCGTACTTCTCGCCGAACAGCGCCATCGCACCGGAGGCGACCGCCTCCTTCTGGCTCATGACCTCCGCCTCGACGGCCAGGTCGTCGAGGACGACCTCGTTGACCCGCGCCTCCACGTCGGCCATGACCGACTCGGGCACGGCACCGGTGGCGGAGAAGTCGAACCGGAAGCGGCCGGGCGAGTTCTCCGACCCCGCCTGCGTGGCGGTCTCGCCGAGCGCCTCCCGGAAGGCCTTGTGCACCATGTGCGTCGCCGTGTGCGACCGCGAGATCGACAGGCGCCGTGCCGTGTCGACGTGCGCCTGGGCGAGCAGGCCGGTGGTGACCTCCCCCTCGAGGACCTTCGCGCGGTGCACGATCATCCCGGTGATGGGCGACTGGACGTCGCTGACCTCGACCCGGGCGCCGTTGGCGAGCTCGATGATGCCGTGGTCGGCGAGCTGGCCGCCACCCTCGGCGTAGAACGGGGTGCGGTCGAGCACGAGCTCGACCTCGTCGCCGGACTCGGCGGCCGGGACCACGCCGCCGTCGCGGACGATCCCGCGGACGGTGCCCTCGTCGACCACCGTGTCGTAGCCGGTGAAGTCCACGGCGCGCTGCAGCCCGTCGGCGATCTCGCGGTACGCCGCCGCGTCGCGGTGGCCGCCCTTCTTCGCCTTCGCGTCGGCCTTGGCCCGGTCGCGCTGCTCGGCCATGAGGCGCCGGAAGCCGTCCTCGTCCACCGAGAGGCCCTGCTCCGCGGCCATCTCCAGCGTCAGGTCGATCGGGAAGCCGTAGGTGTCGTGCAACGCGAAGGCCTTGTCGCCCGAGAGCTGGGTGCCACCGGTCTGCTTCACCTCGCCGGCGGCGTTGTCGAAGATCTGGGTGCCGGTGCGCAGCGTCTGCCGGAAGGTGTCCTCCTCGGCGAACGCCACGGTGGAGATGCGCTCCCAGTCGCGGTGGAGCTCCTCGTAGGTCTCCCCCATCTTGTCCCGGCTGACGGGCAGCAGCTCGGGGAGCACGCGGTCCTCACAGCCCAGCAGCCGCATCGAGCGGACCGCGCGGCGCAGCAGCCGGCGCAGCACGTAGCCGCGCGCCTCGTTGCCCGGGGTGACGCCGTCGCTGATGAGCATCATCGAGGAGCGCACGTGGTCGGCCACGACGCGGAAGCGGACGTCGTCGTCGGGGTTGGCGCCGTACCGCTTGCCACTGAGCTCCTGGGCCTTCTCGATGACCGGGAACATGACGTCGATCTCGTACATGTTCTCGCGGCCCTGGGTGAGGAAGGCGACCCGCTCCAGGCCCATGCCGGTGTCGATGTTCTTGCTCGGCAGCGACCCGGCGATGTCGAAGTCGTCCTTGGCACGGACCGCGGACAGCTCGTCCTGCATGAAGACCAGGTTCCAGAACTCCAGCAGCCGGTCCTCCAGGTCGGTCGGCATGTCCGGACCCAGGCGCGAGGGGTCGAAGTCGGGGCCGTACTCCGGGCCGCGGTCGTAGAGGATCTCCGAGCACGGGCCGCCGGGTCCGGGCACGCCCATGGACCAGTAGTTCTCCTTGCGGCCGAGCCGCAGGATGCGCTCGTCGGGCAGGCCGGTGACCTTCTTCCACAGCGCGACCGCCTCGTCGTCCTCGGCGTACACGCTCGGGTAGAGGCGCCCCTCCTCGAACCCCCACCCGCCGTCGGCGGCCGGCTTGGTGCACAGCTCCCACGCCAGCTCGATGGCGCGCTCCTTGAAGTAGTCCCCGAAGGAGAAGTTGCCGCACATCTCGAAGAACGTGCCGTGGCGCGTGGTCTTGCCGACGTCCTCGATGTCGGGGGTGCGGATGCACTTCTGCACGCTGGTGGCGCGATCGTACGGCGGGGTCTCCTGACCGAGGAAGAACGGCTTGAAGGGCACCATCCCCGCGTTGACGAACAGCAGGTTCGGGTCCTCCAGCAGCAGCGACGCCGAGGGCACAGCCGTGTGACCGGCGGCTTCGAAGTGTGCGACGAAGCGGCGGCGGATCTCGGCGGTGCTCATGGGGTCCATCAGTCGGTGTCCTCCTGCGGTGGGATCGGTCGGGGTGAGTCTGGTGCATCGGGGCCGGGGAGCGCACGGCGGTTCTCGTCGCCGAGCTCGTAGCGCTCGCGCAGCTCCACCTCGGCCTCGGCCTGTCCCCGGGCGACCTCCTCGCGGAACAGGCGCGCACCGAGGCTGGCGGCCTTGACACGATGACGCACGCCCTCGGCGGTGAACTCGTCGGCGAACCGCTTGGCCTTCAGGCTGCCGTACACGCCGGCCGCGGCACCGGCGGCGAAGAAGAAGCCGGCCCTGATCATGTGGCGCTCCTCGCGCTCATGCGTCTCCTCCTGCACGAGCACTGCGGTGCCTCGCTCCGGCGGGCCTCGTTCCTCGCCCCACCTCCGCGGGGGCTCCTCGCACTCATGCGTCGACGCTCTCTCGCTGCCGCGCCTCCCACTCGCGCACCGCCTGCTTCACGTCGGCGCGACGCTGCTTGCGGGAGCGCTTCACCTCCCGCTTCATCTCGAACCGGATGCGGTTGCGGGTCTCCGGCGCCAGGGCTCGGCGCAGGCCGGCGACGAGGGAGGCGGCACGCACCATCGACTCCCGCACCACCTGGTCGGCGAAGGCCGGGCCGGGCAGCATCGGGGCGGCCGGCCTGGGCTTGCCGAGCTCGGTGATGAGGTACTCCGGGTCCTCCTCGCGCGCAGGGACCGACGTGGCCGGCTCGCTCGCGTCGAGCCGCTCCTCGATCTCGGCGAGGTGGTGCCCCAACTCGTCAGCACGCACCGATGCGGCCGCCACGACCTCCTCGGTGTGCTGGCGCACACGGCGTACGACGACCAGCAGCGCGACGGTCGCGGCGACCAGCCCGAGGAGCGCGAGCAGCACCAGCACGGCGAGCCATGCGGGGACGGCGAACTCTCCAGTCACGACCCCGACCCTATCTGCCACGGATCAGCCGGCGGATCCGCTCCCAGCGTTCCTTCACGCCCGCCTCGGCCCCGTGCTCGGTGGGCCGGTAGTAGGCGGCGTCGCCGATCGCGTCGGGCGCGTACTGCTGGGTCGCGATCCCGTACGGCGCGTCGTGGCTGTAGACGTAGTCGGTGCCGTGGCCGAGCCGCTCCGCCCCGGCGTAGTGGGCGTCGCGCAGGTGCGCGGGCACCTGCCCGATCCTGCCCGCGCGTACGTCGGCGATCGCGGCGTCGACGGCGGTGATGACGGCGTTGGACTTGGGGGCGGTGGCCAGCGCGATGGTGGCCTGGGCGAGCGCGATGCGCGCCTCGGGCATGCCGATGAGCTGGACGGTGTGGGCAGCGGCGACGGCGGTCTGCAGGGCGGTGGGGTCCGCGAGGCCGATGTCCTCGCTGGCCGAGATCACCAGCCGACGTGCGAGGAACCGCGGGTCCTCCCCCGCCTCGATCATGCGGGCCAGGTAGTGCAGCGCCGCGTCGGCGTCAGAGCCCCGGACCGACTTGATGAAGGCGCTGATCACGTCGTAGTGCTGGTCGCCGTCGCGGTCGTAGCGGACCGCTGCCTGGTCCGCGGCCGCCTCGACGGTGGCGAGGTCGATGACCACCGGCGCGTCCGGCGTACCGTCCATGGCCGGCCCCGTCGCGGACCAGCCGGCGGCTGCCGCGGCGGCCTCCAGGTAGGTGAGCGCTCGGCGGGCGTCCCCTCCCGCGAGGCGGAGCACGTGGTCGCGGGCGTCCTCGGCGAGGGTGACGCGGCCACCGAGGCCGCGCTCGTCGGTGACCGCCCGGTCCAGCACGGACCCGATGTCGGCGTCGGTCAGCGACTCCAGGCGGAGCAGCAGGCTGCGGGAGAGCAGCGGGGAGATCACGCTGAAGCTGGGGTTCTCCGTCGTCGCGGCGACCAGCGTGACCCACCGGTTCTCCACGCCGGGCAGCAGCGCGTCCTGCTGGGCCTTGCTGAAGCGGTGCACCTCGTCGACGAACAGCACCGTCTCCTCCCCGGCGCCCACCAGTCGCGACCGGGCGGCCTGGATGGCCTCCCGGACGTCCTTGACGCCGGCGGAGACGGCGGAGACCTCCACGAAGTGCCGACCGGTCTGCTGGCTGATGATCGAGGCGATCGTTGTCTTGCCGGTGCCGGGAGGTCCCCACAGCAGGATCGAGAGGGACTGGTCCCCCTCGATCAGCTGCCGCAGCGGCGACCCGGCGCGCTTGAGCTGCGCCTGGCCGACCAGCTCGTCCAGCGTCCGCGGCCGCATTCGGACCGCGAGCGGCGTCGCAGCGTGGTCCGCCGAGGCGAGGGAGCCGCCGCCGACACTCGGCGGCGCTCCCATCTCGAACAGGCCGTCCACCTGCCCCAATCTACGTCGCGGCTCAGGAGTCGTCGCGGTCGGCGTGCACCGTGCGACGGCCCTGGAAGTCGTGCCAGGTGCTGCTGTAGCCGGGACCGGTCTCGAGCCCCTCCGCCGGAGTGGCCCCGGGGACCGCCTCGCCGTGGTTGTCCACGCCGAGCAGCGGCGCCGTCACCGGGGCCGCCGGGTGGTGGCCGATCTCGCCGGCGAAGTGGCAGGCGACCTTGTGCCGCTCGCCGATCTGCACCAGCGGGGGCTCCACGGCGGCGCAGATGTCCTGCGCGATCGGGCACCGCGTGCGGAACCGGCACCCCGACGGGGGGTTGATCGGGCTCGGTACGTCACCCTGCAGCTCGATGCGGTCGCGTCGACCACCCACCTCGGCCTGCTTCACGTCGGGGATCGCCGACAGCAGCGCCTGCGTGTAGGGGTGGTGGGCGTGGTGGTAGATGCGCTCGCGCTCGCCGACCTCGACGATCTTGCCGAGGTACATCACCGCGATCTCCGGGCAGAAGTGGCGTACGACGGCCAGGTCGTGGGCGATGAAGAGGAACGCGACGTTGAACTCGCGCTGGATGTCCTGCAGCAGGTTGATCACCTGCGCCTGGATCGACACGTCCAGCGCCGAGACCGGCTCGTCGGCCACCAACAGCTTCGGCTGGAGCGTGAGCGCCCGCGCGATGCCGATGCGCTGCCGCTGGCCGCCGGAGAACTCGTGCGGATAGCGGTTGTAGTGCTCGGGGTTGAGCCCGACGATCTCGAGGAGCTCCTGCACGCGCGGCAGGATCTTGTCCTTGGGCACGACCTTGTGGATCGCCAGCGGCGCGCCGACGATCGCGCCGACCGTGTGCCGCGGGTTCAGCGAGCTGTAGGGATCCTGGAAGATCATCTGGATGTCCTGGCGCAGCGGCTTCAACGCGCGCGGCGCCAGCTGGGAGATGTCGCGACCCTCGAACTCGATCGAGCCGCTGGTCGGCTTGTCCAGCCGGGTGACCAGGCGACCGGTCGTCGACTTGCCACACCCGGACTCGCCGACGAGGCCCAGCGACTGGCCGGCGCCGATCTGGAAGCTCACGTCGTCCACGGCCTGGACGTGCCCCACCGTCCTGCGGATGACCCCGGAGGACTTCACCGGGAAATACATCCGCAGGTCGTTGACGCGCAGCAGCGGGTCGCTGCCGGTGCCGTTCGTCGTCGTCTGGGTTGCGGTCTGCGGAGTGCTCATCGCTGCGTCACCGCCTCGGCGCGCACGGCCTCGGGGTTGTCGAGGTGGCACCGCTTGAGGTGGCCACCGCCCTGCTGCCCGGGGAGCAGCTCGGGCAGCTCGGTGCGGCACAGGTCGCCACCGACCTTCTCGGTGTGCGGGCATCGGGGGTGGAACGCACACCCCGGGGGCGGGTTGAGCAGGCTGGGCGGCGTTCCCTTGATGGGGATCAACGGCTCGTCCACGCTGGAGTGCAAGTCGGGCACGCTCTCCATCAGGCCCCACGTGTAGGGCATCTCGGGGTGGGTCATGATCTGCTTCGTCGTGCCGTACTCGACGGCGCGGCCGGCGTACATCACCAGCACGTCGTCGGCCATTTCCGCCACGACGCCGAGGTCGTGGGTGATGATGACGACCGCGGTGTCGAACTCCTTCTGCAGGCGCTGGAGCAGGTCCAGGATCTGGGCCTGCACCGTCACGTCCAGCGCGGTCGTGGGCTCGTCGGCAATGACCAGCTTGGGGTCGTTGATCAGTGCCATCGCGATCATCGCGCGCTGCCGCATGCCGCCGGAGAACTGGTGCGCGTAGTCGTCCACTCGACGGTCGGGCTGCGGGATGCCGACCAGTTCGAGCATCTCGACCACCCGCGTCCGTGCCGCCTTCTTGGACACGTCGTGGTGCACCCGGTAGGCCTCGCTGAGCTGGTTGCCGACCGTGTAGAAGGGGTGCAGCGCCGAGAGCGGGTCCTGGAAGATCATCGCGACGTCCTTGCCGCGCAGCTGACGCATCTCCTCGTTCGACAGTGCGAGCAGGTCGGTGCCGTCGAGGCGGATCTCGCCGCTGACCTGGGCATTGGTGCCGCGGTGCAGGCCGAGGATCGCCGAGCTGGAGACCGACTTGCCCGAGCCGGACTCCCCCACGATGCCCAGCGTCTTGCCCCGCTCGAGGGTGTAGGACAACCCGTCGGTCGCCTTCACGATGCCGTCCGGCGTCGGGAAGTGGACCTTGAGGTCGTCGACGGTGAGGAACTTGTCCATGAGAGTCGCCGTTCCTACCCGAGCCGGACCCGGGGGTCGATGAATGCGTACGAGATGTCGACGAGGATGTTCGCGACCACCACGAAGGCGGCCGAGAGCACCACGATCCCGATGATGGTGGGCAGGTCCCACGCGTTGCTCGCCTGGACGGTGAGCAGGCCGAGGCCCGGGTAGGCGAACACCGTCTCGGTGATGATCGCGCCACCGAGCAGCGTCGCGAGGTCCAGGCCGGTCATCGTGACGATCGGCGTCAACGCGGCACGCAGCCCGTGCTTGAAGAGCACCACGCGTCCCGGGAGGCCCTTGGACCGGGCCGTGCGGATGTAGTCCTCGGTCATCGACTCGATGACGAAGGCACGCGTCATCCGGACATAGCCCGCCGTGAAGACGAGCGCGAGCGTGAACGCCGGCGCCAGCAGGTTCACCAGCCACGTCCAGAGACCGCCCTCCTCGATGGAGACGTAGCTCGGGAACGGGATGATCTGCCACTTCACCGCGAGGTACTTCAGGAAGAAGACACCGATGAAGAACGTCGGGAACGCGAACGCGATCAGCGTGGCACCGACGATGGCGCGATCCAGGAAGGATCCCTTGAAGACCGCGGCCATGATGCCGAAGAGCACGCCGCCGACCAGCCACATCACCATCGCCACCAGGCCCAGCGCGATCGTGATCGGGGCGTACTCGGTGATGAGCTCGTTGACGGTCGTGGAGTTGAGGTGCGAGTAGCCCATGCAGGGGGCGTCGCACTCGGTGACGACCTCGGGGGCCGCCGCGCGCAGCTCGGGGTCAGCCGGGTACTCGCGACCGGTGACGGTGCCCTTGACGAAGCTCCCCCACTGCTCGTACCACGGCTTGTCGTAGCCGAGCGCCTTGCGCACCTGGTCCCGTTGCGCCTCGGTGCAGTTCTTGCCGCACGCATAACGGGCAGCATCCACGGGACTCGCGAAGAACAGGAAGAACGTCACGAACGTCACCGCGAGCAGCAGCACGATGCCCACCATGCTGCGGCGTACGACGTATGCCCACATCGGTCAGTTCACACCTTCGTTGATCGGGCTCGGCAGCCTGCTGGCGTGCCGGCGGGGAGAGTTGTGCTGTGCGGGTCCCCCGACCCCGCAGGCCGGTGGGTGGGTGCCCGAGCACCCACCCACCGTCCGGTGTTGTGCGGTTGGCCTCAGCCGAACGTCACTCCTGGACGCCGATGAGACCGATCTCCGGGTAGGAGGAGGACGCCGGGGTCGTGGTGAACCCGGTCACCTCGGAGCCACGGAGCCAGTTGAACTTCGTGACCTCCGTGGGGATGTAGGCGTAGTCCTCACCGAGGATCTTGTCGGCCTCCTGCAGCGCCGCGACCTGCTCCTCGGGGGAGCCGGCGTTGGCGGCCTCGTCGATCTTCGACTCGAACTCGTCGCTCTGGTAGCACCCGTAGTTGTTGCCACAGGTGGTGGGCGAGAAGTTCGGGCGGCTGTCGAACAGCGGCGGCAGCACCGTCATGGCCGACGGCCAGTCAGCACCCCAGCCGGCCCAGGTGACGTCGAAGTCGTCGTCGGGCTTGGAGATGACGTCGTAATAGGTGTCACTCTGGCCCGACAGGGTCACGTCGAAGCCGGCAGCGTCCCAGCTCTCCTTGACGATCGCCATCGACTTGTCAGCGGTCGGCGACTTCGGGTAGCCGAGCGTGATCTTCAGCGGCGTGTTCACGCCGGCTTCCTCCAGCAGCGCCTGGGCCGCCTGGGGGTCACCGTCGTTGTCGGCGCCGTGGTCGAACGCCGGGTTCGGCTCCGAACCGGAGACGGCCGGGTTGATGATCGTCTCGGCAGCCTCGGCCGCGACCTCGCCACCCAGCGCCTTGACGTAGCCGTTGACGTCGAGCGCCACGGAGAGCGCCTCGCGCACCGCGGCATCCTTCATCTTCGGGCTGTTCTGGTTGGGCGTGAAGTAAGACACGTACGGGGAGAGCACGTTGACGTAGCGCTCCTCGACGGGGCCGGTGATGCTCGGGAACTGCGACGGCGCCACGCGAGCGGTCGTGATCGCGTTCTTGACGTCGGCCGAGTCCTGGATCAGGCGGTCGTTGAAGAGCTCGCCCGCGGTGTCGGACGGGTCGATGTCGACCTCGATGGTGTCCGGCAGCGCCATGCGCAGCGCCTCCGGGTCATCGGTCTCGGCGTCGTAGGCCTCGTTGCGGACCAGGGTCGCGCCCGAGTTCTTGTCCCACGTGCCGCCCTCGACCTTGTAGGGACCGTTGGAGAGGACCTTCCACTGGCTCTTGGCGCCCTCGTCGAAGGACTCCTTGTACGGGTCGGTCATCATCATGCCGGCCGCGGCCTGCGGGAAGTCCACCCACGGCTTGTTCATGCGGAAGGTGATGGTGCGGCCGTCGCAGCTGACGGCGTCCTCGAAGGCAGCCTGCTGCTTCTCGTTCGCCTTGTACGGGCCGGGGTAGTCCTCGACGTCGATGTAGCTGAGGGTGTAGTTCGGGCCACCGGTGATGAGGTCGTTGGCGAACACGCGCGAGGTGCCGTACTGGACGTCCTCACAGGTGACCTCCGAGCCGTCCTCCCAGGTGACACCCTCCTTGAGGGTGAACTCCCACTCGGTGAAGTCCTCGTTCGGCGTGCCGGTGTCGGTGGCGAGGTCGGCGACCGGGGTGGTGCCCTCCTCGGCGTCCTCCGACATCGGGAATGCGACCAGGCCGCGGTACATCAGGCGCCGGAACCAGGAGAGCTGAACGCCGTAGTAGATCCGCTGCGGGTCGGTGGCCTCGTAGGGGAAGTGCTGCAGCACCTTCAGGGTGCCGCCCTTCTCGCCCTCGGCCGA
Organism: Nocardioides panacisoli; assembly: GCF_019448235.1. NCBI lineage: Bacteria > Bacillati > Actinomycetota > Actinomycetes > Propionibacteriales > Nocardioidaceae > Nocardioides > Nocardioides panacisoli. The sequence goes on from NZ_CP080409.1 coordinate 1,204,139, forward strand.
GCCGCCGGAGCCGTCGTCGGTTGCCCCGCCGCCACAGGCAGCCAGGAGGGTCAACCCCAGGACCGAAGCAGCAGTCGACGCCGCGGTCCTCCTCAGTTTCATACCCATTTGTCTCCTCCTTGGTTGTGCCGGGTGCCACGACGCACCGGCACGATCGTCGACGCGGTGTCGACGAAACTCTGGTTGTGGTCCCGAGTGGTCACGGGACTCAGCGATCACTCTTCGGGTCGAGGGCGTCACGCAGCCCGTCGCCGAGCAGGTTGAAGGACAGCACGATGATCGCGATCATGATGGCCGGGACGAAGAAGTAGATCGGGGCCGTGTCGGCGTAGCGCAGCCCGTCGTAGAGCACGTTGCCCAGCGTCGGCGTCGGCGGCGGCACGCTCACGCCGAGGAAGCTGAACGCCGCCTCGGCGGAGACGAACACCGGCATGATCAGCGTGAAGGTCACCAGGATCGGCGCCCACACGTTGGGCAGGATCTCGCGGAAGTAGACCCGGAACCTGGATGCGCCGGCCATCTGTGCGGCGGCGACGAACTCGCGCTCACGGATCGAGAGCACCTGGCCCCGGACGATGCGCGCGATGCCGGTCCACCCGAAGAGGCCGAGCATGACGATGACGTAGAAGCCCCACCCGACCGCGCCCTCGGGAACGTTGAGCACGGTGGTGATGAACTCGTAGGCGATCGAGGAGAGCGCCAGCAGGAGCAGCACCTGGGGGAAGGACAGCGTCAGGTCGATCAGGCGGCCGATGATGGTGTCGACCCAGCCGCCGGCAGCACCGGAGACGATGCCGAGGACCACCCCGATGAACATCGCCATGAACGTCGCCGTCAACGCGATCACCAGCGAGAAGGTGATGCCGTACCAGACCCGCGCCAGCGTGTCCCGGCCGATGCCGGGCTCCACACCCAGCCAGTGGTCACCGGAGATGCCGCCCCAGTCGCCCGTCGGGAGGCCGAAGGAGTCCGTCAGGTCCTGGTTGGAGGTGTAGGGGTCGATCACCCCGAACCACACCAGGAACGGCGCGGCGATCGCGGCAAGGGTATAGGTCAGCACCACGATCGCGGCGGCCATCGACAGCTTGTCCTTGCGGAAGCGGGCCATGGCCAGCTGCGTCGGCGACTTGCTCTTGACGGCCGTCCGGTCAGCCTCTGCGACCTCGTCGGCGTGGTCAGCGTGATCAGCGAGATGGCTCTCGAGGTCGCTGCCGGTCATCCTCACCTCGTCGTTCGGTTCGTGCAGGGGACATCAGTGGTCTACCGACGCCGATGCGACTTTAGGTGACGTGGACCATGGTTGGGGTCACCAAGCGGTAACGATCAGGTCTCGACCTCGTCGCCCTCCGGAGCGGGCTCGGCGTCCACTCCGGTCTCGGCCCGCTGGGCCTCGGTGATCGGCGCCGGAGCCGCCGTCAACGGGTCGAAGCCGCCACCGGACTTGGGGAAGGCGATCACGTCGCGGATGGAGTCGCTGCCCGAGAGCAACGCGCAGATCCGGTCCCAACCGAAGGCGATGCCACCGTGCGGAGGGGCGCCGTACGCGAACGCCTCGAGCAGGAAGCCGAACTTCTCCTCGGCCTCCTCCGCGCCGATGCCCATCACGTCGAAGACCCGCTTCTGCACGTCTTCGCGGTGGATACGGATCGACCCGCCACCGATCTCGTTGCCGTTGCAGACGATGTCGTAGGCCCACGCCAGCGCACCGCCCGGGTCCTGGTCGAAGGTCTCGGGCTCCTGCGGGCTCGTGAAGGCGTGGTGCACCGCAGTCCAGGCGCCGCTGCCGACGGCGACGTCACCGGCGGCGGTCGCGTCGTCGGCGGGCTCGAAGAGCGGCGCGTCGACCACCCAGCAGAAGGCCCACGCGTCCTCGTCGATCAGGCCGCAGCGACGGCCGATCTCCAGGCGTGCGGCCCCCAGGAGCGCGCGACTGGACTTGGCCGCCCCCGCCCCGAAGAAGATGCAGTCGCCGGGCGCGGCACCGACGTGGTCGGCGAGGCCGGCGCGCTCGGCGTCGGTGAGGTTCTTGGCGACCGGACCGCCGAGCTGCCCGTCCTCGCCGACCAGGACGTAGGCGAGGCCCTTGGCGCCCCGCTGCTTGGCCCAGTCCTGCCACGCGTCGAGCTGCTTGCGGGGCTGGCTCGCCCCTCCGGGCATCACCACGGCCCCGACGTAGGACTGCTGGAAGACCCGGAACTCGGTGTCGGCGAAGAACTCGGTGCACTCCACCAGCTCCTGACCCATCCGCAGGTCCGGCTTGTCGGTGCCGTAGCGGGCCATGGACTCGGCGTAGGTGATGCGCGGGAAGGGCGGCGCGAGCTCGACGTCGATCAGCTGCCAGATCGCGGACAGCAGCTCCTCGGTCAGCGAGATGACGTCGTCCTGGTCGACGAAGCTCATCTCGACGTCGAGCTGGGTGAACTCCGGCTGACGGTCCGCGCGGAAGTCCTCGTCGCGGTAGCAGCGGGCGATCTGGAAGTAGCGCTCCATGCCCGCGACCATCAGCAGCTGCTTGAACAGCTGCGGGCTCTGCGGCAGGGCGTACCAGCTGCCCGGCTGGAGGCGGGCCGGGACGAGGAAGTCGCGAGCGCCCTCGGGCGTGCTGCGGGTCAGCGTCGGGGTCTCGATCTCGACGAAGTCGTGGCGGTCCAGCACGTCGCGCGCCGCCTTGTTGACCTTGCTGCGCAGCCGGATCGCTGCCGCCGGCGCAGGACGACGCAGGTCGAGGTAGCGGTGCTTGAGGCGGGCCTCCTCACCGACCTCCACGTGCTCGTCGATCGGGAACGGCAGCGGCGCCGCCGCCGACAGCACCTCCACGCCGCCGCCGGCGGCGACGACCTCCACCGACCCGGTGGGGAGGTTGGGGTTGACGTTGTGCGCGTCGCGCTCGGTGACCTCGCCGGTCACCTGCAGGCAGTACTCGCTGCGCAGGCGGTGCGCGATCTCGTCCTCACGGATGACGACCTGCACCACGCCGCTGGCCTCGCGCAGGTCGATGAAGGTGACGCCCCCGTGATCGCGACGGCTCGCCACCCAGCCGGCGAGGGTGACGGTCTGGCCGACGTGCTCGGCGCGCAGGGCGCCGGCGTCGTGGGTGCGGATCACGTGATGTTCCCTTCGATGGTTGCGGTGGGAGGCGCGGCGAGCCTGGACCGCAGGTGGGCGCGGACCTCGTCCAGCGCCACCGACTCCTGCTCGCCGGTCTCCAGTGACTTGACCTGCGCGACCCCGGCCTCGAGGTCCCGCTCCCCCAGCACGACGGCGTACGCCGCGCCGGAGCGGTCGGCTGCCTTCATCGCGCCCTTGACGCCCCGGCCGCCGTAGCTGAGGTCGGTGCGCAGGTCCGCGCGACGCAGTTCGGTGGCCAGGGCAGCGGCGCGCGGAGCCGCCGAGCCGAGCGGGACGACGTACACGTCCAGCGTGCGCGTCGGCCCGACCTGCAGGCCCTCGGCCTGGCAGGCGAGATGGGTGCGGTCCAGCCCGAGCCCGAACCCGATGCCCGAGAGCTCCTGTCCGCCGAGCTCGGACATCAGCCCGTCGTAGCGACCGCCGCCGCCCATGCCCGACTGGGCGCCGAGCCCGTCGTGGACGAACTCGAACGTGGTGCGGGTGTAGTAGTCCAACCCCCGCACCAGCCACGGGTTCTCGACGTACGCCGTGCCGTTGGCATCCAGCGCCGCCTTGACCGCCGCGTAGTGCTCCGCGCACTCCGCGCACAGGTGGTGGACCATCAACGGGGCATCGGCGAGCTGGTCGCGCACCTCGGGTCGCTTGTCGTCCAGCACCCGCAACGGGTTGAGACGGGCCCGTTCGCGCGTCGCCTCGTCGAGGTCCAGACCGGTGAGGAAGTCGGTGAGCCGCTCGCGGTAGGCCGGACGGCACTCGCCGCACCCCAACGAGGTCAGCTCGGTGCGGAATCCGGTCAGGCCGAGCGAGCGGTAGCCGTCGTCGGCGATGGTGATGACCTCGGCATCGAGCACCGGGTCGTCACTTCCGATGGCCTCGATGCCGAACTGCTGCAGCTGCCGGTAGCGCCCCTTCTGCGGACGCTCGGCGCGGAAGAACTGGCCGGCGTACCAGAGCTTGACCGGGAGCTGGCCGCGGTCCAGGCCGTGCTCGATGACGCTGCGCATGACACCGGCGGTGCCCTCGGGCCGCAACGTCAGCGAGCGGCCGCCGCGGTCGGCGAAGGTGTACATCTCCTTGCTGACCACGTCGGTCGACTCCCCCACGCCCCGCACGTAGAGCGCGGTGTCCTCGAAGATCGGGAGCTCGATGTAGCCGTAGCCGGCGTTGGTCGCGGGCCGCTGCAGTGCCTCGCGGACCGCCTGCCAGGCCGCGGACTCCGGGGGCAGGTACTCGGGCACGCCCTTGGGCGCGGAGAGCTTGTCGGGCACGGCTCACCGACCCCGGTGGGGGCGACCCGCGCCGGACTGCTCGTCGAGCAGCTGGAGCAGGAACGGGTTGGTCGCGCGCTCCCGACCGATCGAGGTCTGCTCGCCGTGCCCGGGCAGCACGACGATGTCGTCGGCCAGCGGCAGCACCTTGTCGGTGAGGCTGCGCAACATCGTCGGGTGGTCGCCGCCGGGGAGGTCGGTGCGGCCGATCGCACCCGCGAAGAGCAGGTCGCCGGAGAACATGACCTCGCTGATGTCCTGCTGCGCGTACGGCGTACGGAAGGTCACCGAGCCCTCGGTGTGGCCGGGCGCGTGGTCCACGACGAAGTCGAGACCGGCCAGCTCCATGGTCTGGCTGTCGCCGAGCTCCTGGACGTCCTCTGGCTCGGTGAACTCGTAGCTGCCGCCCAGCATCATCTGGGCGGTCTCCGGGGACATCCCGGCCATCGGGTCGGCGAGCAGGTGGCGGTCGCCGGGGTGGATCCAGGCCGTGGCGTCGTAGGTGCCCGCCACCGGGGTCACGCTCCACATGTGGTCGACGTGGCCGTGGGTGAGCAGCACCGCGACCGGCTTGAGCTTGTGTTCGCGGACGACCTCGGCCACGCCGTCGGCGGCGTCCTTGCCCGGGTCGATGACGACGCACTCGGCGCCGGGGGCCGTCGCCGCGACGTAGCAATTGGTGCCCCACGGTCCTGCGGGAAAGCCTGCGATCAGCACCGCGCCAGCCTATCGGCCGGCGCGGGCGCCGCCCCAATCAGTTCCGGTCCGGGGGCGGCAAGGGCACGCGGGGCAGGCGCCGCCACCGCCGAGCAGCCCACAGTGACTAGCATGAGCACTGCCCGTTGACCCAGAGGATGGATCGTTGTGACGAGTAACGACTGGGGCCGCGTCGCCGACGACGGCACTGTCTACGTGAAGACCGCCGACGGCGAGCGCGAGGTCGGCCAGATGCCCGACGCGACCGCCGAGGAGGCACTGGCCTTCTACACCCAGCGCTACGACAACCTGGCGCTGGAGGTCGACCTGCTCACCAAGCGCGTCAACTCCGGCGTCGTCTCCCCCGACGAGGCCGCCAAGGCGATCGAGCTCGTGCGCTCCCAGATCGAGGACGCCCACGCGGTCGGCGACCTCGCCGCGCTGAGTGCCAAGCTCGACCTCCTCGGGCCGGTGCTGGCCACCCAGCGTGCCAACCGACGCGAGGAGAAGCAGCGGCGTACGACCGAGGCGAAGCAGGAGAAGGAGAAGCTCGCCGCGGAGGCGGAGCAGATCGCGACCGGCAAGGACTGGCGCAACGGTGCCAACCGCTTCCGCGACCTCCTCGAGCAGTGGAAGCAGCTCCCCCGCATCGACAAGGCCTCCGACGACGCGCTGTGGAAGCGGTTCTCGTCCGCCCGGTCGGCCTACACCAAGGCCCGCAAGGCCCACTTCGCCGAGATGGACCAGAAGCGGGACCAGGCCAAGGCGGTCAAGGAGCGTCTCTGCGTCGAGGCCGAGGCGCTCTCCGGCTCCACCGACTGGGGCCCGACCTCGCGCAAGTACCGCGACCTGATGCAGGAGTGGAAGGCCGCCGGGCCCGCTCCGCGCAACGTCGAGGAGAAGCTGTGGAAGCGGTTCCGCGGTGCGCAGGACGTCTTCTTCGGAGCGCGCGACGAGGCCAACGCCCAGCTGGACCAGGAGTACGCCGCGAACGCCGAGGTCAAGGAGCAGATCCTGGTCGAGGCCGAGGCACTGCTGCCGGTCACCGACGTCGCGGCCGCCAAGCGGTCCTTCCGCGAGATCGCCGAGCGCTGGGACGAGGCCGGCAAGGTCCCCCGCGCCCGGATCAAGGAACTCGAGGGTCGGATGCGCGCGGTCGAGCAGGCCATCCGCAAGGTCGAGGACGAGAAGTGGGACTCCTCCGACCCCGAGAAGTCCGCCCGCGCCGACGACATGGTCGGCCAGCTCCAGGCCGCCATCGCCGACCTCGAGACCAAGCTGGACAAGGCCCGCTCGGCCGGCGACGACAAGGCAGTCCGACGGCTCGAGGACGACCTCGCCGGTCGCCGTACGTTCCTGGAGATGGCGCAGAAGGCCGCCTCGGACTTCAGCTGAAAGGTCCCAAGGATCCCCGGTCAACCGGGGATCCCCTCACTTCCACGGGTTTGCAAGACCTGACCAGTACCAACAAACCCATGCCAGTACGCCGCGCACCGCCGTTAGGCGCCGGCACGCCGCCGGGACGTCGCGACTGAGTCGATCAGCCTCCTGAGCCGGGCAGCCACTCGCTCCGGGTGGGCCAGGTCGGCCCAAGTGAGGCGCAGGCAGCGCCACCCGGTGAGCTCACTGATGCGTTGCTCGCGCAGCTTCTCGCGCAGGACGGCATCGGTGACCGACTCCCCCGTCCGACGGTGCTTCTCGTACTTCGCCCTGCCGTCGAACTCCACCCACACCCCGTGGTCGGGCAGGGCGAAGTCGAGGTAGGCGAGGAAGTCAGCGTCGCGGATCTCGAGTTGGAGGTGCGGACGCGGCAGGTGCTGTCGCCAGAAGACCAGATACGTCAGGACCTCTCCCACGGACGCGAGACGCGGATCGGCCAGCCGGAGCACGAGGTCGGTGCGCAGCGAGTGCGGCCAGTGATCCATCCGCCGGTCGTAGCGTGCCCGCAGGGTCTCCATGTCGACGAGCCGTTCGCGCAGCAGGTGACAGACCGCCGCCAGTGCCGAGTCGACGCCCTGGGTGAAGGTCACGTCGAGCGCCGTACGCGCAGGACTGGTGAGCGTCAGCCCGTGCGCGGTCACCACGTCACCGTCCTCCAGCGTGCCGGCGTGCTGTCTGACCCCGGCCTCGCGGCGGCCCGCATGCTCGTCGAGCCGAGTGAAGTGGACGTCGTCCAGGTCGGCTCCCCACAACGGGCCGTCGTAGAACGGCATCGCCGATGCGTGCGAGAGCGCCACCGGGGCCCGCGCCTGCAAGTACGCCGCGCGCGACCTCACCGCGAAGCGCCCCTCCGACCCGAGCGAGTGCCACACACCTGCGTCGACGTAGGCGCCCCGGCGGGGCCGCGCCAACACGTCGTGCCGCACGGCGCGCGCCAATGACTGATCCGTCTCGCCCTCGGCAAGCAGATCGCGACGCAACCGCACCGGCGTGAGCAAGGAGTCGTCGATCGTGACCATGTGCCAAGGCTGCGTCGAGTCGGGCCCGATGCGCGACCGTCCTACGCCGGCCTGTGGACGAGCGCCCCTCACCGGTGGGCGACGGGGCCGCGCCACCCACCCTGCGAGCGGCACTGATCAGGGTTTGCTGGTACTTCTGAGGTCTTGCAAACCCATGCAAGTTGCGGGATCCCCGGTCAACCGGGGATCCCCGACCCACTCCTGCCTCACTGGGTGACGCGGTACGCGTCGAAGACGCCGGGTACGCCGCGGACCGTCTTCAGGACGGTGTCGAGGTGCTTGGCGTCGCCCATCTCGAAGGTGAAGCGGGCCTTGGCGACGCGCTCGCGGGAGGTGGTGAGCTGGGCGGACATGATGTTCACGTGGGCGTCGGAGAGCACCATGGTGATGTCGGAGAGCAGCCGGGCACGGTCGAGTGCCTCGACCTGGATGTTGACCAAGAACGTCGACTGGCCGGTCGGCGCCCACTCGACCTCGAGCACCTTCTCGGGCTGCTGGAGGAGGTTCGCGGCGTTGGTGCAGTCGGTGCGGTGGACCGAGACCCCGCCGCCCTTGGTGACGAAGCCCAGGATCGGGTCCGGGGGCACCGGGGTGCAGCACTTGGCGAGCTTGACCCACACCTCGGGTGAGTCCTTGACGATGACGCCGGCGTCGCCGCCGGGCGCGATGCCGCCACGGCCGCGGCGGGTGTCGATGCGGACGGCCTCGGCGAGGTCCTCCTGGGCGCCCTCGTCGCCGCCGTGCAGCTCGATGACCTTGCGGACGACGGTCTGGGCACCGATGTTGCTCTCGCCCACGGCGGCGTAGAGCGCGCTCACGTCGCTGGTGTGCAGCTGCTCGGCGACCTGGGTGAGGGTGTCGTGACTCAGCAGTCGCTTGAAGGGCAGCCCCTCCTTGCGCATCTGCTTGGCGATCTCGTCCTTGCCGCGCTCGATCGCCTCCTCGCGCCGCTCCTTGGTGAACCACTGCCGGATCTTCGACCGCGCCCGCTGGGACTTCACGAACTCCAGCCAGTCGCGGGAGGGCCCCGCGTTGGCCGCCTTGGAGGTGAACACCTCCACGACGTCGCCGTTCTCCAGCTTCGACTCCAACGGCACGAGCCGACCGTTGACGCGCGCGCCGATGGTGTGGTGGCCGACCTCGGTGTGGACCGCGTAGGCGAAGTCCACCGACGTGGCACCCGTGGGAAGGGCGATCACGTCGCCGCGCGGGGTGAAGACGTAGACCTCGGCCCGGTTGATCTCGAACCGCAGCGACTCCAGGAACTCGCCGGGGTCCTCGACCTCGCTCTGCCAGTCCAGCAGCTGCCGCACCCAGGACATGTCGTCCATGTCCCCGAGCCGTTCGGTGTCCTTGCCGGCGCGGCCGTCCTCCTTGTACTTCCAGTGCGCGGCGACGCCGTACTCCGCACGTCGGTGCATCCCGAAGGTGCGGATCTGCATCTCCACCGGCTTGCCCTGCGGGCCGATCACCGTGGTGTGCAGCGACTGGTACATGTTGAACTTCGGCATCGCGACGTAGTCCTTGAACCGCCCCAGCACGGGGTTCCACCGCGAGTGCAGCACGCCGAGCACGCCGTAGCAGTCGCGGTCCTCCTCCACGAGGATCCGGATGCCGACCAGGTCGTAGATGTCGGAGAACTCCCGGCCTCCGACGATCATCTTCTGGTAGATCGAGTAGTAGTGCTTCGGACGTCCCGTCACCGTCGCCTTGATCCGCGCCTCGCGCAGGTCGCCCTCGACCTGGCTGATCACCTCGGCGAGGAACTGGTCGCGCGAGGGGGCCTGCTCGGCGACCATCCGCACGATCTCGTCGTACAGCTTGGGGTGCAGCGTCGCGAACGCCAGGTCCTCCAGCTCCCACTTGATCGTGTTCATGCCCAGCCGATGTGCCAGCGGCGCGTAGATGTCGAGCGTCTCGTGGGCCTTGCGTTCCTGCGTGGACTGCTTCACGAACCGCAGCGTGCGCATGTTGTGCAGCCGGTCGGCGAGCTTGATGACCAGGACCCGGATGTCGCGCGACATCGCCACGATCATCTTGCGGATCGTCTCGGCGTTGGCCGAGTCGCCGTACTGCACCTTGTCGAGCTTGGTGACGCCGTCGACCAGTCGGGCGACCTCGTCGCCGAAGTCGCGACGGCACTCCTCCAGGGTGTACGGCGTGTCCTCGACCGTGTCGTGGAGCAGCGCGGCGACCAGGGTGGGCTCGGTCATGCCGATGCCGGCGAGGATCGTGGTGACCGCGAGCGGGTGGGTGATGTAGGGATCGCCGCTCTTGCGCATCTGGTCCTCGTGCAGGCGCTCGGCGGTGTGGTACGCGCGCTGCAGCAGCGCGAGGTCGGCCTTGGGGTGGTTCTGCCGCACGGCGCGGAACAGCGGTTCCAGCACCGGGTTCGTCGAGGGCTGACCACGGCCCATGCGCGCGAGACGCGCCCGGACGCGCCGGCCCGGCCCGCCGTCACCGGCCGCGGGCGCCGGCTGCATCGAGGCGGGCTCGGCGCCCCCGGGGGGCGTCGTGCGTTCCTCGCTCATCTGACCAGTCTAGGGAGTGCTGCTCCCCACCGGACGAGGTACGTGCCCGTCGACCTCACACGACGCTGAGCGAGGTCAGCGGGAGGTCGCCGATCGCGTCGCGACCGGAGAGGAACCCGAGCTCGAGCAGCACGGCCAGGCCGACCGGGGTGCCGCCGCACTGGCGGACCAGGTCGTGGGTCGCCCGGGCGGTGCCGCCGGTGGCGAGCACGTCGTCGACGAGCAGCACCCGTTCGCCGTCGCCGATGCCGTCGCGGTGCAGCTCGAGCGTGGCCTCGCCGTACTCCAGCTCGTAGGAGACCTCGTGGGTCTCCCCGGGGAGCTTGCCGACCTTGCGCACCGGGACGAAGCCGACCCCGAGCGCGAGGGCGACCGGTGCCGCGAAGATGAACCCGCGGGCCTCCATGCCGAGGACCTTGTCCACCACCGGTGCGCCGGAATCGTCACGCCCCGCCTGCGCGAGACCGTCGATCACGGCACCGAAACCGGCCGAGTCGGCCAGCAGCGGGGTGATGTCCTTGAACACGATCCCCGGCTCGGGGAAGTCCGGTACGTCGCGCACCAGTCGCTCGACCGCGGCCGTGGCCGCGGCACCCACCTCGCCGCTCACTTGCGACGCTGCGATCGCGGCTGACGCTTGGGCTGCTGGCGGCCCGAGCTGGTGCTCTCGCTGACCGGCCGCGAGCTCTCCGGCACCACGCGGCCCTTGCCGACGGCGTCCTCACGGTGCGGCGTGGACCGGCGGGCCGGCTCCCGCTCGCGCGCGGAGTCATCGTCGTCCTGGTCATCGGAGAGCTCGGACCCTCCGTCACCGACGGCCATGTCGTCGGCGAAGGCCGGGACCGAGTGGTAGGGGTCGGCGGCGATGGCCTTGGCCTTGGCGCGGGCGCGACGCTCCTGGTCCCGGACCTCTGCCTCGCCCGACTTCATGTGCACCAGCAGGCGCGGGGCGAGCATGACCGAGGAGTACACACCGGCCGCCATGCCGACGAACTGGGCGAGCGCCAGGTCCTGCAGCGAGCTCGTGCTGAGGTACAGCCCGCTCACGAGCAGGATGCCGCCGATCGGGAGCAGCGCCACGATCGAGGTGTTGATCGAGCGCACCACGGTCTGGTTGACGGCCAGGTTGGCCGCGTCCGCGTAGGACTGGGTGTTCTTGCGGAGCTTGGTGGTGTTCTCCCGCACCTTGTCGAAGACGACCACGGTGTCGTAGAGCGAGAAGCCGAGGATGGCGAGGACGCCGGTGACCGCGGCCGGCGTCACCTGGAAGCCCGAGATTGCGTAGACGCCGATGGTCACCGCCACGTCGTGGAAGAGCGCGGCGAGCGCCGCCACCGACATCTTCCACTCCTTGAAGTAGGCCCAGATGAAGAGCACCACGAGGGTCAGGAAGATGGCGATGCCCAGCAGGGCGCGGTTGGCGACCTCCTGGCCCCAGCTCGGGCCGATCTCCTGCAGGGACACGTCCTGCGGGGTGAGGCCCTCGAACTCGCCGGTGATGACCTCCCGGACGGCGGCCTCCTGGTCGGCGTCCATCGCCTCGGTCTGCAGCACCAGGGCGGTGCCGGCGGTCGTCACGGAGGGGTTCTCGGCGTTCTCGATGCCCGAGTCGGCCACCTCCTCGCGCAACGCGTCGGCGTTGGCCTGGGTGACCTCGCTCGCCGGCGGGCTGATGGTGAACTCGGCACCGCCCACGAACTCGACGCCGAAGTTGAGCGGCTTGATGATCACCGCGGCGAACGCGAGCCCGACGACGAGCAACGAGATGCCGTACCAGAGCGCACGGTTGCCGACGAAGTTGAAGGACCGGTCGCCGGTGTAGAGGTCGTACCCGGCACGCGACATCTTGCCCATCAGGCCTTACCTCCCGCCGGCGCCGTGGCCGGTGCGTCGATGCCCAGCGAGGACTTGCTCAGGCCGGACGCCTTCGTGCCGGCGTTGAAGAAGCGGTACGTCGCCAGGTAGGACATCGCCGGCTTGGTGAACCAGAACAGCACGGCGAGGTCGATGAGCGTGCTCAGGCCCAGCGCGAAGCCGAAGCCCTTGACCGCTCCCGTCGCGAAGACGTAGAGCACGATCGCCGAGAGCAGCTGGACGGTGTTGGCCGCGATCCGGGTGACGCGCGCACGCGCCCATCCGGTCTCGACCGCGACGCGCATCGACTTGCCCTCACGCATCTCGTCACGGATGCGCTCGAAGTAGATGATGAAGGAGTCGGCGACCACACCCACCGCGATGATGAAGCCGGCCATGCCCGGCAGCGTGAGCGTGAAGCCCGCCGTCTCGCTGAGCAGCAGCACCATCGCGTAGGTGATGCCCGCTCCGATGAACAGCGACGACACCACCACGGCGCCGAGACCGCGGTAGTAGAACAGGCAGAACAGCATCACCAGGGCCAGGCCCGCACCGCCGGCCAGCAGGCCGGTCTGGAGCTGGTCACCGGCCAGGGTCGGGCCGATGTCGTCGGTGCTGATCTGGTTCTCCGGGAACGAGATCGGCAGCGCACCGAACTTCAGGCTGTTGGCGAGGTCGTTGGCAGTGGTCTCGGTGAAGTCACCACTGATCTGCGATCGGCCGTTGCTGATGACCGCCTGCATCGTCGGGGCCGAGAGCACCTTGCCGTCCAGCACGATGGCGAAGAGCCGCTCGGAACCGACCAGGTCGCGTGAGATCGCCTCGAAGTCCTGCGTGGCGCCCTGCGAGTCGGCCGGACGCGCCTTGCTCTCGTCGTTGCCGAGCTCGAGGTTGACCACCCACTGCACGTCGTTCTGCGGGATGCCGGCGGAGGCGTCGTCGAGTTCGGTGCCCTCGATGACCGAGCGCGACAGGAGGTACTTGAACGAGCCGGACTCGCCGTTGATCTCGTCGAACTGGCAGGCCACGAGCGGCTGGTCCGGTTCGTCCTCCAGGTTGGCGGGCTCACCCTGCCGCTCACCCTGCGCCTCGACGAGGGTGCCCTCGTCGTTGCACTCGTAGCGGTTGTAGAGCTCGATCGAGCGCTGGTCGGGCTGCTTCATCCAGGCGAGCTCGTCGTCAACGGTGCGCTCGGCGTCGGGGTCCCACGGACCGCCGCCACCGGACTGCCCGCCGGTCGGCTGCTCGTCCGGTGCGCTCGGCTGGTCCGAGGGCGCCTCGCTCGGGGTGCCGGACGGGTCGCCGGTCGGATCGGCGGCGGCGTCGAAGTCGGGGGCGGGGCGGTTCAGGCCGAGCGGGCTCTGCTGCTGCCCGGACTGGCACAGCGACTGGTCACCACGGTCGGTGCAGGCCACGAGTCGGAACCGCAGCTGCGCCGTACGACTGACGGTCTCCTCGAGCTGGGCGCGGTCGTCGACGCTGCCGGGGACCTCGACGACGATGAACTTGTCGCCCTGGGTGACCACTTCGGCCTCGACGATGCCGCTGCCGTTGACGCGCTGGTCGAGGATGCGGCGCGCCTCCTCGAGGTTCTCCTCGGACGGCTCGCCGGCGGCGGTCAGCGTGATGCGGGTGCCGCCCTGCAGGTCCAGCCCCAGACGCGGCTTCCAGTCACCGGCCAGCGCGACGAGGCCGAAGATGATGGCCACGCCGATGAAGAAGATCGCGAGCGTGCGCCCCGGGGAGCTCTTGCGCGAGGCCATCAGCCCTCCTCGGGCGTGGCGTCACCGGACGGCTCGGGGTCGAGCTTGGCACCGACGGCACCGCGAGCCACCTTCAGCGAGGTGCCGGGAGCGACCTCCACCACCACGAAGTCCTCACCCAGTTCGGCGACGGTCGCGTAGATGCCCGAGGTGAGCATCACCTGGTCGCCGATCGTCAGCGAGGCCTGCAACTGTGCTGCCGCCTTCTGGCGCTGCTGGTTGGGTCGGATGATGAGCAGCCAGAACACCACCACGATGGCGGCCAGCCACACCAGCCACGCGTAATCCTGCACGAAGCGACCTCTCCTGCGGGTTGGGACGTTGGGGCACCGCACGCGCCCACGACGGCTCAGGGATGCGCCGACGGGCCAGTGTAGCCACGGGCCCGTGACGAACACCGCATCGGGAGGTGCCGTGTCAGTCGTCGAAGAGCGTGGCGTCCGGGGATACCTCCCGCGGGGTCTCGCCGAGGTGCTCCCACGCCGCCGGGGTGGCGATCCGACCGCGCGGCGTACGCGCGAGGAAGCCGTTGCGGACCAGGAACGGCTCGGCCACCTCCTCCACGGTCTCCCGCTCCTCACCGACCGCGACCGCAAGGGTGGAGATGCCGACCGGTCCCCCGCCGAAGCGGCGGCACAGTGCATCGAGCACGGAGCGGTCGAGGCGGTCCAGGCCGAGCGGGTCGACCTCGTAGAGGTCCAGGGCGGCCGCCGCGTTGGGCTGGCTCACGACGCCGTCGGAGCGCACCTGGGCGTAGTCACGGACGCGCCGGAGCAGTCGGTTGGCGATCCGGGGCGTCCCCCGTGAGCGCGAGGCGATCTCGCGGGAGCCGTCCGGCGTCGTCTCGACCTCGAGCAGCCCGGCCGACCGCCGCACGATCAAGTCGAGGTCGTCGGCCTCGTAGAACTCCAGCTGCGCGGTGAATCCGAACCGGTCACGCAGCGGGCTCGGGAGCAGCCCCGCCCGGGTGGTGGCACCGACGAGCGTGAACGGCGGGATCTCGATCGGGATCGCCGTGGCGCCCGGGCCCTTGCCGATGACCACGTCGACACGGAAGTCCTCCATGGCCAGGTAGAGCATCTCCTCCGCCGGCCGCGACATGCGGTGGATCTCGTCGACGAAGAGGACCTCGCCCTCGTTGAGGGCCGACAGGATGGCGGCCAGGTCGCCGGCGTGGGTGATGGCGGGGCCGCTGGTCACCCGCAGCGGCGCGCTCATCTCGCTGGCGATGATCATCGCCAGCGTCGTCTTGCCCAGGCCCGGTGGCCCGGACAGCAGCACGTGGTCCGGGGTGCGGCCCCGCTGGCGGGCGGCCTCGAGGACCAGGCCGAGCTGGTCGCAGACCCGGTCCTGGCCGACCACCTCGTCCAGCGTGCGCGGGCGCAGGGCCGCCTCGACGGCGCGGTCGTCGCCCTCGGCCTCGGCAGTCGTCAACGAGCCGAGGTACTCCTCCTCGGCGGCGGCCAGCTCGTCCTCGTGCATCGACTCCGACCCTAGGACTAGCTCTTGGACAGCGAACGGAGGGCAGCGCGCAGCAGCGTGGCGACGTCGCTCTCACCCTGGTCGGCCACGGGTGCCACCGCGTCCACGGCACGGTCGGCGTCCCTGGCCGGCCACCCGAGTCCGACGAGGCCCTGGTGCACCTGCTCGCGCCAGGGCGCGGCCGGGGCGGACGGCGCCGGCGCAGTGCCACCGCCGGCGGGCGCACCGATGCGGTCCTTGAGCTCCAGCACGATGCGCTGGGCGCCCTTCTGGCCGATCCCGGGCACCTTGGTGAGCGTCTTGGTGTCATCGCCGGCGACCGCCGTACGGAGCTGGTCCGGGTCGAGGACGGCCAGCATCGCCTGGGCGAGCTTCGGCCCGACACCGGAGGCGGTCTGCACCAGCTCGAAGACGTCCCGCTCGTCGGCGTCGGCGAACCCGAAGAGCGTCAGTGAGTCCTCCCGGACCACGAGGCTGGTGGGCACCGTCGCCTCGCCTCCGGCGCGGAGGCCGGCGAGGGTGCCGGGCGTGCACATCACCTCGAGCCCGACACCGCCGACCTCGACGACGGCGCTGGACAGGGTCACCTCGGCCACGCGGCCGCGGACATGGGCGATCATCGTGCTCCCGTCGTACGTGGTGGTCTCGAGGGCCGACGGGCGGTCGCTGCCGGTCGAGCCTGTCGCGAACGCGCGAGTGCGTCCTCGATGCGTGACTGGGCGCCTCCGCGCCACAGGTGCGTGATCGCCAGTGCGAGCGCGTCGGCGGCATCAGCCGGCTTCGGCGCCTTCTCCAGCCGCAGGATGCGCGTGACCATCGCACCGACCTGGGCCTTGTCGGCCCGGCCGTTGCCAGAGACGGCTGCCTTGACCTCGCTGGGGGTGTGCAGCGCGACGGGGAGGCCCCGCCGTGCGGCGCACACCATCGCGATGCCGCTCGCCTGCGCGGTGCCCATCACCGTGCTGGAGTCGGACCGGGCGAAGACCCGCTCGACGGCCACGGCGTCGGGCCGGTGCTCGTCGAGCCAGGCGTCGATGCCCTTCTCGATGGTGACCAGTCGCTCCGGGACGGGCACGTGGGAGGACGTGCGTACGACGCCCACGTCGACCATCGTCACGGGCCGGCCGAGCGCTCCGTCGACCACGCCGAGGCCGCACCGCGTCAGCCCCGGGTCGATGCCGAGCACCCGCATGGCCACCTCCTGTCGAACATGTGTTCGCAGGCTAGCGCGCCGCTCCCCCACGGGTCAGCCCGACACGCGGGGGCGGGACCGGCCGGCTCAGCCGAGCTCGGCCATCACCTCGTCGGAGACCTGGACGTTGGTGTAGACGTTCTGGACGTCGTCGAGGTCATCGAGCGCATCGACGAGCTTGAAGACCTTCTCCGCCGCGTCGGAGTCGACGGGGATGTCGAGCTCGGCCACGAACTGCACCTCGGCGGAGTCGTAGTCGATGCCGGCCGCCTGGAGGCCGGTGCGCACCTCGACCACGTCGGTCGCCTCGGAGAGCACCTGGAAGCTCTCACCGAAGTCGTTGACGTCGTCGGCACCCGCCTCCAGCGTCGCCTCGAGCAGGTCGTCCTCGGTGATCTGGACGGTCTCGCCGTCGCGCTCCTGCGACTTGGGCACCATCACGACGCCCTTGCGGTTGAACAGCCGCGACACCGATCCGGGGTCGGCCATCGTGCCGCCCGTGCGGGTCGTCGTGGTGCGGACCTCCATGGCGGCCCGGTTCTTGTTGTCGGTCAGGCACTCGATGAGGAACGCGACGCCCTGCGGGCCGTAGGCCTCGTACTGGATCGTCTCGTAGTCGGCGCCGCCGGCCTCGAGACCGCCGCCGCGCTTGACCGCGCGCTGGATGTTGTCGTTGGGGACCGAGCTCTTCTTCGCCTTCTGGATGGCGTCGTAGAGGGTCGGGTTGCCGTCGGGGTCAGGACCGCCCTGCCGGGCCGCGATCTCGATGCCCTTGATCAGCTTGGCGAACAACTTGCCGCGCCGGGCGTCGATGACCGCCTTCTTGTGCTTGGTGGTCGCCCACTTGGAGTGGCCTGACATCAATCCCTCTTCTCTCGGCAGACAGCACGTCGATTCTATGCCGTGGCCAATCCGTCAAGGAACAGGCGGTGCAGCCGGCCGTCGCCGTCGACCTCGGGGTGGAAGGCCGTGGCGAGCAACGGACCCTGCCGGACCGCGACGGCGTGACCGCGGGCCTCCGCGAGCACCTCGACCCCCGGACCGACCTCCTCGGCCCAGGGTGCGCGGATGAAGACGCCGGGCACGGGCCCCGCGACACCGACGACGTCCAACGCGCCCTCGAAGGAGTCGACCTGGCGGCCGAAGGCATTGCGCCGCACCGTCATGTCGATGCCACCGATCGTCTGCTGCCCCTCGGCCGCGTCGAGCAGCCGGTCCGCGAGCAGGATCATCCCCGCGCAGGTGCCGAAGGCCGCCATCCCGTCGCGCACCCGCTCCCGCAGGGGCTCGAGCAGGTCGAAGGTCGCCGCGAGCTTGATCATCGTCGTCGACTCCCCGCCGGGCAGCACCAGTCCGTCGCACTGCGCCAACTCGGTGGGGCGACGTACGGGGAAGGCGTCGGCGCCGAGCGACGTCAGCGCGGCGAGGTGCTCGCGCACGTCACCCTGCAGGGCGAAGACTCCGATCCGGGGCACGGCCCGAGGGTAGTGCGACCGGTCATCCGGGCGCCGGCCCGGGCCGTCAGCGTGGCTTGGTGGCCTCGAGCACCATCGTCTCGAAGTGGACGACCTCCCGCGGGATGCCGGTCTCGACGCCGTGACGTTCGACGTCGCGGAGCTCCGGGTCGCCGGACTCCCCGAACGCGCACCGGGTGAGGTCGGTGAAGCCCGCCTCGGTGAGCAGGGCGCGCAGGGCGGGCTCGTCGTAGAGGTACTGGTGGCCCCAGGCGCGCATCGCGAGGTTCAGCACGCCGACGGGGTCCTCGCGGCCGCGGAGGTAGCGCCGCCCCATCAGCTCGACGAACCGTCGGCCCTCCTCGCCCTCCTCACCGCGGTAGGCCGCAACGAGCCGTGCCAGGTCCGGCGTCGCGACGCGCAGGACGCCGCCCGGTCTCAGCGCGCGCAGGCAGTGGCGCAGCAGGCGCTGTCCGGCCCGGTAGCGCACGTGCTCGATCACGTGCTCCGCGCCGATGTAGTCGATGCTGGCGTCCGGGAACGGCAGCAGACGCGTCGCGTCGACCGCGAGTACGTCGTCGCGCCGCGGACTGACGTCGGTCGCGAGCCAGCCGTCGAGCTGTGTCAGGCCCGCACCCAGCTGGACCTTGCGCACCGGATGGGTGGCCAGGTAGCGGCTGACCAGCTCGTCGGGATCACTCGTAGGATCGACGGGGTCGATCGCCGCCGGTTCGCCGCCGCCGAGGAGGCCACGCACCATCCGCAGGTCTTCGCGCAGGCCACGCAGCGTGCGGGAGTTACGAGCAGAAGGAATCCGAGCCATGACTCGACCCTACGTTCCGGCGGGGATCCTCGCGCTGCTCCTGACCATGCTCCTCAGCGCCTGCGGTGAGGACGCCCCGGCGACCGATCCGTCCGGTCTCGCGAGCCTGTCCAAACCCACGGCGGAGCCGTCCGCCCCGACCACCCTGCCCGCCACCACGGATCCCGCCTCCCCCGTGGTGACGGCGTACACGACCTGGCTGGCGGGGCTCGCCACCGAGAACGCGATGGCCACCTGCGACCAGCACGCGCCGGCGCTCACCATCGACCTGCGCCAGCGAGCGATCATCGAGGGCCGTGCCCAGCAGGGCGACCCGTGTGAGGACTTCGTCGCACTGCTGTGGGAGTCGCCCGACGTGGAGACCGAGCCAATGTCGATCGAGGTCACCCAGGAGACGGCCGAGGACGCGCTGCTCGCCGTCGACTTCCCCGGGGCCGACCAGACCGTGCGGATGGTCAACCGCTACGGCAGCTGGTATGTCGAGTCCACCACTCCGCGCGAGGCCGGGCCCGAGCGGTGGCTGGACGCCTGGTGCTCCCTCGAGGTCGGCGCGGACCGCGGCGAGGTGATCGAGGCAATGGGCACGCCGAGCGGGGAGTACACCGTGGCCAACGGCGGCGAACCGCAACTGTGGTGGGCCGCCGGGCCGTACGACTTCCGCGCCTACCTGGACCTCCGGGGCACGGTCACCGAACTCGTCGCGGACCACGACGCACTCAGCGCCGAGGACCGGGACCGGCTCGACTGCCCCGAACTGCGGAACCGCACGAACTCCTGACTACCAGCCGCGCTCGGCCAAGCGGTGCGGCTCGGGGATCTCGTCGACGTTGAGCCCGACCATCGCCTCACCCAGGCCGCGGCTGACCTTGGCCACGACGTCGGGGTCGTCGTGGAAGGTCGTCGCCTTCACGATCGCCTCGGCGCGCTGCTGCGGGTTGCCCGACTTGAAGATGCCGGACCCGACGAAGACGCCCTCGGCGCCGAGCTGCATCATCATCGCCGCGTCGGCCGGGGTCGCGATGCCGCCGGCGGTGAACAGGACCACGGGCAGCTTGCCGCTGCGTGCCACCTCGGCGACGAGCTCGTACGGCGCCTGCAGCTCCTTCGCGGCGACGTACAGCTCGTCGGGCTCGAGCGCGCCGAGACGGCGGATCTCGGCCCGGATGGTACGCATGTGCGTCACGGCGTTCGAGACGTCACCGGTGCCGGCCTCACCCTTGGAGCGGATCATCGCCGCGCCCTCGGTGATCCGGCGCAGCGCCTCACCGAGGTTGGTCGCACCGCACACGAACGGGACGGTGAAGGCCCACTTGTCGATGTGGTTGGCGTAGTCGGCGGGCGTGAGGACCTCGGACTCGTCGATGTAGTCCACGCCCAGGCTCTGCAGGACCTGCGCCTCGGCGAAGTGCCCGATGCGGGCCTTCGCCATCACCGGGATCGAGACGGCCTCGACGATGCCGTCGATCATGTCGGGGTCGCTCATGCGCGACACGCCGCCCTGGGCCCGGATGTCCGCGGGGACGCGCTCCAGTGCCATCACGGCCACGGCTCCGGCGTCCTCGGCGATCTTGGCCTGCTCGGGGGTGACCACGTCCATGATCACGCCGCCCTTGAGCATCTCGGCCATGCCCCGCTTCACGCGGGTGGTGCCCACTTCGTGCGACTCGTTCATGCTGCCAACACTAGGCCGTCAACGACGTTGCTCACGCATCGGTCCCGCCCGCACGAGCGGCGTCGAGGGCGAGCGCCTGCCGGCGCACCTTCATCACCCGGAAGACCACCGTGTAGGTGCTGGCCAACGCGAGCACCCACAGTGTGACCTCCATCAGGATCGGCAGCCCGAAGATCGCACCGAGGCCGGTCATCACCAGGATCGCCACGAGCCGGTCGGCCCGCTCGGCGAGGCCCCCCTTGGCGTCCATCTGCAGCGACTCCGCACGCGCCCGGGCGTAGGACGTCACCGATCCCATGACCAGGCACCACAGCGTGACGCACAGGTAGAGGTAGTCGTCGCCGGGGCCGGCGAAGTAGAGAGCCAGACCACCGAAGATGGCGCCGTCGCCGATGCGGTCGAGGGTGGAGTCCCAGAAAGCGCCGAACGTGGACTTGCGGCCGGTCTCACGCGCCATCTTGCCGTCGATGAGGTCACTGAAGACGAACGCAGTGATGACCAGGACGCCGATGAGCAGCTCCCCCTGCGGGAAGAAGACCAGTGCGCCCGCCGCGACACCGAGGGTGCCGACGAGGGTGACCGCATCGGGGCTGATGCCGAGCTTGATGAAGAGACGGACGAAGGGCATCAGCACGACGCCCTGCCAGAAGTCCTTGAACCGGTCCAACATGTCGCGCTGACCCTATACGCCGCCGCACTTGCGCGCCCGCTGCGGCTCCTCGCTCAGCGGCCCCAGGCGTCGGCGAGCAGGTCCCGGGTGTCGCCGAGCAACTGGGGCAGCACCTTGGTGTCGCCGATGACGGTGAGGAAGTTGGCGTCACCGGACCACCGGGGTACGACGTGCTGGTGCAGGTGCGCCGCGAGCGATCCACCGGCCGGGCCGCCGAGGTTGAGCCCGACGTTGAACGCGTGCGGCTGCGCGACACTGCGCACGGCGCGCAGCGCCTGCTTGGTCATCGCGGTCAGCTCGTCGGACTCCTGCTCGTCCAGGTCCGTGAGGTCCGGGACGTGGCGGTAGGGCAGCACCATCAGGTGACCCGGGTTGTAGGGGTAGAGGTTGAGGACGGCGTACGTCGTCCGGCCGCGCGCGACGACCAACGCGTCGTCGCGGGAGGTGGCCGGGTCGGACGTGATGCGGCAGAACGGGCACGCCGGCAGGTCCGGGTCGTCGCTGGTCTCCTCGCCGCGGATGTAGCTCATCCGGTAGGGCGTCCAGAGCCGCTCGAGTCCGTCGGGGTCAGTCATCCTCGGGCTCCAGGCCCGCGAGCAGCTGTTCGACCGGCCCGTCGGGCAGCACGATGTCGCGGGCACGGGCGAGACCGTCGATCTGGTACCAGATCGTCTCGGTCATCATGTCCACGAACTCAGCCGGCGGCGGCCGCAGCTCGCCGCGTCCGCTCCAGTAGCGCACGGACTGGAAGCAGCCGCCGACGACGCCGAACATCCACGGCACCAGCGCACTGCGCTCGTGCGGGCTGAGCTCGGTGCCCAGCAGGGACACCACCGAGACCATCAGCTCGTCGATGTGGCCCGCGATCCGCAGGATCTCCTCGTCCATCGGCTTCTCGTGGTTGCCGGGCAGGTCGCGCTCGGCGAACCGAGTGAGCGCCGGGTTGTGCAGTGCCCAGCCGACGTAGGCGTCCAGGATCCGCCGGATGATGTCGAAGGGGGTCCCCCGCAGCTCCAGCGCGGGGATGAGCACCTCGGTCGCACGGCGACAGATGTCGCGCTGGACGGCGAGGTCGAGGTCACCGCGGTCCTCGAAGTGCCGGTAGACGACGGTGCGGCTGAGCCCCGCCTCGTCGGCGATCTCCTGCACGTGGATGTCCTCGCCCGGCGCGTGCCGGCCCAGCACCGCCACGGCCGCGTCGAGGATGACCTGGCGGCGCTCCTCGTTGTGCTGCTGCCAGCGCAACTGGCGTCCGTCGACGCGCTTGTTGCGGCTCGCCGCCATGGTGCCTCCTTCTGCTGGCCTACGCCGGCCAACCTATCCGGCGGCGCTCGCCGCGCCGTCCGGTGGGCCCGACCGGCTCAGTTGGCGTGGAACCAGCGCCCGAGGTCGGCCGCGATGCCCGGGCAGGTGATGTTGTGGTCGCGGCGGTCGGCGACCCACTGGCCGAAGACGGCGCGTCCACCCTGGATCGACCAGTCCTCGCCACACCGGCTCGCGGCCTCCGCGCGCGACGTCTGGCCGGCGGCGCGCCACTCCGGCACGCCCAGCTCGAAGCCGCCGACGATCTCGTCCCACATGTAGGGCGTGGAGTAGACGCCGATCTCGTAGCCCTCCTCGCGGTAGGCGCGCGCGGCACCCTCGACGACGGCGGCGTTGGCGACCTTGTCCGCGCTCCACTCCCAGTCACGCACCGGCTCGACGTCGAGCCACACGATCGGCGTCTGCAGGCCCGCGCGCTGCATCGTGGCGAGGTTGTACGCCGCCTGCTGGTGACCAACGTTGCGCAGCCGGCCGAGCCGGTCGTCACTGTCGTGCGGCCCGGTCGCGCCGTACTCGGCGAGCTGCTGGTCCGTGGGATAACTCAGCACCGAGTACGCCGACACGAGCAGTCCGCGCTCGGCGACCCAGTCGACCTGGTCGGCCAGGCACGGGTTCGGCGTGAAGCCGGGGCCGTTGGTCAGGCCGATGACGACGTACTCCGCCTCCGGGACCGGCATCGGCATCCCCAAGGTGGGGCGCTGCTCGATCCCCATCCCCTTCGGGCACTGCGGCCAGCTGATGTCCGCACCGAGCACCGGCCCGTTGCGCGGCGCCACCGACTGGTCGGTGGGCTGGTCGCCCGCGAGCTCTTCGGCGAGTCCGGCGAGGTCGCTGGCCCGGGCATCGGCCTCGGCCCGCGGGCTGCCCGACGGCGCCGCGGAGGGCAGAGGCGCGGCCTCGCTGGTCTCCTCCGGCGTGGCCGGCACGGTGCCCTCCTCCGTCGCGGCCGGGCCGCACCCGGCCAGCACGAGGAGCGTGGCGAGCACCGCCGTCACCCGGAGGCGCATCTCAGACCTGCACACGCGAGCGCACGGCGTCGACGACCCGCTCGATGGCCTCGTCGATCGGCACGCCGTTGTCCTGGTGGCCGTCGCGGTAGCGGAACGAGACCGCGCCGGACTCCTGGTCGTCGTCGCCGGCGATCAGCATGAACGGGACCTTGGCCAGCTGGGCGTTGCGGATCTTCTTCTGCATCCGGTCGTCGGAGTCGTCCAGCTCGATGCGGATCCCCTGCGCGCGCAGCCGGGCGGCGACCTCGGCGAGGTAGTCGTTGTGGCGCTCGGCGATCGGGATGCCGGTGACCTGGACGGGCGCGAGCCACGGCGGGAAGGCGCCGGCGTAGTGCTCGGTGAGCACGCCGAGGAACCGCTCGATGGAGCCGAACAGCGCGCGGTGGATCATCACCGGGCGCTGGCGCGAGCCGTCGGCCGCGGTGTACTCGAGCTCGAATCGCTCGGGCAGGTTGAAGTCGAGCTGGATGGTCGACATCTGCCAGGTCCGCCCGATCGCGTCGCGCGCCTGCACCGAGATCTTGGGTCCGTAGAACGCCGCTCCCCCGGGATCGGGCACGAGCTCGAGGCCCGAGGAGCGCGCGACGTCCTCGAGGGTCCGGGTGGCCTCGTCCCACACCTCGTCCTCACCGACGTACTTCTCGGGGTTCTTGGTCGACAGCTCGAGGTAGAAGTCCTCCAGCCCGTAGTCCTGCAGCAGCCCGAGGACGAAGGAGAGCGTGCGGGAGAGCTCCTCGTGCATCTGGTCGCGGGTGACGTAGAGGTGCGCGTCGTCCTGCGTCATCCCCCGGACCCGGGTGAGGCCGTGCACCACGCCGGACTTCTCGTAGCGGTAGACGCTGCCGAACTCGAACATCCGCAGCGGCAGCTCGCGGTAGGAGCGTCCGCGGGAGCGGAAGATCAGGCAGTGGTAGGGGCAGTTCATCGGCTTGAGGTAGTAGTCCTGGCCCGGCTTGACCAGTGCTCCGTCCTCGTCCCGCGTCTCGTCGAGGTGCATCGCGGGGTACATGCCGTCGGCGTACCAGTCCAGGTGGCCAGACGTCGCGAACAACTCGCCCTTGGTGATGTGGGGGGTGTAGACGAACTCGTACCCCTCCTCCTCGTGGCGCCGCCGGGAGTAGTCCTCCATCTCCTTGCGCAGTACGCCGCCCTTGGGGTGGAAGACCGCGAGTCCCGAACCGACCTCGTCGGGGAAGCTGAACAGGTCCAGCTCGCGGCCGAGGCGACGGTGGTCGCGCTTCTCGGCCTCCTCGAGGCGGTGGAGGTACGCCGCCAACGCGTCCTTGGACTCCCAGGCGGTGCCGTAGATGCGCTGGAGCTGCTTGTTCTTCTCGTCGCCGCGCCAGTACGCCGCCGCCGACCGCATGAGCTTGAAGGCAGGGATGCGCTTGGTGGTGGGCAGGTGGGGCCCGCGGCACAGGTCGGACCACGCCGCCTCGCCGTTGCGGTCGATGTTGTCGTAGATCGTCAGCTCGCCGGAGCCGACCTCGGCCGAGGCACCGTCGACCGCGTCGATCTCGCTGGTCGCGCCTTCCCCGTCGGTCGAGCCCGTCGAGGCCCCCTTGAGGCCGATGAGCTCGAGCTTGTAGGGCTCCTCGGTGAGCTCGGCCCGCGCGTCGGCGTCGGTGGTGACCCGGCGCGAGAAGCGCTGGTTGGCCTTGATGATCTTGCGCATCCGGGACTCGATCTTGTCGAGGTCCTCGGGCGTGAAGGGCTCGGCGACGTCGAAGTCGTAGTAGAAGCCGTCGGTGACCGGCGGACCGATCCCGAGCTTGGCGTCGGGGAACAGGTCCTGCACGGCCTGTGCCATGACGTGGGCGCAGGAGTGGCGCAGGATGTCGTGGCCGTCGGGGCTGTCGATCGCGACACCCTCGACGACGTCGCCGTCGGCCAGCTCGTGGGCGAGGTCGCGCAGTACGCCGTCGCCCGCACCCGCCGAGACCCGCGCCGCGATGACGTCGGTGTCGTCGGTGAAGAGCTCCCACGCCTTCGTGCCCGTGGTCACCGTGGTGTCCCGACGTGCGTCGGCGGACAGGACGGTGACCTTGATCTCGGACACGGGTGATGCTCCTTGGGCTCGGGTGGGTCGATGCTATCGGTCCACAAACAACTGAGGCCGGTCCATTTCCGGACCGGCCTCAGTGCTCGCGGGTGGGCGTTACTGGGTTCGAACCAGTGACCTCTTCGGTGTGAACGAAGCGCGCTACCACTGCGCCAAACGCCCTCGTGATCAGCGGGGCAGACTCTAGCGCACGGGCAGGCGGGGAATCACATCCGGCCCGGACCCGGGTCAGGACAGGTGGTGGACCTCCT
The DNA here is from genome assembly GCF_019448235.1 of Nocardioides panacisoli. Lineage (NCBI taxonomy): Bacteria > Bacillati > Actinomycetota > Actinomycetes > Propionibacteriales > Nocardioidaceae > Nocardioides > Nocardioides panacisoli. Next base: position 1,229,778 of record NZ_CP080409.1, read on the forward strand.
GCCGGCCGTGGACGGGGGTGTCGATGCCGACGTGGCGGGCCTTGAGTTGCAGCGCCAGGTAGAGCGAGTAGTGCCGCGACTGGTGCAGGTTCCCGCCGTGGAACCAGAGGTTGTCCTGCTGGGTCGGCTTCCACATGTTGCGCTGCTCGCCCTCCCACGGGCCGGGGTCCTTGGTGGTGTCGGACCCCAGGCCCCAGCACTTCCCGACCTTGTCGGCGACCTCCTGGCTGATCAGGTCAGCCGCCCAGCCGTTCATCGACCCGTAGCCGGTGGCGTAGACCACCAGGTCGGCCGGCAGCGTCGTCCCGTCGCCGAGCACCACGGCGTCCTCGGTGAGGTGGTCGACCTGGCCCTTGGCGAGCGCCACCGAGCCGTCCGCGACGAGCTCGGCGGCGCCGACGTCGATGTAGTAGCCCGAGCCGCGGCGGAGGTACTTCATGAACAGCCCGGAGCCGTCGTCGCCCCAGTCGAGGTCGAAGCCGGCGGCCTCCAACCGGTCGTAGAACTCCTTGTCCCGTTCCCGCATCTGGTCATAGAGCGGGATCTGGAAGGTGTGCATGATCCGGTACGGCAGCGAGGCGAAGATCAGGTCGGCCTTCTCCGTCGTCACGCCGGCGGCGAGGGCGCGCTCGGAGTAGAGGTCGCCGAGACCGATGTCCATCAACGTGTCGCTCTTGACGATGTGGGTCGAGGACCGCTGCACCATGGTCACGTCCGCGCCGTGCTCGTACAGCGCGCCGCAGATGTCGAAGGCGGAGTTGTTGCTGCCGACGACCACGACCCGCTTGCCGGCGTACGCATCAGGGCCGGGGTGCTGGCTGGAGTGCTGCTGCTCACCGGCGAAGACCTCCTGCCCGGGGAAGGACGGCACGTTCGGCTTGCCCGACATGCCGGTCGCCATCACCAACTGGGTCGGCCGCAGCGTGACGGGCTCACCATCGCGGACCACCTCGACGGTCCAGGACTCGGTCGCCTCGTCATAGGACGCCGAGTGGGCCTCGGTGCTGGTCCAGTAGGGCACCTCCATGACCCGGGTGTAGAACTCCAGCCAGTCCCCGATCTTGTCCTTGGGTGCGAAGACGGGCCAGTTCTCCGGGAACTTCAGGTAGGGCAGGTGGTCGTACCAGACGGGGTCGTGCAGGCACAGCGACTTGTACCGGTTGCGCCACTGGTCGCCCGGTCGCGGGTGCTTGTCGATCACCAGCGAGGGCACCCCGAGCTGGCGCAGCCGGGCGCCGAGCGCGATGCCGCCCTGTCCCCCGCCGACCACCAGCACGTAGGGCTGGGCGTCCTTGCCCCAGGCGACGTCCTCGGCCTCGCGGCGCTCGAGCCAGCTCGCCCGGTCGGGGTTGACGCCGTGCTCGGCCCCCATGGGGCGGCGGTGCCCGAGTGGCTCCTCGTGGCCCTTGAGCTCGTGCAGCGTGGTGAGGAACGTCCAGGCCCGGGGGCCGTCCTCCTCGACCAGGCGCACCAGGCCGCGGCCGCGACCGACGGAGGTCTCGAACTCGAACCACGCGGTGCGTACGCCGTCGGCCTCCTCCGAGGGCTCGGTCAGGGTGAACCCGTGGGGCTGTACCCGAGTGAGGGTGGATCCGAGGAGGTCGGCCACGCCGGCACGGTCCTCGACGGTGGTGAGGTTCCACGAGAACGCGATGAGGTCGCGCCAGAAGCTGGTGGTGGCGAAGAGACCGGCGGCAGCGTCGACGTCGCCGGCGGCGCAGGCGTTCTCGAAGGAGGCCAGCCAGTCGGCGGCCGGGTCGGTGGCGGTGCGTGGCCGCTCTTGGGTCTGGGTCATCGGGGGTCGTCCTCTCGGTCGGGTGTGACCCCCAGCACACTCCGCGCGAGCGACCGCCCCAAGGGTTGCAGCGGATTGCAACGTGGCCGACGTCACACTGGCTCGCCTACACTCCGGGGCATGGCCACCTCGCCGGACCTGGCGGCGTTGGCCCGTGATCTGGTGCGCATCCACGACGCCGTACTGACCGGGGCCACGCCCCCGCAGCAGCCACGCGCCCTGGTCGCCCGCTCGTGGTCGCGGATGCTCGACCTCGGGCTGGACCCTTCGGCGCGCAACGACCGCAACCCGTTGACGCCCGCCGAGCTCGAGGCGCGGCGGCGACGCTCGCGCCTGTCGCTGGTCATCGAGGAATTGCGACTGGTGCTGGCCAGTGCCGCCGACGCCTCGCGCTACCTCGTCGTGGTGACCGACGCCGACGGCGTGGTGCTGTGGCGCGACGGCTCGGCCGCCGTACGCCGTCACGCCGACCGGCTGGGGTTCGCCGAGGGGGCGACCTGGACCGAGGGCACGGTCGGCACCAACGCGATCGGCACCGCCCTGGCCGAGGCGGCTCCGGTGCAGCTGTTCTCCGCCGAGCACTTCGAGTCCGCGCAGCACCCCTGGTACTGCACTGCGGCACCGGTGCACGACCCGGCCGACGGCAGCCTGCTGGGCGTGGTCGACGTCAGCGGCCCCGCGCTCAGCCTGCACCCGACGGTGCGGGCGCTGGTGACCACGGCCGTCCGGCTCGCCGAGGCTCAGCTCTGGCGGCGCCACGAGGAGCGGCTCGACGACCTGCGTCGCGCCGCCGCTCCCCTGCTCGGCGGGGCGAACGGTCCGTTGCTGGTCGTCGACGACCACGGCTGGGTCGCCGCGGAGCACGGCGTGAGTGGACGCGACCGCATCGAGGCGCCGCAGGCCGAGCGGACCGTCGCAGTGCCCGGACTCGGCCTCTGCGTGCCCGAGCGCCTCCACGGCGGGTGGCTGATCCGTCCGAGTGCGCCCCAGCAGCTGACGGCGCGACTGGAGCGGGGCGCCGGACAGGCGACGCTGGTGATCCACCACGGCGAGGAGCCGTGGGTGCGGACGCTGACGCCGCGGCACGCCGACATCCTGACCCTGCTCGTGGCAGTCGGACCGAGTGGCGCGACGGCGGCCGACCTCAGCCGCAGCCTGTTCGGTGACGGCGACCACGAGGTGTCGGTGCGGGCGGAGATCTCCCGGATGCGGCGCACGCTGGGCGCGCTGGTGGCGACCAACCCCTACCGGATCCGTGACGGCGTCGAGGTCAGCGTGGTGACCTCAGCCGAGTAGCTGGGGCTCGTGGCGACGCCACGTCGCCATCGCCTGCTCGGTGAGCGGACCGGGGACGCTCCACTCCCGGTCGTCCCACCGGTGCACCGGCTGGACGTCCCTGGTCGTGGAGACGAGGAAGACCTCGTCGGCCTCCCGCGCCACCGCGATCGGCTCGTCGACCTCACGTGCGCCGCACCAGTCCAGGACCAGGGCACGCGTGATGCCGGGCAGGCACCCGCTGGCGAGTGTCGGCGTACGCAGCTCGCCGTCGACGGCGTAGAAGACGTTGGTGCCGGTGCCCTCGCACAGGTTGCCCGCGACGTTGGCGAAGATCGCCTCCGAGGCGTCGTGGCGGCTGGCACGGTCGAGCGCCATCACGTTCTCGGCGTACGACGTGGTCTTGAGCCCGGCGAGGGCGCCGTGCTCGTTGCGCGGCCACGGAGCGGTGACGACGGCCGTGCTCTCCGGATGCGGCGCCATGGGGGCGACGACGACGATCGAGGTGAGGTCGGCATCGCCGCGACCGGACCCGAGCGGTGCGTCGCCGCCGGTGACGGTGATGCGGATGCGCCCGAGCGGCAGGACGTAGCCCTCGAGCAGTTCCGCGACGCCCTGCCGGATGGCGGCGATGTCTATCCGCGGCAGGCCCAGGCCTTCGGCGGAGCGTTCGAGGCGCTGGAGGTGCGCGGCGAGCGCGAACGGTTGCCCGTTGACCACCTTGACGGCCTCGAAGACCGCGTCGCCGACGGTCACCCCGTGGTCGGTGACGGGCACCGCGGGAGCGGTGGGGTCGGACAGGACTCGGCCGTTGATCCATGCGCGCACGGCCTCACCGTAGCGAGTCCCGAACCCCTCCTCCGACACGCAGGACCCCCCGGTTTTGTACGGCCCGCGACGCTGGGCTAGTGTTCCTTCACGCATCGCCCGGTCAGCACGAACGGGAGATCGCAAGCGGACGTAGCTCAGTTGGTAGAGCGCAACCTTGCCAAGGTTGAGGTCGCGAGTTCGAGCCTCGTCGTCCGCTCGGAGAGGTCAGAACCACTGGCCGACCAACGGTCGGTGTCACGGCCGGCCTGCAATCCATGGTGGGTTGGCCGAGAGGCGAGGCAACGGACTGCAAATCCGTCTACACGGGTTCGAATCCCGTACCCACCTCGAGACGGGACACCCTCCCACAACTCAATCCGGGGCGATTGGCGCAGCGGTAGCGCGCTTCCTTGACACGGAAGAGGTCACTGGTTCAAACCCAGTATCGCCCACCAACGTTTTCGCAGGTCAGGCCCGGTTTTCCGCGTGGAAGCCGGGCCGTCGTGCAACATACGTGCAACTAGCTTTCAAGCGTTCGTCGAAAAGACCAACCGTTGGGGCAGGCCGGCGCGGCCGACCTCGGTTGCTCGGTCAGACCCGCTACTCCTGCGCGACACTGGTCATCGCGGTCACGACCGCGCACTGGGGATTGGTCGCATGAGGGCGTCGACATCTTCGGGCTTGACCCGCAGGTTTGGCCTTCGGGTCTTGCCGCAGGTGTAGGCGGGCAGTTCGCCGGTGGCGATGCGGCGTCGGATGGTCTTGACTGACACGTCCACGCGTCGTGCTGCGGCGGCCAGGGTCAGCCACCGGGGCTCGCTGGGCTCCTCGATCGACGTGGTGGTGGCCATGTCACTCACCAGCTCGGAAGAAGCGTCGCAGTTCGGCGACGGTGGTGTAGAGCCGGCCGGTGCCGTTGAAGCGCCACCAGCGTGGCCCCACGCCACGTCGTCTCCAGTCCCGCACCGTTCGGGGTCGGGTGCGGATGAAGTGGCAGAACTCCTCAAACAAGATGATGCCGTTGTCGTCCCACTCTTCGGGGATGGTGATGGGTGTCATCGCGACTACCTCTCGTCGGTGGCCACCGCCGGGTGCGTCGGCCCGTTGCTGGAGAGAAGCAACATCACGACGGGCATTTCGGACACGTACTGGGCACGTTTGTCGAGATCGCTTCGGATCTGACGGGTGAGGTCAGGGCGTGATCACGTTTGTCTTCGGTCCGGTGGGCGGCATCGGCGGTGGTTCGCGGCGCGGCTTGGGCTTGGTACGCAGCATGGCGGCCTGCAGGCCAACCGGCGACGGGGCGTTGGGCCCGTACTGTTCGATGTCGTCGGCGGCGCGTTCGGCGGCGTGGGCGGGTCCGAGGTCGGCGCGGTCGCGGCTGAACATCTCGACCCACTGTTGGCGGGCGTCGTCGTGGGTGTCGGCGACCAGGTGTGCGACGTTGTGGGTGCGTCCGCGGGTCAGCGCGACGTAGGCCGCGGCCGCGGTGGTGGCCTCGCCGACGGCGAAGTGGGCGGTGTCGACGGTCTCGCCCTGGGCGCCGTGGACGGTGGTGGTGTAGGCGAGCTCGACGTGCTGCTGGACGTAGGAGGCCGGCAGGCGTCGTACTCCGTTGGTGCCGTCGATGGTGAGTGCGCCGTCGGCCTCGACGGCGGTGACGGTCCAGGTGTCGCGGTTGGCCACGGCCAGGTCGCGGTCGTTGCGCCGCGTCGCGACCCGGTCACCTGCCCCGACCTGTTCACCGCGTGCGGTGGCCACACTCCGCTCACCGTTTCGCTCACCAAACCGCTCACCAGTTCGCTCACTAGTGCCGTTCCGGTGGTCGCGGATCGCGGCGTTGAGGTCGCTAACCTGCTCACGGGTGTCGGCAATGACCAACGCGTCGTCGGTCTGCGCCAGGGCCGCGGTGCGCTCCACCTCGGAGCCATGCACGACGACCTCACCACGCGCTACGAGTGCGTCGAAGACCTCACCAGATTGCTCACCAGCACGCATCAACAGACTCAACTCGGCGTACTCGACATCAGCGAACCGATGCACGCCGTCCAGGTCGAGACATGCATCGGGCGGTGTCCAGCGTGCCGCGAGGTCGAGGACACCGCCACGACCGACCGCCGGCAACTGATGCCGATCCCCCACCAGCGCCACTCTCGCGTGGGCGTGGTCGGCGATGGCGAGCAGGGCGCGGGCGGTGTCTTGGTCGAGCATCCCGGCCTCATCGACCAGCAGCACGTCGCCGGGCCGCAGCCGTGCACCAACGTCCGGCACCGCGTCGGTGTGGGACCAGTGGCCATCCTCGTCCCAACGATAGCCGTGCTGATGAACAAGCCACGCGGCCGAGAACGCGTGGGTGCCGACCTGCCGTCGAGCTGCTTGGGCCGCCTTGAGCGTCGGCGTTGCAACGACGAGTCGGTGGTCGTTGGTGGCCAGTGCTTGGCGTGCGGCGGCAAGGGTGGTGGTCTTCCCGGTCCCGGCAGCGCCCTCGACCACCAGCAGTCCAGCATCACCGGTGAGCGCTCGGACGACCCGCTGCTGGGCCGGGTCCAAATGGCCGAGCCCCCGATGCGCTGCCCCATCGATGACGGGTCGCGCTGCCCGCGTGACGATGCGGTCCACCAGATCCGACTCGACCGCGAGGACCCGTTCGGAGGTGAGGCTGCGGACGTGCTCCGGGACGTCCTCCCGCTCGAGCAGCGGTACGCACCGATCCATGGCGCGATGGGTCACGTCCTCGACCAGCTCCTGCCGGACTGGACGTTCGGTCACGACATCGGCGGAGGCGACGATCCGTTCGACCTCGCCACGGATGTCGGCGGCGTTCCATGCCGACCGGCGGGAACCGAGTCGAGTGAGCGCGAGGTCGGCGGCGGCGTCCCGGCTGAACAGTCCGATCGGCATCCCCGGCTGCAGTACGGGCAGATCGGGAGCCTCAAAGCCGAGCTCGTCCAGCTCGTGGTTCCAGGCCGCGACGAGGTCGGCACCATCCTTGGGCACGACCTTGTCGGGGCGCGCGTCTGCCCACGCTCGCCGGTCCCAGGCACGGCGGAGTCGTGGTCCGGGCTCCTCATCCGGATGCTCGGTGCGCCAGTCGGCCTCGTAGCGGTCGACGTGGCGTCCGATCTGTGCGGCACGCTGGCTGAACCCACCGGCAAACGGCGCGAGCTCGTGGACCTCACCATCTTCGTCGAGGGTGTACCCGTGTGCCGCGAGCGCTGCCCGGAACTGCGGGTCGCACATCACCGCCGCATGCCCGATCCCGTTCAGCGCCTCGATGCTGTCCACCACACCCACCGAATGCAGACCACGCCAGCGCCCCTGGGTGAACACGCGGGCGTTGATCTGGAGGTGGAGATGTCGGTGCGGGTCACCGGCACGGGAGGTGTAGTGCCGCACCACGGCCGCCTCCATCTCCTCCACCGGGACCTGCACCTGCCGACCCCGAGGACCGACACGTGTCGTGGCGTGCTCGGCCACCCATCCGATGATCTCCTCCGCCGCACGATCCTGCGCCGCGTCGTACGCCTCGGCAATGTCCGGATGAAGCGCCGCGACCAGGGACCAGGTCTTGGGCCCGTTGACCACCACCTCCACGAACCGCAGCGCCTGATCGTCCCTCCGTAGCCGGCCCTTGGCCGCACCGGTCGCAACGTCGTACCCAGCGACCCAGGACTCGTACGCCGGACCGTCGAGCTCACCGGCCTGGTGGACCGCCACTCCCGCATCGCTACGGGTAGCGACCTGGTGCGTGGCGAGTCCGGTGCCCTCGGCCAAGTAGTAGTCATCAGCGCGGGAGCGGTCGGCCTCGACATAGTTGCGCGCTGCAGCAGGATTGCCGCGGTAGAACTTCACCCCACCATGCACCGGCCACATCACCGCCCGTCACTACTCGTCAAAGACCCCTTGAAACGACGAACGGCCCGCCCAACCGGGCGGACCTTCTACGAACCTTCGTAGCATGCGTGCCGCCCGTTTGGTGAGCGATCAAGGCGCATTCGAGGCGCCTGTTTCAAGGGTCGTCAATGGACGTCACTCGAGCTGTCTGATCGAGCACGGAAGCAGCCCGACAGGCGTTCGGATGGCGATGCTGCGGGCGATCGTGGAGGGCGGTGTCGACGCGGGGACCGCAGCCAACTATCTACCGAAACGACGCGTCCCACAGCACGCCCCGGTCCCGGCACCATCACCCGGACAGGTCATACGGAACAACCACCGCCGAAGCGCCTCCCACCAGGCTCCGCCTACTCCGAGATTTTTTGGACGTTGGGGCTTCGGACACGGCGATGCTTCGTCGACGGTTCCCGAGGTCACCGGGGGAGGGTGCCGGGGTCGGTGGACTACCGGTCTGCGAGGTCCCGGGCCATCGCGAGGAACTCATCGAAGCCCTCGGACTCGATGTCGGCCATCCACGGTTCGGGTCTATCGCCATTGACGGCAAAGCTCGCGGCCGAGCCGGCGTCGTCGACCAAGCCCTGGCTGTTGACGATGCGGTAGGCCCCGCGCTCGTGCGCTGCACGGTCGGCTTCGCTCCAAACGTCTCGTGGGACGTCGCTGCCCCACCGGCGGAGCGCGAACCATGCCTGGTCGCCGACCATCTGTTCAGCGATGGCGTCGTAGTCGGCGGGATCGACCGGGCCGAACTCGAGCCGGAACGTGCCGTCTTCGGCGGACGCCAACTCGCCTCCCATGAACTCATCGATGCGGACCGTGTAGGAGACGTTGACGTAGGTCTCGACCGCATTGCCTTCGCGTTCCTCGCCCAGCACGATCGGTTCGACGTCCTCGACAGTGCCGAGGGCGGTTGCGTTTGCCTTGCCGATCATCCCGCGGAGGGAGTCGTAATGCTCGACCTCGTTGCCTGCCGTGCGGAATACGGTCCAAGGGCTCGTCACGCTCTCGCCATGTTCCCCCTCAGACGTGGTGGAGGTGCGAGACGGGGACGGCTCGCCGCCTGCGGATGGGGCGTCTGCCGTGGGTGCAGAGGTTCCGCAACCTGCCAACACAATGGCGGCCAGCGCGGCGCTGGCGGGCGTCCCGATGCTTCGCATCAGTACTCCTGGTTCAGGCGATTGACTTCGTTGCTGGAATATGTGTACGAGGTCGCGTTGTCCGGGGCGCCGGTATACATACAGGTGTTGCGGCCGGAAACATTCGGGTGTCGAAGGCCGACGGTGTGCCCCAGTTCGTGACACGCCAAGGCACGCTTGCCGTACCACGTCGAGAACCCGCCGTCGTAGGTGAGGTTGATGGTCAGCTTCTGCCCATAGCACCAGCGGTCCGGATGAGATCCCCCGGTCTGTGCCGAGTTCGGGCAGTTGACCCATCCGTAAAAGCCGTTGGCGATGTGCCAATCGCGGATGCGGACGTCATAGTTGCTGTTGCTGTCCACCCACTGCCACGTGAATCCAAATCTGGGAAATTGGTTGTCGAGAGCCCAGCTGATCATGTTGCCCGTCGCGCCAATGGTGTCGTGGAAGTCGACTCTATGGTGGGTGTTGTTGGCCAAGTTGACTTGGCAGTTGTATCCACCGCAGTTGTCGTTTGTTGTGGATCCGAAGGCTGAGTTCGCCGGTGCCGGACTCAAAAGCACACCAATGAGCGCGACGATGAGCCCAACGCGGAGCCGACGACCCCTCATGCTCTCGACGGTACGCGCGGCGCACCGCAGGGTCAACGCTCATGACCCGCCCCTCGGTCCGTGCCACGCGTACCGCGCTCGCGATGGGGGTCGGGAACCGTACAGCACTTTGTTCCCCAGCGCATCCGTCGTGTCATCGGTTAGCGACCGAGCATCAAACCGTTGTTGATGTCAGGAGATGTCCCGATTGTCGATCGGCTCTCGGGACAGCCGCAGATGACCCTGAGCTGCGGACGCTCGGATCGCGGCTGCTGCTCCGGATGGACCGCGCGCACGGATGCCTGCGTGAGCGCCGGGCTGCGATGAGCGTCATGACTTCGAAGTCGCTCGCCCGACCTTGTCCGCGCTCGGCGGCTGACCACCGGCGGCCATCATCAACACTGAACCGATGAGGGCGGCGAGCAAGGAACCGGCGAAGATGCCGATCTTGGCGGCTTCGGTCAGTGCTGGGTCGTCGTAGGCGAGGTCAGCGATGAACAGCGACACGGTGAACCCGATGCCTGCTAACGCCGCGACCGAGCCCACGTGCAGCGCTCCGACGCCCTGAGGAAGTCTCCCGAGTCCGGTGCGAACGGCCAGCCATACAGCGGCACTGATGCCGACGATCTTTCCGACCACCAGTCCGGCGGCGATGGCCCAGGGCAGGGCTGAACGTGCGGCTTCACCCAGCACACCGCCGCCGAAGGACACGCCTGCGTTGGCGAGTGCGAACAACGGCACCACCACGAAGGCCGACCACGGGTGCAGATGGTGCTCCAGTGTCGCCAGAACGTTGCGACCGCCCACCTGTCCCGCCGGGGTCAGCAGTCCCAGCGCCACCCCGGCGATAGTGGCGTGGACCCCCGACTCCAAAGTGGCGACCCAAACGCCGATGCCCACGACGACGTAGGGCCACATGGCGGTGACGCCGAGCCTGCGCAACAGCACCACAAGCGCAAGTCCGGCGACGGCGCTACCAAGCCAGGCCAATGACACCGAGTCGGTGTAGAACAACGCAATCACGGTAATCGCGATGATGTCGTCCACGATGGCTGCCGACAGCAGGAGCAACTTCGCGCCCGCCGGAACCCGGTCGCCTAGAAGCGCGAGCACCCCGACGGCGAAGGCAATGTCGGTTGCCATCGGGATTCCCCACCCGGCACCCGCGTCGCCGCTCGTAAGGGCCACGAACATCAACGCCGGTACGACAACCCCACCCACGGCTGCCGCCGCAGGCAGCGCGGCCGCACGTGGGTCGTGTAGTTCCCCGATGGCCAACTCGCGTTTGATCTCAAGGCCCACCACGAAGAAGAAGATGACCATCAGGCCGTCGTTGACCCAGTGCTGCAGGTCTTCGGTTATCGCGGCGGGACCCCAACCGAGAGTGAGGTACTGCCCCCAGAGCTGCGTGTAGGACTCGGATACGGGAGTGTTGGCCCAGATCACGGCGATGAGCGCGGCGACCACGAGTGCGATCCCGCCAGCAGCTTCGTCGTGGAGGAAGTCCTGCAGGGCGCTGAAGGCACGCTTGGGGGCTCGTTGGTTGGACATTCAGAGTCCTTCCGTCGCCGTGGTGCGGTCGGGGCGTCGGGCCGCCTTCAGTCTCGCAGAGGCCGTAGCGCAGCCCAGGGTCTGTGCGTACGTCCGCACACCGCCCGGCATGATGGGATGTCTCGCCCCAGTGGCGGACGTCCGGATGAACGATCCCGTTCCGGGTCGCCCCGAGGTGGTGCGGGGCTTACGCCTTGTTACGGATCGTCGATCCGTAAACACCGTGACCATCTCGCCGAGCCGAGCCTCTCGCTGGCTTGCGCGAGGTGAGGAAGTGGGCGCTGGTGCCGGGCCGTACAGTGCGGCTCGTGCATCGAGTGCCCCTGCTGATGGCCGCCGTGTTCATGACGTTCGCGTGCTCGCCAGACAAGGGCTTCGGGGAATCGCGGGAGGTTGAGGCCGAGGACTACGGCTCGGACTGGCCGCTCACCGTCGAGTCGGCGATCCTGAGCTGCAGCCCTGAGGGCGACCTGTTCGTCCAGATCAACGGACGAGCCTTCGGCCTGAACACCGCGACCGTGGAGGACGCCGATCCCGGTTTCCGTCGTGTTTGGGCTGCGAACCCGGGCAATGGCGGCGAGCGGATGGATCTCGTCCCACTCATTGAGGACGCTCGCGAACTCTGCGAGTGATGACGCCCGGACCTGCTCCGGTTCGTGCGTCTTTCCATTGCAGTCAACGGCGGAGCGTGCCCGCTGTTGGTTCCGGTTGCGGGTCGCCTCGGAGGTGGCCCCCCGGGGGGGGGTACGCCTTGTTACGGATCGTCGATTCGTAAAGACCGTGAGCATCTCGCCCAGCGGAGCCTCTCGCTGGCCTTGCGCGAGGTGAGGAAGTGGGCGCTGGCTGGTCACGTCGGGCTCCTGCCCGATGCCTGAGCCGCCCGCACCCGGCGCGAGGCCGGGCCCATCCCTTGGGAGACGCGCCATGAGCGCACTACTTGTCGGGTACGCCCGATGCTCCACTGATCAGCAAGACCTCACCGCGCAACGCGACGCGCTGCGCGGCCTCGGCGTCGAGGCCGAACGCATCTATGTCGACCACGGCTTGACCGGCACCAACCGCGAACGCCCAGGGCTTCGTGAGGCCCTGGCCGCGTGTCGCGCCGGCGACACCCTGGTCGTCACCAAGCTCGACCGGCTGGCCCGGTCCCTGCCAGATGCGCGGGCGATCGCCGACGAGCTCACCACCAGGGAGATCAGCCTCTCCCTCGGCGGGTCGGTCTACGACCCGACTGATGCCGTTGGGCGGCTGCTGTTCAACGTGCTGGCCATGGTCGCGGAGTTCGAGTCCGACCTGATCCGGCTGCGGACCGTCGAGGGCATGAAGGTCGCCAAGGCCAAGGGTCGGCTCAAGGGAAAGCAGCCCAAGCTCAGCCGGAGGCAGGAAGCGCACCTTGTCTCACTCGTCCACAGCGGGCAGTACAGCACCCTCGAGATCGCCGAGCTGTTCGGCGTCGGCCGCTCCACCGTCTACCGCGCCATCCAGCGCCAACGTCTGGCCGCGAAAGCCGAAGTCGCGGACACCGCGCTACGTCGCTGATCGCGGATCTCGCCGGCGTCCCGCAACCGACACCTCTGCGGGACGGCGGCAGATCATGCCGCCACAAGAGCCGACCGCTCGGTCCAGCTCGCCGATTGCGGTTCCTCTTGCGCGACATCGACTCGGCTTGTCGACACGGTTTCCGGTTTCGCTCGGCGGGATCGACTGGGATGTGGTTCCTCCAGAACGCCGAAACCCACGGCGGGCCGCAACTCCACGCGCATTGTTGTTTCCAAGGTTCCGCTCGGTTGCGACTTAGCGGCCACAAGCGGCCTACGGTTCAGGAGTTTGAATTCCCCAACGTTGGCGAACCGGTGGCGCCCGAGTCGGAAGTATGGTCTGGTATAAGCGAGCGTAACAACGAGTGCCGTGGTTCCCGTGTGATGCCGATGCCTGGCTGAGATGTGGACTAAAGCAGATACCGAGGGGGCGGGTTGGTGAGAGGTCATTCTCGACGAACGCGGGTTTCCGTCGAAGCTGGTGTCGAGTTCTCGTCAGCAGAACGCTTGAGTTTCGGCTCTCAAGCTGCCGGGCGCCTGGAACGTGCGACGCGCCGAGTTAGGCCGCGATTGATGGGCGCGAGCCTTGTCTTGTCGCTGATGGTTGTCGCAGGATGGGCTGCCCCGGCCACCGCAGGGCAGGGTGGGAACAACAGTGACGGTTGGTACACGTCCTTCGTCGGGCATTGGTCGGATGCGAAGCAGTACATGAAGTGGAACGTGAACCAACACAAGATCCGAATCTGGGTCAGATTTGGTGGACCCTCAGGCGGTACGGGAAACCGATGCACAGACGCCGTTGTCGACTGGAACACCAACGGTACGGGCCACTACGACGCACGTGTCGTGCGCAACTGCAATCCAGGGGGATTCATCGAGACGGATCCAGGCGGAGATGGATTCTGGCAAGATCCGGCCGATTTCGATGAGGCTGACGTTAGGCGCGTCCAACGGGTGGGATCCTACGACTTCACCGACCACGACCTGAGTCACATCAGGAACGACAAGAATCGCTATGGGGGCCCGCCGGATCGCGCGCTTCCAAGTTCCAGTTGGTCCCAACGGATCCGAACGCTCTACGACAACGGCACCGTCTTCAGCCATTACCACGGCCCGGTCCGGTGCGCGGGTCGCCAGAGTTGGCAAGGCTACCCCGGAAGCAGCGGAGGGTTCTGTTACTGATGTCTACGACACGCAGGCTGCCTGCAGGCGCGGCCGTCGGAGCAGCGGCACTTGGCGTCGCGAGCGTGATCGCGATTGCGACAGTCATGGTATCCGCGGGAACAGACGGGTCGAACAGGGACGCCGCCGCCCCGAGCTCGACCCAACGGGTCTTCGCAGCTCCTTCGCCCGCGGCCGACAAGGACCTGGAACCGTGGGCAGTCCGAGCCGATGACGTCTACTCGTCCTGGGCAGGGACGTACCAAGAACGCCAAGCTGCGGAGGCACTCGTGGCCCACGCGCTCAACGGCGACTTCGACGAGTGCATGAGCGGCCTTGGCTTCTCTCGGCCGTGGCAGGACTCGATCTTCCCTGTGGGCGGCTACGATCACCCGCTGTCCTACACCCTCTGGGCCGCACGAAATCTCGATGGCTACTACCGGCAGATGCGCATCGAGGAAGCTCAAGGCTGGCGCATCGAACAACGTCTCAACACGGTCGAAGCTACCGGAGACGAAGCCGACGCCGAGAGCACCTGCCGCGACCAAAACCCTGCGGTCGATGAGGAACGCACACGAGCGATACGCACCCCAAAGGTCGTTGAGGAACTCCGGAACGCGTGGTCCGAAGCCATGGCACAAGTGTTCCTTGCCGGCGCCCCCTACGCGGACTACGAGCGGTGCATCACACAAACCGGAGTACTGGAACGACTCGGTGCGAACACCTCGGAGGAAGCGCGAACCATGTTGGCCACCTCGGTACCGCCCGACCTCGTTGCATTGGACGGGGACCCGGCGACCCCGGAGTGGGAAGAGTACCTAGAGCAGGAGTCCGAGTTCGTCGGCGCCGACTGGGAGTGTCGGCGAGACATCCGCGCCGGACTGGGCGATGACGTCGAGGACGCACTCGACGCGTTCGAGGCCGATAACGCAGACCGGATAGACACTGCACGGAACCACTGGATGGGGATCTGGCAGGACGCCACCGCACTGGGCTGGAGCCCCAGCGACCCGGGCAGTTGACAACTGCGACCCCATAGGCAGTCGAGGACTACAGAGCGGCCGACCAGACCAAGGTATCGAAAATGGAATCGGCGGCAGCCGCGAGCGAGGCATCCCAACCCAACCACGGTGAAGTCGGCGAGCTGAGGTCCAACCCGCGGCGCTGCTCATCGAACACTCAGAGAACCCTATGGCACGCTCCCGCGTGCCCATCCTCATCCGAAGCCCGGACGGCCATGTGCAGAGGACTTCGGGCACTCGTGCAGTCGACTTCGAACATTGACAGCCCGACAGCTATCCAGGCGGGACACCTCGTCTTGCGAAGTCGTCTCGACGGCGCGTGTCTCAATGCTCGACCTGGCTGGGGGTTGATGAAACGCTATGACCCATGCGGCTACTGGGATACACCAGGGTGAGCACTGCCGCGCAGGATGCGCAGCTCCAGGTGGATGCGCTCGTTGGTGCCGGGGTTGAGCGCCGGGACGTGTTCTCGGATGTGACCTCGGGCAGCCGGTCCGCGGTCGAACGGCCGGGGATGAAGCTTTTGCTGGCCTACGTCGAGTCCGGAGACACCGTGGTGGTCTGGCGGATCGACCGGCTCGGCCGGTCGCTGGTCGACGTGCTCGACACCGTGAACCTGTTGCGCGAACGGGAGGTCAAGGTCCGGTCGGTCTCGGACGGGATCGACCCCGAGACCGCGTCGGGCCGGATGATGCTCGGCATGTTGGCCACGCTGGCCGAGTACGAGCGTGAGTTGATCACCGAGCGGATCAACGCCGGCATCGTCGCCGCGAAGGCGAGCGGGACCCGGTTCGGTCGACCGCCGGTGGACCCGGCCGAGGTCGAAGAGAAGCTCGCCATCGCGCGCGATGCTCGCGCGAAGGGACGCACTGCAACCGAGGCGGCCCGCTTGGTCGGGTGGTCCAGGGCGACGTTGTACCGCCATGAGAAGGTGGCTTCCGAGCGTCGCTGAGTGTTGGGTCGATGCCCCGGAGTGTCGTCGAAAGTGTCCGTGGACCCGTTTGCGGCGATTCGAGCCCGGGCGGCGCTCAACGGCTATAGCATCCGCTCATAAAAACTCTCGGGATGAGGCGGGTCCTTCCAGTCTCCGCCATTGCCTTGGTCCTGCCGCTCGCGTTCGCAGCTTGGACTCCCGTGTCTGGTCCGGCGGTTGCTGCTGGCTGTCAGCTGCCAGCCGGGGACCTCACGATCGGGGATCTGCCGGAAGGCGCATCGGCTGTGGACTGTGATGCCATCGGTCGCGATGTACGTGCCGGCGGACTCGAGCTGGAGATCCCCGAGCCCGGGATGCGGGTCATGCTGGAGCACGTCTACCCGTCGGGAGCGGTGATCCTCGAGATCGCCGTCGATGAGGAAGGCATCGTCTCCTACGAAACTGAGTCGATGCTCGACGGGGCGGTGGAGGAGGACGAGGCCTCCGTCTCGGCCTCCGCGTCTGGGCCGTCCGAGTGTCGGCAGGACAACTGGAACATCCGCAATGAACGGCACAACAACCGCTGGACGTGGTACATCGGCGACGGCAGCTATCCAGCTGCGCTTGGATACTCCGCGTTCCGGCAGATCGCGCAACAGACCATCGGGAGGATCAAGAGCGCGCACAACGACTGCGGGTTCAGCGACAAGATCAGCCAGCTGCAAACGACGTTCGGCGGCAAGACCTCCTATGAGTCCGACTTCAAGATCGAGAACGGTGTCAGCAAGTGCGCGAGCCGCGACGGTCGCAGTACGCTCGACGCCGGCAACCTCGACAAGAGCGGTAACCCGCCCTTGGCAGCCGAGTGCACGTGGACGACCAACAGTGGCTCCCGCCGCGACATCGTTGAGTCCGACGTACGTTTCAACATCCGCGACTTCGACTTCACCACGACACCATGGAACTGCTCGGGCAAGTGGGACGTCAGATCAGTGCTGATGCACGAGTTCGGACACTCGGTCGGTCTCGGACACGTCTCCGAAAGTAGGTACCCGAGGATGACGATGAGCCCCGGAATCGCCAAGTGCAGCGGCTCGGCAAGGACACTCGGAAAGGGCGACATCCATGGCCTCCAGCTCCTCTACTGCCTCAACCAGAACTGCCACCGGATCAGCTAGATCAGCGCAGCTGCGACGGTGGTGGAGCCGTTCCTTCGCGCTTGCCCTCGTCGGCCTACTAGCGGCCTGTGGGACCGATTCGTCGTCCTCTGCTGGCGGTGGTGAGGACCTCACCGGCGCCGAGGGGGCAAGTTGCCCTGCGGAGCTTGTGTTTGAGGGCAGGACCTACCAGGAAACACCGCACGTGAAGCAACTCCCCAGGACTCAGCGACTCGGTGAGGCGCGGTTCACGAGCTGCATTGACAGCGACGACGTTGTGCCCGCCTGGGCGCTCCCCGGCACCGATGCGGCCACGGCATTCGTAGCGGAGCTCGGCAGCGAGGCCTTCCTCTACGTCGAGGAATCTCAGGACCCCTGTAGCGTGGCCCAGGCACGCTGCGCGGACGAGTGAACCGCAAACGAGTTGGCGGCCAGCCGGTGCTTCTTCGGGCCGGGCCGTCGAGGAGCGGGGCTGCTCCCACCGCTGCTGGGCGTTGACGATGGTGGAGGCGCCGAGACGCTGAGCCTTTGTTCAGTGTCTTTAGAACTAGGGGTGCCGGTATGGACGCTGTCACCAGCCGCCAACGAGCCAGGACCGTCGGCTACCCGTGTTGGCTGTCGAGGTGTCGGTAGATGGTGGGCCTGCTGACGCCGAACTCGTCGGCGACCTGCTGCACGGTGTAGCGCCGTTTTCCATCGGCGCCGGTCTCCTCGTACATCTGGCGCGCCAGCTTCACCTGGCGGGGCCCGAGCTTCGGCTTCTGGCCACCGGTGCGGCCGCGTGCTCGGGCGGCCGCGAGGCCGTCCCGCGTTCGTTCGGACATCAGGGCGTGCTCAAACTCAGCGATGGCGCCGAGGATCTGGAAGAACATCTTTCCGGCGGCGGTGGAGGTGTCGACGCCCTGGTCGAGCACCACCAGGTCCACCCCCTTGGTCTCCAGGTGCTTGGACAGCTCGATCAAGTTCTCCAGGTCGATGAACGCACAGGGGCCGTAGTCGATGGTCTCCCCGGAGATCGTCATGTTGTCGGTATTCATGACTCCATGCACGAAGCCGAGCAGCATCCACCGGGCGACCAGTGACGCCTGGGCGGCGATGACGGCCTCGAACAGCGCCCGGTAGGACGGTCGGACCCGGCTGCGGCCGGGTAGTGGCGCGCGATCGCGTGGTCGGCCAGCCGGCGCAGCAGATCAACGTCGCCGTTGGCGCGCGCGAACTGGAAGCTGCGCACCCGCAGGTGGCTGCTGGCCACGCGGCTGAGCACCGCCCCGGGCAGGGCAGTCTCGCGGAAGACCCGTTGGCCGGTCGCCACCACCGCCAGCGACCGGGTGGTGGGCACGCCGAGGGCGTGCATCGCCTCACTCACGACGTACTCACGCAGCATCGGGCCGACCGCGGCCAGCCCGTCCCCGCCGCGGGCGAACGGCGTCCGGCCTGAGCCCTTCAGGTGCAGGTCCGCTGCCGGCCCTCGACATCGGTGACCTCGCCGAGGAGAAGGGCACGGCCATCACCCAGGCGCGGGACGTAGCCGCCGAACTGGTGGCCGGCATAGGCCTGCGCCACCGGAGTGGCGCCGTCGGGCACCCCGCCGCCGACCAGGAGCCGGACGCCCTCGGGCTCCCGCAGCCACGCCGGGTCGAGCCCGAGGTCAACGGCCAGCAGCTCGTTGAGCACCAGCACGCGCGGGTCGGGGAACTCCTCGGCCTGCCAGCCGACGGCCAACTCCGGCAGCTCGCCTGCGAAGCGATTGCCGAGGGTGATGCTCGAGGTCAGTGCGACGCTCATACCTCCACGCCACGGCCCCTCACCACGCCACCCCTCCCTGCCATCGGGGACGGGTGGAGGTCTGATGGCCCATCCCAGCTTCGAGTCCGATCACGACGACCCGCGGTCAGTCCGCGTGACCTGGCCGGCGAGCTCTCGAAGAGCGCCGAGTTCGTGCCAATTACCCTCCTGGCCGGGCCCACTCCGAACGTGTCCGGCCAAGTAGTTCGCCGATGGGATGGGTCCGTCTCTGGTCTGCGAGGCCGAAGGCATCCCGCCCGACGATCCGGTCGCCGACGGGCTTACAAGCCAGACCGTTCCGGGCGTCCCACGCACATGGCCGTCCGTGTCGGCCTCGATCACCGCATACCGGTCGTGGCCCGGGCGTGGATCTGGGTTGCTCAGCACCAAACGGTCCGCTATCCATCGTCGACGCCAGTAGCGGGGTCTTGATCTGGCCTCTGGAGTCGGACTGAACCTGGAGAATGGGCGCATGCCTCCTCCGAAGACGGCCGAGCTTCCGTACAAGATCATCAAACTTGCGACTGACCTGTTTGCGCGCGAGACGGGCTTTAGCGGCCCGGAACTCCACGAACTCTTCGCCGATTACACCGACGCGCTCGGGCCCTATCAGGGCTGGGGCGGCGGCAGTCCATCTCGGTGGCAGATCTTCCAAGATGGCCTCAAGTCGATGCCTCTTGAGCAACAAAAGGCATTCCTGTTCGAACTATGCGAGTACGAGGGCAGGGTCGCACACGGTATGCCCACTGAGGACGAACTTGCGAAGCTACGCTCCCTGCTCCTCTCCGAGGGAGCGCTTGGCGCTGATGCGGCAAGCGCAGCCTTGGTGAGATTGGAGAACTGGCAGGCGGTCGCCAAGTCCTGGAACGCTGCATTGAACAAAGTGACCACCGATCCCGACGGAGCGATCACCGCCACGCGAACAACTCTTGAGAGCGTCTGTAAGCACATCTGTGACGAGCGCGCTGTGGACTATGACGACAGTTGGGACCTCTCCAGGCTCTACAAGACGGCGTCGGCAGCCATGGAGGTATCTCCTGACCAGCACACCGAGCAGATCATCAAGCAGATACTCAGCGGTGCGGCGACACTTGTGGGCGGTTTGGCAGCAATGCGGAACGCGCTCAGCGACGCTCACGGGCGGGGAAAGCGTTCGGTCGGCCCGGCACCACGACACGCCAAGTTAGCCGTCAACACGGGGTTCGCAATCGCCGGATTCCTCATCGATACCCACGTCGAGAAGCCGGATCACACAAGACCTTGAACGCAGGTCTCGGTAGACGATCCCCTTGCGGAACGCGCGGAGATGCCGATGAGCGCGCGCAAGGGTTGGGCTCGGTCTATGGTCGGCTTCTCGCCTGACGCTTCTTGGAGCGTGCCTGTACGAGTGTCGAGAGTTCATTCTGCGACGCAATGCTTATGTGCTCGTCTAAGAAACTGAGCAGCCGGATCGGTCTCCCGGCAGTCGCAGCCGCGTACACCTTGTGGTGACCGTCGAGCAGGAAGTGGCTGAGCACCCAGTGCTCGTAGTAGTCATCGCCTTCGTCCATGGCGGGCTGGATTACGTCGAGGAGCGAGTACGCAACAGCGGTCGCTGGCGTCGTTCCAGGATTGTCGCTGTACTCATCGACGCGTTGTTGGTCATTCCAGGCGGGCGGAACCATCGGCACGACGAACTCGTATAGGTGCTGCTCCTGCCCGAGCGGAGTCTCGAAGGTTCGGTAGTAGGGCGTGGCCGGGTTCTCGGGTGAACCGACGACGGGGTCCACGCCCCAGGTGGCGACCTGCTCGTGACTGAAGTAGTCGGACGTGCTCCCGGGCGTCACCAGTTGGGGGGATAGATCCAGCAAGAGCGCCGTGTAGTCCGACTTGGGCAGAACCCTCCCGAAGGCTCGCAAGATCTCAGCGTCAATCGCATCGAGGCCGACATTGAGGCGCTCGTTCGCAACGCTGAGGTCCGCGACTTCGGGCTCGTTCAACTTATTGAAGAGTGCGGGGCAGGTCCCGCACCACAGGCCCAGCTCGAAGACAGGTACTCCCCGAAGCATCAGCCGCCGTGGCGGGAACGCGGTGCCCGGGGGAGGCTTCGGAGTCGGCACGGCGATAAGCGCGCGCTTCTCTCGCACGCCCAGCAGGACGCTTCGCTGCATATCAATGACCACAGCCATGACCGTACGCGCGACTCAGGGCAACTGGAGCACGATCCCGCACTGGGTCGCCCTGTGAGCCCATCCGTTGTGGCACGCCACATTCAGACGCCCATCTCGCTACGCTTGGGTCATGAGCGAACCGACTGACCACGCTTTGCGGCTTCGCGCTGCGCTGGACCAGCAGCGCAGTGGGCTGACTGAGGTGTTGGACCGGTTCAGTGCGGCGAACCCGAGGTTGTTCGGGTCGGTGGCTCGCGGTGACGCCCGAGAGGGCAGTGATCTGGACCTCCTCGTCGACCTGGCACCGGGCGCGGGCAACGATCTGCTCCGCCTAGCAGGGCTGAGCGAGGAGCTGAGCGAGCTTCTCGGCACTCAGGTCGACGTCGTGGCCGCGCCGCTCCTGCGCGATGAGGTCTCCGCTACTGCACTCAAGGACGCGGTGGCTGTGTGAGTCGCTCGGAAGCGGAGCGGTTGGCAGACATCCGCGGTGCGATCTCGAGATGCATCGCATACCGCGACCATCTCGATTCGGCAGAGTTGGGGCCGATGGCTTACGACGCCGTGCTCCGCAACCTCGCGGTGATCGGCGAGGCGGTCAAGGCTCTGCCCGATGACTTCAAGCACGAGCGCGCGAGCATCCCTTGGACCTCGATCGCAGGCCTGCGCAACGCCGTTGTCCACGAGTACTTCCGGGTCAACCCGGAACTTGTCAGGGACATCGTCGACAACCAGCTGGCCGCCCTGCTGACCGAGTTGGACTGATCTCGGCACACATCCACTTGACGGTGGGCGCCTACTCCCCCGCCAATGCAGACAGCGCTTCCGCGATCGCCTTGTCGCGATCTTGCGCGGCATGCTGATATCGGAGCGCCGCGCCGGCCGTGGAGTGTCCGAGCCTCGACATGAGCTCGGCCAGTGTCGCTCCGGTGGACGCGGCGAGTACCGCGCCGGTGTGCCGGAGGTCGTGGAACCTCAAGTCGGGCCTACCGGCGGCGTCGCGGGCCTTGTAGAACACGCGGTAGAGGGTCGCTGGGGCCAGATGCTTGCCCGGGTCGCCGGCCGCAGGGAACAGGAGCCCGTCACGGCCACCGGTGATGTCGCTTGCCAGGTGTTCCTTCGCGACAGGCAGTAGGTGCGGTGGGATCGCCACGTCGCGTGTTCCGGCGTCGGACTTCGGGGTTCCGACGATGAACTCACCCTTCACGCGGACGACGGCGCGGCGGACCCTCACCACGCCGTTGGCCAGATCCAGGTCCTTGCGGCGCAGCTCAGAAAGCTCCCCGAACCGGAGGCCGCACCAAGCTGCCAGCAGAACCATGAGTCGGTACCGCTGCGGCATCGCCTCGGTGAGCGTTGCCAACTCCTCGAGGGAGGCGGGCTCGATCTGCTTCACGCGCTTGGTGTTGCCCGCGCCCCGGATGTGGCACGGGTTGTACTCGATCAACCGACGTTGCACCGCGTCTCCGAGGATCGTCCGCAGCAGTCCGTAGGCATGCGCTCGGGCGGTCGGCGTGCCGTCCCCCATCCGGTAGTGCCAGTCGTCGACCAGGTCTGCGGTGATGTGCTTCAACGGCACACCGGCGAACGTGGGCAGGATGTGACGGTCGAGGATCCCCCGGTAGTGGTATCGGCTCCGCGGCTTCAACGGCCTGTTGGTCAACCAACGTTCCGCGTGCTCCCCGAACGTGATCGGCTTCTGCTTGGTCGGTGGACTCCACTCATCGCCGTTGATCTCTGCGCGCCGGGCGGCCAGCCATGCCTCCGCGTCCTCCCGTGCCTGGAAGGTCCGTGGGGCCTTGTGGCGCACCATGTCAGGACCGGTGTAGCTGGCTTGGAACCGCTTGCTGGGGAGCTTGCGGATCGCTCCGAAGCCGCGCCTGCTCGCCACTTCCTGACCTCCGATTCCGTGCAACAACGTGCAACTAGAGTGTCAGAATCTGTCCATGTGCGTCTAGGTGGACGAGCGATACAAAATAGCGTTTACGCAGGTCAGGACACATTTGTCCAGCAATGTCCAGTATCGCCCGAACCGTCTCGGTAGATTTCAAACCCAGTATCGCCCACAGTTAGGAAACCGCCCCTGACCTGCGGAAACGCAGGAATCAGGGGCGGTTCTGTTTGGCTGCGTGTCGGCCACGTGTCCGATGGTCCGCCCCTCTCACCCGATTGAGAGGACTCGGCATGACCCAAGAAGTTCAGTCGGAGGGCCCAGGGCAGCCTCGCCGGCATGACTACAGCAACCGACACTCCCCTGCACCTCGAATGTCCGGCCTGGTGCGTCGATACCAGCGAGGTGAACCGCGATCACGGCGACTGGGAAGCCGCCGACGGCGAGGCCGGCCCAACGCTAGAACGCAGCCACATCGGTCCCCGCTTTGGCCAACTCGGCTGCTTTGGGGCAACCGACGCCGTCACGGGTGAGGTCACGACCTGGATGGATGCGGCGCAGCTCTCTCCTACGCTCGTGGGCGTTCGCGCTCTTGCCGAAGACGCGCAGCGGGCAGCCGAGTGGCTGGAGGCGATCCAGCGATGATCGACCGCGGAGTGAGTGCAGGCTGGCTTGTGGCCTGTTCCCTGTGGGTCACGGTTGCGACCGTGATGCCCCTCGGCTGGGTGCTCGGCATTGACCCCTTCGGCCAGGTCGCTGTCGCTGTTGCCGCGGCGGCAGCAACAGCGCGCCACTATCTCGTGGAACAGAACCGCCACATCCGTCAAGCGTTCGAGCTTGGCCGCGAGAGTGCCACGCCGATGCGGCAGGCTCAGCGATGAGCGCGCGCCCTACGTCGTTGCCACCACGACTCGCCCGGAGATCGTCTGCCCGGAGTGGTGCACGGTGTACAAGGATGAGCACATCGCCGATCTGGGGAACCAGGAGGGCTTCGTCATCCACGCCAGCGACCCGGCTGAGCTCGTGTACGTCATGGCCGTTATGACGCCGGACGGCATGCCCGCCCCAGACGAAGAGGCCACCGTTGAGTACGACGGCCGCGACTGACGACCACTCGGACGCCGGAGCTGGCTGCGGCGCTGCTCAAGGCAGCGGACACGCTGGAGAGGACGGCCACACGCGGCCCGTGACACCTCGTCCTCTCGTGCCTAATGTCAATCCTTGGAAGCCACTCGCCTCGCACCCCCCAGAGGTGGGTGGCTTTCCTTGCGCACCGAGCATGAGTCATTCGCCGAACAGCCTCCGCGACAGCCCGGAGAGCTGATCAGTTCTCCCCGGGCCACCCCCAGGCTTGATCGTCGCACGCATATGGCCCGCTGCGGCGTGTCGCACCCGGGGACCATTCTCTGACTAACCTCCCACCGTCTCCTTGAGCACCACGCGCAAGCCGGCCCGGACGGTTCGCGATTGCCGCCGAATCGAATGCCGGGAGTAGGATGTAGATCAATCGCGCCGTAGGGCTGCATTCGTCGAATGCCCCGGATGGCAAGGAAGGGCAGGCGTCGTGCAGACGTCCCCGAACATCTCGAGCAGCAGCGCAGGCCACCCTCGCATCCCCCTGAGACTGGCTCTCAAATCATCGGGGCGATCGTCCCTGGTCGACGGGGCCTGGTGGCCACAGTCCGCGGACCTGGAGAGCGAATCGGCCGACCTCGTTGATGGTTTTCCGCCTGACACCGGCCGAGTGTCCCGCTTGTTGTACTCACGCCCGGACTGGACGGGTCCTGGCGGTCTTCGCCGAGTACGCGTCAGCCGCGGGACCGTGAAGATTGGTTCGTTCCCGAGCGACGACACGCATCTGATGGTGGTCCGACTGCAATCGGGGGACCGTCTCCGCCTGGCGGTCATCCCCTGGGACTGTCCCCGCCAGAAGGCTGAGCAGATACTGAAGCGGGCTTCCGACGACGGTGACGATGCCTCAGCCGCCGACCTGCTCGGCATTGCCCATCCGCGACAGGAGACGGTCGGCGAGGAAGTATGGGACGACGACAGCGGCAGCCATCCTCTGTGACGCCACGTCGCGGCCTCCTCTCGTTGCGCTGCAACGGGAGACGGTCGTTCGTGCTGTCAGGTGTCGCCCGCCGCGCGCGCTCGCAAGCGAGCCAGCATCATCGACGCTGGAGTCGCGCGACAATCATCCACGTCGCGGAGTGGAGGTAGCGGTCCCCGCCCACGGCGGTGGTGTAGCGCACTGCTTTGAGGCGCTCGAGCAATGGTGCCTCCACGTCGCAATCGGCAGTGGTGGCCGCCAGGTCCTCGATGCTGAGCCGCTGCCCCGCCCCATTGTTGTTGGAGCGGCGGTCATAGGTGCCACGTAGCGAGTTGCAGCCGGTGTCACCGACGAGGTTGCCATTGTCCAAGGTCAAGGACACCTCGCCCTGCAGCTCCGCCGGCAGCACCGACTTGCCCGACTTGCCGACGAGTGCGACGACGTCCCAGCTGCCGTTCAGCGCGTCGGTTCCTGTGGTGGTGTCTGCCCAGGCAGCGACGGGACCTTTCAACCGGTGCAGCCAGATGCCGCGTGCGGGGGTCCCGTTGACGGTGAGCAGTACCGCGTCCTCGGAGTCGAGAGCCTCTTGAGCGGTGCGGACGATCTGCTGCATCGCCACCGCCCCGTCAGGAGGGCAGGCCATGTCGATGGTCGGGTACGGGTCCCAGGGGTCCTTGTCGAGGTCGACGTTGATCACCGAGCCGTCGTGAACGACCGAACGAACCCTGTAGGACCCGTCTGGTCGCGAGAATGCGCGAATCGCGGGTCGACCGGGGCTCTGGTCGGCTACGAGGGCTTGGACAGCATGACGCGCTCGGTCACCGGTGCTGGGAATTGGTACGGCCTCGGGTCGGAACCCGGTCAGCGTCGGGCACTCCCCTGCCCGCGTCTCGGCCCCGGTCATCGAGCTGAACTCTGCTCGGAACACGGTCGCCGTGTCGGTATCCGGGTTGGCCAAGTCGTGGTCCTCGCCTGCGACCGGAGTTCGGGGGGCGTTCGCGTCGTGGATCGCAAACGCGACACCTCCGAGCAGGATGACCAGTATCGATGTCACGACTGCGGTGCCGGCGCGTCGCCGGCGGCGGACCCGATCGGCGGCACCGACCATGGATTCCACGGGTGGTGGTCGAACATAGACCTGACCGGCGGTGTGCTCGAGCAGTTCGGTGAGTCGCTGGTCGTTCGTCATGGCGTCCCTCGCAGTTCGGCCAGGTCGGAGTCGTCGGCGAGGACCTGCAACGCTCGTGACAGGCGGCTCTTGACGGTTCCAGGAGCCACGCCGAGGACGACGGCCATCTGATGCTCACTCAGGTGGGCGTAGTAGCGCAGCACCACCGCAGTTCGCTGGTCGCCGCTGAGCCGATCGAGACTGCGCAGCACAGCGTCGGCGGTGTCGATGCTCGAGGTCTGATCGGGGGTAGACGCCTCCGGCATGTCCGCGGTCGCTTTTTCGCGTGTCCACCGTCGTCGTCGTGACGAAGTGAAGGTGTTGACGACGATGCGGTGCACGTACGCGTCACGGTCCTCCGCCCGTTGGACCTTGCTCCAGTGAATCAGGCAGCGCATCAGCGCCGTCTGCACCACGTCCTCGGCCTCCACTTGTGAGCAGCCGAGTAGGACAGCAGCCCGAACGAGCCGCGACCACCTGGCCGCGACGTACGCGCTGAACTCGGCGTTCCTGTCCATCCCAGCCCGTTTCGCTCGAGGTCCTCATACCGTAGACGCGCCAACTCCCGGCCAGGGTTCCCTCCTCGCCCCCGTAGCGATCGGGCTCATGCACGCTCCACTCAACTGCACATATCGCTACGCTTGTGACATGAGCGAGCCAACGGACCACGCATTGAGGCTCCGCGCTGCGCTCGAACAGCAGCGCAGTGAGCTGACTGGGACGCTGGAAAGGTTCAGTGCGGCGAACCCGCGGTTGTTCGGATCGGTGGCGCGCGGTGACGCCGAAGAGGGCAGCGACCTCGATCTTCTCGTCGACCTGACGCCAGGGGCAGGCAATGAGCTACTCCGCGTGGCGGGGCTTGCGGAGGAGCTGAGTGAGCTTCTTGGGGTCCGGGTCGATGTCGTGGCCGCGCCGCTCCTGCGCGATGAGGTCTCTGCAACCGCGCTCAAGGACGCGGTGGCTGTGTGAGTCGCTCGGAAGCGCAGCGGTTGGCAGACATCCGCGGTGCGATCTCGAGATGCATCGCATACCGCGACCATCTCGATTCGGCGGAGTTGGGACCGATGGCCTACGACGCCATGCTCCGCAACCTCGCGGTGATCGGCGAGGCGGTCAAGGCTCTGCCCGATGACTTCAAACACGAGCGCGCGAGCATCCCTTGGACCTCGATCGCGGGCCTGCGCAACGTCGTTGTCCACGAGTACTTCCGGGTCAACCCGGAACTTGTCAGGGACATCGTCGACAACCAACTGGCGGCTTTGCTCACCGAGTTGGACTGACCTCGGCACACATCCAGTTGACCGTGGGCGCCCACTCCCCCGCCAGTGCAGACAGCGCTTCCGCGATCGCCTTGTCGCGATCTTGCGCGGCGTGCTGGTACCGAAGGGCCGCGCCGGCCGTGGAGTGTCCGAGCCTCGACATGAGCTCGGCCAGTGTCGCTCCGGTGGAGGCGGCGAGTACCGCCCCGGTGTGCCGCAGGTCGTGGAACCTCAGGTCGGGCCCACTGGGCGCGCGGGCGGTCAGCGTGCCGCCCCCCATCCAGTAGTGCCAGTCGCCGACCAGGTCTGCGGTGATGTATTGCCCGTGAGCGTGTCGTTCCGGTCCCCAGTTTGGGGCGTGCCGTCTGCACGCACCGCACCTAGCGTGGTCCGGGACGACCCTGGGGGTGGTATCGATGCACCGGGAGGAACCCGACTTCGAGGCCTGGGCGGCCAGGATCCGCGACCGGCAACGCGCGGAGCGCGAGGATCGGCCGAGGATCACGGTCAGTGATGCGTTCGCCTCGTTCCTGGTGATCGCCGGCATGTGGGCCGGAGCGTTGACAGTCCTCGCGGTCGCACTGCTGGCATCGCCCTGGTGGCCGGCCATTGCTGCCCTCGCGGGCCAACTGTTCGACGACGGCGACCGGTAGGACGTCGCTGCCGCTGCTGGCCCCGTCAGGCGAGCGCGGACCACGGCGCGACCGGCGCGAGCCCATGCGCAGCAAGGACGGCGTACAACCCGACGGTGAGCAACACCCAGAACGTCGCCGCCGCCGCACGACCGAGTTGCTCCTCGGTGGCGTTGCGCACCGGCACGCGGATGGCAGCTGCCACCGCCAGCACGCAGACGCCGAGAACGCCCACCAAGAAGCCGCTCCCGCCGCCGGCCAGTAGGACGGACGCACCCGCACCCAGCACGACGCTGACGGCGATGGCGCCCACGGCCACCACCTGCTCACCAGTGGCAGGAGCATCGCGGTCGACGGGACTCGAGTTCGAGGACATGCCTCATCAACGGGTCGGAGACGACCTTGGTCATGCCCCGGCCCGAGTTCACCCGTAGGCGGAGCCGCCGTACGACGCGGTGTCAGCGGGTCGCAGCTGGTCGAGAGTGAGCCACTCGGTCACGATGCGCTCGCGCGGGGTCACATAGGTGACCAGCGCCGTCCACGAGCCGTCGCGCTGCCGCTGCCAGCCCAGGAGCAGGCCGGGCATCTCGGTGGGCCCGTCGGGGCGGGCCCACACGTGCCTGATCCGTCCTGCTGCCACCACACCACAGTAGAACACATGTTCGATCCCACTATCGCGCGGACCGTGGCACTAGCGTGACCAGGCATGACCCGAGTCGAATCCTGGGAGCGGCGCACGGAGATCCCGCTCGTGCTCCTCGCACTGGCGTTCCTGGTGGCCTACGCATGGCCGATCCTCGACACCACCCTCGACGGCGACGTCCGCACGTGGTTGTGGGTGGTGTCCTGGACGGTCTGGGCGGCGTTCGCGATCGACTTCGCGGTGCGCCTCGCGTTGGCCGAGCAGCGCGTCCACTACGCGAAGACACACTGGTACGACGTCGCAATGATCGCGCTGCCGATGCTGCGGCCCCTACGCCTGCTGCGGCTGCTCGCGCTGACCCGCCTGCTCGGGCGGTCGGCGACCCGCAACCTCGCCCGGCGCGTGACGACGTACGTCGTCGGGGCCACCGTGATGACGATCGGGCTCTCGGCGCTCGCCGTCGTCGACGCCGAGCGCGGCCACCCCGACGCCAACCTCACCGAGGTCGGCGACGGGATCTGGTGGGCCTGCGTGACCGTGACGACCGTGGGCTACGGCGACCACTACCCCGTCACCACGGAGGGCCGGTTCATCGCCGGTGCGCTGATGCTGGTCGGCATCGCGCTCGTCGGTTCGGTGACGGCCGCCGTGGCCAGCTGGTTCGTCGAGCAGCTGCAGGCCGAGAACGACCAGGCCCCCGAGGGGTGACCGGCGGCTGACACGCTCCTCCCCCGTCAGGCGTCGTCGGAGCGCGGCACGACGACGACCGGGCACGGCGCGTACTCCACCATCGTGGTCGCGACCGAGCCGAGCAGCGCCTCGGCGACGGCACCGTGGGAGCGGGCACCGACGACGAGCAGGTCGCGACCGCGCGCTTGTTCCACCATGATCCGGTCCACGAGTCCCCGCGCGAGCTGCACGTGCACCTCGACGTCGGGGTACTTCTCGCGCAGCCCGGCCATCGACTCGCTCACCGACGCCCGCTCCTCGGCGTACGCCGCGTCGTCCTCGGCGATGAGCGCGTCGCCGTCCTCGCCCCGGGTGGGGTCCCAGAAGCAGTACAGGATGGTGAGCGGGGACTGCACCCAGGAGGCCGCCCGGAAGGCGTGGTCCAGCGTCCCCCCGGCCGGCTCGTCGGCATCGATGCCGACGAGTACGCCGCCACCCGACGACGCCTCGACGTGGGGGCGCAGGACGGCGACCGGGCAGGCGGCGTGGCGCGTCACCGCCGCGGCGACGGATCCCAGCAGCAGGCGACGGACCGCGCCGTGACCGCGGGACCCGATCGCGACCAGGTGCGCACCGTCGGAGAGTGCGACAAGCACCTCGCGCGCGTCGCCGATCTCGACGTGGGTCACGACCTCCACCTCGGGGTGGCCCTCCCGGATCCGGGCGGCAGCGGACTCCAGCATCGCGGTCCCGGCCTCGCGGGCCGAGTCCTGGAGTGCGGCGAGGTCCCCCGGCGGCACGGCCGGGAAGGCAACCCACGACGGGTGGGGCGGCTCGGCGGCGTGCACCAGGACCAGTGGCCGGTGCTCGCGGTCGGCCACGGTGGCGGCCCACTGCGCGGCGCGCTCGGCGTGGTCGGAACCGTCGAAGGCGACAACGACGGCGCCGCTGGGGATCGTTGAGGTGTTCATGCCCCCAGCCTCGACGGTGGGGCGGCGCCACGGCACCCGTCGGACGGGCCACGGTCGAGGGACGAAGGTCCCCCGACCGGCGGGGCGATCGTCAGCTCACCAGCACTGGCGCCAGAGACCGCGGTTGTGGTTCTTGGCCATCCGCTGCGCCGACCGGAAGGACGACACCTTCTTGAACGGCTTGCGGTAGACGTAGACCCTCGACATCCCGGACTTCACCTGGCGTCGGTTGGCGTCGGAGTTGCCCTTCTTCACGTAGCGCAGCAGCCGGCCGTAGCGGTCCTTGTAGTCCTGCGTCGGGTCGGACACGAGCAGGACCCGCTGCCCCTTCGGCAGGAACCTCGTCAGCTTGCGCGTCGCCGTGCCGTAGCCGCAGCGTCCACGCTCGGGGGTGTTGATGCCGATCATCCGGACCCGCTTGACGCGCTTGCCCAGGCGCACGTCGACGGTGTCGCCGTCGATCACGCGGACGACGCGGCCGCGCTGGCGCAGCGTCTTCTTCGCCTTCGGCTGCGTCGTGGTGCCCTTTGTGCCGCCGGAGGGCTTGGTGCTGTTGTTGCACGGGCAGGGCAGGGTCTCGCAGGCCACCCGGTCGCCGTCGGCGTCGAGGCGGTGGGGGTCGGCGCCGGGGTTGTTGTTGAGGAAGAACCGCTGGGCCTGGGCCTGGGTGTCGAAGTCGCCGCAATCCTTGTCGGCAGCGGCCGCGTGGGGTGCGGTGCCGATCCCGAGGACGGCGAGGTGGCCGAGCAGGAGCCCGAGGACGAGGAGACGCGCGAGCGGCGCGAGTGGGTGCATGGCGAGAATCATCCGGCGATCCTCAAGTCACCGCCGTTGATTCGACCAATGTCGCACAGGTCTGCCCGATCGGTCGGGTGACGGTGGTCCCTACGGACCAGGCGACGGCTCGCTCAGCCGCGGTCCTCCGCCGCGAGGTCCTCGTTGTGGGTGCCCGGCCGCGGCGCCCACGGCATCTCCTCGGCGGGGCGTACGACGATCAGTCGGTCGCCGCGCGCGAGCACGCCGACGACGGGGTCGAAGTACCGGTAGACCTTCTCGTCGCGCACGATCGCGATCACCTGGTCCGACAGTGACTGGGGCGGCTGGCCGACCTCGGAGACCAGCAGCTCGCGCTCGGCGACCTCGAGGCCGGACCCGTAGGAGAGCAGGTCCTCCATGACCTCGCCCAGGCTCGGCGAGACCGAGGAGAGGCCCAGCAGCCGGCCGACCGCGTCGGCGGAGGTGATGACCGAGTTCGCACCGGACTGGCGCATCAGCTTGCCGTTCTCGTCCTCGCGCACCGCGGCCACGATGAACACGTCGGGGTTGATCTGGCGCACCGTCAGCGTCGCGAGCACGTTGGTGTCGTCGCGGTCGGTGGTGATGATGACCTGGTCGGCGGAGCTGACGCCGGCCCGACGCAGGACGTCGCGACGCGTGGCGTCACCGGTGATCACGGCCAGTTGGTCGGCGTGGGCGTCGACGAGCGCGTCCTGGCTCGGGTCCACGACGACCACCCGCTCGCGCTCCTGGCCGTTGTTGATCAGGGTCTCCACCGCGCTACGGCCCTTGGTGCCGTAGCCGATGACCACCACGTGGTTTGCCATGTTCTTCCTCCACCGGGCGATCCGGAACTGTTCGCGCCCCTGGGCGGCCAGGACTTCGAGCGTCGTCCCGATCAGCAGGACCAGGAACGCGATCCGCGCCGGCGTGATGATGAAGGCGTTGATCAGCCGGGCGTGGGTCTCGATGGGCGCGATGTCGCCGTAGCCGGTCGTGCTCAGGGTGACGGTCGTGTAGTAGAAGGCGTCGACCAGCGAGACCGAGCCGTCGCTGGTGTCGGTGTAGGCGCTGCGGTCGAAGTAGACCAGCAGTGCGGCGCCGACCAGGATGCCGGCGGCCGCGCCGAGGCGCACCGCGAGCTGTCGCCACGGTGACGCATCACGCTCGGGCAGCGCGACGTTGGCGGAGCCCTCCGCCTGGCCTCCTCGCATCCTCACGGCCCCGAATCTAGAGGATCAGGTCGTCTCACCAGCGCTCCCTCGCCTCAGCGACGCGAGATCGCAGCCGCGCCATGAGCTCGCGGCGGGCGGTCGTCGTGCTCTCGGGCTGGAAGACGGTGTCGCAGGCGGCGTTGACCGCGGCGCCGATCAGGACCGCGATCGCGACCACGTAGAGCCAGATCAGCACCGCGATCGGAGCAGCCAACGGGCCGTAGATCGACCGTGAGTCCTGCGCCGTCACGGTGAGGATCCACCGCAGCAGGCCCGAGCCGACGATCCATGCGAGGAGTGCGAACGTGGCCCCGGGCAGGTTGAAGCGCCACTTGGTCCGGACCGGCACCGACACGTGGTAGAGCGTGGCGAGGAAGCAGATGCACAGCACGACGACGACGGGCCAGTAGAAGTTCATCAGGAACAGCGCCCGTTCGGGCAGGATCCCGCGCACGATCGTCGGACCGGCCACGACCAGCGGGATCGTCACTCCCCCGGTGACCATCGCCATGATGTAGAGCGAGAACGACAGGGCCCGCGTCTTGACGATCCCTCGGTGACCGCCGAGCCCGTGCATGATCGTGATGGTGTCGACGAAGACGTTGAGGGCACGCGAACCCGACCACAGTGCCAGCACGAAGCCGAGCGAGATCACGTCGAAGCGACCGCCGTCGAGCACCTCCGCCATCGTCGGCTGGATCACCCGGTTGACCGCGGAGTCGGTGAGGAAGGTGGAGAACAGGTCGACCACCGAGGAGGTGATCTGGTCCACCTGGGCCGCGGTGAAGCGGTCGGAGACGTAGCCGACGGCGCCCGCGAGCGCGAAGACCAGGGGCGGCACCGACAGCACGGCGAAGAAGGCGGCCTCCGCGGCCAGGCCGGTGACGCGGTACTTCAGGCAGGACCCGACGGTCGTGACCACGATCCGCCACGACACGTGCAGGGAGCGGCGGAGCGAGGACCCGGACGCAGCAGTGCGTGCTGCGCCCAGCTCCTCAGCGGTCATGGCCTCCACGGTAGCGAGCAACCGACCCCGGTCGCGGGAGGGCCCGCACCGAGATCGCGGCGCGTCAGGACGTCGTACGCCGCCTCGTCAGGACAGCTCCAGGCCCGGGTAGAGCGGGTGCTTGTCCAGCATCTCCGCCGAGGCGCCGCGCACCTTGTCCGCGACGCCGTCACCGAGCACGAAGGACGCCTTGGAGGTGTCGCCGGCCTTGGTGGTGCCGGGCTGGGTGTGCTCGAGCACGTGGACGATCAGGTCCGCGACGGCGTCGAACTCGTCGTGGCCGAAGCCGCGCGTGGTGAGCGCGGGGGTGCCCAGGCGGATGCCGGAGGTGTACCAGGCGCCGTTGGGGTCGCGCGGCACCGAGTTGCGGTTGGTGACCACCCCGGCCTCGAGCAGCGCCGACTCGGCCTGCCGACCGGTGAGGCCGAAGGAGGAGACGTCGAGCAGCACGAGGTGGTTGTCCGTGCCGCCGGTGACCAGGTTGGCCCCGCGGGAACGGAAGCCCTCGGCCAGCGACTGGGCGTTGTCGGCGATGCGCTGCGCGTAGTCGCGGAACTCCTGCGTGCGCGCCTCGGCCAGCGCCACGGCCTTGGCGGCCATGACGTGCGAGAGCGGGCCGCCGAGCACCATGGGGCAGCCCTTGTCCACCGAGGGCGCGAACTCCTCCTGGGCGAGGACCAGGCCGCCGCGGGGGCCGCGCAGGGACTTGTGCGTGGTGGTGGTGACGATGTGGGCGTGGGGCACCGGGTCCTCGTCGCCGGTGAACACCTTGCCCGCGACCAGGCCGGCGAAGTGGGCCATGTCGACCATCAGCGTGGCGCCGACCTCGTCGGCGATCTCGCGCATCTTGGCGAAGTTCACTCGGCGCGGGTAGGCCGAGTAGCCCGCGATCAGCACCAGCGGCTTGAACTCGCGCGCCTTGGCGCGCACCGCGTCGTAGTCCAGCAGCCCGGTCTCGGGGTCGGTGCCGTACTGCTGCTGGTGGAACATCTTGCCGCTGATGTTGGGCCGGAAGCCGTGGGTGAGGTGGCCACCGGCGTCCAGCGACATGCCCAGCAGCCGCTGGTTGCCCAGCTCCCGGCGCAGGTCCTCCCAGTCCTGCTCGGAGAGCTGGGCGACGTTCTTGGCGCCGAGCTTCTCCAGGGTGGGCGCCTCGACCCGGTGGGCAAGGATGGACCAGAAGGCCACCAGGTTGGCGTCGATGCCCGAGTGCGGCTGCACATAGGCGTACGGCGCGCCGAACAGCTCGCGGGCGTGCTCGGCGGCGAGCGCCTCGACGGTGTCGACGTTCTGGCAGCCGGCGTAGAAACGGTGGCCGATGGTGCCCTCGGCGTACTTGTCGCTGAACCAGGTGCCCATCGTCATCAGCACCGCCGGCGAGGCGTAGTTCTCGCTCGCGATCAGCTTCAGCGAGCTGCGCTGGTCGGCGAGCTCCTTCCGGGTCGCCTCCGCGACCCGCGGCTCGACCTGTCCGATCACCTCGAGGGCCTGGGAGTAGGCGCTGCTGACCAGGTTGGCGGAGGAACTGTCGCTCATGGAGGACACACTAGGCGGCAGCGGCGACGAGCGGGCCGTCGACTCCGCGGAGCGCCCGCCCGACCGTGTGACGTGTGTCGCAACCCCGGCGCCTTCCCCGCGGGACGACGCCCCACGTGTTCCACATACTGACACTCGGGTCCGCATCATGAGAACTCGCCTTGTGGCAGCCGCGTCCGCACCGTGAGACTTCTTGACATGGTCACTGCTGCGACTCACGCGCACCTCGTGGTACGCCGCCACGTCGATCTCGGGCGCACCCGCAGCATGATGTGTCGGCTCGGCTGACCTCTCCCCTGCCGACCCGATCACCGGCGCCGCCGGCGCCAGCCACCGAAGGACACATCACCCCATGGTCGACCTGCGCTACGAATCCCAGCCGCCCCAGCACACCGACGTGCCGCGTCCCCGCCGTGCCGAGGGACAGTGGGCGTTCGGCTACCGCGAGCCGCTGAACAAGAACGAAGAGGGCAAGAAGAACGACGACCCGCTCAACGTGCGGGACCGCATCCTCTACATCTACTCCAAGCGCGGCTTCGACTCCATCGACCCCGCCGACCTGGGCGGCCGCTTCCGCTGGATGGGCCTCTACACCCAGCGCAAGCCCGGTATCGACGGCGGCAAGACCGGCGCCCTGGAGGAGCACGAGCTCGACGACCGCTACTTCATGATGCGCGTCCGCTCCGACGGCGCGCTGCTCGCGCCCGAGGCCGTCCGCGCGCTCGGCACGATCGGCCGGGACTTCGCCCGCGACACCGCCGACGTCACCGACCGGGAGAACATCCAGTACCACTGGATCCGCATCGAGGACGTGCCCGAGATCTGGCAGCGCCTCGAGGACGTCGGCCTCACCTCGATGGAGGCTTGCGGCGACTCGCCCCGTCCCTTCCTCGGTTCCCCCGTCGCCGGCGTCTCCACCGAGGAGATCATCGACGGCACCAGCGCGCTGGAGGAGATCAAGCGGCGCTACATCGGCAACCCCGAGTTCTCCAACCTGCCGCGCAAGTACAAGACCGCGCTCACCGGCCACCCGGGCCACGACGTGTCGCCGGAGACGAATGACGTCTCCTTCGTCGGCAGCATGCACCCCGAGCACGGGCCCGGCTTCGACGTCTGGGTCGGCGGCGGCCTGTCGACGAACCCGCAGCTGACCACCAAGCTCGGCGTGTGGGTGCCCCTGGAGGACGTCCCCGACGTCTGGGAGGGCGTCACCTCGATCTTCCGCGACTACGGCTACCGCCGACTGCGCTCCCGCGCCCGGCTGAAGTTCCTGGTCAAGGACTGGGGCGGCGAGAAGTTCCGCGAGGTGCTGGAGAAGGAGTACCTCGGCAAGGAGATGGTGACCCTCGAGTCGCCGCAGTCCCCCGTCGGCCACCGCGACCACATCGGCGTCCACCCGCAGCACGACGGCAAGTCCTACATCGGCGTCGCACCGACCGTGGGCCGCGTCTCGGGCACGATGCTGGCCGACCTGGGCGACCTGATGGCCGAGTACGGCGTCGCGGGCGCCCGACTCACGCCGTACCAGAAGATCGTGCTGATCGGCGTCGAGAACGAGCACGTCGAGGCGCTGGTGGAGAAGCTGGACGCCATCGGTCTCTCGGCACGGCCGTCGAACTGGCGACGCAACACGATGGCCTGCACGGGCATCGAGTTCTGCAAGCTCGCCATCGTCGACACCAAGGACCGCTCGCGTGACCTGATCGCCGAGCTCGAGCGGCGATTCCCCGACCTGGACCAGCCGATCACCGTCAACGTCAACGGCTGCCCCAACGCCTGCGCCCGCACGCAGGTCGCCGACATCGGCCTCAAGGGCCAGCTGGTGATGGACGAGGACGGCAACCAGGTCGAGGGCTTCCAGGTCCACCTGGGCGGCGCGACCGGCCTGCAGGCCAACTTCGGCCGCAAGCTGCGCGCCCACAAGGTCACCAGCGCCGGACTGGACGACTACGTCAGCGCCGTGGTCGGCAACTACCTCGCCGACCGCAACGACGGCAGCGAGTCGTTCGTGGACTGGGTCGCCCGTGCGGAGGAAGACCTGCTGCGCGGCGACAAGCAGCTCCAGGGAGCCTCGTCGTGAGCGCGGCCGGGAGCATCGCATGACTGCGCCCGCGACCGAGGCAGCCCGCAACAACCGCGGCAGTCACCCCGGCGGCCGCTCCCCCGAGGAGCTGCGCGAGCTGGTGTCCCACTGGGGCGCCGAGCTCGAGCTGGCGCCGGCCGAGGTGATCATCGAGTGGGCGGCCGCCACGTTCGGCGACCGCTTCTGCGTGACGTCCTCCATGGCCGACGCCGTGCTGGCCGACCTCGCATCGAAGGTGGTGCCCGGGATCGACGTCGTCTTCCTCGACACCGGCTACCACTTCGCCGAGACCATCGGCACCCGCGACGCGGTCGAGGCGACCATGGACGTCAACCTGGTCAACGTCACGCCCGAGCAGAGCGTGGCCGAGCAGGACGCGGAGTACGGCAAGGACCTCTTCCGCCGCGATCCGGACCTGTGCTGCGCGCTGCGCAAGGTGGCGCCGCTGCGTGACGCGCTCGCCGGGTACGACGCCTGGGCGACCGGGCTGCGCCGCGCCGAGACGCACAACCGCGTGATCGCACCCGTCGTCGGCTGGGACGCGAAGAAGGCCAAGGTCAAGGTCTCTCCCCTGGCCCGCTGGACCGACCAGCAGGTCGACGACTACATCCGGGACAACGGTGTCCTGGTCAACCCGCTGACCTACGACGGCTATCCGTCGATCGGCTGCGCTCCCTGCACCCGCAGGGTCGCTCCGGGCGAGGATCCGCGCAGCGGGCGTTGGGCCGGCACCAACAAGACCGAGTGCGGGATCCACTCGTGAGCCGTCACGACCAGCTCCCCACTGCTCCCACCACCACCGAGAGGAGATCGCACTGATGGCCGCTCCTGCACTCATCTGCTTGGCGCACGGCAGTCGCGACACCCGGACCTCGAAGACCGTCACCGCCCTGGTCAAGGAGGTCAAGGCCCAGCGGCGCGACCTCCGCATCGAGCGGGCGTTCCTCGACCACTCCCGGCCGGCCTTCCAGGACGTGGTGGACCGCGTGGTGGCAGCGGGACACGAGGAGATCGTGGTCGTCCCGCTCCTGCTGACCCAGTTCGAGGAGTCCGGCGACCGCGTGACGGACGAGCTCGAGCGTGCCCAGGCACGACACGGCAGCCTGCGGATCCACACCACCGACGTGCTCGGTCTCGAGCCGCGGTTCCTCGAGGTGCTCGACGAGCGCATGCGCGCGGCGTTGAAGGACGCCCGGGTGCGTGAGCTGGACGCCCTGGTGCTCGCCGCGGCGGGCTCCACCGACCCGCTCGCCAACCAGGCCGTCGCCCGGCTGGCCCGGGTGTGGGGCGCCCACCACAGGCTGCCCGTGACCGCGGCGTACGCCTCCTCGGCGCCGCCCGCGACCGGCGAGGCGGTGCGCGCCTTCCGTGCCGAGGGCCGGCGCCACATCGCGGTCGCCTCGCTCTTCCTCGCGCCCGGTCCACTGGACGACCGGGCCCGTGAGCTCGCCCTCGAGGCCGGCGCCGTCGCGGTGTCGGAGCCGTTGGGGGCGCATCCCGAGATCGCCCGTGCGGTCCTGGCGCGCTACGCGGTGGGCGCCGTCGAACTCGTCCCGGTCTAGGCCCTCACCGCACCAGGCGGTCGGCCAGGCGTTCCAGCTCGGCGTCCGGGTCCGCGGTGAGTCCGCCGTGGACCGGGCCCGGCTGGACCACCGTGCTGCGCGGCGCCTTGAGGAAGCCGAAGCGCTGGGTGCGCGGACGCGCCGCCGCAGCGCCGCCACGGGCGTCGCCAGCGCACACGCCGTCGACGAAGTCCAGCGCATCGCACACGGACTCGACGTCGACGTCCGGGTCGAGCGCACGGAGCCGGGCGGCGTCGCACTGCCACACCACGTCGAGGAAGTCGGCCGCCTGGCAGTGCAGCACCACGGCGACGTTGACGAACTCCTCGCGATC
Source organism: Nocardioides panacisoli (assembly GCF_019448235.1). Lineage (NCBI taxonomy): Bacteria > Bacillati > Actinomycetota > Actinomycetes > Propionibacteriales > Nocardioidaceae > Nocardioides > Nocardioides panacisoli. The sequence continues at coordinate 1,268,344 of NZ_CP080409.1, forward strand.
CACCCGCGGGACGCACCGGAGCACGACGTACTCGTAGGCGTGGCTCATGCCGCCACCCCCGGCAGCCAGGCCGTGCTGTCGAGCCGTGCCAGCAGGAACGCGACGTACGCCGCCCGCAACGCGGCAGGGTCCTCCGCCCCGGGAACCGGCTCGAGCCAGGCATCGGGCACCTCGGCCAGGACCTCCTCGAAGACGGCCCGGTCGAGCCGACCACGCGCCTCCGCATCGATCCGCGGCAGCGCCTCGACCCGGTCGGCGAAGACGTGGTCGTCGATGCGCCACTCCTGGGCGGCGAAACGATCGGGGCTGCCGACGCCGCCGGACCACGCGTGGTGGAAGTAGAGCGCGGCACCGTGGTCGATGACCCACACCTCGCCGTGCCAGCGCAGCAGGTTGGGGTTGCGCCACGAGCGGTCGACGTTGGCACAGAACGCGTCGAGCCACAGCACCGTGGCACCGACGTCCGGGGTGCCCGCGGTGGCCCCAGGATCGCCGTCGAAGCCGAACGCGCCGGGCAGGAAGTCGATGCCGAGGTTGGGCCCGGCGCTGGCGTTGAGCAGGTCCTGCACCTCCTCGTCGGCCTCGAACCGGGCGATCTCCGGGTCGAGGTCGAGCACCGCGAGCCGTGGCGTGCGCAGCCCGAGCCTGGTGGCGATGCCGGCCACGATGACCTCCGCCACCAGCACGCGTGCGCCCTGTCCGGCACCACGGAACTTGCAGACGTAGGTGCCGAGGTCCTCGGCCTCGACCAGCCCGGGCAGCGAGCCACCCTCCCGCAGCGGGGTCACGTAACGGCGTACGGCCGTGGTGGTCAGCACCGGCTCACCCGAGTGGGTCCGCGTCGCGCAGCCGCCGCTGCTGCTCGGCGACGTCGAAGTCGGCCTCCGGCCAGGCGAGGTCCATCTCCCGCAGCGTGTCGACCAGGAGCCGTGCCACGGCCAGGTTGCGGTACCACTTGCGGTCGGCCGGGACGACGTACCACGGGGCGGCCTCGGTGTTGGTGCGCTCCAGCGCGATCTCGTAGGCCTCCTGGAACGCCGGCCAGAGGCTCCGGTCGTCGATGTCCCCGGGCTGGAACTTCCAGTGCTTGTCGGGCCGGTCGAGCCGCTTGGCGAGACGCTCCTTCTGCTCCGCCGCCGAGATGTGCAAGAGGCACTTCACGATCGTCGTGCCCGACGCCGCCACCCGCGCCTCGAAGTCGTTGATCGCCTCGTAGCGGCGTTCGATCTCCTCGGGCCCGGCCAGGGCGCGAACGCGACCGATCAGCACGTCCTCGTAGTGGGAGCGGTCGAAGACGCCGATGCGTCCCGGCTCGGGCAACTGCTGCTCGATGCGCCACAGGAAGTCGTGCTCGAGCTCCTCGGCCGTGGGCGGTCCGAACGCAGTGATGCTGACGCCCTGCGGGTCGACCAGGCCCATCGTGTGGCGCACCGTGCCGCCCTTGCCGGAGGTGTCCATCCCCTGCAGCACCAGCAGCACGCTGCGCCGGCCACCCGAACGGCCCTCGGCGAAGAGCTTCTCCTGCAGGTCGGCGAGCTCCGGGCCGAGCTCGGCGAGCTCCTCCTTGCCCTCGGACTTGCCGCCGTCGAAGTCGGGGGTCTCCTCGGTCGACAACGCCGACAGGTCCACCGGCCCGGGGGCCAGCCGCAACGGATGGGTCATGGCGCCCATCCCATCACTCGGTGGGTGGCTCGTCGACGTCGCCGTCCCGGCCGGCCGCGGCCAGCTCCTCGCGGACCACCCCGAAGGCAACGCCGGGACCGTAACCCTTGCGGGCCAGCATGCCCGCAAGCCGCCGGGTGGCCTTGACGTCGTCGACGTGGCGCACGGAGCCCAGCTTCCTGCGCACCAGGCGTCGCGCCGCCTCCTCCTCGTCATCGGGATCGACGTCGTCGAGCACGTGGCGTGCGGTGTCGTCGGCGATGCCCTTGCGCCGCAGCTCCTGGGCCAGGGCACGGCGGGCCAGTCCTCGCGAGCGTTGCCGGCTCTCCACCCACATCCGGGCGAAGGCCTCGTCGTCGACGAGGCCGACCTCCTCGAACCGGTCCAGGAGTCGCCTCGCCACCGTGTCCGGCACGTTGCGGCGCTGCAGCCGCTCGGCCAGCTCGGAGCGGCTGCGTGCCTGCCCGGTCAGCTGGTCGAGCAGGATCTTGCGGGCGACCTGCTCCTGGTCGGGTTCGGGGTCCTGCTCGGGTGGCACCTCGGCCTCCGGCGTGGGTTCGGCTCGGTCGCCGACCCACGCCCGGACACCGACGCGGACGTCACCGTCCCAGGACGGCTCAGAAGCTGTCGACACCGATCGGCTCGTCGGAGAGGTCGTCCTTGGCGTCCACCTGCGGCCCCACGCCGAGGTGCTCCAGGATCCGCTTCTCCAGCTCGTTGGCCAGGTCGGGGTTGTCGGCCAGGAACTGGCGGGCGTTCTCCTTGCCCTGGCCGAGCTGGTCGCCCTCGTAGGTGTACCAAGCGCCGGCCTTGCGGACCAGGCCCGCCTCGACACCGACGTCGATCAGGCCACCCTCGCGGCTGATGCCGCGGCCGTACATGATGTCGAACTCGGCCTGCTTGAACGGCGGCGCGACCTTGTTCTTGACGACCTTGACCCGGGTGCGGTTGCCGACCATGTCGGAGCCGTCCTTGAGGGTCTCGATGCGACGCACGTCCAGGCGCACCGAGGAGTAGAACTTCAGCGCCCGACCACCGGTGGTGGTCTCGGGGGACCCGAACATCACGCCGATCTTCTCGCGCAGCTGGTTGATGAAGATCGCCGTCGTGCCCGAGGCGTTGAGTCCGCTGGCCATCTTGCGCAGTGCCTGGCTCATCAGGCGGGCCTGGAGGCCGACGTGGCTGTCGCCCATCTCGCCCTCGATCTCGGCACGGGGCACCAGCGCCGCGACGGAGTCGATCACGATCAGGTCCAGGGCACCGGAGCGGATCAGCATGTCGGCGATCTCCAGCGCCTGCTCACCGGAGTCGGGCTGGGAGACCAACAGGGAATCCGTGTCCACCCCCAGTGCCTTCGCGTACTCCGGGTCCAGGGCGTGCTCGGCGTCGATGAAGGCCACGATGCCGCCACTTGCCTGGGCACTCGCGGCCGCGTGCAGCGCCACCGTGGTCTTACCGCTGGACTCGGGACCGTAGATCTCGACCACGCGGCCGCGGGGCAAGCCGCCCAGGCCGAGCGCGACGTCGAGGGCGATCGACCCGGTCGGGATCACTTCCAGCGGTGCGCGCGACTCGTCGCCCAACCGCATCACCGAGCCCTTGCCGTACTGCTTCTCGATGTTGAGCAGTGCGGTGTCGAGGGCCTTCTGCCGCTCATCACCAGCCATGGGGGTCTCCTTCTCGTGGAGTCTGTGGGTTGTTCTCGATCTCTCGCGGTGGACGCTAGCCGCGACCTCCGACACCAGCCGCACCGTTCGGTCCGGCAGGCGCTGACCTGTGGACGAACCGTCGGCCGTTGCCTGTGGAGGAGGTCGGTGCCGTTGCGACGTGCCCCAATCTAGACGAACACCTGTTCGAAGGCGATCAGGTGCGGCGGCGTGTCGCGTCACGGACCACGTACGCGCGCCACCCGCAGCCCACCACGCCCGCAGCGAGGGCCAGCGTCACCAGTGACAGCGTCGGGTAGTCGGCCACGCCGACCACCACCCCGGCCACGGCCCCGGCACCCGCCGCGGACAGCCCCATCGCCAGGTCGGAGGCGCCCTGGACGTCGGTGCGGGCCTCGGCCGGCGCGTGTGCGGCGACCATCGTGGAGGACGACACCATCGCCAGCGACCAGCCCAGGCCGAGCAGGAAGAGTCCGGTGGAGACCTGCCACGACGTGCCCTCCGGGGCGGCGGCGCACAGGACCAGGGACACCACGAGAACCACTCCCCCGGCACCGAGGACCGGGGCACCACCCACCCGGTCGACGAGGAGCCCGACGAGGGGTGAGAAGGCGAACATGCCCAGGACGTGGACGCTGATGACCAGCCCGATCACCTCGAGCCGCGAGCCGCCGTGCTCCATGTGCAGCGGTGTCATCACCATCACCCCGACCATCGAGGCGTGCGCGAGCGCGAGCCCGGCGACGGCGTACCCCAGGACGGGGCGCTGCCGCACCGCCGCGACGGCGCGGCCCAGCACCGTGCCCGTCACCACCGCGACGGCGCCGGCGTCGCGCTCCGCGGCCTGCGCGAGCCGCAACGGGTCCGGACGCAGCAGGGTGCCGACCACCAGCGCGGCCAGCAGCATGCCCATCGCCCCGAACGCGAACGGGCCGGTCAGGGCCGGGATGTCGACGGCTCGGGCGAAGGAGCCCGCCGGCCCGGTCAGGTTGGGGCCGAGCACCGCCCCGATCGTGGTCGCCCAGACCACCAGCGAGAGCGAGCGGCCGCGGGTCGCGTCGGTGGCGAGGTCGGTCGCGGCGTAGCGGGCGGCGCTGTTGGCCGACGTGCCGGCGCCGAGCATGACGGCACCGACGAGCAGCAGCACCATCGAGCCGACGACACCCGCGAGCACCATCAGCGCCCCACCGGCGCCGCCCACGAGGTAGCCGGTCACCAGCCCCGCACGCCGGCCGCGGGCCTGCATCAGCGGCGCCAGGAGGAACGAGATCACCGCCGCACCGAGCACCTGCGCGGTCTGGGCGAGGCCCGAGAGGGTCTCGGAGCCGGAGAGCTCACGGGCGAGCAGTGAGGCGGTGGCGATGCCGATCGTGATGCCGAGGGCGCCGACGGCCTGGGTCAGCACGAGCACCCGGACGGTGCGTCGGTGCACGCGTGCCCGCTCGACCGCGCCCGTGGGCGCGACGGCGGTCATCGCTCGGTCGCCGGCAGCTCCAGGGCGGGCCAGACGGCCGCCCACACCTGCTTGGGCGTCATGCCGGCCGCGAGTGCTTCCTTGACGGTGCGGTGCCCGAGGTCGCCGATGACGAACTGCTCGGCCCACACGCCGGCGTACCCGTCGCCCAGGTGGTGCTCCAGCCGGTCCCAGAACTCCGAGTGTCGCATCAGCCCACGTCCCACAGGTGGTGCACGACGTCGTGCAGGTGGTAGCGGCCCAGCCCGGCGAGCGTGAAGTGGCTGCCGTTGCTGCGCAGCCCCGTGCGTTCCCACGCCGTGGCGGGCACGGCGTCGTACGCCGCGGCGACCCGCTCGGCGGCCGCGGCCAACGACGGCAGCACCGCCTCGGGCGACTGCAGGTCGTAGCGGTCCACGACGGCCGCCTCGTCCTGGTCCCAGTTGTCGAAGCGGGCACCGTCCTCGGCCAGGACCTGCGCGACCCGGCCGGCGAAGACGCCGTGGACGTCGCGCACGTGGCAGGCGTACTCGGTGGGCGACCACGTCGTCGGCTCCGGGCGCGTCGTGGCGCCCGGGCGGCCGAGCACCTCCGGCCAGGCCGCGGCGTTGGCACGCACCTCCTCGCCCAGGTCCGCCACCGCTACGGCGGCGGCATCGAAGCCACAGTCGGGGCAGGGGCGGTCCAGCACCCAGGTCCAGTCCTTGGTGTCGGGCTCGTACGGCGGTGCGTCACTCACGGGCACCATCCTGCCAAGTCCGTGGCGTGGCCACGAGCGGGTCACGGCCATCGCTGCTCGAATGCCTGCCAGCCGAGCACCCGTCCTCAGCAGGCGGAGTCGGTGGCGCGGGGGTTGCCCAGCCCGAAGAGGGGCCGCAGCTTCAGTCCGACGAAGGTCCCGAGCAGCGCCACGACGCCCCAGATCCAGCCGTGCAGGCTGAAGGAGGCGATGCCGCCGAAGTAGGCGCCGATGTTGCAGCCGTAGGCGATCCGGGCGCCGTAGCCCATCAGGACACCGCCGATGACCGCCCCCAGCGCGAGGCGGCCGGGGATTCGACGATGCAGTGCCCAGCTGCCGGCCAGTCCGGTCGCGATGAGCGCGCCGAGGATGATGCCGAGGTCCATCACCGACGTGACATCGCCGAGCACCCCTGCCTCGTAGGAGGCCTGGTTGTCCTGCCAGTAGGACCAGCTGGTCACGTCCACCCCGACGAGGTCGAGGAGCTTGGAGCCCCACAGCGCGAACGCCGAGGTGATGCCCCACGGGGCACCGCGCAGGAGCAGGGTGAGCGCGTTGAGGCCGGCGAGCAGGAGCGCACCGACCCACAGCGGCCAGGTGCCCCGGAGGACGCGGGCGATGCCGGCCGCGTGGGGCGGTCGCCCGATGGGCGGGACCGTGCCGCGGCGCTGCAGGAGCACGGTGGCAGCGACGATCGCGCCGATGACCGTCAGCGAGATCAGCCAGGCGCCGGTGTAGCCGGCAGGCGTGTCGGCCAGGGAGACCGGTTCGGCGGCCGGGAGACCGTCCTCCCAGAACCCGAGGGTGCGGGCGCCGAGCACCGAGCCGCCGATGAACCCGCCCAGGGTCAGCACGATCGCGGACTGGCCGCTGCCGATGGCGAACAGGGTGCCGGAGGCACAGGCGCCCCCGATCTGCATCCCGGCGCCGAACAGCAGGGCGCCCACGACGACGCCCACTCCCAGCGGTGCGAGCGACGCACTCGGCGTCGGACCACCGAACGAGAGGCCGGTCGCCAGGATCGGCGCGAAGAGGGTGCACGCCACGGCCAGCATGAGCATGTGCGCGCGCAGACCGGCGCCCTGACGGACGGCGACCAGCTGCCGCCACGCGGAGGTGAAGCCGAACCGGGCGTGGAAGAGCACCACACCGAACGCCAGACCGACCGCGTAGAGGGCCGCGGTCGTCGGGCCGGAGGACGACCACACCAGACCGCCCAGCCCCAGGGCCGCGAGCACCCCGAGGACGACGACCCGCGGCTGCGGGGGCGCCGGCGGCTCGGGCTGTTGGTCGGCAGAGCGGGCCGACGGGGGTGGCTGCGTGGCAGCGGTCGTGGACACGGGTCCTCCCGAACGGGTCGGCGGGGTCAGTGGCGCGCCCCGGCCCTCACCGGGAGGTCTGGGCGCAACGGCGCCCAGCGCTCACTCATTCCTGGACCCATCCGATCCCAGCGCGTCGTGTTGCCCATCACCTGCCACGCCGGCGGACGTCACCCTGGAGCGGGGCCCAGGTCCTGGTCTCCCAGGACGCCGATCTGCTGCAGTCCCGACCCGGTGTCCACGATCTCCCACAGCTCCACGATCCGGCCACCCGAGAGCCGGGCGAAGAGCGCCTGGTCCACCCTGAGGTGGGCACCGGTGGGAGGCACACCGAGGAAGTGACCGGCGTGGATGCCGGTGACCAGCACCCGTGCCGCGACGGTCTCGCCGGCGGTGACCATCGACAGGACCCGGTGGCCGAGCCGGTCGAGCCCGTCGTGAGCGGTACGCCACGCCGCGACGTTGTCGGCGACGCCGAAGGTCGTCGCGCCACCCGGCGAGTGCGTCACGAGGTCGTCGTGGAGGAGATCGGCGAGGGCCGCGTAGTCCGCTGCGTCACCTGCGGCCAGGTAGCTCCGCACGACCTCGTCGATCGGCTGCACGGCCCCCTCCTCCGCGCCGGGGACGATCCGGCGCTCGCCACGATCATCGCCGACTAGCGAGCCTCCTGGCGTGCGACGCCGCGCAGGAACCGGTCGATCGTGGTCGCGACGAGGTCGGGTTCCAGCACGGGGAGCAGGTGGTCCGCACCCGCGACCCCGGTGTACTCGCACCAGGGGAACCACCCCTGGATCACCTCCCTCGCCGCCTGGAACACCGGACGCGTGCTCTCACCCACGACGAGGAGCACCGGGCAGCGCACGGCGGCCACCTGGTCGGCGGTGAGCCCCTCGGTCCACTCCATCCCCGGCAGGTCGGACTCGATGGCCATGGGCGCACCGTCCACCGAGTCGACGAACGCCGTCGGGGCGGCCCGGTCCATGCGTTCGCGCCACGCCGTCGCGAGGGTGGCGTCGTAGAACGCGGTCACGGCCTCCTCGACGTCGCCGGCGGCGTACCGGTCGGCCACCGGCGCGACGTCCGCCAGCCAGTCTGCGGCCGCAGGATGCGAGAACGGGGCCGGCGGCTCGAGCAGGCTGAGCGAGGCCACCCGGTCGGGACGATCCGCGGCGGCCGTCAGTGCGATGAGTGCACCCAGTGAGTGGCCGACGAGGTGTGCCGACTCGACGTCGAGACGGTCCAGGAGGCCCATCAGGTCGTGGGCGTGGTCGGAGAGCGTCATCGGTCGCACCGGTCGCGGGCGCGGGCTCTGGCCGTGGCCATGCCGGTGGTAGAGCACCCGCCGGTAGCCGGCGAGGGCGTCGGCCCGTTCGACGGGGGCCAACATGTCTGCGGCCCACCCGCCGTGGACCAGCACGACTGGCTCGCCGTCACCGCTCGTGCGGTGGGCCAGCTCGTGGTCGCCGATCGGGACGGTCTGCATCGGTTGGGTGGTGGTGGACATCGTGCTCTCCTCGGGTCGCCGGGACGGTCACCCGGTGGGCGCGACGTCGTACGTCGCACCGCGACGTGGGCCGTCGCGGGACGCCGAACGTGCCAAGATGGGGGTTCGGAGGGACACGGCCATGCAGCCACCGGAGACGCGCTACACCCGCGCCGGGGACGTCGAGATCGCCTTCCAGACGGTGGGAGGCGGCCCCGTCGACCTGGTCTGGGCGTTCGGGTTGATGACCCACCTCGAGGTGAAGTGGGAGGAGCCGTCCCTCGCCGCGATGCTCGAGGAGCTCTCGCGCTTCGCCCGGTTGATCCTCTTCGACCGGCGGGGATGTGGGCTCTCCGACCGCGGTGACCGCCATCTCGCACCGACGCTGGAGGAACGGGTCGAGGACGTCGTCGCGGTCCTGGACGCCGTGGGCTCCCACCGCGCCTCGATCTTCGGCGTGTCCGAGGGGTGTGCCCTGGCGGTGCTGTTCGCCTCCATGTACCCCGACCGGACGGGACGGCTGGTGCTCTACGGCGGTATCTCTCGGCTGCTGCGGGACGCGGACCACCCGTGGGGCCTGCTCGACGCCGAGCAGTACGACGCCGCCTTCGGCCCCGTCTTCCGCGACTGGGGCACCGCGCGGGGAGCAGCGGCCCACGTGCGGCTCATCGCGCCCTCGGCCGTCGAGGACCCCGACTACGTGGCCTGGTTCGCCCGGCAGCAGCGGCTCTCGCTCAGTCGTGACGCCGTGGTGCGCTTCATGGACACGGTGACCCGCTACGACCTCGACGAGGTCTATCCCGCGGTGCAGGTCCCGACGCTGGTCCTCCATCGGTCGCAGGACTCCATCGTCCCCTCCAGCAGCGCCGCGCACGTCGCACGCAGGATCCCGGGGGCCCGACTCGTCGAGCTGGAGGGTGTCGACCACCTGCCCTACGTGGGTGATGCCGCCTCGGTCGTGGCGGCCGTCCGGGACTTCCTCGGGGTCCCACGGGTGGCGGCGCCCGCCACCCGCCGCCTGGTGACGCTGCTCGCCACCGACGCCGAGGAGCCCGCCACGTCGGCGCTCGTCCGGCGTCACGCCCGCCGGTGGGGCGGCACGGAGGTCATCACCGCGTCGGGCACGTCAGCCATCCTCTTCGACTCGGCCTCACGCGCGGTGCGATGTGCTGCGGGGTTGGCCGAGGCCGCCCCGGAGCGCGGTGCCCGACTGGTGGTCGCGGTGCACACGGCCGAGTGCGAGGTCCGGGACGGCGCCGTGGCCGGACCCGCGTCCGCCGTTCCCGCCGCCCTGCTGCGCCATGGGCTCGCCGGTCGCGTCGTGGTCACCGGGACCGTCCGCGACGTGCTCCCCGGTTCGGGCATCGCGTTCACCGACGAACGGCGGGTGTCGTTGCCCGGGATCGTCGAGGCGCTCGTGGTGATGACGGTGGCACGGCCCGACGGGCGTGCCGCGTCGTCGACCACGCCACGGGAGGGGATGCAGCACGTCTTCCGACTCGACGGCGAGTACTGGACGGTGGCCTTCGAGGGTCGCGTCGTCACGCTGCGCGACAGCAAGGGCATGCACGACCTCGCAGCGCTGCTCGCCACGCCCGGGCGGGAACGACACGTCATCGACCTGTGGGCGGGGACGGCGTCGGCCGCTGCGGCGGGGCCGCCGGACGAGCCGGGGCTGCGGGTCGCCCGGACCGCAGCACCGATCCTCGACGCCGAGGCCCGCACCCGTTACCGGCGACGACTCCTCGAGCTCGAGGACGCCCTGACCCTGGCCGAGGAGCGGGCGGAGCCCTCCGCGCACCTCGCCGAGGAACGCGCGTGGCTGGTGCACGAGCTCGAGGCCGCCTACGGCCTCGGGGGACGCGCGCGGAGCGTCCCCGACGAGGTGGAGCGAGCCCGCAAGGCGGTCTACCGGCGCGTGGCCGACGCACTTCGCCGCATCGATCGTGCCCATCCGGTCCTCGGTCGCCACCTGCACCACGCCGTCCACACCGGGACCTACTGCAGCTACGCGCCCGAGCGCGACCTGCACTGGACGACCACCGGCGACCGACCGGGGTGACGCCGTACGGGGCCGGCTACGGCTGGCCGGACACCGGGGCCTCGAGCGGCAGGCGCACGAGGAACCGGCAGCCGGCGGCGACGTTCTCCACGCTGACCCTGCCGCGGTGGGCCTCGACGATGCCCTTGACGATGGCGAGCCCGATGCCCGAGCCGCGCTGTTCGCCGGGTTCGGGGGTGCGGGCCGCGCCGCCCTGCCAGGCGACGTCGAAGACGCGGGACTGCTCCTCGTCGGTGAGACCGCCGCACTGGTCGGTCACGGCGACCTCGATCCACTCCGGCGCCATCCGGCCGGTGACCTCGACGGCACCGTCGGAGGGCGTGTGCCGGATCGCGTTGATGACCAGGTTGGACAGCACCCGGGACAGCCCCGCAGGATCGGCGGTCACCTGCAGGCCCGGCTCGACCGAGCCGCCGACCCGCACCCGGCGGGCCATCGCGATCGGGTCGGCAGCGGCGAGGGACTCACTCACGACGTCGCCGAGGACGACCGGCTGCGGGTCGAGCCGCAGCACGCCCGCGTGGATGCGGGAGAGCTCGAAGAGGTCGTCGACCATGCGGACCATCCGGTCCACCTCGGCGCGGATCTGGGCGTGGTAGCGCTCCGGGTCGACGGCGATGCCGTCCTCGAGGGCCTCGGTCATCGCCCGCATGCCGGCCAGCGGCGTGCGCAGGTCGTGCGAGACCCACGAGATCAGCTCGCGGCGGGACTCCTCGAGCCGCTGCTCGCGGGTGCGGGCGGCCTCGAGGCGCTCCCGGGTGGCGGACAGCTCCTCCGACAGCGTGCGGAACTCCGCCGGGCCCCGCCCGTCGGGGACGTACGGCGCGCCGTCACCGACCTGGCGCACCTCCTGGCGCAACGCCTCGGACCAGGCCGCGAGGAACCGACCCACGACGAGGGCCACCAGCAGCGACACGACACCGGCGACGAGGGTGATCGTGGTGACCACCCCGAGGTCGGGGCGGGAGAGGAACATCCGCCAGGCCACGGCCAGCACACCTGCCAGGACGGCGGTGACCGCGACGAGTGCGACGAGCCCCAGTTGGAAGGCGAGCGAGCGGCGGCGTACGAGCCATCCCGCGCCCAGCCCGAGCACGCCGACCGCCAGTGCGGCGATCGCCGCCACCAGGGCGATCTCGACCTCAGGCTCCATCACTCTCCCATCGATAGCCGACGCCCCACACGGTCACGAGGCGACCCGGCCGCGTCGGGTCGTCCTCGACCTTCTCGCGCAGGCGTCGTACGTGCACGGTCACGGTGGAGCTGTCGCCGAACGACCAGCCCCACACCTCCTGCAGCAGGTCCTCCCGGGAGAACGCGGTGCCGGCGCGGGCGACGAGGAACCGTAGCAGGTCGAACTCACGGCTGGTGAGCGACAGTGCACGGCCGCCCAGCGTGGCCTCGTGGCGGCCCGCGTCGATGACGAGATCACCGTCGGTGACCACCTCGGGCAGCGCCGGCCCGGCCCCGGCGCGACGCAGGACCGAGTCCACCCGCAGCGCCAGCTCCCGCGGGCTGAAGGGCTTGACGACGTAGTCGTCGGCGCCGTGCTCGAGCCCAACGACGCGGTCGGCCTCGCCGCCCAGGGCGGTGAGCATGATGATCGGCACCTCGTTGTCGCGCCGCAGCCGCGTGCAGACCTCGAGCCCGTCGACGCCGGGCAGCATCAGGTCGAGCACGACCAGCTCGGCCGACCAGTCCGCCATGGTGCTCAGCGCGCTCTCGCCGTCGCCCACCTCGCGCACCTCGTGCTCGTGGGCGCGGAGGTAGGACACCACGACCTCCCGCACCGTCGGGTCGTCGTCAACGACGAGTACGCGTGCCATCGGCCTGCTCCTCTCCTGATCGACCCCGCACCGCCGGTCCGCGAGCACGGACCCACCCCACCACCGCCACCGTCAGCGCCGCGACGGCCACGAGGACGAGCCACGAGGCGAGGTAGGGGCGGTCGAGCAGCGTCGGGTTGTCCTCCAGCGCCCCGAACCGCCCCAGCACCGGGACCGCCAGCAGCGTCAGCGGCGCCAGGACCACCAGCGCCACCGTCGCCGGCAACCGCCACGGCGCCGCCAGCAGGCGGACCGCGACGAAGGCGACGGCGAGCGTCAGCGGCGCGAGCACGGCGTCGTGGAGCACGACACCGCCGACCAGCCAGGTGCCCGCCGAGAGGAGGTTGTCGCCGTCCTGCCGCGTCACCAGCACATAGCCGCCGTACGCCGCCACGAGGGTACCGAGCCCGATGAGCGCGATCCGCAGCGCGGTCATGCCGGCACCTCCAGCCGGGTGACCCACTTGGTCTGCAGCACGCCCGGACGGTTCGGGGCGATGACCCGTGCCGGGTAGCCGTGGTCGAGGTCCAGCGGCTCGCCGGCCAGGGCGAGCGCGAGCAGGGTGCGGTCGTCGGCGGCGAAGTTGCCCTGCAGGGTCGAGGCGCGGAACGGCCCGCTCTCCTGCAGCGAGATCACCTCGACGGTGCTCTCGGCGGGTGCACCGACCAGCTCCAGCAGGTCACGAACACGCGGGCCGGTCCACGCGCCCGTCGCACTCCAGCCCTCCACGCAGGCGATCGGCAGTTCCTCGGTGTGCTGCGGGAGGGCGAGCAGGTCCTCACGGCTCAGCGAGACCGTCGTGGCGCCGTACGCGACCTCGAGGCGGTAGTCCTCGGCGGTGGCCGTCTCGGTGACGCCGGCGGCCGCGGCGGACTTGTTGATCGGGACTCCCTGCGGGCCCTCGCCGGAGCGGACGGCGAACGCCGACACCTCCCGGAGCCAGCCCACGGTGTTGCCGGCGGTCGCGAGCACCGCGACGCCGGCCGCGGCCGCGGTCGTGCGCAGCAGGCCACGGCGGCTGAGGCCACCACCCTCGGTCGGCTCGGTGTCGGGGCGTTCGGCCCAGCCCTCGCGGACCAGGGCGAGCTTCACGCCGATGTGCACCAGCAGGGCGCCGATGGCCAGCCAGGCCGCGGCGTAGTGGGTGCGGCGGAAGGAGAACTCCCACGGGTACCACTGGGCGGCGTTCATCAGGCCGCTCGCGAGAAGGAAGACACCGGAGGCGACGAGGACCGCGATCGAGCCGCGCTCGAGGGCCTCCAGCGGCAGCCGTCGCGGCTCGCGGGGCGGACGCTGGAACAGCCGCGGGTAGACCAGCCACAGCTTCACCAGCAGCAGCGGGACGGCTGCCGTGCCACTGATCACGTGGAGCCCCTGGGTGACCTGGTAGCCCCAGGCCGGGCTGGTGGGGAACGGCACGGGTTGGTCGACGTTCTGCGCGTAGTGGCTCACCAGGCCGGTGAGGAAGCACAACCCGAAGCAGATGCCGAGCCAGGTGCCGACGCGCGCCGTGGTGGCCACCCCTCGCAGTCGCGAGGTGAAGTGCTCCGGAGCCGGCGCGCGGAGCTTCATGCCGGTACTTCCAACACCGCGCACCAGCGAGTCCCGTGGGCGTGGAGCGCGGTCAGCCCCAGGCCCGCCTCGGCACCGATCTCCTCAATGCCGTCGGCTCCGACGAAGGACCACGGGAAGGGTTCGCTGAACTCGCCGTCGCAGTCCAGCTGCAGGCTGACCGACTCGCTGGCGACGCCGGGCGCCTCGACCTCCACGACCACGCGGCCACCGGGGGCGAGCAGGGTACGCATGCGGCGCAGCAGCCCCACCGGGTCACCACCGATCCCGATGTTGCCGTCCACGAGGAGCGCCGTGCCCCAGCGGCCCTCACCCGGCAGGGTGTCGTGGAGGTCGCGGTGCAGCGCGACCCCGCCACGGCGCAGCGTGGTGGCCACGGCCTCGGAGACGGCGTCGACGCCCAGCGTGACGTGGCCGGCCTCGGCGAGTGCAGCCGTCATCCGGCCGGGGCCACAGCCCACGTCGATCGTGGGTCCCACGCAGTGGGCGAGGAACTCACGGTCCTGCTCGTCGGCGTCGCGCAGCCACTCCCCCATCGGGAGCACCATGCGCTCGTCGCCGGGCCCGATGACGGCGACCGATTCACCCTGGAGGGCACGGGCGAAGTTCTCAGCGGCGACGGGGCTCATCGCACGACCACCCCCGACCAGCAGCGGGCGAAGTGGCTGTCCGGCGCGTCGGCGGCCACCGCGTCGGCGTCGGCGACGTGGTCGACGTCGCGCAGCTCGACCGTGTCCCCGACCGTCAACGCCTCACCACGCAGCGCGGCGAGGGTCGCGTCGTGGGTCTCCTCGCTCGACATCGGCACGTGTGGCAGCACCCGGGCCGGGGCGGCGTCACGCAGGGCGAGCACCCACCACCCGCCGTCGACGGCACGGCCGAGCACCGCGTCGTGGGTGTCGAGCCCGGTCGCCACGTCGCGGAGCAGCGGAGCGGTGACCTGCGGGGTGTCCATGCCGACCTGGACGCGCGGCCCGGCGACATCGGCGTGGGCGGCGGCGAGACGCTCGCCGAGACCGTCGCCACGCTGCGGCGTGACGTGCCAGCCCTCGAGCGCAGCGCGCAGCTCATCACCGCGGACGGCGTCGGCCAGGTCACCCGCCAGCGCCACGTGGCAGTGGTCCGGACCTACCGCCTCGGCACAGGCCTCCAGCGTGTCCAGCAGCGATGCCGCCGCCACCTCGGCGGCGACCTCCATCCCGACGTCGGCCCCCAGCCTGGTCTTGACCCGACCGGGCACCGGTGCCTTGGCGATCACCAGCATCCGGGCGCTCATGCGGCACGCTCGCCCTCGGACAGCACCCGGGCGAAGTCCCGGGCAGCGCGGACGGTGCCACGCACCGAGCCGGACACCTTCGACCGCGTGCCCTCGGCGCGCGGGTGGTAGGCGACGTCGTGCTCGGCGATCCGCCAGCCCGCGCGCGTCGCCTTCTGCAGCAGCTCCACCGGGTAGCCGAAGCGACGGTCCGTCACGCGGAGGCCCTCGAGGTCGGCCAGCCGGCACACCCGGATCGGGGCGATGTCGTGGACGGTCAGGGCGGCGCGGCGACGCAACCAGGCCAGGACCAGGCGGTTGCCCAGGCGGGCGTGCCAGGGCCAGACGCCGCGGCGTACCGGACGGCGGCGACCGACTGCCATCTCCGCGCGGCCTGCGGTCACCTCGGCCAGCAGCGGGAGCAGGTCATCGGGGTCGAACGAGCCGTCCCCGTCCATCACCGCGAGGTACTCCGCCGTCGCGGCGCCGATGCCGGCGGCCACGGCAGCGCCGTAGCCGGGCTGGTGCTCGGTGACAACCCGCGCGCCCAGTCGGCGCGCCACCGTCGCGGTGTCGTCGGTGGAGCCGTTGTCGGCCACGATCACCGCGAACTCAGCGGGAATGCGGGGCAACAGTGCCTCGAGAGCAGGTGCCTCGTCCCGACACGGGAGCACCAGATCACAGATCGCCATCCCACCATTGTCGCCGGTCCGGCTGAGTGTCGGCACCGAATCTCCTTACGAACCGCTGAACCCTGCCCCGGCAGCCCTCACCGGGTGGTGCGCGCCCCCTACAGTCGAGCCATGCGGACGCGTGCTCCCCTCCTCGGCCTGCTCGCTGCCTTCGGTGTCCTCGCGCTCACCTTCACGCTCCCCCACCTGCTCGACTGGGACGTGCGGACCCGCGCACCGAGGTCGGCGGTCGACGGCGTCGTACCCCCGCTGCACGGGTACTGGGAGCCGACGTGGTTCGGCCCCGGCACGCTGCCCGCGCTGCTGCTCGCGCTGCTCGCCTGGCGGTACGCCGTGCAGCTGGCCGACCGGCTGCCGTGGCGGCGACTGCTGCTCGTGTCGTTCGTCGTCGGGACGGCGTGGCTGTTCTCCCTCGCCCTGGTCGACGGCGAGTCCGGGATCAGCCGGGTGCTGGGCAACCCCTACGAGTACCTGCAGACCGCGCGGGCCGTCGACGACGTCCCGGCGCTGCTGGACGGCTTCATCGACCGGATCCCCAAGCCCGCCGAGGACAACTGGCCCACCCACGTGGCCGGGCACCCGCCGGGGGCTCTGCTGTTCTTCGTCCTCCTCGCCCGCCTCGGCCTCGGCGGTGACTTCGCGGCCGGCGCGGTCGTCACGCTCATCGCGGCCACCATCCCGGTGGCGGTCCTCGTGCTGCTGCGCACGCTCGGGGCGGAGTCGGTCGCCCGGCGGGCCGCGCCGTTCCTGGTCATGGCGCCCGCAGCGCTCTTCCTCGCCGTCTCCGCCGACGCCGCGTTCACCGCGCTCGCCTGCTGGGGCATGGTCGCCGTCGCACTGGCGGCACGCGCCGACCGCGAGGGCCGCACCGCCGGCCTGGTGGGTTGGGGCGCCCTCAGCGGCCTGCTGCTGGGCTACGGCGTCTTCTGCTCCTACGGGTTCGCCATCCTCGGGCTGGTCGCCGTGGCGGTCCTGGTGGCGGCCCGCTCCTGGCGGCCCTTGCTGGTGTCGGTGCCCGCCGCACTCGTGGTCGTCGGCGTGTTCGCGGCGTACGGCTTCGCCTGGTGGGAGGCCTACCCGGTGCTCGTCGAGCGCTACCACGACGGCATCGCCGCCGACCGTCCGATGACCTACTGGTGGTGGGGCAACATCGGGGCGTTGCTGGTCTCGACCGGGCCACTTGTCGGCGCCGGGCTCGGTGCGGTCGCCGTCGCGGCGCCCGGGGTGCTGCGGCGGTCGAGCGCCGCGGAGCACGCCGAGGACGGGGACGTCGCCGGTCGGCGAGTGGCCGTCCTGATCGCGGTCGCGGGTGTCGCCTGCGTGGTGTTGGCCGACGTCTCGGGGATGAGCAAGTCCGAGGTCGAGCGCATCTGGCTGATCTTCGTGCCCTGGCTCCTGGTCTCGTGCGCGCTGCTGCCCGAGAGATGGCGCCGCCACGGCCTCGGCCTGCAGGTGGCCGCCGCCCTGATCGTGCAGCACCTGCTCTACACCAGCTGGTGACCTGCCGAGTCGGCGCCCACTCGGCTCTGCCGGGCCGAGTGGGCGCCGACTCGATGGATTCCCGGGCCGAGTTGGCGCCGACTCGACGGGGTCGTGGGCCGAGTTGGCGCCGACTCGGCACCTAGGAGCGCAGCGGGGCGGTGGCGAAGGCCGGCAGGCCGACGTCGGGGGTGACCTCGGCGGTGAAGCCGAGCTCGGTGCGGGCGCGCTCGGGCGAGGCGACGATGTGGCGCACGTCGCCGAGGCGGTACTGGCCGGTGACCTCGGGCGGGATGGGGCGTCCGGCCCCCTCGCCGACCATCTCGGCGACCTCCCTGATCGCGATCGGGTGCCCCGAGGCGACGTTGTAGGCCGCGTAGGACTCCGCCGGCGCCTCCGCGACCGCCCGCAGTGCGAGCACGTTGGCCCGGGCGACGTCGTCGACGTGCACGAAGTCGCGCATCTGGGCACCGTCCTCGAAGACCTGCGGTGCCTCGCCGCGCTCCAGGGAGGACCGGAAGATCGCCGCGACACCGGAGTACGGCGTGTCCTTGGGCATCAGCGGCCCGTAGACGTTGTGGTAGCGCAGCCCGATCGCCGCTCCCCCGGCCTGCCGAGCCCACGCGAGCGTGTAGTGCTCCTGGGCGACCTTCGAGGCGGCGTAGGAGCTGCGCGGCGCGAGCTCGGTCTCCTCGGCGACGCTCTCCCATGCCAGCACGGCACCGCACTCGTCGCAGTGGTTGTCGAAGTCGCCGGCGTCCAGGGCGGCGACGGCCCGCGGCTGCGGGACGCGTACGCCGTGGGTCGGGCACGCGTAGCGGCCCTCGCCGTAGACGACCATCGAGGAGGCGAAGACGAACCGCGAGACGCCAGCGGCGTACATGCCGGCGAGCAGCGCGGCGTTGCCCAGGTCGTTGTGGCCGGCGTACGCCGGCAGGTCGGCCGGCGTGACGCCCGCCCCGACCATCGCGGCCTGGTGGCACACCACGTCGATGCCGTCGAGCAGTGCGGCCCACTCCTCGGCGTCGGCCGCCTGACGCACGTCGAGGTCGTGGACGCCCTCGGGCACCGCCGCGCTGCCGTGGGCGGCGGGGAGCATGCAGTCGACGGCGACGACCTCGTCGCCCGCGGCACGCAGCTGGTCGGCGATGGCGCCGCCGATGAAGCCGGCGGCGCCGGTCAGCAGCACCCTCATCGGGGCGCCGGGACGTCGTAGGTCAAGTCGATGCCGTCGGCCCACGTGGCACAGCTGCACCCGGCCGGGTCGGGCAGGTCGCCGATCGTCTCGACGATGACGTCCTTGACCCGCTCGAGGTTCTCCTTGAACACCGCGAACACTTCCGCCTGGCTCACCGCCGCGCCACCGGGGACGCCGGCGTCCATGTCGGTGACCAGTGCGATCGTCTGGTAGCACAGCTGCATCTCCCGGGCGAGCATCGCCTCGGGGGCCGCCGTCATCCCGATCAGGTTCCACCCCTGGGCGGCGTAGTGCTGGGACTCCGCGCGCGTGGAGAAGCGGGGTCCCTCGATCACGACCAGCGTGCCGCCGGCGCTCACGCCGTCGCGCTCGGCCAGGGCCGACCCGAGCCGGGCGCAGTAGGGGTCGGCGAAGGGCACGTGGGTGGCACCGGGCCCGTCGACGTAGGACGAGGTGCGGCGGTGGGTGCGGTCGACGAGCTGGTCGGGCACCACCAGGTCGCGCGGCGCCACCTCGTCGCGGAGCCCGCCGACCGCGCTCGGGGCGAGGACCTGCCGGACGCCGAGCGACGCCAGGGCCCACAGGTTCGCGCGGAACGGGATCCCGTGCGGCGGGTGCTCGTGCTGCTTGCCGTGGCGTGGCAGGAAGGCGACGGTGCGGCCGGCGACGGTGCCGATCGCGACCGGCGCCGACGGGGCGCCGTACGGCGTCTCGACCTCGTGCTCGGTCACGTCGCTGAGGAAGGAGTAGAAGCCACTGCCGCCGATGACGGCCACGTCCGCAGTTGGTGCGCTCATGGCCGCCACTCTGCCAGCCGGTGGCGCTCAGGTGAGCAGCAGCCGGTCCAGCCGACGTCGTACGACGACCAGGCCGAGGCCGAGCAGCGCCACGAGGTAGACGACCGACACCAACGACGCCACGCTGAGGGCACCGGTGCTCAGCTCACGGCAGAGCACGACGCCGCGGTAGAGCGGGGTGAACTCCACGACCCACCGCACCGCACCCGGCAGCTCGGTGACCGGGAAGAAGGTGCCGGAGAAGAGCAGCATCGGCAGGACGAGCAGGTTGACGAAGTCGAAGTCCTGCCAGGAGCGCATGAAGCTCGTCGCGGCCATGCCGATCGCGGCGAAGGTGGCGGTCAGCAGTGCGGCCGCCGGCAGTGCGAGGACGGCCCACCACGACGAGACGAGGCCCATCGCGAGCATGACGACCAGGAAGATGCCGGAGTAGAGCCCGCCGCGCACCAGCGTCCAGGCGACCTGGCCGGCCGCGAGGTCCATGGTCGACATCGGGGTGGTGAGCCACTGCTCGAAGACCTTGTCGAACTTCAGGTAGGAGTAGAAGTTGTAGGTCGCGTCGAAGATCGCACCGTTCATCGCGGCGGCCGCGAGCATGCCGGGCGCGACGAACTCGGCGTAGGGGATGACCTGTCCGTTGTAGTTGAACTCGTCGATGAGCGCGCCGACGCCGATGCCGATCGAGAGCAGGTAGAAGATCGGCTCGAGGAAGGCGAAGAGCATCCCCTTCCAGGCGCTGCGGAACACCAAGGCCTGGCGGTGGACGATGCGCCCGACCATGAAGCCGCGACCGGGCAGGTCGCGGGCGCGCGGTGGCGTCACGCTGCTCATGTGCGCATCCTCCGCTCCAGTGCCCGCGTCGCGATCCACACGCCGGCGGCCGCCATCGCGCACAGGTAGGACAGGTGCAGGAAGGCCAGACCGACGTCGACCTCGCCGATCGCGAGCATCCGGGTGAGATCGACGCCGTGCCACAGCGGCGTGACGCGGGCCAGCCACTCCAGGACCGTCGGCAGGTTGGCGACGGGGAAGAACGCGCCGGAGAACAGGAACATCGGCAGCATCCCGACCCGGAAGAGCAGCATCATCCCCGACTCGCTCAGCATCGTCAGCGTGTAGGCGTGCACCGCCGCGCAGAACGCCAGTCCCAGCGGCACCTGCGCCGCGATGATGGCGAACGGCGCCCACCAGGTCGCGAAGACGCCGAACGGCACCAGCACTGCGGTGAACACCACGCTCACCAGCACGATCCGCGACAGCGCGAATGCCAGGTGGCCGTGGACGACGTCGCGCACGCGCAACGGGCTGGCGAGCATGGCCTCGTAGGTGCGGGCCCACTTGACCGCGCCCATCACCGGCCAGGCCATCTCCCCGAACGCGGTGATCATCACCTGGGCCGAGAGCAGGCCGGGCGCCACGAACGCGAGGTAGGACGCCGCCCCCTCCAGGCGTGCCGGGTCGTCCTCGATGAACCCACCCAGCACGACGCCCATGGCCACCACGTAGAGCAACGGCGAGAGCAGCGAGGACAGCACGGTGCCCCGCCAGGTGCGGCGGTGGACGATGAGCCAGTAGTCGAGCAGGCGCGGCGCGAGCGAACCCGTGGGGGCGTCCTCGGCCGCGCGCGTCGCCGCTCGATCAGGCGTCTCGACGTGCTCGACCAGCGGGTCGGGATCGGTCATCAGTCCACCAGGGTCCGGCCGGTGAGCTTGAGGAAGACGTCCTCCAGGCTCGCGCGCCGCACGAGCGTGCCGACGGGGTCGAGACCCCGCTCGTGCACCTGCGCGAGGGCGTGCTCGCCGTCGTCGGTGTAGAGCAGCACCCGGTCGGGCAGCACCTCGACCCGCAGGCCCAGGTCGGCCAGCTTCTCGGCGTACGCCTCGTGGCTGCCGTCGGCGCCGAGGCCGAACCGGAGCTCGGCCACCTCGCGGGTGGAGTGCTCGCGGATCAGCTCGCTCGGGGCGCCCTCGGCCACGATCCGGCCGCCGTCCATCACGACGAGGCGGTCGCACAGCTGCTCGGCCTCGTCCATGTAGTGGGTGGTGAGCACGAGGGTGACGCCGCGCTGCTTGAGCCGGAACAACCGGTCCCACAGCACGTGCCGCGCCTGCGGATCCAGGCCGGTGGTCGGCTCGTCGAGCAGCAGGATGTCGGGCTTGTTGATCAGGGCACGCGCGATGGTGACGCGGCGCTTCATGCCGCCGCTGAGCGACTCGACCTTGGAACGGGCGCGGTCGCTGAGCTGGACGAAGTCGAGCAGCTCCTCGACCCGCTGGCGCACCTCGCGGCGCGGGATGCCGAAGAACCGGCCGTAGACGAAGAGGTTGTCGTAGACGGTGAGCTCGGGGTCGAGGGTGTCCTCCTGCGGACACACGCCCAGGCGGCTGCGGATGGCGGCGCCGTCGTGCTCGGGGTCGAGCCCGAGGATGCGGAGCTCGCCACTGGTCACCGGCGAGACCGCCGCGACCATCCGCATGGTCGAGGACTTGCCGGCGCCGTTGGGACCGAGGAAGCCGAACGCCTCGCCGGTGCGGACGTCGACATCGATGCCCTTGACGGCCTCGAAGCTGCCGAAGCTCTTGCGGAGCCCGCGGGCCCGGATCATCGCGTCACTCACTCCACCGATCCTAGGCAGCGGCGCCGACAGGGTTCACCCGGGTTTGCGACCGGCGCGTGCCAGCCACCAGTCGAGCACGGCCGGGTCGGTGACGGCGTACGCCGCGCACATCAGGCTCGCCACGCGGGATAGTCCCTGACGAAGAGCACGCGAACTCGCCGGTTCGGGGTGCTTTTCGTCAGGGACTACCCCCTCGCGGCTCTCGCGAAGCACGGCGGCGGCCTCGTCCCAGGGCGCCCGGTCGACCGGCAGTGGGAGCGCGGCGAGCTGCCGGGCGCTCACCTTCACCGAGCCGGGCGTCAGCCCGGTGCCGAGGTAGCGGCCCGCCGCGTGGGCCACCACCGGGGGCGCCAGGGTCACCGCCAGCAGGCGCCAGAGGTCGTCGGGGTCGTCCGGGTCGTGCGGTACGACGCTGAGCACGGGCACCGAGGGCAGCCAGTCGCCCCGGGCGTCGACGGCGGCCTCGATGACTCGCCCCTGCCCCGCGACGAGGACCTTGGGGACGAGGCGGCCGCTCGCCCAGCCGGCGAGCTCGCTGTGGGCGAGATCGGTGCGGTCGACCGACGGCGCGGCGAAGCGCTGCTTGGCGAACCGGGTCGGCGTCTCACCCCACCGGCACTGCCCCGGTTCGAGCAGCCCGCTGGTGACGAGCGGCACCCGGTGCACGGCGGGCACCTGCTCGGCCTCCCGCACGAGGGGCACCAGCCCGTAGTACTGGTCGCGGAAGTCGGCCGTGCAGGTCGCCAGGTCGCCCACCACGCCGCCGTCGGCACGGCCGGGCGCGACCGACGGGACGCCGAAGGCTGGCGCCGCGAGGGCGCCCCACTCCCCCGACGGCTCGTCGGGCATCGCGACCGTGCCGCTGTCGCGGAAGTCCGCACCGTGCCAGGTGGCGACGTCCGCGCTCGCTGCGCCGCGGCGTACGACGGGCACGCAGGTGCGCACGGCCGTCCCGCCGAAGACCGGGGCGGCGCTGCTCCAGAACGCGACCACCCCGCCGACCGCGAGCACCGCGTCCCGCACCGGCGCAGCATCCCGCGCCCCGAGGACCGACAGGGGCTGGACCAGCGCCACGGTGCCGCCCTCGCGGACCAGGGACAGCGCGTGGTGCAGGAACACCGCCGAGGTGTCGGTGTAGGCGCCGACACCCGCGCTGCGACCGGCCGTGCGGCGACGGAGCTGCCCCAGGAACGGCGGGTTGCCGACGACGGCGTCGAAGCGGCCCGGCGACCAGCTGGACAGGCCGTCGGCGACGCGGACCTGGCGTGCCGCCTCGGCCGCGGAGAGCGTGGGGTCCTCCGCCCGCAACCGCAGCCGCGCGATCCGGACCGCCTCCGCGTCGGTGTCGGAGCCGTACGCCGCCCGCACACCCAGCCGTCGCGCCACGGCGACCAGGAAGTGGCCGGTGCCGCAGGCGGGGTCCAGCACGGTGCGGGTGTCCGCCTCCAGCGCGCGGTCCAGCACCCAGGCGACGAGCTCCGGCGGGGTGTAGAAGGCGCCGCGCCGGCGGCGTCCCTCGGGGTCCACGCGCGCCATCCGGTCCTCGTGGGCGACGGCGAGCGCCTCGGTCCGCCGTCGCTCCTCACCCATGGCGGCAGCCTAGGTCGTGCCAATGCCCGGCGTGTTATAGTCACAGTGACTACAACGCCGGAGGGGCGATGACGAGCGGACTGTTCACCGACCACTACGAGCTGACCATGCTCGACTCCTGGGTCCAGTCCGGAGCGGCGGCCCGGCCCGCCGTCTTCGAGGCCTTCGCCCGGTCCCTGCCCGTCGGGCGGCGCTACGGCGTGCTCGGCGGCCTCGGCCGCCTGCTCCCCCAGCTCGCCGACTTCCGGTTCGACCCCGCCGAGGTCGCCTGGCTGCGCGAGAGCGGCGTGATCGGCTCCCGCACCGCCACCTACCTCGCGGACTTCCGCTTCGGTGGTGACATCGAGGGCTACCGCGAGGGCGAGCTCTACTTCCCCGGCAGCCCCGTCCTGACCGTGACCGGGACGCTCGGCGAGTGCGCGGTCCTGGAGACGCTGGTCCTCAGCGTGCTCAACCACGACAGCGCGATCGCCAGCGCCGCCGCACGCATGGTCAGCGCCGCGGGCGACCGGCCGCTGCTGGAGATGGGCTCCCGCCGCACCCACGAGAAGGCGGCCGTCGCGGCCGCCCGGACGGCGTACCTCACCGGCTTCGCCGGCACCAGCAACCTCGCGGCGGGACGGCGCCACGGCGTGCCCACCATCGGCACCGCCGCGCACTCCTTCATCCTGTCCCACCCGACCGAGGCGGAGGCGTTCCGCCGCCAGGTCGCCTCACTCGGGGCGGGCACCACGCTCCTGGTCGACACCTACGACATCGCCGACGGCATCCGCACCGCCGTCGAGGTCGCCGGCACCGCGCTCGGTGGCGTCCGCATCGATTCCGGCGACCTCGCCGAGGAGGCCGGCAAGGCCAGGGCGCTGCTCGACGAGCTCGGCGCGACGCAGACCCGCATCATCGTCACCAGCGACCTGGACGAGCACGCGATCGACGCGCTCGCCGACTCCCCCGTCGACGGGTACGGCGTCGGCACCCACCTGGTCACCGGGTCCGGCCACCCGGCCGCAGGCATGGTCTACAAGCTGGTCGCCATCGGCGACGACGCCGACCACCTCCACCCGGTCGCGAAGTCCTCGGCCGAGAAGGTCTCGGTGGGCGGCCGCAAGCAGGCGTGGCGCCGGTACGACGCCGACGGTGTCCTCGCCGCCGAGCGCTTCGACCGCAGCGGCACCGGGGTGCCCGACGGCGCCGCGCCGGTGCAGGTGCGGCTCGTGCGGCGCGGCGAGGTCGTGCACGCGCCGACGCCGGACGAGGTCCGCGAGTTCACGCGCAGCGCCCTCGCGACGCTGCCACCCGACGCCCGCTCCGTGGCCCACGGGGCGCCGTACCTGATCGCCGAGGAGGAGCGATGAGCCGAGCAATCCTGATCGTGGACGTGCAGAACGACTTCGTCGAGGGCGGCGCCCTCGGCGTCACCGGCGGCACCGAGGTCGCCCGCGGGATCTCCCACCACGTCGCCGCGCACGCGACCGAGTACGCCGTGGTCGCCGCCTCGCGCGACTGGCACGCGGCCGACAGCGACAACGGCGGCCACTTCCACGCCCCCGGCGAGGAACCGGACTTCAACCGGACCTGGCCGGTCCACTGCGTGTCCGGGGATCACGGGTCGGAGTACGCACCCGACTTCGACACCGGCCACGTCACCCACCACGTCCGCAAGGGCATGGGTGTGCCCGCCTACTCCGCCTTCGAGGGCGTCACCGAGCAGGGCGAGGCGCTCGCCACGGTGCTGCGCGAGGCGGGCGTCACCGAGGTGGACGTCGTCGGGATCGCCACCGACTACTGCGTGCGCGCCAGCGTGCTCGACGCCTGCCGCGAGGGGTTCGACGTACGTCTCCTCTTCGGCCTCCACGCAGGCGTGGCCGAGGGGACGAGTGCCGCGGCGCTGGAGGAGATGACCGCCGCCGGCGCGCGGGTCAGCGCTCCGTGAGCGACCACCCGCCGTTCGCGGTGGCGGTCGACCTGGCCGTCTTCACGATCCGCGAGGGTGCGCTGTCGGTGCTCCTGGTCGAGCGCGGCGGGGCGCCGTACGCCGGCGCCTGGGCGCTGCCCGGAGGGTTCGTCGAGCCGCGGGAGGATGCCGAGCAGGCGGCGTGGCGCGAGCTGCACGAGGAGACCGGAGTGGAGCTCTTCGCCGGGCACCTGGAGCAGCTGCGCACCTACTCCGATCCCGACCGTGACCCGCGCATGCGGGTGGTGTCGATCGCCCACGTCGCGCTCGCGCCCGACCTCCCCGAGCCGCAGGCGGGCACGGACGCCGCCGACGCCCGCTGGTGGGTCGTGGACGACCTGCTCGAGGGCGAGGACGCCCCGGACCTCGCCTTCGACCACCGGCAGATCCTGCTGGATGCGCGGGAGCGGGTGCGGGCGAAGCTGGAGTACACCACGCTGGCCTGCGAGTTCGTCGCCGAACCGTTCACCCTGCCCGAGCTGCGACGGGTGTACGCCGCGGTCTGGGGCACCGCGCCGGACCTGGGCAATTTCCGGCGCAAGGTGCTCGGCACTGACGGCTTCGTCGTCCCCACCGCCGACCAGGGGGCACCGGGCGAGTCCGGTGGCCGGCGGGCAGCGCTCTACCGCCGCGGTCCGGCACGATCCGTCTTCCCGCCGATGGCGCGCCACACGGTCCGCTCCGAGGGGTGAGCCGACCCCGTGGTGCCGCCGTCGGTGGCGCTGTCGGTGCCGTGGGTGAGACTGGGGAGGTGACCGACGCCCTCGCCTCCTTCAGCGATGCGACGCGGTCGTGGTTCACCGCCGCCTTCCCGGAGCCGACGCCGGCCCAGGAGGGCGCGTGGGACGCGATCGCGCGGGGCCGTCACACCCTCGTGGTGGCGCCCACGGGCTCGGGCAAGACGCTGAGCGCGTTCCTCTCCGCGATCGACCGCCTGTTGAGCAGCGAGCCGCCGGCCGAGCGCTCCCAACGCACGCGCGTGCTCTACGTCTCCCCGCTCAAGGCGCTGGCCGTCGACGTCGAGCGCAACCTCCGCGCCCCCCTGACCGGCATCCGGCAGACCGCCGAGCGGCTCGGGGGTGGGACCGACCTGCCGGACGTGACCGTCGGCATCCGCTCCGGCGACACCAGTGCGGCCGAGCGGCGCCGCCTCGGCAGCCGGCCACCCGACGTACTCATCACCACGCCCGAGTCGCTGTTCCTGATGCTGACCAGCCGGGTCCGCGAGACGCTGCGCAACGTCGACACCGTCATCGTCGACGAGGTGCACGCCGTGGCGGGCACCAAGCGCGGCGCCCACCTGGGCCTCAGCCTCGCCCGGCTGGACGCGCTGCTCCCCCGGCCGGCGCAGCGCATCGGCCTCTCGGCCACGGTGCGGCCGACCGAGGAGGTCGCCCGCTTCCTCGGCGGCACCGACCCGGTCGACATCGTCGCGCCACCGGCCGCCAAGGAGTGGGACCTCGAGGTGGTCGTGCCGGTCGAGGACATGACCGACCTGGGGGCGTCCGCCTCGGAGGCGGCCGACGTGGGCGACGCCGAGGCCGGCCGCCGACGGTCCTCGATCTGGCCCCACGTGGAGGAACGGGTGGCCGAGCTGATCGAGCAGCACCGCTCGACCATCGTGTTCGCCAACGCCCGCCGCACCGCCGAACGCCTCACCGCACGACTCAACGAGATCGCGACCGGCGAGTCCGCCGACGACCTGGAGCCGCCGGCCCAGGTGATCGCCCAGTCCGGCACCTCGGCCGGGAGCGAGGGCGTCCTCGCCCGCGCCCACCACGGCTCGGTCTCGGCCGAGCAGCGCGCGCGGATCGAGGACGACCTCAAGGGCGGCCGGCTGCCGGCCGTCGTCGCCACCAGCAGCCTCGAGCTCGGCATCGACATGGGCGCGGTCGACCAGGTGCTGCAGATCTCCTCCCCGCCGAGCGTCGCGAGCGCCCTGCAGCGCGTCGGCCGGGCGGGCCACCAGGTCGGCGAGACCTCGCGAGGCGTCTTCTTCCCCCAGCACCGCGGCGACCTCGCCTCGGCGGCGGTCAGCGTCGCCCGGATGCGCACCGGGGAGATCGAGGCGCTGCGCATCCCCGCCAACCCCCTGGACGTGCTCGCCCAGCAGGTCGTGGCCGCCACCGCGGTCGACGACTGGCACGTCGACGAGCTCTTCGAGGTGGTGCGTCGCACCGCCTCCTACTCCGGACTGCCGCGGTCGGCGTACGAGTCGGTGCTCGACCTGCTCGCGGGCCGCTACCCCAGCGACGAGTTCGCCGAGCTGCGTCCACGCATCACCTGGGACCGGGTCACCGGCACGCTCAGCGGACGGCCCGGGGCGCAGCGGCTGGCCGTCACCAGCGGCGGCACCATCCCCGACCGCGGGCTGTACGGCGTCTTCCTCGCCGGCGAGGGCACCGGTCGACGGGTCGGGGAGCTCGACGAGGAGATGGTCTACGAGAGCCGTGTCGGCGACGTCTTCGCCCTGGGCGCGACCAGCTGGCGCATCGAGGACATCACCCACGACCGGGTCGTCGTGACGCCGGCGCCGGGCGTGCCGGGGCGGCTGCCGTTCTGGAAGGGCGACACGCTGGGTCGGTCCGCCGAGCTCGGCGAGGCGATCGGCGCCTTCACCCGCGAGTTGTCGCAGCTGCCCGACGACCGTGCCCGCGACCGGGCCCGCGCCGACGGACTGGACGCCTGGGCGGCGGACAACCTGGTGGCCTACGTGCGTGAGCAGGCCGAGGCGACCACGATCGTGCCGCACGACCAGACGCTGTTGGTCGAGCGCTGCCGCGACGAGCTGGGCGACTGGCGACTCGTGCTGCACAGTCCCTACGGCACGGCCGTGCACGCGCCCTGGGCGTTGGCGATCAACGTGCGGCTGCGCGAGCGCTACGGCATCGAGGCGCAGGCGACGGCCGCCGACGACGGCATCGTGATCCGGGTGCCCGACACCGACGCCGAGCCGCCGGAGGCCGATCTCGTGGTCTTCACCCCCGACGAGATCGAGGACCTCGTCACCACCGAGGTCGGCAACTCCGCGCTCTTCGCCGCACGGTTCCGGGAGAGCGCTGCGCGGGCGCTGCTGCTCCCCCGCCGGGACCCGGGGCGGCGGTCCCCGTTGTGGCAGCAGCGGCAGCGCGCCGCCCAGCTGCTCGAGGTCGCCTCCCGCTACCCGTCCTTCCCGATGCTGCTGGAGACGGTCCGCGAGTGTCTCAACGACGTCTACGACCTCCCGGCCCTGGTGCAGCTGCTCACCCGCGTGCAGCGTCGCGAGGTCACCGTCACCGACGTCACCACCCAGCAGGCCTCGCCGTTCGCCCAGACCCTGCTGTTCGGCTACGTCGCCCAGTTCGTCTACGAGGGTGACTCGCCGCTGGCGGAGCGCCGGGCGGCGGCGCTGACGCTCGACCAGGGACTGCTCGCCGAGCTGCTCGGCCGCGCCGAGCTGCGCGAGCTGCTCGATGCCGACGTGCTCGCCGAGGTGGCCGCGGAGCTGCAGCGCACCGCCACCGACCGACGCGCCCGTGATGCCGAGGGCGTCGCCGACCTGCTGCGCCTGCTCGGTCCACTGACCCAGGAGGAGGTCACCGACCGCACCGTCGACGGCGCCGACGTCACCGGATGGGTGACCGGGCTGGCCCGCGACGGGCGGATCGTGCAGGTGCGGCTGCCGGGCGGGCCGGCCTGGGCCAGCATCGAGGACGTCGCCCGCCTCCGCGACGGGTTGGGCGTCCCGGTCCCGCCGGGGGTCCCGGCCGCCTTCACCGAGCCCGTCGACGACCCGCTCGGTGACCTGATCGGGCGCTACGCCCGAACCCACGGGCCCTTCACGCCCGCCGATGTCGCCATCCGCCTGGGACTCGGCGTGGCCGTGGTGCGCCACACCCTCGACCGACTGGTGGCCCAGGGACGGGTCGTGGTCGGCGAGTTCCGGCCGTCCGGCGCGGGCGAGGAGTGGTGCGACGCCGAGGTCCTGCGCCGGATCCGTCGGCGCTCGCTGGCGCGGTTGCGACAGCAGGTCGAGCCGGTGCCACCGGCAGCGCTGGCCCGCTTCACGCAGGCCTGGCAACAGGTCGCCACGACCACGACGAACGCCCGCCCCGGCCGGGGGCTCCGCGGCGTCGACGGTGTCGTGCGCGCCGTCGAGCAGCTGGCGGGGGCGCCGGTCCCGGCGAGCGCGTTGGAGGCCTTGGTGCTGCCGGCGCGGGTGCGGGACTACGAGCCGGGCATGCTCGACGAGCTCACCACCTCCGGCGAGGTGCTCTGGGCCGGCCACGGCGCGCTCGCCGGTGGCGACGGCTGGGTGTCGCTCCACCTCGCCGACCAAGCGGACCTGACGCTGCCCGAGCCCGAGGATGCCGCGGGGGCGTTGCAGGAGCGGCTGCTGACCGCCTTCACCCCCGGCGCGGCCTGGTTCTTCCGGCAGCTGGCCGACCAGGTGATGGCGGACCTCGAGACCCGACCGACCGATGCCGAGGTGGCCGCCGCGCTGTGGGACCTGGTGTGGTCCGGCCACGCGACCAACGACTCGCTCGCGCCGCTGCGGGCGCGCGTCCGCGGTGGGCGGCCGACCCACCGGAGGCGGCGTGCCCCGGCACGCCCCGGGCGCGTGGCACGCTCCGGGCCGCCGGACACCCCCGGGCGCTGGTCGCTGCTGCCGGCGGTCGACGACGACCCCACCCGACGTGGCCACGCCAGCGCCGAACGGCTGCTCGACCGGCACGGCGTGGTCACCCGCGGCGCCGTGACCTCGGAGAACCTGCCGGGCGGCTTCGCGGCGGCGTACCGCGTCCTGTCGGTGTTCGAGGAGCAGGGACGGTGTCGTCGGGGGTACTTCGTTGAGGGGCTCGGAGCCGCCCAGTTCGGCACCAACGGCGCCGTCGACCGGTTGCGCACCTTCACCGACCTGCCCGACCACCACGAGCCCGAAGCCGTCGCCCTGGCTGCGACCGACCCGGCGAACCCCTACGGCGCCGCACTGGCCTGGCCGTCACCGCGCGACGGGGGGCACCGGCCGGGCCGCAAGGCGGGAGGTCTGGTGGTGCTGGTCGACGGCGAGCTGGTGCTCTACGTCGAGCGGGGCGGACGCACGCTCCTCACCTGGAGCGAGGAGGCGGCACAGCTCGGCCCCGCGGCCGCGGCGCTCGCGGACGCCGTACGCCGCGGCAGCGCGGGTCATCTCACTGTCGAGCGCGCCGACGGCGAGGCGCTGCTGGGCGCCGGGGAGACACCACTGCGCGCCGCCCTGGAGGCGGCGGGCTTCGTCGCGACGCCGCAGGGACTGCGGATCCGTGCCTGAGGGCGACGCCGTACGCCGCACCGCGCTCCGGCTGGACCGCGCACTGGCCGGCCGTGAGGTGACCCGCAGCGACTTCCGGGTGCCGCAGCTCGCCACCAGCGACCTCCGCGGCCGCGTGGTGCACGGCACCGCCACGCACGGCAAGCACCTCTTCACCCGCATCGGCGAGCTGACGCTGCACACGCACCTGAAGATGGAGGGCACCTGGCGCAGCTACCGGCCGGGGGCGCGATGGGACCGTCCGGGACACCTCGCCCGGGTCGTCCTCACCACCGAGCACGGTAGCGCCGTCGGCTTCGCGCTCGGCCTGGTGGAGCTGTTCCCGACCACGGAGGAGGCGACGGTGACCGACCGCCTCGGGCCGGACCTCCTGGGGGCCGAGTGGGACGCGGCAGCGGCCGGCGCACGCCTCGCGGAGGATCCCGACCGCGTGCTCGGCGAGGCGCTGCTGGACCAGACGGTGGTCGCGGGGATGGGCACGATCTGGGTCGCCGAGTCCTGCTTCGCCCACGGCGTCCACCCGCAGGGTCCCGTGTCACAGGTCGCCGACCCCGCGCGGTTCGTGGAGCGCGTCCGCCGGATGCTCCACGTCGCGGTGGAGCGCGGGCGGCCGATCACCACCGGCAACCAACGAGCACCGATGTGGGTCTACCGGCGACACCGCCAGCCGTGCCGCCGCTGCGGCACCACCGTCGAGGCCGGGCCGGTCGGACCGCCGGGACGGGAGCGCACGACGTACTGGTGTCCGGGCTGCCAACCGCGCACTTGATCTTCGTCACGTCGCCGGACCGTCGGGAACCGGGTCCCGGCGCAGTTCGTTGACCAGATGTGCACCGCCACTTCAATGGACTCAAGACGGCCGGCCTCTTCGGCGCGATCTTCGCGCTGCTGCTGGCGGTCGGCGGCGTGATCGCCGCCGGCACCGGCAACAGCGCCTTCATCTGGATCTTCGCGCTGATCGGTGTCGGCACCACTGCCTACAGCTACTGGAACTCCGACAAGCTGGCGATCCGCGCCATGGGCGCGCAGCCGGTGACCGAGCAGCAGGCCCCGGCGATGTACCGCATCGTGCGGGAGCTCTCCGCCCGCGCCGACAAGCCGATGCCGCGGCTCTACGTGTCGCCCACTCAGGCGCCGAACGCCTTCGCGACCGGACGCAACCCGGAGAACGCCGCGGTGTGCTGCACGGTCGGCATCCTGGAGCTGCTCGACGAGCGTGAGCTGCGTGGCGTGCTCGGCCACGAGCTGATGCACGTCTACAACCGCGACATCCTGACCTCCTCGGTCGCCGCGGCGATCGCCGGCATCATCAGCTCCATCGGCCAGTTCCTGGCCTTCTCCTCGCTCTTCGGCGGCAACGACGAGGACTCCCCCAACCCGCTGGCGATGATCGCCATGGCCCTGCTGGCACCGTTCGCGGCATCGGTGATCCAGTTCGCGATCTCCCGCACCCGCGAGTACGACGCCGACCAGGACGGCGCCGCTCTCACCGGCGACCCGCTGGCCCTGGCCTCGGCGCTGCGCAAGCTCGAGCAGGGCACCCGCGCGGCGCCGCTGCGCCCCACGCCACAGCTGCAGAACGCCAGCCACGCGATGATCGCGAACCCCTTCCGGGCGCAGGACCTGAAGCAGATGTTCTCCACCCACCCGCCGATGGCCGAGCGCATCGCCCGTCTGGAGGCCATCACCCGCGCCTGAGGATCCTTCCCACGCGGGGGTCCGGGACCGGTGTGGAGCCGGACTCGATGTCGGTGGTGCCTGCTTGAATTCATCCATGGGCATCGCAGCCGACCTACCGACCAGCACCGAGGTGCTGGACCGGGTCGGCGCGGCGCGGCGCCAGGTCATGGCCGGCGCCGCTGCGCAGGTGAGCCGGCTCAGCGATCACGAGCTCGCCGACTCGGTGGCCTCATTGGCGCGGTTGGAGTCGCAGGTGCAGGCCTGGCAGCTCGAGCTCGCTGCGGAGGCGGACCGGCGGCGGGTGGCCGAGGCGGCGGCGGACACGGGCACGGATGCGTGGTTGGCGCGGTTGACGGGGACGCGTCGGGAGATGCTCAAGGGCGGCCTGTTGTTGGCGCAGCGACTCGAGGAGACCTATCCGACCACCGTCGCCGCCCTGGCCGAGGGGTCGATCAGGCTCGA
The DNA here is from genome assembly GCF_019448235.1 of Nocardioides panacisoli. Taxonomy (NCBI): domain Bacteria; kingdom Bacillati; phylum Actinomycetota; class Actinomycetes; order Propionibacteriales; family Nocardioidaceae; genus Nocardioides; species Nocardioides panacisoli. The sequence continues at coordinate 1,301,138 of NZ_CP080409.1, forward strand.
GCAGGCCCGCACCATCGTCGACGTGCTGGCCGCGACCGAGGACGAGGCCACGCCGGCGCAACGCGAGGCGGCCCAGGAGCTGCTGATCGGCAAGGCCACCGGTGAGGCCAACCGTTCGGGAGCGCCCATGACCGCGCCCCAGCTCCGCCGGGTCGGGCGCCGCATCTACCGCACCATCGACACCGAGTTGCACCGACGCCACCTCACCGCCTCGGTGCGCCGCAGCGAGCGCACCGGGGAGAACGACACCTGGCTCACGCTGCACGACCGTGGCGACGGCCGCTACGTCGGCCGGTTCACCCTCCCCGAGCGTCACGGCCAACTCCTCCAGACCGTGCTGCACAGCCTCTGCACGCCGCGCCGCTACGGCCACGACCACCGCGGCACGGCGCGCTACGACGACACCATCGGCGGGCCCGGCAGCGAACTCGGCTGGGCCGACCGTCTCGGGATCGCGCTGTGCGAACTCATCGAGCACCTCCCCACCGACCGTCTCCCCCGCTCCGCGGTCAACCTGCTCGTCACCGTCGACCTCGACACCCTGCGCTCGGACCTCGTCGACGCCGGCGTGGCCACGATGACCTCAGGCGCCGACCTCACCGCCTCCGACGCCCGACGACTCGCGTGCGAGGCCGGCCTCGTCCCCGCCGTCCTCGGCACCGGGTCCACCCCGCTCGACCTCGGACGGACCACCAGGCTCCACACCGACAAGCAGCGCCAGGCGCTCGCGCTCACCCACGACTCGTGCGCGATCGCCACCTGCGACCGGCCCTTCGCCTGGACCGAGGTCCACCACCCCCACGCCTGGGGCGACGGCGGCACCACCGACCTGGCCAACGCACTCCCCCTGTGCTGGCACCACCACCGCGCTGCCCACGACGACCGCTTCGAGCTGCACCACCTCGGTGCGAGCGAGTGGATCCTCCACCGACGACGCAGACCGCCGCCACAGGATTCCTCCCGCCGCATCACGGTGGCCCGACCACCGACCTAGCCGACGGAGTCGGCGACGGTCCCCGTCAGCTCGGGGTCAGTCGCAGCAGCCGGCCCGCGCCCTCGTCCTCGAGCAGCCAGATCGCACCGTCGGGGCCCTCCTCGACCGCGCGGATGCGCTCACCCAGGTCGAAGGTCTCGGTGTCCCCCGCCGTGGCGCCGTCGAGGTCGACACGGACCAGGGCCTGCCCGGACAGGCCACCCAGCAACGCATCCCCCTGCCATTCCGGGAACAGGTCCCCGCCGTAGACGAGCAGGTTGCCCGGCGAGATGCTCGGGTTCCAGGAGACAGCGGGAGCGGCGTACCCGTCGCCCTCCTCGTGGTCGGGGATCTCGCCGCCCCCGTAGTTGCTGCCGTCGGAAGCCTCCGGCCAGCCGTAGTTCTCACCGCGCTCGATCAGGTTCAGCTCGTCGCCACCCTCGGGCCCCATCTCCGAGGACCACAGCCGTCCGTCCGGCGCGAAGTCCAGCCCCAGCGGGTTGCGGTGGCCCCACGTCCAGATCTCCGCCGTCGGACCGCCCTCCTCGGCCAGCGGATTGCCCGGCGCCGGGTCGCCGTCGAGGGTGAGACGCACGATCGACCCCAGCGTGTTGGAGGTGTCCTGCGCCGGGTCCTGCATCTGACGTTCACCCGAGGTCACGTACAGGTGCTTGCCCTCGGGGTCGAACTCGATGCGGTGCCCGAAGTGGCCGTTGCCCGACGTCTTCGGGGTCTGGCGCCAGATGACCTCGAGGTCCTCCAACGACGCCTCGCCCCCGGAGGTCGCCAGGCGTCCGCGACCCACGACGGCACCCGATCCACCGTCCCCCTCCTCGACCCAGCTCAGGTACACCTGACGGTCCTCGGCGAAGTCGGGACCCGGCTGGACGTCACCCAGGCCGCCCTGGCCGGCGTCCACGACGTCGGGTACGCCGTCCACCTCGACGCGGTCGCCCGTCTCGGCATCCCGCAGGTGCAGGGTGCCGCCCCGCTCGCTGATCAGGAGGTCGCCGCTGTCGGGCAGGAAGGCCATCGCCCACGGCTCGGCGAACTCGTCGACCTCTTCCATCACGAACGGTCGGTCCGCCACGTCGGCACCACTGGTGAGACCGGCGGTGTCGGCAGCGCAGGCGGCGGCGAGGGCGCCGACGAGACCCAGTGCCACGATCGACGGCGAGCGGCGGGGGCGGTGGGAGCGCGAACTCATGCCTCCATCGTGCGCAACCGGTCCAAGACCGGGGCGATCCCGACCGCTTCGCAGCGGTTGGGACTCAGGCCGCGGACGCGACGACGTCGTCGGTGCGACGAGCACCGATCGGCGTGGGCACCGGCTCGACCGAGGCGCTCTCGACGACCGCGATCGCGTCCGCCACGTCGCGCAGGACCTGCGACAACGGGACGTCGAGCGCCACGCACAGCGAGCCGAGGAGCTCGGAGGAGGCCTCCTTCTGCCCGCGCTCGATCTCGGAGATGTAGCCGAGGCTGACCTGGGCCTCCTTGGAGACCTCACGCAGGGTGAGACCGAGCTCTGCGCGACGCTCACGCAGGACGTCACCCAACTGGGTGCGGAACAGCGCCATGCCGGTCTCCTCTCATCTCGCTGGGACCAACGCTACCGGAGTCGGATAACTTCCGGGCGAGGGTGGGTCACTCCGTCCCCATCATCGCTGCCAGCTCCGACACTGCCGCCACGAGCGCCCGCGCCTGGATCGCCGCACGATCGCCGGTCAGGGCCAACTGTCGGACCTCCGTGGCGTCCGCGTCGGCCACGGCGACGAACACCGTGCCGACCGGGTGCCCCTCCTGCTGCTCCGGTCCCGCGACCCCCGTGGTGGCGACGCCGTACGACGTCCCGACGAGCTCGCGGACCCCGCTCGCCATCGCGCGGGCGCAGGCCGCCGAGACCACGCCGTGCTCGGCGACGAGCTCCTCGGGAACCCCGAGCAGCGACACCTTCACGGCCGTCGCGTAGCTGACCACGCCGCCGGCGAAGGCGGCCGACGCCCCGGGCACGGAGGTCAGGGCTGCGGCCAGCTGTCCGCCGGTCAGCGACTCCGCGGTCGCGACGGTGGCCTGCCGCTCGCGGAGCACGGGCAGCAGTCGCGCCCACTCCTCGGCAGCCTCGGCGGCGCCGGTCCCGTGCATCAGCGTGCGGCGTCGTCGGCCGGTGCGCGCAACTCGTGGCGCTGGTCCCACACGCCCTTGAAGAACTGGTAGCCCGAGACCATCGTGAGCGCGACCGCGACGGCCAACAGCACGAGCGCGAGGTAGTACCAGACCTCGAAGGGCGTCTGGAGCCCCGACGGCAGGTCCGGGTCCAGCAGCGGCAGGCAGAGGGCACCGAGCGCGCCTCCCTGTGCGGTGGTCTTCCACTTGCCCAGCTTGTCGGCGGGCACGACGACCTTCTTCAGGATCGACAGCCGCAGCAGGGTCACGCTCCACTCGCGGAAGAGCACGACGGCGGTGATCGCCCACCACCACCAGGTGGCCTCGACGATCGAGAGGCCGATGAAGGCCATGCCGGTGATGGCCTTGTCCGCGATCGGGTCGGCGATCTTGCCGAAGTCGGTGACCAGGCCTCGGGCGCGGGCCAGGTCACCGTCGATCTTGTCGGTGATCATCGCGGCGGCGAAGAGCGCGAACGCCACGCAGCGCCACAGGATCGACTCGCCACCGTCGACCAGCAGCGCCCACCCGAAGAACGGCACCATGACGATGCGCAGCGTGGTGAGCGCGTTGGGCAGGTTCCAGTTGCTCGGCGGTGCCGGCGTGGCCTCGGTCATGCGGATCCTCCCGCTGCGGCGATCAGGTCGACCCCGTCGTGGTCGGTCACCGTCGCGGTCACGATGTCACCCACGCGCGCCCTCTCGGCGCCGGTGACCACGGTGGTGCCGTCGACCTCGGGCCCCTGGTGGGCAGCGCGGCCCTCGACGGCACTGGCCGGGTGGTCCTCGGGCTCGAGGTCCTCGACCAGCACCTCCACCGTGGTGCCGATGCGTTCCTCGGCGCGGGCGTTGTTGAGCTCGCCGACGAGGTCGGTGACGTGGCGCACCCGCGCCGCGATCTCCTCCTCGTCGTGCTTGCCGTCGAAGCCCGCCGCCTCGGTGCCGTCCTCGTCGGAGTAGCCGAACACACCCGTCACATCCATCCGCGCGGCGACCAGGAAGTCGCACAGCGTCTGCAGGTCCTCCTCGGTCTCCCCGGGGAACCCGACGATCACGTTGGAGCGCACGCCCGCCTCGGGGGCGTAGCGGCGTACCTGCTCCAGCAGGCCGAGGAAGCTCTCGGGGTCACCGAAGCGACGCATCCGGCGCAGCACCGTCGGCGCGGCGTGCTGGAAGGACAGGTCGAAGTACGGCGCCACTCCCGGCGTCGTCGCGATGCGCTCCACCAGGCCGGGGCGGGTCTCCGCCGGCTGCAGGTAGGAGACCCGCACCCGCGCGATGCCGTCCACGGCCGCCAACTCGGGCAGCAGCGTCTCCAGCAGCCGGATGTCGCCGAGGTCCTTGCCGTAGGAGGAGGAGTTCTCCGAGACCAGGAACAGCTCGCGCGCGCCCTCGTCGGCCAGCCACCGGGCCTCGGTGATGACGTCGGAGGGGCGCCGGCTCACGAAGGACCCCCGGAACATCGGGATCGCGCAGAACGTGCACCGGCGGTCGCAGCCGCTGGCGAGCTTCAGCGGCGCCATCGGCCCGCTGTCGAGCCGGGTACGCGCCGCGCTCGTCGGGGCGGCCGCGGCGGGCCGCTCCGCGGGACTGATCGGGAGCAGCTTGCGACGGTCCTGCGGCGTGTGCGGGTGTGGGCGCTCGCCGGACACGATCGACCGCAGGCGTCCGGCGATGTCGTCGTAGTCGTCGAAACCCAGGACCGCGTCGGCCTCGGGCAGGGAGTCGGCGAGCTCGCTACCGTAGCGCTCGGCGAGGCAACCGACGGCGACCACGGCCTGGGCCCGGCCGCCGTTGCCGGCCGAGTCCTTGAGGTCAGCGGCTTCCAGGACGGTGTCGATGGAGTCCTTCTTGGCCGCCTCGACGAAGCCGCAGGTGTTGACGACCACGGTGTCGGCCTCGCTGGCGTCCTCGACCAGCCGGAACCCGTCGGCGGCCAGTCGTCCGGCCATCTCCTCGGAGTCGACGTCGTTGCGGGCACAACCCAGCGTCAGCAGGGCCACGGAGAGCGGCTCGGCGGAGCGGTCGGATGGGATGGAGGTGGTCATGGCTGTCCATGAGTATGGCGCGTGGACGGGCTGGGCGACGAAATCGGGTGGCGCTACGGGACGAGGGTCTTCGTCACGTTCTCGCCGGTCTCACCCAGCCGCGAGGCCTCCGCGCCGTCCAGCGAGGCGGTCACCGAGCCGTCGGAGCTCGAGATCCGCACCGGCGGTGCCACGTCGAGCTGCGTGCTCTGGCCGAACGCGAGTCGGCCGTCGAAGACGATCTCGCCGCCACCGTCGCGCACGACCAACTTGGCGCCGCCGCCGACTGCGGTGAGCGTGACCGGGACGGCCTCGGCCGCCGGCGCCTGGTTGGTGATGCCACCGCTCTGGTTGAGCACGGGCGCGTCACCGACCGGGGCCGGGTCGTCCATGACCAGACTGGCCACCGACCAGATGAGCACCGCGCCCATGACGGCCGCGATGAGCACCGACCAGTTGCGACCACCGCGGGTGCCGCGGATGGCACCGCCGGCACCGGTGGCGAGCTCGGACTCGAACACCCGCTTGGGGTCGATGGGCGCGTCGGCGTGGGTCTCGTCGTACGCCGCCACGAGCGGAGCCGACTCCAGGCCGAGGACGCGGCTGATGGTGCGCAGGTGGCCGCGGGCGTAGAAGTCGCCACCGCACGCGGCGAAGTCGTCGGCCTCCATGGCCTCCAGCACGTGGGGGCGGATGCGGGTGCGCTCGGAGAGCTGGTCGATGCCGAGCCGGAGGCGTTCGCGGGCGCGCCGCAGCTCACCACCGATGACCGCGTCCTGGGCAGCGGTGGCCGGGGCGATCACCTCGGTGTGCGCGGTCTCGTCCGCCGCGGGGGCGCCGAGGACCCGGACGCCGAAGACGTGGGTCTCCTCCTCGTCGACATCGACCTCCTCCACGTCGACTTCCTCGGCCACGACGGTGCGGGTGAGCTCCTCGTACTCCGGCAGCGTCTCGGTGACCGGGTCGTGGTCGAGGGCCGTGGCGCCGTCGGTGCGCGGGGCGTGCGGGAGGGCACGGTGCAGCAGGGAGCTGACCCGGTCCACGGCCCGGCGGCCCCGGTCGGCCAACGGCGCGGTCTGGCCGGCCAGCGAGCTCTCGGTCGTCACGACGGTCACGCCCTCGCGCGGCGTGGGCAGCCGCGGCACGTCCGCGGTCAGGTCACTCCAGTGCTGGTCGCCCTCGCGGAGCTCGGGCATGAAGCGGGTGTCCTCGTCCCGGGACGCCGCAGGCGCACCACCGGTGTCGCCACCGGGTCCGTCGGAGCCGTCGTCGTGGTCGTCACGCTCGTCCTCGTCCAGGCCGGGCACGACCTCGACGACGTCGGCCTGGCCGTCGGCCATGCCCGCGAGCTCGTCACTGAGCGAGTCGGCATCGGCGCCGCCGACCCGCGTCGCCAGCGTCAGTGGCACGAGCAGCTGGTCGCGGTCGGGACCCAGGAGGAGCAGGTGGCCATCACGCAGGCCACGCCGCGGGAGGTACTCCAGGCACTCGACGTCGCGCCAGCCGATGCCGTGCCAAGCGCTGCCCTCACGCAGCCGCACGCCCTGGTCGTCGGCGACCAGCAGCGGGGCACGGCTGTCCAGCAGGCCTGCGAGGTGCACCACGCCCACCAGCGCCATCACGCCGAACAGCGCCCAGGCGAGCATGCCGCCGCCGTCGACGGCGCGCAGCCCGAAGGCCACCGCCAGCGCACCGGCCGCGAGGACCAGTACGCCGGACAGCCCGGCATTGCGGCGTACCTCGATCGTCTCCGGTGCGGTCGCACCGGTCTCCACACCCTCGCCCTGCTCGGCCTCGGTCTCTGTCGTGTGCACCGGTGCTCACCCCTCCCCTTGGATCGTCGCGATGACGCCATCGACCTCGTCGGGCTTGACGAGGACGTCTCGTGCCTTCGAACCCTCGCTCGGCCCGACCACGCCGCGGCTCTCGAGGATGTCCATCAACCGCCCGGCCTTGGCGAAGCCGACGCGGAGCTTGCGCTGCAGCATCGAGGTCGACCCGAACTGCGTGGAGACCACGAGCTCGATGGCTTGCACCACCAGGTCCATGTCGTCGCCGATGTCGTCGTCGAGCACCTTGTTGCTCTGCGCGGGCGCGGTGACGTCCTCGCGGTAGACCGGGTCCAGCTGACCCTTGCAGTGCTTGACGACCTGGGCGATCTCGGCCTCGGTGACCCAGGCACCCTGCACACGGATCGTCTTCGACTCCCCCATCGGGAGGAAGAGTCCGTCACCCTGGCCGACCAGCTTCTCGGCTCCCGGCTGGTCGAGGATGACCCGGCTGTCGGCGAGGCTGGAGGTCGCGAAGGCGAGCCGCGAGGGCACGTTGGCCTTGATCAGGCCGGTGACGACGTCGACCGAGGGACGCTGGGTCGCGAGCACCAGGTGGATGCCGGCGGCACGCGCCAGCTGGGTGATGCGGACGACCGCGTCCTCGACGTCACGCGGGGCGACCATCATCAGGTCGGCCAGCTCGTCGACGATGACCAGCAGGTACGGGTAGGGCTGCAGCACGCGCTCGCTGCCCGGGGGCGTCTCGATCGTGCCGGCACGGACGGCCTTGTTGAAGTCGTCCAGGTGGCGGAACCCGAAGTGCGCCAGGTCGTCGTAGCGCATGTCCATCTCGCGCACGACCCACTGCAGCGCATCGGCTGCCTTCTTCGGGTTGGTGATGATCGGCGTGATCAGGTGCGGCACGCCCTCGTAGGCGTTGAGCTCCACCCGCTTGGGGTCGACCATGATCATCCGCACCTCATCGGGCGTGGCCCGCATCAGCACCGAGGTGATCATGGAGTTGATGAAGCTCGACTTGCCCGAGCCGGTCGCACCGGCGACCAGCAGGTGGGGCATCTTGGACAGGTTCGTGACCACGAAGCCGCCCTCGACATCCTTGCCCAGTCCGGTGACCAGCGGGTGGTGGGCGCTGCGGGCGCCGTTGGAGCGCAGCACGTCACCCAGCGAGACGATCTCCTTGTCGGTGTTGGGGATCTCCACACCGACCGCGGACTTGCCCGGGATCGGGCTGAGGATGCGCACGTCGGAGGAGGCCACCGCGTAGGCGATGTTCTTCTGGATGTTGGTGATCTTCTCGACCTTCACGCCCGCGCCGAGCCCGATCTCGTAGCGCGTCACGGTCGGACCGCGGGTGTAGCCGATGACCTCGGCGTCGATCCCGAACTCGTCGAGCACCTGCGTGAGGCGGTTGACGACCTCGTCGCTGGCCTTGGAGCGCGCCCGGTGGGGCGTGCCCGGCTTGAGCACGTCGCCCGCGGGCAGCGTGTAGGTGACGTCGCCGGCCAGGGCGAGCTGCTCCACGCGCTGGGGCAGGTCCGCGTGCGGCGGCGGCTCGATCTCGCCGGTCTCCGGCTCGACCGCCTTCGAGGACGCAGCCGCGGGGGCCTCGTCGCCGGCGGCCTTGTTGACGACTGCGCTCTCCTCGGTGGCGTCGGGGTCGCCGTCCTTCTTGCGGCGCCGCTTCTTCTTCGGCTCCGCCACGACCGGGGTGTCGTAGGCGGGGTCGCCCATCTCGGGGTCGATGTCGCCGGCGTGGCGCTTGCCCCGGCCGATCGGCTGGGTGTCCTCGCCGTCGGCGTCGGCGGGGTGCAGGCCGAACACCGAGTCACGCAGGTCGCGCAGTCGCTCGGGCACGCGGTAGACCGGCGTCGCCGTGATGACGAGCACGCCGAAGCAGGCCAGCAGCACCAACAGGGGCACCACCACGAACGGCGTCCGCAGGAGGTCCAGCAGGAGCGCGGAGACGACGTACCCGACGGCGCCGCCGCCCTCGCGCAGCGGCGTGGTGTCGCCGGCCACGGGCTCGGGGCTGCCGTTGGCGATGTGGACGATCCCGAGGATGCCGAAGGCGAACGACGCCCAGCCGATGACCTGCCGTCCGGCGGGGCCGTTCTGCACCGGGTCGCGCATGACCCGCCAGGCAGCGAGCAGGACCAGCAGTGGCACCAGCCACCCGATCTTGCCGACCGTGCCCGAGGTCGCGGCACGCATGAAGTCCATGAAGCCACCCGGCACCTGGAACCACACCGCGGCGGCGACCACGACCGCCAGTGCGATCAGCAGGAGCCCGGCGCCGTCACGGCGCTGCTCGGGCTCGATCTCCCTCGCGCTCTGGCCGATCCCGCGCGCCATGGCGCCGATGCCGTGCGCCAGGCCGAGCCAGACCGCGGCGATGCCGCGCGCAAGGGCCTGGAACACCGTCGCGATCGGGCCGGGGCCGTTGCGGACAGCACGAGGGGCCGGTCGCCGGGCCGCGGTGCTGCGCGGCTTGCGGGACCGGTTCTGGGACGTACTCCGCGACCGCGAACTCGTCGAGCCCTTCTTCTTGGACTGACTCGACTTGTTGCGCGACCGCGGCGGGGAAGACGTACGGGTCGCCATGGTGAGGACCCTACTCAGAAGTCACACCAGTCCCATGGATCACAGGTGCGTGTCGGCCGCGGGAGTCGAGGTGAGCGCCCGCCGCGGTGGCGACGTGCGGCGCGACGAGCCCGTGGAGCATCGCCGGAGACGCGCGCGGCGCGCCACCATCCGCTTCCCCGATCCGTCGCGCCGTGCGTGGCGCAGGTGCTCTGCGACGGAAGGGCTCGTCGCGACGCGCGGCGTCACCGCGGCACGAACATCAGGCTTCCACGACCACCGGGATGATCATCGGGCGGCGCTTGTGGGTCTTGTTGACCCAGCGGCCGATGGTGCGCCGGATGGTCTGCTGCAGCTGGTAGGTGTCGGTGTTGCCCTCGTTGATGGAGCGGTTGACCGCATCGATGATCGGCTGGGTGATCTCGTGGAAGTCCGAGTCCTCCCAGGCGTGGCCGCGGGCGTGGATCTCGGGGCCTGCCGAGACCTTGCCGGCCACGGAGTCGATCACCACGATCACCGAGATGAACCCCTCCTCGCCGAGGATGCGACGGTCCTTGAGCTCGGACTCGGTGACGTCACCGACGGTCTGGCCGTCGACGAACACGTAGCCGCAGTCGACCTTGCCGGTCACCGATGCCACGCCGTCGACCAGGTCCACCACCACACCGTCCTCGGCGATGACGACATTCTCCACGCCGGTGGCCCTGGCGATGTCGGCGTTGGCGAGCATGTGCCGCATCTCGCCGTGGACCGGCAGCACGTTGCGCGGCTGGACGATGTTGTAGCAGTAGAGGAGCTCGCCGGCGCTGGCGTGGCCGCTGACGTGGACGAGCGCGTTGGCCTTGTGCACCACGCGGGCGCCCCAGCGGGCGAGGCCGTTGATGACGCGGTAGACGGCGTTCTCGTTGCCCGGGATCAGGCTGGAGGCGAGGACGACGGTGTCGCCCTCCTCGAGGTGCACGAAGTTGTGGTTGCGCTGGGCGATGCGCGAGAGCGCACTCAGCGGCTCCCCCTGGGAGCCGGTGGAGATCAGCACCTGCTTCTCCGGCGGCAGCTCGGCGAGCTCCTTGGCGTCGACCATCACGTCCGGGGGGACGGTGAGGTGGCCGAGGTCGCGGGCGATGCCCATGTTGCGCACCATGGAGCGGCCGACGTAGGCGACCTTGCGGTCGTGCTTGACCGCGGCGTCCAGCGCCTGCTGGACACGGTGCACGTGGGAGGCGAAGCAGGCCACGATGATCCGTTGGTCGGACTCGCGGAACACCTGCTCCAGCACGGGCCCGATGTTCTTCTCAGCGGTCGTGAACCCGGGGACCTCGGCGTTGGTGGAGTCGACCAGGAAGAGGTCGACCCCCTCCTCCCCCAGTCGGGCGAAGGCGCGCAGGTCGGTGATCCGGCCGTCGAGCGGCAACTGGTCCATCTTGAAGTCACCGGTGTGCAGCACGGTGCCGGCGCCGGTGCGGATCGCGACCGCGAGGGCGTCGGGGATCGAGTGGTTGACGGCGACGAACTCGAGCTGGAACGGCCCGAAGTCGATGGTGTCGCCCTCGGCGACCTGGTGCTGCACGGTCTGCTTGAGCCGGTGCTCGCGCAGCTTGCTGCCCACCAGGGCCAGGGTGAGCTCGGAGCCGACCAGCGGGATGTTCTCCCGCTCGCGCAGCAGGTAGGGCACCGCGCCGATGTGGTCCTCGTGGCCGTGCGTCAGCACCAGGGCCTCGATCGCGTCGAGGCGGTCCCGGATCGCGGAGAAGTCCGGCAGGATCAGGTCCACGCCGGGCTGGTGGTCGTCGGGGAAGAGGACGCCGCAGTCGACGACGAGCAGGCGGCCGTCGTACTCGAACACGGTCATGTTGCGACCGACCTCGCCCAGGCCACCCAGGGGGATGACGCGGAGTCCGCCCTTGGGCAGCTCCGGTGGCGCGGTCAGGTCGGGGTGGGGGTGACTCAAGAGTCTCCTCGGATCAGGGGTGGGAAGGGGTGCGGTCGTGGGTCACAGGACGCCGGCGGCGTCCAGCCCTGCCCGCAGGACGGCGACCTCGGCCTCGTCGAGCTCGACCAGCGGCGGCCGCACGCGACGGTTGTCCAGCACGCCGAGGAGCTGCAGGGATGCCTTGGCGGTCGTGGCGCCGTAGTTGTCGGGCCCCATGATGGCGTCGATGGCGGGCAGCATCGAGGTGTAGATGTCCAGCGCGGAGCGCGGGTCGCCGTGGTGGAAGGCGTCGTACATGGCCCGGAGACGGTCGCCGACCACGTGGCCACACACCGACACGAAGCCGGAGGCGCCGTGGGCGAGCCAGCCGAGGTTGGCGATGTCGTCCCCGGAGTAGATGGCGAAGCCGAGCTCAGCGATCCGGATGCCGCGGGCATAGTTGCCCACGGCGTCCTTGACCGCGAGGACCTGCTCCCACGAGGACATCTCGAGGTAGGACTCGAGCGCGATCTGGCTGCCGGTGCGGCCGGGGATGTCGTAGAGCATCACCGGCAGCTCGGCGGCGTCGACCGCGTGGCGGAAGTGGGTGAGGATGCCGCGCTGGCCGGGCTTGTTGTAGTACGGCGTCACCAGCAGCACGCCGTCGGCGCCGACCTTCTTGGCCTGCTGGGCGAGCCAGGTCGAGGTGCTGGTGTCGTTGGTGCCGATGCCGGCGACGATGACGGCGTCGTCCTTGACCTCGTCCTTGATGGCGGCGAGCAGCTCGCCGTCCTGCTCCTTGGTCGTGGTCGCCGACTCACCCGTGGTGCCGGAGACGACGATGCCGTCGTGGCCGTGGTCGATCAGGTGACGCGCGACCCGCTGTGCGGACTCCAGGTCCAGGGTCCCGTCGGACTTGAACGGCGTGGCCATGGCAGTCAGCACGGTGCCGAAGGGGGCGTGGGGCGCGTTCATGGGTGCAGGCTATCCCTTCGCATCAGACATGGGGCATGACGTCGGCCGCGACCTGCCGGAGGTGATCCAGGTCGCCCAGGTCGAGCACCTGCAGGTACAGCCGCTCGGTGCCGAGGGCGGCGAACCGCCCGGCCTTGTCGATGACCTCCTCGGGCGTGCCGGCGAACCCGTTCTCCCGCAGTTCGGCGACGTCCCGGCCGATCGCGGCGGCGCGGCGGGCGAGCTCGTCCTCGTCGGAGCCCACGCAGAGCACGAGGGCGTTGGACCAGGTCAGGTCGTCGGGGTCGCGGTCGATCTCCTCGCACGCGGCGCGGACGCGGCCGAACTGCGCGGCGGTGAAGTCCTCGTCGACGAAGGGCAGGTTGAACTCGTCGGCGTAGCGGGCCGCGAGGGCCGGCGTACGGCGTGGCCCCTTGCCGCCGATGAGTACCGGCGGGCCACCTCGGTGACCGCCGTCCTGGGTCGGCTTGGGCAGTGCCGGGGAGTCGGTGAGGTCGTAGTGTTCGCCGTGGAAGGAGTAGGTCTCCCCCGCCGTCGTGCCCCACAGCCCGGTGATGACCTCGAGCTGCTCGGCGTAGCGGTCGAAGCGCTCCTTGGTGTCCGGGAACGGGATGCCGTAGGCGGTGTGCTCCTCGGTGAACCAGCCGGCACCGATGCCGAACTCGACCCGTCCGCCGCTCATCTGGTCCACGCCGGCGGCCTGGATGGCGAGCACGCCGGGGTGGCGGAAGGTGGCGCTGGTCATCAGCGTGCCGAGCCGGATCGTGCTGGTGTCGCGTGCGAGGCCGGCCAGCGTGGTCCACGCGTCGGTCGGGCCGGGCAGGCCGTCTCCGCCCATCTGCAGGTAGTGGTCGGACCGGAAGAAGGCCCCGAAACCCAACTCCTCGGCAGTGCGGGCGACGGCCAGCAGGTCGTCGTACGTCGCGCCCTGCTGGGGCTCGGTGAAGACGCGCAGTTCCATGGCGACAGCCTGCCAGAACGGTCCCGCCGTTGGTCGAGCCTGTCGGGACCGTCGACCTCGCCGGGCCTCAGTGCCCCTTGACCGCGCCGAGGAACGCCTGGGTGCGCTCGTGCCGCGGGTTGTCCAGGACGTCGGCCGGGCGCCCCTCCTCGATGATCTGGCCGCCGTCGAACATCAGGAGGCGGTCGGCCATCTCCCGGGCGAAGCCCATCTCGTGGGTCACCAGCAGCATCGTGGTGTTGCCCTCCTCGGCGATGTCGCGCAGCACGTTGAGCACCTCGCCGACCAGCTCGGGGTCGAGCGCGGAGGTGACCTCGTCGAAGAGCATCACGCGCGGCTCGCAGGCCAGTGACCGGGCGATCGCGACGCGCTGCTTCTGGCCACCCGAGAGCTGGCCCGGGGTCTGGTTCGCCGCGTGCGCGAGCCCGACCTGGTCCAGCAGCCGCATGCCCTTCTCGCTGGCCTCGTCGCGGGACTTCCCGTGCACCTTCATCGGCGCCAGCATGATGTTCTCCAGCGCGGTCATGTGCGGGAACAGGTTGAAGTGCTGGAACACCATCCCGATGTCGGAGCGCACCTCGGAGACGTGCTTCTCCCCCGCCGGACGCAACTTGTCGCCGTGCGGCTCGTGGTAGAGGTGCCGGTCGCCGATCTTGACGGTGCCCGAGTCCGGCCGCTCCAGGGTCATGGTGACCCGCAGGATGGTGGTCTTGCCGGAGCCGGAGGGCCCGATGATGACGACCTTCTCCCCCGGCGCGACGTCGAGGTCGAGGTCGCGCAGCACCACGTTGGTGCCGAAGGCCTTGTTGACGTTGCGGAAGGTGACACCGGCGGCACTCTTGTCGGCAGCCGTCACGGATGCGGTGGTCTCAGACGCGCTCATAGGCGATCTTCCTCTCGAGTTGTCGGACGGCCCACGCCGCCGGGAGGCTCAGCATCAGGAAGCCGAGGCCGATCAGCAGGTAGGGCTCGGTGTCGCGGAAGGTGTCGGCCCGCACTTGGTTCGCAAAAAAGAGCATGCCGTGGACGTTGACGGCCACGCCCATCGGCGCGTCCTTGAACGCCGCCACCAGGAAGTTGCCCAGCGCGGGCAACACGTTCGGCACGGCCTGCGGGATGATCACCCGCGTCCACTTCGTCGTGGGGCCGAGGTTGAGGGCGGTAGCGGCCTCCCACTGACCGGCATCGACGGAGTTGATGCCGGCACGGTAGGCCTCCGAGCAGTACGTCGCGTAGTGGATGCCGAGGCCCACCATCAGGATCGTCATCGGGCTGAGACCGACCTCGACGTAGCGGAAGAAGGCCTGCCAGAAGAAGAGCTGGACCAGCAGCGGCGTCGAGCGGATGAACTCGATGAGGAACGCCGTGGGCCAGCTGACCGGCTTGAACGTCGTGCGTCGTCCGAGTGCCAGGAAGAAGCCGAGGACGATCGCCACTGCGAACCCGAGCAGCGCACCCTTGGCAGTGACCAGCATGCCCTGCACCATCAGCGGCACCATGTGGAAGAAGAAGGCCCAATCGAACGTGACCAGGCCGCCGGGTGCCTCCATCGAGGTGTCGTAGGAGTTGACCCGGTCCACACCGCCGACGAGCAGGGAGTAGCCGAGCAGCACCAGCACCAGCGGCACCATGATGTCGGGGCGGCGGTACCACTTGCGGTGCGGCCGGAACTCCTCGATCTGCGGCTCGTCGCGCACGTCGGTGTCGGTCGTCATGTCCGCGCTCATCCTCCTGCTCCCGGCTGTTGGCTACGGATGGAGGCGGGGAGTTCGTCGGCCGAGAGGGTCGGCCCGCCCTTGAACCGCTTCGTGTTCTGCCACTCCAGGAACCGGAACGCGATGCTCACGACCTGGGAGAGGATGAAGTAGAGGACCAGCACGTTGAGGTAGAGGATCGGCAATGAACCAGAAGCGTTCGCGAGCTGCTGCTGGCGGATGTTGTTGGCCATCCCCATGATGTCGGTGACCCCGATCAGGCTCACCAGCGCCGTGCCCTTGAGGATCTCGATGGTCAGGTTGCCCATCGGCGGCAGGATCACCGTCATCGCCTGCGGCAGCACCACGTGGCGCAGCCGCTGGAACGGGCTGAGGTTGAGCGAGATCGACGCCTCGTTCTGCCCCTTCGGCACCGAGAGGATGGCGCCGCGGATGATCTCCGCGCCGTAGCCACCCATGTTGATGCCGAGTGCCACGATCGCGGCGTACTGCAACGGTGGCTGGTCGATGTCCAGGATCGCCGGGAGGGCGTACGCCGCCATGAACAGCAGGATGATCGAGGAGCTGCCACGCGCCAGCTCGACGAACACCAACGCGGCGCCGCGCACCCACTCCACGTCGGACAGCCGGGCCACGCCGAAGATCAGCGAGAGCACGATGCCGAGGACGAAGGCGCCGACGAGGATCCGGATCGTCATCAGCGACGACTCGATGAGGAGCTCGTACTGGCTCGGCTCGAGCAGGAGGTCACCCACGGTTTTCAGCCTTTCCGACCGCGCGCCGCGGGCCCGGGGCCGACCCCGTGGGGTCCGGCCCGGGGCCCGAGCGCGTCAGCTCACTTGAAGTCGTCGGCCGTGAGCTCGTTGGCCTGCTCGACGTTCTCCGTGGAGAAGCCCGGGTAGCCGGTGATGATCTCCTCGGTCGTGCCGTCCTCCTTGTACTCGGTCAGCACGTCGTTGAAGGCGTCCCTGAAGGCCTGGTCCTCGAGGTTGAAGGCCACACCACCGCAGGGCTGCACGATCGGGTCGTTGCCCTCGGCGGCCTCGGGGTAGAACGGCTCGATGGCCTCGACCGCGCCGCGGCCCTTGACCTGGCCGTCGACGGTCGGCGCGGTGCCGGTCACGGCGTCGACCTCACCGGCCTCCAGCGCGTTGTACATCTGGTCGATGCCGGAGAAGGTCTTCACCTGCTCCTTGGGCACTCCTGCGGACTCGGCGTAGCCGACCTCGACCGTGCCACTGGCGACGGCCAGCGTGAGGTCGGAGTTCTCCCGGAACGTCGCGTAGCTCTCGATGCCCTCGGGGTTGCCCTTGGCGACCGCGAGGCCCTCGGGGATGCAGTAGTTCGGGTCGGTGAACAGCACCTGCTTGGACCGCTCGGGGTTGAGGTACATGCCGGCCGCGACCATGTCGAACTGACCGGCGTTGATGCCGCTGATCAGCTGGCCGAACTCGACCACGCTGAACTCCAGGTCGGTGTAGCCCATGTCCTCGAGCACGGTCCGCGCGATGTCGGGCGAGAAGCCCGTGGCCTCGCCGTCGTCGCCCATGTAGCCGTAGGGCTGCTCGTTGGCGATGCCGATCTGGATCGTCTCGTCCTTGGGCGGGAGGTCCCCCTCGGCCCCGTCGCCGCCGCCGTCGTCGCTGCCGCACGCAGCGAGGCCGACGCTCATCAGTGCCGCCACGCCGGTCAGCGCCAGCATCTTCGTCCGAGTCCTGCCATTGCGGTTGGGCCGCATGGGATCCACTCCTCGTCCCTCGATGTCGTTTGCACCTCACCCTAGGGGGCTCGTCGGGGGTGGGCAGGTATCAATCCGGTCAACTTTTCAACACCGGCGAGTCCGCCACGGCACCCCGAGCTGGCCCGATGGGCACGACCACGACCCTGCCGCATGCGTCGATCGGGCGCAGTGTCGGGGCCCCGGCCCCGCGGTCCGCTCAGCTCCCACCGCAGCCGAAGGTGCGCTCCCAGCGCACCACGGTGAAGCCGTCGCGGGGCTCCCGACTGGCCTCGGACCAGCGGCGACGGTCGAACTCCGGGTAGTGGGTGTCGCCCTCCGGCGACACCGGGATCTCGCTGAGCACCTGGACGTCGGCGTAGGGCAGCGCCGCCTCGTAGACGACCGACCCACCACCGATCATCACCTCGCACTCCTCTTCGCGCCCGTCGATGACCCGGTCCGCCAGCTCGAGTGCCTCGGTGATGTCGTGTGCGACGTCGACGCCCTCGCCGCGCCAGTCGCGGTTGCTCGTGAGCACGATGGTGTGGCGGTCCGGCAACGGCCTGCCGATGCCCTCGTGCGTGGTCCGTCCCACGATGAGCACGTGGCCCGACGTGGTGGCCTTGAAGTGCTGGAAGTCGGCCGGCACGTGCCAGGGGATGTTGCCCTCGGCACCGATCACGCCGTTCTCGGCGAGCGCGGCGACCATCGTCACGCGGCGTCCTCGAGGCGTGCTCATACGGCACTCGTCTCGCACTCGCCCTGCGGTGCCTCACTCCGGCACACCTCGCTGGCGCTCGCCGTACCTCCGTGGGGGCTCCTCGCGCTCATACGGCGATGGGCGCCTTGATCCCCGGGTGCGGGTCGTACCCCTCGACGGTGATGTCCTCGAGCTCGAACTCGTCGATGGCGGTGACCGCTGGGTTGAGCCGCAGCGTCGGGAGCGGCCGCGGCTCGCGGGTGAGCTGGAGCCGCGCCTGCTCCAGGTGGTTGGAGTAGAGGTGCGCGTCCCCGAGGGTGTGCACGAAGTCGCCGACCCGCAGTCCGGTCACCTGCGCCACCATGTGGGTGAGCAGCGCGTAGGAGGCGATGTTGAACGGCACACCGAGGAACACGTCGCCCGAACGTTGGTAGAGCTGGCAGCTCAGGCGTCCGTCGGCGACGTAGAACTGGAACAGGCTGTGGCACGGCGCGAGCGCCATGTCCGGCACGTCCGCGGGGTTCCACGCCGAGACCACGTGCCGCCGGCTGTCGGGATGACTGCGGATCTGCTCGATGACCTGTGCCAGCTGGTCGATGTGGCGCCCGTCGGGCGCGGGCCAGGAGCGCCACTGCGCGCCGTACACCGGCCCGAGGTCGCCCTGCTCGTCGGCCCACTCGTCCCAGATGGAGATGCCGCGCTCCTGGAGCCACCGCACGTTGGTGTCGCCCCGCAGGAACCACAGCAGCTCACCGAACACCGAGCGCGTGTGGACCTTCTTGGTCGTCACCAGCGGGAAGCCGGCCCCGAGCTCGAAGCGCATCTGGTGCCCGAAGACGCTCAGCGTGCCGGTGCCGGTGCGGTCGGACTTGGCCACGCCCTCGTCGAGGATGCGGCGGACGAGATCGAGGTAAGCCTGCACGCGACCAGCCTAGGCGCTCAGCGACATGGGCCCGTAGACCACGCGATCGACCTCGAGGAGGGTCACCTGGGCGACCCCGGCATCGAGCAGGTCCTGCCAGGTCTCGCCGATCCAGGACTCGGCGTCGGACTGGCTGGCGAACCGCTCGTCGGCCAGGTCCGCCGCTTCGGTGGTGCTGAGGTCGACCTCGGCGCCGTCGGCGGTCTCGTGACGCCACGACCACGGCCGCTCACTCGGGGTCGGGGCGCGGAAGGCGCTCGGGGGCTCGGGCAGGTTCATCTCAGGACTCCTTCACCGACGGGTCGACGAACGGGGGCTTGGTCACCCGGAACACCTCGCGACGCCCCCGGACGTCCACCGAGACCTCGGCGTCGTCGTCGACGCTGGTCGCCAGCAGGGCGAGGCCGACGCCCTTGCGCAGGGTGGGCGAGAACGTGCCGGAGGTGATCTCTCCGAGCGGTACGTCGGGCAGCAGGCTGACCTGCATCTGCGGGCGGGGAATGGCTCGCCCGGTGGCCACCAGACCGACCAGCTTGCGGCGGGCGCCCTGCTCCCGCTCCGCGAGGAGGGCGTCGCGGCCCCAGAAGGACTGCTTCTTCCAGCCGACCGCCCAACCCAGCCGTGCCTCGTTGGGCGTGACGGCCGGCGAGATGTCCTGCCCGTGCAGCGGGTAGCCCATCTCGGTGCGCAACGTGTCGCGGGCGCCGAGCCCGGCCGGGGTGAGGCCGTGAGGCTCCCCCGCCGCCAGCAGGGCGTCCCAGACCGCGGCCGCGGCGTCGTTGGGCACGATCAGCTCGTAACCACGCTCGCCGGTGTAGCCGCTGCGGCACACGACCACGGATGCGCCGTCGACCTCGGCGTCGGCGAAGCTCATGAAGTCGTGGTCCGTGGGCAGGCCCAGGTCGCGCAGCAGGTCGGCGGAGCGAGGTCCCTGGACGGCGAGGACGGCGAGGTCGTGGTGCTGGTCGACCACCTCGACGCCCTCCGGCGCCGCGGCCTGCAACCGACCCACGACACCGGAGGTGTTCGCGGCGTTGGGGACCAGCAGCACCTCGTCGTCGGCGCGGTAGTAGCTGATCAGGTCATCGAGGATCCCGCCGTCGTCGTCACAGCACAGCGTGTACTGCGCCTTGCCGGGAGCTACCTTGCCGAGGTCGTTGGTGAGCGTCGCGTTGACGAACTCCGCTGCCCCGGGGCCGCGGACCACGGCCTTGCCGAGGTGGCTGACGTCGAAGATCCCGGCGGCGCTGCGCACGGCCTTGTGCTCGGTGACGACGCCGGTGGGGTACTCCAACGGCATCGACCAGCCGCCGAACTCGGCGAACTTCGCGCCCAGCGCCTCGTGGCGCTCGTGCAACGGCGACCGGTGGAGGTGGCTGCTCGTCGTATCGGCCATGCCGCCGAACCTATCCGAACCCCACGACGTGGCGGCTGGCTATCCTGCGGCGTGTGACGTCCTATGCACTCCGCAACGCCAGCCCGGCCAAGTCCCGCGCCGACGCCGTCGTGATCGGGGTGGTTCCCGGCAAGGGTCGCCGGGGCACCCCGCAGCTCGCGGAGGGTGCCCAGGACGTGGCGTCGGCGTACGGCCGCAGGCTCGCGCCGATGCTGTCCTCCCTGGGTGTCCGCGGCAAGGCCGGCGAGGTGGCCAAGGTCCCCACCCACGGCACGATCAAGTCCCCGCTGCTGGTCTTCGTCGGGCTCGGCGAGGAGCCCGGGCCGCGTGAGGTGCGCGCGGCCGCGGGCAACGCCGCCCGCGCGGTGACCAACGCCGCGTCCGTCGCGCTCGCGCTGCCCGCCGACGGCGTCGAGCTGGTGCGCGCCGCGATGGAGGGCTACCTGCTCGGGGGCTACACCTTCACCGACTACCGCAGCAACGGCGCCGAGCGCGAGAGCGCGGCCGAGATCGTGCTGCTGACCCCGCTCGCCCGCCGCAAGGAGGCGACGGCGGCGCTGGAGGCGGCGCTCGCCGTCACCACCGCCACGACCACCACGCGCGACTGGGTCAACGTCCCCGGCGCCGACCTGACCCCACCGGTGTTCGCAGAGTCGGTGACCCGCGCCGTCCGCGCGGCCACCAAGGCCTCGGGCAGCAAGGTGCGGGTCACGGTGCGCGACGAGAAGGAACTCGCGAAGCTCGGCTGCGGCGGCATCCTCGGCGTGGGCCAGGGCTCCGCCGCTCCCCCGCGTCTGCTGGAGATGGAGTACAGGCCCAAGGGCGCGACCACGCACCTGGCGCTCGTCGGCAAGGGCATCACCTACGACTCCGGTGGGCTCACGCTCAAGCCCGGCAGCGGCATGGCCACGATGAAGAGCGACATGGCCGGCGCCGCTGCGGTGGTCATGGCGACCCTCGCGATCGCCGAGCTCGGGCTCCCCGTCCGGGTGACGACGTACGCCGCGATGGCCGAGAACATGGTCAGTGGCGCCTCGATGCGCCCCGGCGACGTGCTGCGCACGTACTCGGGCAAGACCGTGGAGATCACCAACACCGACGCCGAGGGCCGCCTCGTGCTCGCCGACGCGCTGACGATGGCGACCGAGAAGGAGCCGGACCTCATCGTCGACGTCGCCACCCTGACCGGCCACATGGTCCAGGCCCTGGGTGACCGGATCGCCGGCGTGCTCGGGGACGACCCGTCGGTCGCCCAGGTGCTCGCGGCTGCCGAGACGGCGGGCGAGGACGCCTGGCCGATGCCGATCCACGAGTACATCGAGTCCCGGGTGCACGGCAGCAAGATCGCCGACCTCGCCCAGCACGACTGGGTCCGGTGGGGTGGCGGCCTGATGGCGGCCGCGTTCCTGCGTGAGTTCACGGCCGGCCGGCCCTGGGCCCACCTGGACATCGCCGGCCCCGGCTACAACTCCGGCGGGGCCGTGGGTCACTGGACGCCGGGTGGCACCGGCTACGGCGTGGCGACGCTGGTGGAGCTGGCGCGCTCGCTCGCCGAGTCGGACTGACCCGCTCGGGGCGCCGGCGACCGCCGGGCTCCCCCGGGTCCGGCTCAGTCGGTCGCGTCGCGGCGCTCGGCGGCCTTGCGCCGTTGGCGGACCCGCGAGTTGTACTCCCGCATGCGCTGCGGCACGCCCACCACGGCGGCGTCGTAGGACGGCAGTCGCTGGTCGTTGCAGAAGTCGTGGGCCCACTTCACGCTCGGCACGCGGCGACGCGTCCACTCCCCGTCATGGGCGACCAGCAGCAGCGTCACCTCGCTGACGGCGGTGCGCGGCTCGACGAATCCCTCGACGCCGCGCCGCTCGCTCACCCACGACGTCAGGTGCTCGGTGTCGGCCTTGTCCGACGCCCGTACCCGGGTCGAACCGGTGCGAGCGGCGTCGCGCGCCGGCTTGCTCATCCGAGGACGACGCCGACGGAACCGGTCCCACATGCCCATGCACACCAGTGTGCCGCATGGCTCGGCGGGGGTCGTACGGCGACCGGATCGGGACGCGTGAGCACGGGGCCTTGCACATGGGTTGCCGACGTGCGCGATACTCGTCCCGACACCCGATGTGAGACGAGGAATTCATGGCGACCGAAGTCACCCTCCCCGCCCTCGGAGAATCCGTCACCGAGGGCACTGTCACCCGCTGGCTCAAGCAGGTCGGTGAGGAGGTCGCGGTCGACGAACCCCTACTCGAAGTGTCCACCGACAAGGTCGACACCGAGATCCCGTCCCCGGTCGGCGGCACCCTGCTCGAGATCAAGGCCGAGGACGACGAGACCGTCGAGGTCGGCGCCGTCCTGGCGCTGATCGGCGAGTCCGACGAGGCCACCTCCGACGGTGGCGACGACGGCGACGACGAGGACGAGGCCGGCGGCGAGGCCGAGGCCGATTCCGGCGCGGACGAGGAGCAGTCCTCGGAGCCGGAGGAGCAGCCGGCGGCCCAGGAGGACTCCGAGGAGTCCGGCGGATCCGACGACTCCGGAGGCTCCGGCGGCGGCGAGGGTACGCCGGTCACGCTGCCGGCGCTGGGTGAGTCCGTCACCGAGGGCACGATCACCCGCTGGCTCAAGCAGGTCGGCGACGAGGTCGAGGTCGACGAGCCGCTGCTCGAGGTCTCCACCGACAAGGTCGACACCGAGATCCCCTCCCCCGTGGGCGGCACCCTGCTCGAGATCAAGGCCGACGAGGACGAGACCGTCGAGGTCGGCGCCGAGCTGGCCGTCGTCGGCTCCGGGAAGCCGGCTGCGAAGCCCGCCGAGGAGAAGAAGCCCGAGCCGGAGCCCGCGAAGGCCGAGGAGCCCGAGCCGGAGCCGGAGCCGAAGAAGGCCGAGGAGCCGGCACCCAAGCAGGAGTCGGCACCCGAGCCCGCTGCGCAGAAGTCCGCACCGTCCGCGGCGAGCAGCTCCTCCGGCGATGGCCACGGCTACGTCACGCCGCTGGTGCGCAAGCTCGCGTCCCGGCACGGCGTCGACCTGGCCACGGTCGAGGGCTCCGGGGTCGGCGGCCGTATCCGCAAGCAGGACGTGCTCGACGCCGCGGAGCGCGGCACGCAGGAGTCCGCGGCCCCCGCCGCGTCGGCTCCGGCGGCGAGCAGCCAGGCGCCGAGCGCGCCCAGCGACAGCCCCTCCCCGCTGCGGGGCAAGACCGAGAAGATGTCGCGCCTGCGCAAGGTCATCTCGGCCCGGATGGTGGAGTCGCTGCAGCAGTCGGCCCAGCTCACCCAGGTCGTGGAGATCGACGTCACCGGGATCGCGCGGTTGCGGGAGAAGGCCAAGGAGGACTTCCTCGCCCGCGAGGGCGTGAAGCTGTCCTACCTGCCGTTCTTCGCCAAGGCAGCGATCGACGCGCTGAAGCAGCACCCGTCGATCAACGCCACGATCGACACCGACGAGGGCACGGTCACCTACTACGACCACGAGAACCTCTCGATCGCGGTCGACACCGAGAAGGGCCTGCTCACCCCGGTGATCCGGGACGCGGGCGACCTGTCCATCTCGGGGCTGGCGAAGAAGATCGCCGACGTCGCGGAGCGGACCCGTACCAACAAGATCGGTCCGGACGAGCTGACCGGGGGCACGTTCACCATCACCAACCTCGGCAGCGTCGGCGCGCTGTGGGACACCCCGATCATCAACCAGCCCCAGGTCGCGATCCTGGGTCCCGGTTCGGTGGTCAAGCGCCCGGTGGTCATCGACGACCCGAACCTCGGCGAGACCATCGCGGTGCGGCACATGGTCCACTTCGCGCTGACCTACGACCACCGGCTGATCGACGGCGCCGACGCGGGCCGGTTCCTGCAGGAGGTCAAGCAGCGCCTGGAGTCGGCCGAGTTCCAGGTGTGAGTCCTCGGCTCAGGAAGGACCGGACGTGAGCATGCAGGTGGCCGTCGGTGGGAGCTCCGGCTTCCTCGGCGGCCACCTGTGCGCCGAGCTCGAGCAGCGCGGCCACCGGGTCGTCCGCCTGGTCCGTCGTGCCCCCGAGGGGCCGGACGAGTCGCGCTGGGACCCGGCCGCCGGTGACATCGACACCCATGTCATCCATGAGTCCGACGTGGTGGTGAACCTCGCGGGCTCGCCGACCATCGGCAACCCGCACTCCTCGCGGTGGGCGACCGAGCTCCGGGAGAGCCGGGTGATGAGCACCGGCCTGCTCGCCGAGGCGATCGCCACCGCACCCGGCGCCAAGCCCGCCTTCCTCGCCGGCAACGGGATCAGCTGGTACGGCGACCACGGCACCACCGAGCTGCCCGAAACCGCCGACACCCGTGGCCACGGCCTCCTCACCGAGGTGTGCCGCGACTGGCAGGCGGCGACCGCTCCGGCGCAGGACGCCGGCGCCCGCGTGTGCATCCTGCGCACGTCGCCGGTGATGGACGGCGCCAGCATGCCGCTGAAGGCGATGCGGCTGCAGTTCCGCGCCGGACTGGGAGGTCGCCTGGGCAGCGGCCGTCAGCACATGCCCATGATCTCGCTGCGCGACTGGATCGGTGCCGTCGCCTTCCTGGCCGAGCACCCGACCGCTGCGGGGCCGGTCAACCTGTGCAGCACCCGCACGCCGACCAACGCCGAGTTCACCGCGGCCCTCGCCCGCGCGGTGGGTCGCCCAGCGTTCGCCCACGTGCCGGGTCCCGCGATCCGGCTCGCGGCGGGTCCGATGGCCCCCGAGGTGCTCAACTCACTCAACACGGTGCCGGCGGCGCTCGCCGACTGGGGTCACGAGATGTCCGACCCCGACGTCGCCGCGATCGTGGCCAACGGCCTGTCGTAGGCCGCGGCCAGCACCCACCCCGACGTCGTACGCCGGAACACCAGCCGCCGCGTCTCCGCCCGGTCGGCGGGCAGCTCCCACCGTCGGCCGTCGTCGACCCGTTCGGCGACCGCTCCCGTCAGCCGGTCGGTCACGTGCACCACGACCCGTCGGTCGGTGGCGCGCCGGACGTCGACGTCGAGGACCTGCATCCGCATCCCGTGCACCCGCAGGCCGCGATCGTTCCACCGGCGCAGCATCGCGACGTCGCGTCGTCCGGCCTCGGCGCCGTCGGCGTACAGGCGGGCCAGCCCGGCCGCGTCTCCTGTCGACCACGCGTCGGCGCGCCGCCGGTCCCACGCCCGCAGCACCCCGACCGGCGACTCGCCGGCGACGGGCGCCGGGGCCGAGGTCGAGTCGAGCGTGGCGGCGGCGCCCGCGGTGTCGCCGGCGGTGGCATCGGCCGGGGTCCCGGACGGACCGTCGGTGGCCGCGCCCCAGAGCCACGTCGAGACCACCAGGCCCACGACGGCGACGAGGACCGCGATCGACGCGGCCGTCACGGTGGCGCTCGTGCCACTGGTGTCGCTGGCAACCCCGGAACCCGTGTCGGACATGCGGTAGTCCTACCCGGCGTCGGCCTCGCCCGCATCCCGCCGTCCACAGGCACGGCCCGGTCACGGGAGTAGTGTCGGGGAGGTGAGCGATGTGGAGTTCAGTGAGGCCGGGCTCGGCGAGCACGCGATCGACTACCGCGCAGCCTGGGACCTCCAGCGCAGCGTGCACGCCGAGGTCGTGGAGGGCACGCGACCGGACACGGTGCTGCTGCTGGAGCACCCACCGGTCTTCACCGCCGGCAAGCGCACGCGTCCCGAGGAGGTGCCGGCCGATCCCGGTGGCGCGGACGTGATCGACGTCGACCGCGGCGGCAAGATCACCTTCCACGGCCCCGGCCAGCTCGTGGGCTACCCGATCGTGCGCCTCCCCGACCACGTGAAGGTCGTCGACTACGTCCGTCGGGTCGAGGAGGCCCTGATCTCGGTGTGCGCCGACTTCGGTGTCACCACCGCCCGCGTGCCGGGCCGCAGCGGCGTCTGGCTGCGCGAGGACCCCTCCCGTGGGCTGCCCGAGCGCAAGATCGCCGCGATCGGGATCCGCGTCAGTCGCGGCATCACCATGCACGGGTTCGCCCTCAACTGCGACGTCGACCTCGGTTGGTACGACCGCTTCGTGCCGTGCGGCATCGCCGACGCCGGCGTCACCTCGCTGACCCAGGAGACCGGTCGCGCCGTCACGGTCCGCGACGTGTTGCCCGGCGTACGCCGTCACCTGGGTGGGCTGCTCGCGTGGGGTGACTACGAGGCGACTCCGGACTATCCGGCGAAGCCCGACCCGGCCCGTGAGCCGCGCATCGAACTGGTCCGTCCCGGCACCGCCTGAGCCGGCCGCGGGGAATCGGGACACGCTGGCTCCGCGCGTAGACTGGGCGGGTGACTTCGTCGCAGCAGTCGAGCCCCGAGTCCAACGCCGCACCAGCCCCCGAGGGCCGCAAGCTCCTCCGGCTGGAGGTCCGCAACGCCGAGACCCCGATCGAGCGCAAGCCGTCGTGGATCAAGACCAAGGCGAAGATGGGTCCGCAGTACAAGCAGCTGCAGGACCTGGTGAAGTCCGAAGGTCTCCACACGGTCTGCCAGGAGGCCGGTTGTCCCAACATCTTCGAGTGCTGGGAGGACCGTGAGGCGACCTTCCTCATCGGTGGTGACCAGTGCACCCGCCGGTGCGACTTCTGCCAGATCGACACCGGCAAGCCGAGCCCGCTGGACCGCGACGAGCCGCGCCGCGTGGCCGAGTCGGTGCAGCGGATGGAGCTGCGCTACGCCACCATCACCGGCGTGGCCCGTGACGACCTCGACGACGGCGGTGCGTGGCTCTACGCCGAGACCGTGCGCAAGATCCACGAGCTCAACCCCGACACCGGCGTGGAGAACCTGATTCCGGACTTCAACGCCGAGCCGGACCTGCTCGAGGAGGTCTTCTCCTCGCGGCCGGAGGTGCTGGCCCACAACGTGGAGACCGTGCCGCGGATCTTCCGCCGGATCCGGCCGGCGTTCCGCTACGAGCGGTCGCTGGGCGTCCTCACCGCGGCGCGTGACTACGGGCTGGTGACCAAGTCCAACCTGATCCTGGGCATGGGCGAGACCCGTGAGGAGGTCAGCGAGGCGCTGCGCGACCTGCACGAGGCCGGGTGCGAGCTGGTGACCATCACCCAGTACCTTCGTCCCTCGGCGCGGCATCACCCGGTGGAGCGCTGGGTGAAGCCCGAGGAGTTCGTCGAACTCCACGACGAGGCCCTCGAGATCGGCTTCTCCGGCGTGATGTCCGGTCCGCTGGTGCGGTCGTCGTACCGGGCCGGGCGGTTGTACCGTCAGGCGATGGACGCGCGCGCCGACCAGGCGACCGCCTGAGCGCAACTCCACCGGTGGTCGCGCCCGGCGAGACCTCCGCACCACCCACCAGCAGAAGGCAGCACCACTGACGATGGCGAAGAAGGACAAGAAGGCCGAGAAGGCCGCCAAGCCCAGCGACCCCGCAGCGATGAACCGTCGCCAGCAGATGGTCGAGACCTACCGCATGACCAAGCGGGTCGACCCCGTCATCGGCTGGTTGCTGCTGGGGAGCTTCCTGCTCGCCGGCCTCGTCGGTGGCTACCTGATCTACCTGATCCCGCCGCAGGGCACCTTCGGCCTGGTCATGGCCGTCATTTCCGGCATCCTGCTGGGCCTGTTGGCCGCGATGATCATCTTCGGTCGCCGCGCCCAGAAGGCCGCCTACCGCCAGATGGAGGGCCAGCTCGGCGCCGGCGCCCGTGCCCTGACCATGCTCCGCCGCGGTTGGAAGATCGAGGAGATGGTCGGCTTCAACAAGCAGCAGGACATGGTCCACCGGGTGGTGGGGCCGCCGGGGATCGTGCTGGTCGGTGAGGGCAACCCGCAGCGGCTCAAGCAGCTGCTGGCCGGCGAGCGCCGCAAGCACGAGCGGGTGCTGGACGGCGTGCCGGTGCACGAGGTGATGGTCGGCGACGGAGACGGGCAGGTCCCGCTCCCCCGCCTGGTCAAGCATGTGCGCAAGCTCGGCCGCAACGTCAAGCCCGCCGAGATCACCGACATCCTCCACCGCCTCAAGGCGCTGGACTCCCAGCGTCCGAAGGTGCCGATGCCCCACGGCCCGATGCCCACCAGCATGAAGGGCATGCGGCAGAACCTCCGTGGTCGCTGACCCGACGTTCGCGACCGCCTCGTGGGGCCGGCGCGCCGCCGCGCTCTTCGTGGACTGGATCGCCTGCACCCTGGCCGTGATCGCGGTGGTCGGGCTGGACGCCTACTCCGAGCCCGCCTCCTCGGCACAGTGGTGGGTCCTGGCGGCGTACGTCGCCCAGTCGGCACTGCTCACCTGGCTGGTGGGCGGCTCGTTCGGCAAGCTGCTGCTCGGCCTGCGCGTCGTGCCGGCGGACGGTCGGATGCTGTTCATCAACCCGCTGCGCATCCTGGTGCGTCAGGCCGCCATCGTGCTGGTGATCCCGCCGCTGGTCTTCCGCCCCGACGGCCGCGGCCTGCACGACCTGATGGCTGGCACGGCCACCGTCTCGCGCACGACGTTCCAGGAGTTGATGGGCCGGGCCGGGCACTGAGCGTCCGCCTCCGAACCTGTTACATGCACGAAACACGGCGATGACCGTCGAGAAACTGGCGCTCCCTAGGTTTCGAACAGGTGGAACCCGCGCCACGTGGCGTCGGTAACATCCCCCACGACGTTCTCGATCCCGAGGCGACCTGACAGAGCTGGCCCGAGCCGGCCGAGGAGGAGATGCATGTTCAGCAACAGCGACGAGCTGCTCAAGTACGTCAAGGATGAGGGGGTCGAGTTCGTTGACATCCGCTTCTGCGACCTGCCGGGCATCATGCAGCACTTCACCGTGCCCGTGTCCTCCTTCGACGCCGACGTGTTCGAGACCGGCCTCGCCTTCGACGGCTCCTCGATCCGTGGCTTCCAGGCCATCAACGAGTCCGACATGGCGCTCTTCCCGGACCCGACCACGGCGTACCTGGACCCGTTCCGTGACTCCAAGACCCTCGTGGTGAACTTCTTCATCCACGACCCGATCACCGGCGAGGCCTACTCCCGCGACCCGCGCAACATCGCGCGGAAGGCGCTGGCCTACCTCGACACGACCGGCATCGCCGACACCGCTTTCTTCGCGCCGGAGGCGGAGTTCTACATCTTCGACAAGGTGCGTTACAACACCTCGCCGAACGAGTCGTACTACCACATCGACTCCGTCGAGGGCTGGTGGAACACCGGCGCCGACGGCGACAACCTGGGCTACAAGACCCGCTTCAAGGGCGGTTACTTCCCGGTCGCGCCGTACGACCACTACAGCGACCTGCGCGACGAGATGGTGAAGAACCTCGAGCAGTCCGGGCTGCTGGTCGAGCGCGCCCACCACGAGGTCGGCACCGCGGGCCAGGCGGAGATCAACTACAAGTTCGACACGCTGCTCAAGGCCGCCGACGACGTGATGAAGTTCAAGTACATCATCAAGAACACGGCCTGGCAGAACAACAAGTCGGTCACCTTCATGCCCAAGCCGATCTTCGAGGACAACGGCTCCGGCATGCACGTGCACTCCTCGCTGTGGAAGGGCGGCGAGCCGCTGTTCTACGACGAGTCCGGCTACGGCGGCCTGTCGGAGACGGCTCGCTGGTACATCGGCGGCATCCTCAAGCACGCTCCGTCGCTGCTGGCCTTCACCAACCCGTCGGTGAACTCCTACCACCGCCTGGTGCCGGGCTTCGAGGCCCCGATCTCGCTGGTCTACTCCTCGCGGAACCGCTCCGCGTCGGTGCGGATCCCGATCACGGGTGCGAACCCGAAGGCCAAGCGCGTGGAGTGCCGCTTCCCGGACCCGTCGGCCAACCCGTACCTGGCCTTCTCGGCGCTAATGCTGGCCGGTGTGGACGGCATCAAGAACAAGATCGAGCCGCCGGCCCCGATCGACAAGGACATCTACGAGCTCCCGCCGGACGAGATGTCGGAGATCGACCAGGTCCCGACCTCGCTGGACAAGGTGCTCGACGCACTCGAGGACGACCACGAGTTCCTCACCGAGGGCGACGTGTTCACCCCCGACCTGATCGACACCTGGATCTCCTACAAGCGTGACGAGGAGATCGCGCCGGTGCAGCTGCGGCCGCACCCGCACGAGTTCGAGCTCTACTACGACATCTGATCAGCCCCGTTAGCTGACCAGCGACGACGTTTCCGCAGGCACTCTGACCTGCGGAAACGTCGTTCGTTGTTTTCCATCAGTCTCCCCCTTACAGAGAGCACACACTGCCCAACTAGCCCCAACGCCCCCAAGCGCGTCGGCGAGCGACTAGGCTCATGAGA
The DNA here is from genome assembly GCF_019448235.1 of Nocardioides panacisoli. NCBI lineage: Bacteria > Bacillati > Actinomycetota > Actinomycetes > Propionibacteriales > Nocardioidaceae > Nocardioides > Nocardioides panacisoli. The sequence continues at coordinate 1,331,220 of NZ_CP080409.1, forward strand.
TGCTGTGGAAGCGTCAGGTTTCGACCTCGCCACCGGACATCGAGACTGTCCGCAAGCGCGCCCGTGTTCTGGTGATCGACGATCATGCTTTTCCCGCGCAGAAGAGCTTCGAGCGAGACGGGTATCATTTCGAGCGGTGGCCGGACATCAAGAACCTGTCTCAACTCACCGATGGTCACTGGGACGTAATCCTGCTCGACATCCAAGGCGTGGGGCTCAAAGAGAGTCCGGACTTGCAGGGCCTGGGGATTCTTCAGCACGTCAAACACTCCAATCCGGCTCAGGCCGTCATCGTGTATTCCGCCCAGCGACAGTTGGTCTCCTCCAGTGAGTACCTGTTTCTGGCCGACGCCGTGTTCGACAAGGGACAAAGTTATGTCGACTACAAGGCGAAGATCGACGACCTCCTCGTACGTCACGCTTCACCCGGCTACTTCATCGCGGCCATGAATCGGGAACTCGGGGAGAGTGCGGCCCTGGCGCCGCGGGCCGTGTCGAAGGCGCTCCGAGCTTTCAATACTGGGAAAACCGATGACCTACAACGATACCTAGGATCTCACTTACCAGATCGCGATCGAGTCGACACCGTTGTCCATCTAATCTCGGTCGGCATCAAGGTTGTCTCGACCATCGCAGCCGCATGACGGGAAACGTCTGGAACTTGTTTCCATTTCCAACAATGACCCGTGAGCAGCTGACTGATGGAACGCTCATTAGTTCTCATCCCGACTGCTCGTCTTGCACTACGCGCGAGTGTCTTGACGACGGAACGACACCCATCGGCGAGGCATCGACTTGTCGGTACGGCTTGACATACGCCCGCATTGACGATTCGCGCCTCATCAATGGAGTGGTGGCGGTCGACCTTCCTTCGAACACGAAGCGATCCAAGAAGCGGGCACGAACCGAGCGGAGCAGACATGTCCGCAAGCATGACCTTGAAGAATCCGCACAACGCGCGCGACGCCTTGGGCCAGGTGTCATCGACGACTACGAGTTGATGCAGACTGCTCTTCTACACGACTTGGAGAGCAAGCCCGCGGTCTATGACGCGATCGCTCGAAAGCTCCGTGAAGATTTCGCCGACAACTTGAACCAGAGTCACGATTTCCTGCAGCTCGTGAAGTTGGTCCGCGGGCACGCCGAACAACTTCTTCACGCTCAACACCCAAAACTGGCGCCAGAAGAAGCAGCGAACAAACTCCCAACGGAGGGGGCGATCTTCTACTCAACCGAGTTGATGCTGGTAAAAATGGACTCGATGCTGTTTCTCAACGAGGCCAACAGGGCGGCCGGTGGAGAAAGGCGATTCCAGATTCACCCGTTCGCGCTCAAGTACCTCCGCATATACAGGTGGCAAGCCGAGCAAAAACATTTGCAGATTGATTTGCTTGGAACGTGTTATGCATATTCGTACTACAACAACGATGCCATTGGAGCGGTAATCCAAGGTCTACTCGATAACTTGGTCAAGTATGCTCCGGCGAATTCGCAAGCGGCCGTGATCCTCGAGGAGACGGAGGAACACGTCGCCCTCACGTTTGAGTCACTCGGACCCAAGATCGAGCCATCTGAGCGGATCAAGATCTTTCTTCCTCAATACAGAGCGGAAGCCGCCCGTCGGGTCGAACTCAGTGGGCTCGGGGTCGGCCTAGCGACTGCGAGGCAGATCTCAGACGTACTCAACCTCGACCTAAGAGTTGATCAAGCTGAGACGGAAGACGACACTTTCCCCGCCCGCTATCTCACCCGATTCACTCTTCGCCTAAATCGCATCGGTTAGTCGTGCCCAGGGGACGGGTGGGTCCGCCCCCCGCTCCGCCGTGCGCGAGCGGACGCGCCCCTAGAGCACTTGTGCATGTCAGAGGCTCGTCTTGTTGTCCACGAGGCTCCATTGCGACATGCGATCGGTTGAGGCTCCGAGCAGACGCCCCCGAGCAACCCACGGTCGCTCGGGGGCGTTTCTCGTGGGGGGGCAGTGGCTAGGGTCGGCGCATGGGCCACCACTCGGACTGGACCGACCGTGCCGCGATGCACGCCGACGGCGTGTGTGACGTCGTCGTGGAGATCCCGCGCGGCAGCCAGAACAAGTACGAGGTCGGCGACGACGGGGAGATGTGGTTCGACCGCCGCCTCGGCGGGCCGGCCGGGTTCCCCGGCGACTACGGCTACGTCGTCGGCGTCGACGGCGAGGACGGCGACGAGCTCGACGCGCTCGTGCTGCTCGACGAGCCGACCTTCCCCGGCATCCACATCCGCTGCCGGGTCATCGGATCGTTCCTGCTCCGGGTGGGCGACATCGACGAGTCCAAGATCATCGCCGTTCCCCTGCACGACCACCATGCCGACCACCTCGGGGACCTGCACGACCTGCCGTCAGCATTCCTGGAGGAGCTCGACGCCTTCTTCCGCGCCTACCGGATGTTGGAGGACAAGGTCGTCGACGTGCTGGACCACCAGGACCGCGACCGCGCCGTCGCGCTGCTGACGGACTAGTCGTCGCCGCGCCGGTCGGCGTACGTCGACGCCGTCGGTGGTCGGGGGTAGGACGGTCCCATGGCCTTCGACGTCCGCCCGCTGACCACCGACCGGTTCGAGGACTTCGCCGACGTGGTCAACCCCAACCGTCGTGCCACCCACTGTTGGTGCCTCTCCCACCGGCTCCCCGCACGCCGCATCGAGGAGCTCGGTGACGGCGACCGCGAACGGGCGATGCGGTGCCTGGTCGCGGGTGACGTACCTCCGGGTGTCATCGGGTACGCCGACGGCGAGCCGGTCGGCTGGTGCTCGATCGCCCCGCGCTCGGAGATCCCGAAGCTGGAGGCCTCGCGGCTCATCCGGCCGGTCGATGAGGTCGCCGTGTGGAGCATCATCTGCGTGGTCATCCGCGGCGGACACCGCAAGCGGGGTCACACGCTCCCGCTGCTCGAGGGCGCCGTCGCGTACGCCGCCTCCCGCGGCGCACCCGCGGTCGAGGCCCATCCGGTCGAGCCGACCGGACGGATGGACACCACGATGGCGTTCGTCGGCACGCGCGCGATGTTCGCGGCCGCCGGCTTCGAGGTCGTCGGCACCACCGACGCGGTGGCCAGCCGGCTCCCACGACTGGTGATGCGGCGGACCATGGGGCCGACGCGGTGACCCGCGCCGGCCCCACCGGTCCGACGCCTCAGGCCTCGCCCCGCGCCGGGTAGTCGTTCTCGACGACGAACGTCACGGCGTTGAGGACGTCGTCGAGGTGCGGACGACCGAACGGCATCGACCCGAGGACCTGCCAGTAGATCGTCCCGTCGGGGCGGATCAGGAAGACGCCGGGCTCGCCGAAGAGCTCCGGCTCCTGGTCGTTGATGCCCTTGCTGACGAACAGGCCCCACTCACGCATCGACTCGACGGTCTGGCCGTGGGCCACCGGCAGCTGCTCGAGGTGCCACTTCTCCACGCTCCGGGCAGCGCGCTCGGCACTGTCACCGCTGACGGCGACCGGCGTGATGCCGGCCGCTCGGAGCTCGTCGTGGCGACGGTCGATCTCCTTGAGCTGCTGGCTGCAGATCGGACAGTGGAGTCCCCGGTAGAACACCACGAGCGTGAAGTTCTCCGGCTCCTGGTCGGCGAGGCGGAACCGGCCGCCGGAGACGAGCGGGAGGTCCAGGGACGGGGCCGGCGACTGCGGCAGGGGCATGGTGCTCACTCCTCGACGTTGTCGTACCTACGCCGTGGGGAACCCGCGGACCGATCCCTGCCATTCCGTGGGTTCCGTCACTCCCTCAGTGGCCGGCGAAGAGGTCGGCGAGCTCAGTCATCGACGACGCCTCCACCTCGGCCGCCGGGAAGTGGCCGGGGTAGGCCGCGCTCCCCCGCGCGATCCAGGCCGTGCGCAGGCCGGCCCGCCGAGCCCCGGCGAGGTCCCACGGGTGCACCGCGACCAGCATCGCCCGCTCCGCCGGGACGCCGGTCTCACTCAGGGCATACGCGTAGGCGCTCGGGTGGGGCTTCCACGCTCCCGCGTCGGTGACCGAGAGGTAGCGCTCGATCACCGCGTCGGCCTCGGTCCCCTCCAGCAGCGCGCGGGCGACCGCGGACGAGCCGTTGCTCAACGTGACGATGCGGCACCCCGAATGGGCCAGACCGACCAGCGCCGGCACCACGTCGGGGTGCGGACGCAGCGCGAGGAACTGCGCCATCACCTCCTGTGCCAGCGCCTGTTGGGTCTCCGACGAGTTCACGCCGATCCCGGCCGCGCTCAACCGCGCCTGCAACGAGGCCGACGCGATGTCGGCGAACTCGGGGTTGTCCCCCAGCACGGTCAGCGCGAAGGCGTCCCGCAGCAGGCCGGCGAACCACGCCTCCACCTCGTGCTCGCCGAGCCCCACCGAGGCGAAGGCGTCACGCAGCGGTGCGAGGTCCGACAGCGTCTCGTTGACGTCGAGCACCACGAGCTCGGGACGGGGCGGCACTTCGGGGGCCATGGCACGACGATAGTGCGCATCGCGCCGCACCACGGTCCGCGACGGCGCGACGCGCCGGAGTGTGACAATGAGGCATGGCCTCCACGTCGATGAGCTCCGGCACCCTGGACCCCGCCCACCGCACCGGACGCCTGCCCGCCAGCCCCGCCTGGGTCCGGCTCGGCGACACCACCGTCTCCGCCGTCGGCACCGCCCGCGTCTACGTCTGCGGCATCACCCCCTACGACGTCACCCACCTCGGCCACGCCGCGACCTTCGTGTGGGCCGACGTGCTGTCCTCGGTGCTGGAGAGCACCGGCCTGGCCACCAGCGTGTGCCGCAACGTCACCGACGTCGACGACGTACTCACCGCCGCGGCAGCCGAGCGCGGCCGCCACTACGACGAGCTGGCGCTGCTCCAGGAGGGCGTCTTCGACCAGAGCATGCGTGCGCTCCGCGTCGCCACGCCCACCCACCAGCCGCGTGCCCGCCACCACGTCGACGCCGTGGTCCAGCTCGCGGCGGCGCTGCTCGAGTCGGGCGCGGCGTACGAGCGCGACGGCACGGTCTGGTTCCGCGGCCGCGACGTGCTCGACCGCGCCGGACTGGCGCGCGAGGAGGCGTTGTCGCTCTCGCGGGAGTACGGCGACGACCCGGACGCCACGGACAAGGACGACCCGTTCGACGTCCCGGTGTGGCAGCCGTCGCCGGCCGACCATCCCGCGTGGTCCAGTCCGTGGGGCTGGGGCCGTCCGGGATGGCACGCCGAGTGCGCCGCGATGGCCCTGGCGATCCACGGGGCCGCGGTCGACGTGCTCGTCGGTGGCGAGGACCTGCGCTTCCCCCACCACGCCTACCAGTCGGCGATGGTCGAGGCAGCCAGCGGCGTACGACCGTTCCAGCGGGCAGCTCTGCACGTCGGGGAGGTCCGCGTCGGCGGGCAGAAGATGGCCAAGTCCACCGGTAACCTGGTCCTGGTCGACGATGTCCTCGCCTCCCACTCCCCTGCCGCACTGCGCACGCTGCTCATCGACCGACGCCACGACGAGCCGTGGAACTATCGCGAGGACGACCTCGCGGCCGCGCAGTCACGGCTGGAGCGGCTCTACGCGGCCGCCGGTCGCGCCGGTGACCAGGACGGCGACGACCGGGTCGTCGCGCCGTTGCGCGACGGACTCGACGTCCCGACCGCCCTCGACCGCGCCGAGGAGGTCGGCGGTGGGCCGGCACGGCGCCTCCTCGCGCTCCTGCGGCTCGGCTGACCGGGTCGGCCGATCACGGGTCGCGCGCCAGTCGCCTCGTAGGTTGGCGACGTGACCACCGAACCGTCGATGCTGGCCCGCATGCGCGCCGGTGAGCCCTACCTCGCCGACGACCCCGAGATCGCTGCCGCGTCCGCGCGCGCCCAGGGCCTCACCCATCGGATCAACACGACCGAGCCCACCGACGGGGAGTCCTTGCGTGCCCTGTTCGTGGAGCTGCTGGGCGAGTACGGCGACGGCGCCGAGATCCGCCCGCCGTTCCGGTGCGACTACGGCTCGCAGATCACCTTCGGTGCCGGCTCCTTCGCCAACTTCGGGCTGGTCGTGCTCGACGTCGTCCGCGTCGATATCGGGAAGGACGTGCAGATCGGTCCCCACGTGCAGCTGCTCACCGCCACCCACCCGCTCGACGCCGCCCAACGGCGCGAGAAGTGGGAGTCGGGCATCCCCATCACGATCGGCGACAACGTCTGGCTCGGCGGTAGGGTCATCGTGTGTCCCGGCGTCACGATCGGCGACGACACCGTCGTGGGTGCGGGATCGGTGGTCACCCGTGACCTCCCGGCCGGCGTCCTCGCCGCGGGGTCACCGGCACGGGTGGTCCGCCGGACCTAGCAGGCAGCGCCGGTGCGACCGGCGATCGGGGGCGCTCAGGGGGTGTGGTTCTCCTCCCAGGCGCGCCCGACCAGCTCCTCCAGCGCCTGCGCGTCGAGGTCGCCGAGCCGCTTGACGTAGAGGCACCCCTTGCCGGTCGTGTGCGGACCCAGCCGATCGAGCAGGTCCTCACGGGAGCCGTAGTAGGTCAGCCCGTAGAAGGTGAGCGCCTGCTTGCGCGGGGAGAACCCCACGGCGAACCACTCCCGCTCCTTGCCGTCGGCCGTCGTGTAGGGCTGCCGACCGAAGCCGACGATCGACGCTCCCCACATCACCGGCTCCTCACCGGTGACGCGGCTCAGCAGGTCAAGTGCGGCGTACCCGTCCTCGCGGCGTCGCTCGGGGGTCACGCCGTCGAGGAATGCCTCGACGCTGCCGTCGTTGCGTTCGGTCATCCGGTCGCCGCGCTTGCTCATGGCAACACCGTAGGCCGCCGGCAGCCGCCCTCGTCACCCCTCCCGCGCAGCGCATCGCGGGACTAGGATCGGCAGATGCCCGACTTCGCCAGCACCCACCGCATCACCATCGTCGCCGACCAGGCCACGGTGCACGCGCTGATCAACGACCTGCGTGCCTGGCAGCGCTGGTCGCCGTGGGAGGACCTGGACCCCGACCTCCAGCGCACCTACCGCGGCCCGGACGCCGGCGTGGGCGCCCGCTACGAGTGGTCGGGCAACAAGAAGGCCGGCAGCGGCACGATGGAGATCACCGACTCCACGCCGGAGCGGATCGACATCGACCTGGAGTTCACCGCCCCCTTCAAGGCGCGCAGCAAGATCGTGTTCGACCTTCGGCCCTCCGGCACCGGCACCGACGTGGCGTGGACGCACTCGGGACAGCGCAACCCGGTGATGCACGTGGTCGGCAAGCTGCTCTTCGACAAGCGTGTCGGGCAGGACTTCGACCGCGGTCTCGCCCAGCTCAAGGACGTCGCCGAGGGCAGGTGAGGAGCGGTCCCCCTCAGCGGAAGGCGGCCTCGCCGGTCAACGCCCGCCCGATGACCAGCTGGTGGACCTCGGAGGTCCCCTCGTAGGTCAGCACCGACTCGAGGTTGTTGGCGTGGCGCATGACCGGGTACTCCAGCGTGATCCCGGCGGCGCCGAGGATGGTGCGGCACTCGCGCGCGATGTCGATCGCCTCGCGGACGTTGTTGAGCTTGCCGAGGCTGACCTGCTCCGAGGAGAGCGTGCCGGCATCCTTCTTGCGCGCCAGGTGGAGCGCCAGCAGCATGCCCTTGCCCAGCTCGAGTGACATGTCGGCGAGCTTGGCCTGGGTGAGCTGGTAGGACGCCAGCGAGCGGTCGAAGATCTCCCGCTCCCCGGCGTACGCGATCGCGGTGTCCAGGCAGGTCCGGGCCGCGCCCAGGGCACCGAAGACGATGCCGAACCGGGCCTCGTTGAGGCAGGAGAGCGGGCCCTTCAGGCCCCGCACCTCGGGAAAGGCAGCATCGGCCGGCAGCCGGACGTCCTCGAGCACCAGCTCGCTGGTCACCGAGGCCCGCAGCGACATCTTGCGGGTGATCTCCGGCGCGGAGAACCCGGCGGTGTCGGTCGGCACGACGAAGCCGCGGATGCCCTCCTCGGTCTGCGCCCACACCACCGCCACGTCGGCCACCGAGCCGTTGGTGATCCACATCTTGGTGCCGTTGAGGACCCACCCGTCGCCGTCGGCGACCGCCCGGGTCCGCATGCCGGCGGGGTTGGAGCCGAAGTCGGGCTCGGTGAGCCCGAAGCACCCGATCGCCTCGCCCGCCGCCATGGCGGGCAGCCACCGCTCCCGGTGCTCCTCGCTCCCCCACTGCCAGATCGCATACATCGCCAGCGACCCCTGCACCGAGACCAACGACCGCAGCCCGGAGTCGGCGGCCTCGAGCTCCAGGCACGCCAGGCCGTACGCCGTCGCACTGGTGCCGGCACAGCCGTATCCCTCCAGGTGCATCCCCAGCACGCCGAGCCCGCCGAGCTCGCGGGCGAGGTCCCGAGCGGGGATCGCGGCCTCCTCGTACCACTGCGCCAGGTGGGGGCTCACCTTCGCCTCGACGAAGGAACGCACCGTGTCGCGCATCGCGCGCTCCTCGTCCGAGAGCAGGGAATCGATGTCGAAGAGCTCGAAGGTCGACTGGGGCATGGTGGTCACTTTCCGGCAGGTGGCGGCGGCGGTGGGCGTCGGTGACGCTGCCCCCCTTCCTATCGCGTCACCGAAACTCTGCCTGCCGCTCTCCCGTTCGTCACCCGTTTGGGGCACGATGAGCCTGTCCGGGGCCAGCCGGCCCGTTCGCAGCGACCTCCCGGAGTTCTCGTGCGCTCTCCCCTCCCCGTCCTCGTTGGCGGACTGGCCCTCGTGGCCGGCCCCCTCGCCGTGCCGGCGCTCGCCGCCGATCCCGCCACCGACGGGCTCGTCCTCACCGAGTACGTCGAGGGCTCCAGCTTCAACAAGGCCGTCGAGATCTACAACGGCACCGGAGCGGCGGTCGACCTCGCCGACGTCGAGTTCCGGCTCTACTCCAACGGTCGCCCGCTCGCCGACGGCCCCACGGCCACGCATGCCTTCACCGGGACGCTCGCGGACGGCGACACCTACGTGCTGGCCAACCCGCGGTTCAACGACGACGAGGGCTTCACCCTGGCCGGCGAGGTGGACGCCACCTCGTCCGCGGTGAACTTCAACGGCAACGACGCCGTCGTCCTGGCCGACGCCGCCAGCGACGCCGTGCTCGACAGCATCGGACAGGTCGGCGACGACACCAGCTTCGCCGCCGACGTGACGCTGCGGCGTACCGACCTCACCCGGGACACCGCACCCGAGGACGCCTTCACCCTCGACGCGTTCACCTCCCACCCTGCCGACACCGTGGACCAGCTGGGCGCCTACCCCGACGGTGGCGGCGACCCGGACCCCGAGCCGGAACCGGCCACCTGCGACACCTCCGACGGTGACCTGACCCGCATCAGCGCGATCCAGGGCAGTGGCGCGGACCCGTCCCAGCGCTACGACTCCCCCCTCGACGGCGAGACCCACACGGTCCGCGCCGTGGTGACGATGGGCGACACCGACCTGGACGGCTACTTCGTGCAGGAGGAGCCGGCCGACCATGACGACGACCCGACCTCCTCGGAGGGACTCTTCGTCTTCCAGCCCGACGGAGAGCTGCCCGAGGCGGGCAGCACCGTGGAGCTCACCGGACGCGTGACGGCGTACTTCGGCCTCACCCAGCTCTCCTCACCCGAGACCGCGGTCTGCGATGTCGCGCCGACCTCGATCGACCCGACGCCGCTGGCCCTCCCGCTGGACGACGCCGGACGCGAGGCGCTGGAGTCGATGCTGGTCACCACCAGCCAGGACCTCGCGGTGAGCGGCCTCTTCGCCGCCTACGCCTTCGGCGAGCTCGGGCTCGCCCACCCCGACGTGCTGGAGCAGCCCACGTCGGCGTTCGCGCCCGACGACCCGGCGGCGACCGCGCTGCTGGAGCAGAACGCGGCCTCCTTCCTCAAGGTCAACGACCGGCAGGAGGCACCCGGCTCCTACGACCCCTACCCGTGGGAGCGCTTCGACGAGGACCTCTCGGCCGGCGACACGATGCGCGCCGGCAGCGTCACCGGTGCCCTGGGGTACTCCTTCGACGAGTTCAAGGTCGAGCCGCTGCCCGACCGCGACTTCCCCGAGAGCGAGGACACCAGCCCGGTGCCCGCCGCGCCGGAGCTGCGCAAGGGCAACGACGTCGTGAGCTTCAACGTGCTGAACTACTTCAACACCTTCGGTGACTCCGAGGTGCTGCGCGGCGCGCAGAACGAGGCCCAGTTCCGCCGGCAGACCGACAAGATCGTCGCCGCCATCACCGAGATGGACGCCGCGGTCTACGGCCTGATCGAGATCGAGAACGACTACGAGGACCTCTACGACGGTGACCCCACCACGGTGCCCTCGGCACAGACCTTGGTCGACGAGCTCAACGCCGTCGCCGGGGCCGGCACCTACGACTGGATCAAGCCGCGCGAGCGCGACCTCACCACCGAGGGCCTCGGCGGTGGCGGACTCGGGACCGACGCGATCGCCCAGGCACTGATCTACCAGCCCGACCGCGCCCGCCCGATGGGCCCGGCCGCGACGTTCGACATCGACAGCGAACTCAGCGGCGACGCCGAGAACAACCGTTGGCCGCTGGCGCAGACCTTCAAGGTCGACCGCCAGAAGGTCACGGTCGTGGTCAACCACCTGAAGTCGAAGGGCTCGACCTGCACCGACACCGCCGGCCCCGACTTCGCCCTCGGCGAGGACGTCGAGACCGCGCTGACCGGCAACTGCAACCTGACCCGCACCCACGCGGCGCGACGCCTCGTCGACTGGGTCCAGGACGGCCCCACCCGCCCCCGCGCGAAGGACACCCTGCTGCTGGGTGACTTCAACTCCTACGAGGAGGAGGACCCGATCGAGGTGCTCGTCGACGCCGGCTTCACCGACCTGGTCCAGGAGCAGGGCGACGACGCCTTCACCTACAAGTTCGACGGACGCTACGGCCGACTCGACTACGCATTCGCCTCGCCCTCGCTCGCCCGACGCGTGGCCGACGCGGAGGTGTGGCAGGTGAACTCCCGGGCGCCGGTCGGTCACCTCTATTACAACGACCCGGTCGACTCCTCCGCCCAGGCCTCCTCCGACCACGACCCGGTGCTGGTGTCGCTGGACCGTCGCGGACACGGCCACCACCAGGGCAACGGGAAGGGTCACCGGAAGGGCCACGGCGACGAGCGTCGCGGCGGCCCGACCCGGGCCGGGGGCCGCTGACCGACACGGCCGGGCCAACGTGTGGTCTCGACGGGACGTACGAGGCCGGAGGATGTACTCTTGAGTCGCAGGGCTCGACCACTCGGTCGAGCACGTGACGAGGACCCGCCCCGGGCGCAGGCAGCCCGAGCGCAGCAGGTCCGTCGCCGACGACGACAGCGTGTCGTGCGAGAAGGAGTACCGGTTGGCCACAACAGGTCAGCGCAGGTCCGGTCGCAACCGGTCCGCGCAGCGTGGGCGTCGCCGCCCGCAGGACAACGAGGGGATCATCCCCGTCCTCGCGCAGGCGGTGCGCTCGGTCGAGAACGCCATCAAGCGAGGACGGGTCGAGCGCACCCGCTTCCAGGCCATCGCGCTCATCGCGCGGGAGGAGCGGGCCCGGCTCAAGTCCGACGCCGACCTCAACGACTCCCAACGTGACGCCCAACTCAAGCGCCTCGACGGGATCGCCACGATCCTGGCGCAGTCCGCCGCGCGCGAGCCGTCGCTGTTCGACCTGCTCCAGGAGGACGCCGACGTCAGCGACGCCACGCGGCGCCTCAAGCGCGAGATGGAGCTCGACGCCGGCCTCAAGCCGACTCCCGAGCCCCAGCGGCAGACCACCAATGGCACCGACACGCCACGCCCGGAGCGGCGTACGCCGCCGCCCGCCTCGGTCACCCGGGCCCAACTGGCCAACCCGTTCATGGTGCCGGACTTCAGCGCCGCCCCGGCGAAGAAGAAGTCCACCGACCGGCGACTGATGGGCTGGGAGCTCATCGAGCCGCTGCTGAAGTCGTTCGAGAACGCCGAGCCGGGCGCCTCCTCGTGCCTGGAGCTGCCCGAGCCGAAGCCGCTGCTGCTGCCCGAGGGCATGGAGCTGATGGCCCACCAGTCGCGCGTGCTCGCGGCCGTGGCGGAGGGGCACCGCACCTTCCTGCTCGCCGACGAGCCGGGTCTGGGCAAGACCGCGCAGGCGCTGCTCGCGGCCAAGGCCGTCGACGCCTACCCCCTGCTCGCCGTGGTGCCCAACGTGGTCAAGCAGAACTGGGCCAACGAGGCGCGCATGTGGACGCCGCACCGCAGCGTCACGGTCGTGCACGGCGACGGCGACAACGTCGACGGCTTCGCCGACATCATGGTCGTCAACTACGAGATCCTCGACCGGCACGTCGACTGGATCGGCGAGCACGGGTTCCGCGGGATGATCGTGGACGAGGCCCACTTCATCAAGAACAAGAAGTCCCAGCGCTCCCAGAACGTGCTCGACGTCGCCGACCGGATCCGGCAGCGCGTCGCGCGACCGCTGATGATGGCGCTGACCGGCACGCCCCTGATCAACGACATCGAGGACTTCCTCAACATCTGGCAGTTCCTGGGCTGGATCGACGAGAAGAAGCCGCGCAGTGAACTCATGGGGAAGCTGGAGGAGACCGGCCTGACCCCGGCCGACCTCGGCTTCTACCCGGCCGCCCGGCAGGCCGTGGTGGACATGGGCATCGTCCGTCGCCGCAAGGTCGACGTCGCCTCCGACATCCCCGCCCGGCGGATCGCCGACCTGCCGGTCGAGCTGGATGCCGCCGAGGCACGCTCGATCCGCGAGGCCGAGCGCGAGCTCGCCGAGCGACTGGTCAAGCGCTACGAGATGGCCCTGGCGACACGTCGCAGCGGCGGCGAGCAGGACGGCGTGGACCAGGACCTGGTGCGCCAGGTCGCGCAGTGGGAGCTCTCCGACGCCGACGACTCCGAGTCCGGGGACAACGTGTTCGCGATGGTGCGCACCATCGGCCGCGCCAAGGCCGCCCCGGCGGCGGACTACGCCGCCCAGCTGGCCCGCAGCGCCGGCAAGGTCGTCTTCTTCGCCAAGCACCTCGACGTCATGGACGCCGCGGGTGAGGTGTTCGCCAAGCGCGACGTGGGCTACACCGAGATCCGGGGGGACCAGACCAAGGCCGCCCGCGAGGAGGCGATCCGCGCCTTCACCGAGGACCCCGAGGTGCAGGTCATCGTCTGCTCGCTCACCGCGGCCGGCGTGGGCATCAACCTGCAGGTCGCCTCCGACGTCGTGCTCGCCGAGCTGTCGTGGACCGACGCCGAGCAGACCCAGGCGATCGACCGCGTCCACCGCATCGGCCAGAGCGAGCCGGTCACGGCGTGGCGGATGATCGCCGCGCAGACGATCGACGCGCGGATCGCCGGTCTGATCGACGCCAAGGCGGGGCTGGCAGCACGAGCGCTGGACGGGTCCGGCGAGGAGATCGCCTCGACCGAGGACATCCGCCTCGAGGCGCTCGCCGCGCTGCTCACCGACGCCCTGGCCGACCGCGAGGCCTGAGCCCGGAGCCACCCGGCGGCGTACCGCTGCCGGCCGGGTGACCTCCGTCCTGCGTGGGACCGCGCGTCCTCTCCCAAATCGGCGATGACAACCGCACCGGTTGGTCGCCCAATGATCTCTGGGAGGACGGTCCCCCCGCGCAGACCAAAGGACTCCGCATGAACAGGACGGCGGTACGGATCGGAACGGGGGTGGCCGCCCTCGCACTCGCGACGGCGGGCGCCCCGGCACTGGCAGGACACGGTCACGGCGGCAACGGCGCGACCCCGCAGACCATCACCGAGCTCGACGGCCCTCGCGGGGTCGACATCGTCGGGCGCGGCAAGACCCTGGTGACCGAGACCGGCGGTGCCTTCAGCCTGGTCATCGAGCGCAAGCGCGGCCCCGCGAAGGTGATCGAGCTCGGCACGGTGCCCAGCGGCATCCCGCCGGCGATCGCCCAGGGCCGCCACGGCACCATCTACCTGCTGGTCGGTGCGGCCGGGCCACCGGAGGAGGAGACCGTGCCGGAGCTGGGCACCGACGCCGAGCCCGCAGCCAGCCCGACCCTCTACAAGTGGCGCTGGGGCTGGTCGGCACCGCGCCCGGTGGCCGACATCGGCGCCTACCAGGCCCGCGACCTGGACCCCTACGACCAGGAGGGCCATCCCGAGGAGAGCAACCCGTTCGGGCTCGCCGCTCTCAAGGACGGCACGGTGCTGGTCGCGGACGCGGCCGGCAACGACCTGCTGCGGGTGTGGCCGGGCGGTCGCATCAAGACGGTGGCCCGGTTCACCCCGCGAGTCGTCGAGACCCCCGAGGGGCTGCCGGAGGTGCCGCCGGAGGAGGGCGGGCCGCTGCCCCCGGCCGGCACGCCCATCCCGGCCGAGTCGGTCCCGACGTCGGTCACGGTCGGCAAGGACGGCTACTGGTACGTCGGCGAGCTGCGCGGCTTCCCGGCGACACCGGGCACCTCCCAGATCTGGCGGATCAAGCCGGGCAGCACCGATGCGGTCTGTGACTCCGAGCGCTGGTGGCGGGGGCGCTGCACCCGCTACGCCGACGGCCTGACCTCCATCACCGACCTGGCGACGGGCAGTCGCGGCATCTATGCCCTCAGCCTGTCCAAGGCCGGGTGGCTGCCGCTGGAGTTCGGTGCCCCCGGTGCCGAGGTCGGTGGGCTGTACCTCGTCGGCAAGCGGGGCCACCGCACGTGGACCCGGGAGATCGCGCCCGACCAGCTGATGATCCCGGGCGGGGTGGACGTGCGCGGCCACCAGATCCGCGTGGTCGGCCCGCTGTTCGGTCCCGGGGCGTTGCTACGGGTCCGCTGACCCGAGCCGCGGCGTACGGGTGCTGCCGGGGGCGTCAGGTCCTCGGCAGCACCCGCTCCACGATGGCGAGCAGCGCCTCGCACAACAGGTGGTGCGCCTGGTCGCGCGTCAGCCGGCCGCCGCGGGACCACTCGCGGATGGACTCGCGCACCAGGCCGCCGTAGGCGCGCATGACGGCACGCGCGGTCTCGTCCTCGGCGTCGACCCCGACCATCTCCAGGACGCGGCGGGCCGCGAGGTCGGCCGCCTCGTCCAGGATCGCGGTGACCTCGGGGTCCTCCCCGAGCCCGACCGCTCCGCTCACCGTGAGGTACGTCGTCCGGTGGGGCTCGATGGAGTCCAGGAACCATGCCACGCTCTGGTCGACGCGCTCGGCCAGCGGGCCCTCGGCGACCACCAGATCCTCCAACGGCGTCAGCAGCGCCGACCGGCGTACGACCTCGAGGTAGAGGGATCGCTTGTCGCCGAAGTAATGGTTGAGCAGGCCGCGGGCGACGCCCGCCCGTCGGGCGATCTCGGTCGTGGACACGTCGGCGTAGGCGCGGTTGGCGAAGAGCGCCTCGGCGCAGTCGACGATCTGCTCGCGCCGTTCGTCCGGCGGCAGCCGCCTGCCCCGCACCACTCGTTGCGCCGTCATCGCTCCACCCTCTCTGGAATCCCTGCCGACTCCATCCTATTATTGGCACTCCGCCAACAAGCGCCACCCCGAAGGATGTCTCACCATGGACTTCGACCTCCCCGAGACCGCCGTCGCCGTGCGCGACGGCGTCGCCGCCGTCGCCGCCAAGTACGACCACGAGTACTGGTCGCGCTGCGAGGAGGAGCACCGCTTCCCCACCGAGGCGTGGCAGGACCTCGCCGACGGCGGCTGGATCGGCCTGTGCATCCCCGAGGAGTACGGCGGCGGTGGCGCCGGCATGCTCGAGCTCGCCGTCGCGTGCGAGACGCTCGCCGCCTCCGGCGGCACGGCGGGGATCTTCCTCTACATCCTCACCCCCGGGTTCGGTGCGATGACACTGGCCCGTCACGGCACCGAGGAACAGAAGCAGCAGATCCTCCCCGGCGTGGCGACGGGAGAGACGCAGTTCTGCATGGCGCTCACCGAGCCCGACGCCGGTTCGAACGCGATCGAGATCACGACCTCCGGACGCGTCGACGGCGACGAGCTGGTCATCAAGGGCCAGAAGGTCTGGATCTCGGGCGTGGAGAACGCTCGCTGGATGCTGGTGGTCGCCCGCACCACGCCCGCCGACGAGGCGCAGGACAAGCTGGGGTCGCGGACGGGCGGCTTCACCCTCGCCCTGGTCGACGTACCGGAGGCGCTCGCCGCCGGCACGCTGGAGTACGCCCCGATCCCCAAGCTCGGCGGCAACGTCGTGACCTCCAGCCAGGTGTACTTCGACGACGTCCGGGTGCCACTCAGCAACGTCATCGGCGCTGTCGACGAGGGGTTCCCGGTGCTGTGGGACGTGCTCAACCCCGAGCGGATCCTCGCCGCAGCCGGCGGCGTGGGCGGCGCCGAGGTCGCCCTGCGCCTGGCCGCGGAGTACGCGCGCGAGCGCGAGGTCTTCGGGCGGCCGATCGGCGCCAACCAGGGGGTGCAGTTCCCGCTCGCCCAGCTCAAGGCCAAGACCGAGCTCGCACGGCTCATGACCTACAAGGCGGCATGGCTCTTCGACCAGGGCCGCCCCTGCGGCAACGAGACCAACGTCGCCAAGCTCACCGGAGCCCAGGTGGCGTGGGAAGCGGCGGACCGGGCGTTCCAGACCTTCGGCGGGATGGCCTACTCCAAGGAGTACCCGATCGAGCGACTCTTCCGTGACGCGCGGATCGGCAAGAACATCCCCGTCGCCGAGGAGCTGATCCTGGCCCACATCGGCACGCAGATGCTCAAGCTCCCCCGCAGCTACTGACACACCGGTCCGTGCTCAGAGCAGGTGGGCGAGCAGGATCCGCAGCCCGATGAGCACCAGCACCGTCCCGCCGGCCAGGGTCGCCCACCGACCGAGGTGCTCGCCGACGCGCGCGCCGAGCAGCACCGCGCCGAGGGAGAGCACGAAGGTCACCACGCCGATGAGGACCACGGCGGGCAGGACCGCGACGTCGAGGAAGGCGAAGGTCACCCCGACCGCGGCGGCGTCGATCGAGGTCGCGATCGCCAGCGGCAGCAGGACCAGCACGGTGACGTCGCCGAAGGCGTCCTCCGTCTCGTCACGGATCCCCTCCAGCACCATCTTTCCGCCGATCAGCGCCAGCAGCACGAAGGCCACCCACGGCGTCACCGCCGAGACCGCGTCGGCGAACCAGAACGACAGGCCCCACCCGAGCACCGGCATAAGGCCCTGGAAGCCGCCGAACATGGCCGCCGCCAGCAGGGCGACACGTCGGTCCGGACGCTGCAGCTGCAGGCCGAGCGCCAACGACACCGCCACGGCGTCCATCGCCAGCGCCACCGCGACGGCGAGCAGTTCGGCGTGGCTCATGGCACCTGCTCGTCGTGCGGCCCCGGAGGAAAAAAGGAGTCGGGCCGTGACCTCTGGGGGGGTCGGTCACGGCCCGACGACGACATCATGGCACACGAGAGCAACGACGTCGCAACTATGGACCCTCATCCCCAAAAAAGGTGCTCGACCACTCGCCGGGCCCGCCGTGTCGCCTTCAGGTAGTCGTTGATCATTGCATCAGTTTCGAGGGCGGAGAAGCCCATGATCTGGGCGACGGCGCGGCGCTCGGTGGAGTCCCGCGGCACGTGGTCGGCCGCCTTCCCCCGGGCGAGGGTGACCGCGTTGCGCAGCCTGCTGGCCATGCGCCACGCGGTGAGCAGGGTGCCCGCGTCCTCCTCGGTGAGCAGACCGTGCTCGCGGGCGGCGTCCAGTGCGGCAAGGGTGCGCGGCGTGCGCAGGTCGGCCACCGCTGCGCCGTGGCGCAACTGCAGCAGCTGCACGGTCCACTCGATGTCGGCGAGTCCCCCGCGCCCGAGCTTGAGGTGCATCTTCGGATCCACGCCGCGCGGCATCCGCTCGTTGTCCACCCGCGCCTTGATCCGCCGGATCTCAGTGATGTCCTTCTCGCTCAGACCGCCCTCGGGGTAGCGCAGCGGGTCGATCATCGCGATGAACCGCTGGCGCAGACCGTCATCACCGACCACTGCGTCCGCCCGCAGGAGCGCCTGGGCCTCCCAGACCTCCGACCACTTCGCGTAGTAGCCCGCGTAGGAGTCCAGCGTCCGCACCAGCGGCCCCTGTCGCCCCTCGGGACGCAGGTCGGCGTCGACCTCCAGCGGCGGATCACTGCCCGGGGCGCCCAGGGTGCGCCGCAGCTCGTTCGCCACCGCCTGCGCGAAGGAGGCGGCCTCCTCCGGCTCCGCCCCCTCCTCGGGGTCGTGCACGAACATGACGTCCGCATCGCTGCCGTAGGACAGCTCGAAGCCGCCGTAACGCCCCATGGCGATGATCGCGAAGCGGGTGGGCGCACGATCGATGCCCTTCTCCCGTCGCACCGCCTCCTCGACCACCGTCAGCGTCGCCTCGAGCGTGGCATCGGTGAGCGAGGAGAGACCGCGCTCGACCTCGGCGACCTCGGTCAGCCCCAGCACGTCGCCGGCGGCGATGCGCAGCAGCTCGCGGCGGCGTACGGCGCGGACGGCACGGACCGCCTCACCGGGGTCGTCCTGGCGGCGTCCGGTGGCGAGCATCTCCCCCACCACGTCCTCGCCGCGCTGCGGCTGCAGGTCACCACCGAGGAGGCGTACGCCGGCCGGTTCCCGCTCGAGCAGGTCGGTGCAGTAGCGCGAGGTCGCCAACAGGGTGGCGAGACGCTCGGCGACCTGCCCCTCGTCCCGCAGTGTCTTGAGGTACCACGGGGTCCGGCCGAGGGTCTCGCTGATCCGGCGGAACCCGAAGAGCCCGGCGTCGGGATTGGCCCCCTCGGCGAACCACTGGAGCATCGCCGGCAGGAGGGCGCGCTGGATGGTCGCAGTGCGGGAGACGCCCGCGGTCAACGCGTCGAGGTTGCGCAGGGCGGCCGTGGGGTCGCCGTACCCGAGGGCCTTGAGGCGGTCGGCCGCGGCGTCGGAGGAGAGCCGTACCTCGTCACCGGCGATGCGCGCGACGGCATTGAGCAGCGGCCGGTAGAAGATCTTCTGGTGCAGTCGGGTGACTTCGCGCCGGTGGTGCTCCCACGCCCGCTCGACCTCCTCGGCCGGTTGGGCCGCAAACCCCAGGCTGCGCCCGAGCAGTCGCAGGACCCGCGGGTCCTCGGGCACCAGGTGGGTGCGCCGCATGCGGTGCAGCTGGATGCGGTGCTCCAGGCGCCGCAGGAAGGCGTAGGCCTCGTGGAGCGCCTCCCCGTCCTTGCGGCCGATGTAGCCGTGCTGGGTGAGTTCGTGCAGCGCACTGAGCGTGGTGGGTTGCCGGATCCGCTCGTCGGCGCGTCCGTGCACCAACTGCAGCAACTGGACCGCGAACTCCACGTCGCGCAGCCCACCCTCACCGAGCTTGAGCTCACGCGCGACCGACCGGGCCGGGATGTGGTCGACGACCCGCCGCCGCATGGCGCGGGCGGCGTCGACGAAGCCGTCGCGCTCGGCCACCGACCACACCAGCGGATCGACCATGGCGACGAACCGCGTGCCGAGGTCGCGATCGCCGGCCACGGGCCTGGCCTTGAGCATCGCCTGGAACTCCCACGGCTCGGCCCAGCGCTCGTAGTAGCGCTCGTGGCTGGCGAGCGTCCGGCTCAGCGGACCCGCCTTGCCCTCGGGACGCAGCGCGGCGTCGACCTCCCAGATGCTGCCCTCGCGCGTCGGGGTGGAGCAGGTCCGGATCAGGTGGGAGGCGAGCTTCGCCGCGATGCGAGCGGCATCCTGTTCATCGGTCTCGCCGACCGGCTCGTGGACGAACACGACGTCGACGTCGGAGAGGTAGTTGAGCTCGTGCCCACCGCACTTGCCCATGCCGATCACGGCGAGGCTGACCGTCCGGGCGTCCTCGCCCACGTGCTGCCGCGCGAGGGCCAGCGCCGCCTCCAGGGTGCCCGCCGCGAGGTCGGCGAGCTCGGCGGCCACGTCGTCGACGCGTACGTCGTGGGCCAGGTCCCGCGCCGCCAGCAGCATCAGCTGGCGCCGGTAGTCCACGCGGAGGGCGTCGACCGCCTCCGCGTCGGGCACCGTCGCCACCGGTGCCTCGTCGCCCGGGTCCGCCCCGACCGCGTCAAGCAACGATGCCCGCATCGCGAACGCCGGCACGCGGGTCGTGGCCAGCGTCGGATCGGTGAGGTCTCGCCAGTGCTGCGGGTGCGTGACCAGGTGGTCCGAGAGCGCGGTGCTGGCACCCAGCACCGCGAGCAGCCGGGTCGCGGCGTCCGGGTCCTCGGCCAGGTGACCGAGGAAGTCGGCGCGGTCCTCGACCGCGTCGGCGAGCCGGACCAGGCCGGCCAGTGCGAGGTCGGGGTCGGCCGTCCGGTCGAAGTGACCCAGCAGCGGCTCCCCGTCGGCGCCCAACCGCGCGAGCGCGTCCGTGGCGGCGTCGACGTCGGTGAAGCCGACTCGCAGGACCTCGCTGCGTCGGGTCAGCCGCGTCATGGGCTCAGATCACCGGCAGCATCTGGTCCCGCTCGTAGCTGGAGACCTGTCCGCGATAGTCGTCCCACTCCTTGCGCTTGTTACGCAGGAAGTAGTCGAAGACCTGTTCGCCGAGGGTGTCGGCCAGCAGTTCGGAGGACTCGGCGACGTGGATGGCCTCGTTGAGGCTCTTGGGCAGCGGCTCGATGCCGAGGGCCTCGAGCTCGCGGTCGCTGAGCGACCACACGTCGTCCTCGGCCTCGCGCGGGAGGTCGTAGTCCTCCTCGATGCCCTTCAGGCCCGCCCCGAGCATGACCGCGAAGGCGAGGTAGGGGTTGCAGGCGGCGTCGACGGTGCGCAGCTCGATGCGCGTGGACGGCCCCTTGTTGGGCTTGTACATCGGCACGCGCACCATGGCGGAGCGGTTGTTGTGCCCCCAGCACACGTGGGAGGGGGCCTCGCCGCCGAACATGGTGCGCTTGTAGGAGTTCACCCACTGGTTGGTGACCACGGTGATCTCCTTGGCGTGGGTCAGGATGCCGGCGATGAACTGCCGGCCGACCTTGGAGAGCTGGTACTCCGCGCCCGCCTCGTGGAAGGCGTTCTGGTCGCCCTCGAACAGCGAGACGTGGGTGTGCATGCCCGACCCGGGGTGCTTGGTGAAGGGCTTGGGCATGAACGTCGCCCAGATGCCCTGGCTCAGGGCGACCTCGCGGATCACGCTGCGGAAGGTCATGATGTTGTCCGCGGTCGAGAGCGCGTCGGCGTAGCGCAGGTCGATCTCCTGCTGTCCCGGCCCGGCCTCGTGGTGGCTGAACTCGACCGAGATGCCCATGGCCTCCAGCACCGAGATCGCCTCGCGGCGGAAGTCGGTGCCGTGGGAGTGGGCGGTGTGGTCGAAGTACCCGCTGCGGTCGACGGGGACCGGGACGCGGCCGCGCTGCGGCGCGTCGTCGAGGAGGTAGAACTCGATCTCGGGGTGGGTGTAGAAGGTGAAGCCCTTGTCGCCGGCCTTCTCCAGGGTGCGCTTGAGCACGTTGCGCGGGTCGGCGTAGGAGGGCGACCCGTCCGGCATCACGATGTCGCAGAACATCCGCGCGGTCGCCGGGCCCTCACTGGCCCACGGCAGGATCTGGAACGTCGAGGGGTCGGGCAGGGCGAGCATGTCGGACTCGTAGATGCGGGCGAAGCCCTCGATCGCGGAGCCGTCGAAGCCGATCCCCTCGGCGAAGGCGCCCTCCAACTCGGCGGGCGCGACCGCGACCGACTTCAGCGAACCGAGCACGTCGGTGAACCACAGCCGGACGAATCGGACGTCTCGTTCCTCGAGCGCCCGCAGCACGAAGTCCTCTTGCTTGCTCATGCCAGCAGCCTAGGGCCTCGGACGCCGCGGGCATCCGAGGCCCAGCCGCCAGACGCCTCAGGCCACCGGCTGCTGCAGCTCGGTGACCCAGCCGTCGGGGTCGCCCTCGGGCATGTCGAGGTAGACCTCACGGCACGGGCCGGCGAACTCGTGCTCGGACTCGGCCACGTGGCGGCTCAGCTCCTGCCACGCGGCACCGATGCCGGCCATGGAACCGCGGTAGGTCGCGGTGACCGCACGCGGGATCGCCGGGAGGTCGGTGACCTCGGCGTCGGCGAGTGCTCCCTCGGTCAGCGGAGCGGCCGCGGCGAACCGCATGCCGTCGCCGTCCGGGGCATACCAGGCGACCGAGGGCCCCGTGGGCGTCAGCCCGGCCGCCCCGAGGTCGGCGTAGAGCTGCTCGAACATCGGGCCGATCCGCTGGCCGATCTCGGCCACGTCCTCGACCCGACCGGTCCGTTGGACCAGCCGCAGCGCGGGTAGCGGCTTCTCGACGTACTCCAGTGTGGACATGGTGCCTCCTTCGATCATCCGGAGACGTCGCTCGACCTCGCCGAGGCGCCGGCGGTCCTGCCGCAGCTGGTCCCGCAGCTCGTCGCGTCGCCGCGCCAGGAGCGCGAGCAGCTGCTCGGGCTCCTCGCCGCGGTCCAGCAACGCACCGACCTGCTCGAGGCTGAAGCCCAGCTCCTTGAACGCGACCAACGCGTCGGCCCGCGCCAGCAGTGCGGGGTCGTAGGAGCGGTGCCCCGAGAACGGGTCGACCCGCGACGGCGACAACAGGCCGAGGGAGTCGTAGTGGCGCAGCATGCGCACCGACACCCCGGCAAAGCGTGCGAACTCTCCGATACTCAACATGACGAGGACCACTCCAGGACCTGACACCGTGTGAGGTGCAAGCACGGCCCGTCGCGGGGTGTCGTGCCCTGCGGCGTCACGGCATCACCAGCACGAGCGTGGCGAGCGCGACCAGCCACGACACGAAGCTGCCCAGCAGGAAGTACTCGGTGACGTCGGTGATCGAGGGGCCGCCGTCGGAGCGACGGAAGGACTGGATCTCCGGCCACCGGATCAGGCCCTTGGCCGCGATGACCAGGCTCGCGGCGGTGACCTGCCCGGCCAGGCCGAGTCCGAGGATGACCACGCGCTCCATCGGGCCGAGCAGGCGGCCGCCCTTGAGTGCCGTGCCGACGCCGGCGGCGTCGACGGGGTTGGTGGTGTCGGTCAAGGACAGGACCAGACGCACCACCAGGTTGCCCGTCGAGCACTGCACCAGCAGACCGCCGGTCACGGCCAGCAGCTGGCCCACCTCCACGCCCGCGAGCGCCTGCCACGGCGCCGCGGCGAGCCACTCCCCGAGCGGTCCGCCGCCCTCACCTGCCCACGGCGCACAGGCCACGGCCGCCGTCACCGCGCCGCCGAGCAGGGTCAGCGGCAGCCACGGCCGGTCGCGGTCGAGGCCGTGGCGCACGGCCGTCGCCCAGCCGAGCACCACCACGAGGACGAGCGCTGCGGCGAGCAGGTCCCACGGGCCCACGAGTCCCGCGAGGAGGACGGTCACCACGACGGCTGCGGCTCCCGCGATCTCGGGCAGCCACGGGCGTGGACGCAGGGAGTGGCCGAGGTCGGTGACGGCGACGCCGATCAGCAGCAGGCCGAGCCAGCTCATGCCTCCCCCTCGGGGTCGTCCAGCCCGGCCAACAGCTCATCGACCCGCACCACCGCGGCCAGGCCGTCACGCCGGATGCGCTGCGAGACCGCCGAGGCACTCACCCCCAGCTGCTCGGCGAGGTGTCGTTGGCTCATGCCCGCGAGCATGCCGCCCACCACCGACACGGACTCCGGTCCCAGCCCGGCCACGAGCTGGTCGCGAGCGACCAGCGCGGCGTTGACGGCAGCGGGATCGGGACCGCGGCACCCGTCGGCGCGGTGGTACGCCGTCCGCAGTGCCCGCGAGGCCGGCCGCTCCTCGGCGTCGTGGACGGTCTCGATGGCCGTCCGCGCGGACCACCAGCCGGGGCCGTCCTCGACCCGGGGCTCCTCGCTGAGCACCTCGACGGGTCCCCAGCCGACGCCGTGGCGGACGGCGACGTCCGCGGACTCCTGCAGCCGCAGACGGAGGCGGAAGGCCGCGCGGAGCGCGCTCCCGACGTCGGCGAAGGCACCTTGGTACTCATCACCGACGGTGATGCGGAGCGGGGCGACCGGGTCCGTCTCGTCATTGACCTCCGCGAGCGCGGCGGCCAGTGCCTCGTGCAGTGCGGGACGGTCCTCGGCCCCGCGGGATCCCAGGACGTCGCCGATGACGGTGGCGACAACGGTGGTTGCGGTCATGGGCCTCACCTTCATTCCTCGCCAATGAAGGTATCACCTTCACTTGACCAGAAGGAAGTCCATCGCTTCACTCGTCGGGGACGTTGTCGAGGTCGGCCAGCCACGCGGTCGCCGCCGCGTCGGAGGGCATGCGCCAGTCGCCCCGGGGCGACATCGTCCCGCCGGGGCTCACCTTCGGACCGTTGGGCAACGCCGACCGCTTGAACTGGGAGGAGAAGAAGCGCCGCAGGAACACCGCGAGCCACCGCCGGATCGTGGCCAGCTCGTAGGCCGGTCGGTGGTCCTCGGGATGGCCGGGTGGCCACTCCCCCTGCGTGGCGTCGCGCCACGCGTGCCAGGCCAGGAACGCGACCCGCGACGGCATCGCCCCGTGCCGCACCGTGTGGAAGAGATGGAAGTCCTGCAGTGCGTAGGGCCCGATCGCGGCCTCGGTGGACTGCGGCCGCTCGCCCGCCGCGGTCGGCACGAGCTCGGGGGTGATCTCCTGGTCCAGGATCTCCTGCAGCACCAGGTCGGTGTCCCGGTCGTAGCTGCCACCGTGGAGCTGGCCGGTGTCGATCACCCAGCGGATGAGGTGCTGGATCAGCGTCTTGGGCACCCCAGCGTTGACGTTGTAGTGCGACATCTGGTCACCGACGCCGTAGGTGCACCAGCCCAGCGCCAGCTCGGAGAGGTCACCGGTGCCGAGCACGATGCCGCCGCGGTGGTTGGCGAGCCGGAAGAGGTAGTCGGTGCGGAGCCCGGCCTGCACGTTCTCGAAGGTGACGTCGTAGACCGGTTCGCCCCCGTGGAAAGGGTGGTCGAGGTCGGCCAGCATCTGCCGCGCCGCCGGGGTGATGTCGAGCTCGGCGAAGGTGCAGCCCAGCGCCGTCGCCAGCCGCGTGGCGTAGGACTTCGTCGTGTCACCGGTCGCGAACCCCGGCATCGTGAAGGCGTGGATGTCGCTGCGGGGACGCCCCATGCGGTCCATCGCCCGCGCCGCGACGATCAGGGCGTGGGTGGAGTCCAGCCCGCCGCTGACGCCGATGACGACGACCGGGTCGCCGATCGCCCGCAGGCGCCGCTCCAGGCCGGTGACCTGGATGTTGTAGGCCTCGTAGCAGTCCTGCGCGAGCCGCTCGGGGTCGTCGGGCACGAACGGGTAGCGGTCGACCTTGCGCCGCAGTCCGATGTCACCGATCGGCGGCGTGAGGTCGAAGGCGATCGTGCGGAACGGCGTACCGGCGCCACGACCGGAGACACTGCGGCGGTTGTCGTCGAAGGTGCCCTGGCGCAGCCGCTCGGCGCGGATCCGCGCCAGGTCCACGTCGACGACCGTACGCCGCGCCTCGGTCGGGAAGCGCTCGCTCTCGCCCAGCAGCTCGCCGCACTCGTAGACCATGGTCTGGCCGTCCCAGGACAGGTCGGTGGTCGACTCCCCCGCCCCGGCCGCGGCGTAGAGGTACGCCGCGTTGCAACGGGCGCTCGCACTGCGGGCGTGCAGGTGGCGGTCCTCGGCGCGCGCGATGGTGATCGGGCTGGCCGAGAGGTTGGCGAGCACCGTGGCCCCGGCCAGCGCCGCCTCGGCGCTGGGTGGCACCGGCACCCACAGGTCCTCGCACACCTCCACGTGCAGGTCCAGGCCCGGCAGGTCGGCGGCACTGAAGATGAGGTCCGGCCCGAGCGGCACGTCCTCCCCGGCCAGGCGGACGTGCTGCCCGGCGAGGTCGTCGCCGGGCGCGAACCAGCGGCGCTCGTAGAACTCGCGGTAGGTCGGCAGGTGGGACTTGGGCGCCACGCCGAGCACCCGTCCGCCGTGCACCACCACGCCGCAGTTGAGGACGCGGTTGCGGTGGACGATCGGCGCTCCGACGACCAGCACCGGGCGCAGGTCCGCCGAGGCGACGGCGAGGTCGACGATCGCGTCCTCGACCGCGCGCAGCAGGGCGTCGGAGAGGAACAGGTCGTCCACGGCGTACCCGCTCAGGCCGAGCTCGGGGAACACCGCCACCGCCACGCCCTCGTCGTGGCAGGCGCGGGCCTGCTCGAGGACGTGCTGGACGTTCGTCGCGGGGTCCGCGAGCGCGACCGGCACGGTGCAGGCGGCCACCCGGGCGAATCCCTGGTCGTAGGCGGAGTAGAAGTCCACGCGGTGAGTCTAGGAGTCCTCACGCCTCCCGCGTCGAGTGTGCGCGCTCGGTGGCGTGAGGAGGCTCACGCCCACGCGACCCGCCGCGCGGACTAGCCTCGGGGGGTCCGTGCACATGTCCGTGGACTCCCCCGGCGGAGCCGCGAGTCGAGAGAGACGGAGGCCGCCATGGCCGAGGAGACCGCGCCGTACGGCGCCGGAGCAGCGAAGCCGACCGAGCCCGCGAAGCCGGTGGCGAAGGTCCGCACCGCCCACCTGCGGGAGATGAAGGAGCGCGGCGAGCGCTTCTCGATGCTCACCGCGTACGACATGTACGCCGCCGCGACCTTCGACGAGGCGGGCATCGACGTCCTCCTCGTGGGTGACAGCGCGTCGAACAACGTCTACGGGCACGCGACCTCGCTGCCGGTGACCGTGGACGAGCTGCTGCCGCTGACCCGTGCGGTCGCCGGCGCGGCCTCGCGCGCGCTGGTGGTGGGCGACCTGCCCTTCGGCTCCTACCAGGCCTCGCCCGAGCAGGGCTACCTGACGGCGGCGCGCTTCATGAAGGAGGGCCTCGCCCACGCGGTCAAGCTCGAGGGCGGCGCGGAGATGGCGCCCCAGATCGAGCGGATGACCTCTGGAGGCATTCCGGTGATGGCCCACATCGGCTTCACGCCGCAGGCCGAGCACGCGCTCGGCGGCTACCGCGTGCAGGGCCGTGGCGAGACGGCGGACCGCATCCTCGCCGACGCCCACGCGGTGCAGGAGGCCGGCGCGTTCGCCGTGGTGATGGAGATGGTGCCCGGCGACGTCGCCGCCCGCGTCACCGAGGAGCTGGCCATCCCCACGATCGGCATCGGCGCCGGCGTGGAGTGCGACGGCCAGGTGCTGGTGTGGCAGGACGCCTTCGGCCTCCGCACCGGGCGGATGCCGCGCTTCGTCAAGCAGTACGCCGACCTGCACGGAGTGCTCCTCGAGGCGGCCCGCGCCTACGACGCCGACGTCAAGGGCGGCACGTTCCCGGGGGCCGACCACACCTTCTGAGGCGTTCAGCCCAGCGCGTCGAGGCCGTGCCAGGCGAGCCATGCCAGCGCGATCTCGAGCTGCGCGGGCCTGTCACCGATGCGGCGCCCGAGCGCACTCTCGGCCTTGCCGATGCGGTAACGGACGGTGTTGGGATGGATGAAGTGCGTCCGGGCGGTCGACTCGACGTCCTGCCCGTTGCGCAGGTGCGTCAGCACGGTGGCACGCACCGCCTCGTCGCCGCGGCGTACGCCGGTCAGCCCGGCGATCTCCCGGCGCACCATCTCCTTGGTCAGCTCGCCCTCCCCCACCAGGGCGAGCAGCTCGAGGTCGGCGTAGCGCTGGGCGGGCTCCTGCCCGGCCAGTGCCAGGCGGTGCGCGGCGCGGGCCTGCAGGTGGGTGGTGCGGAACCCGGCGACACCGTGCGCGGGCCTGCCCCAGGCGACGCGGAGTCCCCGCGCCTCGAGCGTGGGCGCAGCGGCCTCGGGGATCACCGGCTCCGTCACCGTCGAGACCCAGCCCCAGACCTCGCGACTGCCGGCGAGGGTCGTCAGGGGCCGGCCGAGGTCGAGCTCGTCGCACATCCGGGCGGCGGTGTCCGAGAGCGCGAGCTGCTCCTGGGACGAGGACTCGGCCGCCCAGAGCACGAAGGCGGTGTGCCACCGGTCCAGCGGCTGCCCCAGCGCCTGCTCGGCGCCGGGGCCGGGGTCGGTCCCGGCGATCAACGCCTCGATGGTCTCCTCGCGTCGGGCGAGTGCGCCCTCCTGCAGCCGGTCGACCTCGGCGGTGAAGTCGTCGATGAGGTCCTCGACGGAGTCGTCGATCCAGCGGGCGGCGCGGTTCCACAGGTGGACCAGGACCTCGTCGCGCGGCAGGCCTTCCGGCAGCGCGTCGGCGTGGGTGCGCTCGGTGAGGTGCCGGAACACGCCCATGTTGGCGACGCGGTAGATCTTGAGCAGCACGTTGATGTCCAGGTGCCGACGCGCGATCGACTGCGACAGCGCCACCGCCGCCGGCGGCAGGGCGAGCCGGTAGTCGTCGGCGAGCGTCACCAGGAAGTTGCGCCAGTGGGCGCGCGTGGAGGCGTGGAGCTCCTCGACCAGGACCCGGTCCGCGGCCACCTCCGGCACGGCGTCGAGGATCTCGGCGTCGATCTCGTCGACGAACTGCTCGACCGATGCCGGCTGCAGCGCCTCCTCGGTGAAGTCGCTCAGCCATGCGGCCAGCTCCGACTGCGCCACGGCTCCTCCCCGGGTTGTGTTGCCCCACAGGCCCTGCGGCCCCGTCCCCCGAGCGACCGGCGCGCCGTTGTGGCAGCAGACAAGCACGCTAGCGAGGTGTGGAGCACGTCACAAGCAGCCGCGCTGTGGTGCGTGTCACGGTGGAAGCCGTCGAGGAGAGGACGCATCGCATGAGCGAGACCTACGACTACATCGTGGTCGGCAGCGGATCGGGCGGCGCCGTGGTGGCGGGCCGCCTCAGCGAGGACCCGGGCGTGAGCGTGCTCGTGCTCGAGGCCGGCGGCCGGAGCCGCCCGCACATGAACGTGCAGGTCCCCGCGGCGTTCGCCAAGCAGTTCAAGACCGACCTGGACTGGGAGTTCTACACCGAGCCCGAGCCGCACCTCGACGGTCGCGAGATCTACCAGCCGCGCGGCAAGATGCTCGGCGGCTGCAGCGGCATGAACGCCCAGATGTGGGTGCGCGGCAACCGGTCCGACTACGACAACTGGGCCAAGGCCGGGGCCACCGGCTGGTCCTACGACGAGGTCCTCCCCCTCTACAAGCGCGCCGAGCACCACGTGCTCGGCCCCGACGAGCACCACGGCGGGTCGGGCCCGCTGCACATCGAGTACCACCGTTCGCTCAACCCCGCGAGCGAGCAGCTGCTCGACGGCATGGTCGAGACCGGGCTGGAGCGCATCGACAACTACAACGGCGAGCGCCAGGAGGGCGTCGCGGAGTACCAGGTGACCCAGAAGTCCGGCCAGCGCTGGACGACCTACGACGGCTACCTCCGCCCGCACCGCAAGCGGCCCAACCTGACCATCCGCACCGGCGCGTTCGTACGCCGCGTCCTGCTCGCCGGGGACGTCGCCACCGGCGTGGAGGTCGAGATCGACGGGACGACCCGGACGGTGCACGCCGCCAAGGAGGTGATCCTCGCCGCCGGTGCCTACCAGACGCCGCAGCTGCTGATGCTCTCCGGCATCGGCCCGGCCGACCACCTGCGCGAGCACGGCATCGAGGTGGTCGTGGACAACGACCACGTCGGCGCCCACCTGATGGACCACCCGCTCTACTGCGTGAACTACGAGACCAGCGCCACCGGCACCCTCTTCGAGGCGGAGAAGCCGAAGTCGCTGCTGCAGTACCTCACCACGCGCAAGGGCCTGCTGACCTCCAACGTCGGCGAGGTCGGCGGCTTCTTCCACACCCGCGACGGCGACGAGGCGCCGTACATGCAACTGATCGCCGGCCCGGTCTACTTCTGGCAGGGCGGCACCGTCGCCTACGAGGAGAGCCCCGTGGTGTGCATCGGGCTCTCCATGGTGGGCGCGGAGAGCGAGGGTCGGGTCTCGCTGGCCAGCGCCGATCCGCACGACAAGCCGAAGGTGCGGCACAACTACTTCGCCGAGCGCTCCGACATGGACGCCATGGTCACCGGCATCGAGCGGGCTCGGGAGGTCTTCGCGACCAACGCGGTCAAGGGCTCGATCGGCAAGGAGGTGCACCCGGGGCCGGGAGTCGGCGCCGGGCGCGACGAGGTCGAGGCCGAGATCCGCCGCAACGTCACCCACACCTTCCACCCCTCCTGCACGGCGCGGATGGGGACCGAGGACGACGGTGTCCTCGGGGCCGACCTCCGGGTCCACGGAGTGCGGGGCCTGCGCGTCGTGGACGCCTCCGCGATGCCGCGCATCACCCACGGCAACACCCACGCCCCCACCGTCCTCATCGGCGAGAAGGCTGCCGACATGATCCGCACCGGGAGCCGCGCATGAGCACCGACAACCGTGACCGCGCCGAGCGGATCGTCACCCGCGCGCGGGAGGGCGAACAGGCCTGGGGGCGGCTCGGCGTCGCCGAGCGCCGGGCGATGCTGCAGCGCTTCGTCGGGCTCACCCGCGCCCGCGCCGCCGAGTGGGTCGAGATCGCCGCCCGCATCAAGGGGCTGGCGGCCGACTCGCCACTGCTCGGTGAGGAGTGGATGTCCGGGCCGTGGGCCACGGTCCACTACGCCCAGCACCTGAGCGAGACCCTCGAGCGGATGGAGCGGGGTCGCGGTCCCACCGACGGCTTCGACGTCCGCGACGTGCCCGGCGACCGGGTGGCCGTCGAGGTGCTCCCCCACTCCACGTGGGACCGCCTGCTGCTGTCGGGCTTCTCCGCCGAGGTGTGGTGCGAGCCCGGCGTCACCGAGGACGACGTACGCCGCCACGCCGGTCTGGGCAGCGCGGAGCCGGAGAAGACGCGGGGCACCTGCCTGGTGCTCGGGGCGGGCAACATCTTCTCCATCGCGCCGCTGGACGCGCTCTACGTGCTGCACGCCGACAACCGGTCGGTCGCGCTCAAGCTCAACCCGATCACCGACGACCTGCTCGGTGTCCTCGAGACGATCTTCGCGCCCTACATCGAGGTCGGCGCGGTCCAGGTCTTCACCAGTGACGTCGAGCTCGGCGGGATCCTGGCCCAACACGAGGGCATCGACGCGGTCCACATGACCGGCTCGGAGCAGACGCACGACGCGATCGTGTGGGGGCCGGGTGAGGAGGGGGACGCCAACAAGTCGGCCGGCACGCCCCGCCTGACCAAGCCGATCTCCAGCGAGCTCGGCGGTGTCTCACCGGTGATCGTGGTGCCCGGTGAGTGGTCACGCCGCGACCTGGAGTTCCAGGCCCAGCACGTGGCCACCCAGCGGCTGCACAACTCCGGGGCCAACTGCGTCGCCTCGCAGGTCGTCGTGGTCAGCGAGGACTGGCCGCAGAAGAGGGAGTTCCTGGCGGCGCTGCGCCGTGCGCTGGCCGATGCCCCGGCGCGACCGGCGTGGTACCCCGGCATGGCCGACCGCGCGGAGGCCGCCCGGTCGACGTACGCCGGCCGCACGCAGGCGGTCGGCGGGACGCCCGAGCGCACGCTGCTGACCGGCCTCGACCTCACCGATGCCACCGAGAGCGCCTTCAGCCAGGAGTACTTCGGTCCCGTGCTGGGTGTCGCCGAGGTCGCCGGGACCGGGGCGGACTTCCTCGCCGAGGCGATCGAGCACGCCAACCAGCGGCTGCGCGGCACGCTCGGCGCCAACGTCATCGTCCGGCCCGAGGACGAGCAGGCCATCGGCGCCGACCGCTTCGAGGAGCTGCTGGCCGACCTGCGCTACGGCACCGTCGCGGTGAACTGCTGGACCGCGGTGGGCTACCTCGCGCCGTACGCGACCTGGGGAGCCTTCCCCGGCCACCCGCTGGATGACGTGCAGTCCGGCCGGGGCGTGGTGCACAACGCGCTGCTGCTCGCCGACGCCGAGCGCACCGTCGTCCGCGGCCCGTTCCGCCCCTACCCGCGCTCGGTGCTGCACCGCGAGATGTCGTTGACGCCGAACCCGCCGTGGTTCGTCGACAACAAGACTGCCGCCACCACCGGCCGTCGCCTCGTCGACTTCGCCGCCGCCCCCGCCTGGCGCAAGCTCCCCGGGGTCTTCGCCTCGGCCCTGCGCGGCTGAGGCGATAGTCCCTGACAAAAAGCAGCCGAATCGGCCCGACCGAGGTGCTTTTCGTCAGGGACTATCCGAACGGGAGCGGCTCGGAGACGAGTGACACCGCCCGCGCGCGGGCGGCGGTCATGCCCCGCCGGTGGTGCTGGCGGCACAGCACCTCGTAGGAGACCTCGGTCTCCGCGGGCGCGGCGACGTCGCCGACGACGATGACCTCACCCTCGGTGATCATGACGCCGTTCTCGGTGCGGGCGTTGTGCGTGGCACGCTCCCCGCACCAGCACAGCGTCTGGACCTGGAGCACCTCGGTGCGGTCGGCGAGCTCGACCAGCCGGGCAGCCCCCGGGAAGAGCCGGGTGCGGAAGTCGGTGAGGATGCCGAAGCAGAACACGTCGATCTGCAGCTCGTCGACGACCTTGGCGAGGGCGTCGATCTGCTGCGGCTCGTAGAACTGCGCCTCGTCGCAGACGAAGTAGTCGATCCGGGCGCCGCGGGTGAGCGCGTCGACGGTGTAGCGCCAGAAGTCGAAGTCGGGCGCGACCTCGACCGCGGTGCGGGTGAGCCCGAGCCGGGAGGAGACCGTGGCGTCCCCGGCCCGGTCCTGGCAGGTGAAGAGCCGCCCGATCCGCCCGCGCGCGGCGTGGTTGTGGTCGGTCTGCAGCGCGAGGGTGGACTTCCCCGCATCCATCGTCCCGGTCCAGAAGGTCAGTTCCGCCACGCGGCCGATCCTGCCACGCGTACGACCGACCGGTGACCGGCAGGCGACGATGGCAGCGTCGGGTCAGTCGACCAGGACCGGGATGAGCATCTCCGCGGGAGTCAGCGAGCCGTGCATCCCGACCAGGTGGTGCTCGTAGGGGAAGGTGTCGCTGCACAGCACGGCGGTGTCCCCGCTGCAGGCCACGACCACGTCGCCGATGCGCGGCAGGACGGTGCTGTCGACGGCGCCGAACCAGCCGCGCCGGATCGCCTCGGGGCGCGTCAGGACCTCAGCCCGCTCCCCCAGCGTGGCGCGCCAGGCGGCGGCGACGTCCTCGACGGCACCGCCGCGGCAGTAGAGGTGGCGGAAGCGAGCCTCGCCGCCCACGAGGGCCACGCCGTCGGAGAGCTCGGGGTGGTCGGCCACGTCGACGCGGGAGCCGTCCGGCACGTCGACCATGCCGTGGTCGGCCACGACCACGAGGCGACGGTCCGCGGGCAGCGCCTCGCGGAGCTGCTCGGCCTCGGCGTCGATCATCGCCAGCTGCTGCAGCCACTGGCTCGACGCGACACCCCACCGGTGACCGGTCCAGTCCAGGTCACCGTCGTAGACATAGGTCAGCGACGGCCGCTCCGCCGACACCTGCGCCACGGCGGCGATCCGCTCACCGACCCGGTCGGCGCCGACGAAGGTGCCGCCGCGCTGGGAGGCGACCGTGAGGCCGCTGTGCTCGAACTTGCGCTCGCTGACCACGCTGACCTGCACGCCCGCGGCCTGCAGCGTCCCGAACGCCGTCGGGTGCGGCTGCCACTCCTGCGGGTCGACGTCGGCGTCCCACAGCAGCGCGTTGAGCAGTTCGTCGGTGCCGGGCACCCGCGAGGAGAACCCGACCAGCCCGTGTCCGCCGGGCGTCAGCGCCGTGCCGAGCGAGCTGAGGCTGGTGACGGTCGTGGACGGCACACCGGCGGTCGCCGGGGTCGAGGCCGCCAGCAGCGAGGAGAGGTACGGCGCGGCCGCGGCGTACCTCTCCAGCAGCCGGTGGCCGAGCCCGTCGACGAGGAACACCACGTAGGAGGCGGCCTCGGGCAGCTCCAGGCCGGTGGGCCAGGAGGCCATCGGACGGCCCAGTGCCCGCGCCACGGCGGGGACGACGTCCCCCAGCGACCGGTCGCCGTACGCCGGCTCGCACCAGTCGTGCGGGGGCGGCCCCGGCGGCGTGGTCATCCGTGGGTGCTCGCGGAGAGGGCGCCGGCGAAGGCGAGCAGTCCGTCGACGGCGTCGGGCCCGTCGGCGGCGGCGGAGACCCGCAGCGAGAAGTCGTCCGAGCTCAGCACGCCGGTGTAGCCGTGGTCGGCCTCGCACTGCGGATCACTGCAGGCGGCGGGCTCGAGCTCGACCCGGCCGACACCACCCCAGCCGATGGTCACCAACGCCTCGGCGGGCGGCTTCGGTCCGCCGCTGGGGTCGGTGCTCATCCGGGTGATGACCACCGACTTCACCGAGTCCAGGCTGACCGCCTCGGTGGTGGTGGAGGTGTAGGGCTCGGGCAGCAGGTCGTCGCCGGCGTGCTCGTCGGTGTGGGCGAAGAGGAGCCGGCTGGGGGTGAGCACCAGCACGCTCTGGTGGCGGCGCACCTCGTCGCGGTCGAAGGTCGGCTCGTGGTGGACGTAGTAGGACACCACGGCCTCGCCGGCCAACGACTCGTCGACCGCCTCCGCCACGACCTCCGGGTAGAACCCGGTGCGGTCCAGCGCCTTGCGCAGCGACCCCGCACGGTCGCGACCGATGCCCCTGTCACGCACAGCCATGCCCCGATCCTGTCACTGCGGCAGCGTCGCGGTGACGTCGGGCATCCGGCGCACGTGGGAGTCGGGCCGGGGGTCGGTCACCCGGGCCAGGGTCGCCGAGCCGGTCAGCACCTGCAGGCCCTCGACGCCGACCAGCACCAGTGAGAGGTCGAGCGCCTTGATCTGCGGCAGGTCGTCCTTCATCTCCGCCACCTGGGCGATGAGTGCCTCGATGGCGGCGACGTCGACGTGCTCGGCGCCGCGGTAGCCGAACAGCAGCGGCGAGCTCTTGATCTCGCGCACCATCGAGGAGAGGTCCTTCTGCCCCAGCGGCGGGATCCGGTAGGCGCGGTCGCCGAGCAGCTCGACGACGGGGCCGGAGACGCCGAAGGAGACGACGGGGCCGAAGAGGCTGTCCTCGAAGCACCGGATCGAGACCGGTACGCCGGGCGGTGCGGTCTGCTGGATGACGAACTCGGCCGGGGTGCCGCGCGGCACGACGAGGTTGAGGGACTGCCAGGCCTCCCCCATCTCGTGTTCGGTGTCGATGTTGCGCCACACGTGGGCCTGGTCGGGCCGGTCGCGCATCGACTCCTGGGTGGCCTTGAGCACGACGTCCCAGCCGAGCTCCTCGGCCCGCGAGACGGCCTCCTCGAGGCTGCCGACGGCGTACTGCGGCCACAGCTCGATGTCGTAGGCCGCCAGCAGCTGGGTGAGCTGCTCGTCGTCGAGCTCGACCTCGTCGGCGGCGTCGAGGACCTTGTGCACCATGCTCTGCGCGCCGTGCACGTCGATGGGTCGCAGCTCCGGCGCGGTGCCCTCCGGCTCGCGGAGCCAGAGGGC
Organism: Nocardioides panacisoli; assembly: GCF_019448235.1. Taxonomy (NCBI): domain Bacteria; kingdom Bacillati; phylum Actinomycetota; class Actinomycetes; order Propionibacteriales; family Nocardioidaceae; genus Nocardioides; species Nocardioides panacisoli. The sequence continues at coordinate 1,366,414 of NZ_CP080409.1, forward strand.
GTACTCCACCACGCGCGCGAGCGCGCGGACGGCGCCCTCCACGGCCGGGTAGGACGGGACCGAGCCGCGGCCCGCGGTCGATCCCGCGACGTCGGGGACCCGCAGCAGCTCGGGGATGCCGGCCGCGGCGAGGAAGGAGGAGACCAACGGCTTGTCGGACTGCTCCCCCACAGCCGCGAGCACGTTGGCGACCTCCTCGCCGGAGACGTTGAGCGGCGGGATGTAGACCGCGACCACCGAGTCGACCTCGGGGTCGTCGATGGCCTCGTCGAGGGCGTCCTCGAAGTCGTCGGCGGTGGCATCGGCACCGAGGGCCGCGGTGTGGGTCACGGTGAGGCCGATCGCGGAGGCGGCGTCGCCGGCGAGGAGGCCGAGCGCGTCGGAGTTGCCGACGATGGCCACCTTGGCGCCGCGCGGCAGCGGCTGGTGGGCCAGGAGCTGCGCGACGTCGAACATCTCCTCGAGGGTGTCGACCTGGATGATGCCGGCCTGCCGGAACATCGCGTCGACGGCCGCCGAGGGGGCGTCGATGCGGCGCACGCTGTGGCCCATCGGCACGCCCTGGGTGGTGCGACCGGAGCGGACCGCGACGATCGGCTTGCGCGTGGAGACCCGGCGGGCGATGCGGGAGAACTTGCGCGGGTTGCCGATGGACTCCAGGTACATCATGACGACCTCGGTGGCGTCGTCCTCCTCCCAGTACTGCAGGAGGTCGTTGCCGGAGACGTCGGCGCGGTTGCCGGCGCTGACGAAGGTGGAGATGCCCAGGCCGCGGTTGCGCACCGTCTCCAGGATCGCCGACCCCAGCGCACCGGACTGGCAGAAGAACCCGGCACGGCCGCGGGCCGGCATCACCGAGGACAGCGAGGCGTTGACCTGCACCTCGGGGTCGGTGTTGATGATGCCCAGGCAGTTGGGTCCGATCAGGCGCAGCCCGTAGGAGCGCGACAGCCCGGCCAGGTGCCGCTGCCGCCCGCGCCCCTCCTCCCCGGTCTCGGCGAAGCCCGACGAGATCACGACCATGCCGTGCACGCCCTTGGCGGCGCAGTCGAGCACCACGTCGTTGACCTTGTCGGCGGGCACGGCGACGATCGCCACGTCGACGTCGTCGGGGATGTCGCTGACCGTGTCGTACGCCGGCATGCCCGACACCGCGGCGGCGGTCGGGTTGACGACGTACACCCGGCCGGTGAAGTCGGCGGTGACGAGGTTGTGCACCAGCAGCCGACCGATCGTGTCCTGGCGACGGCTGGCACCGATGATCGCCACCGAGCGCGGGTGGAAGAACCGGTGGATGGAGACCGCCTCGGCGCGGTGCTCCCGGTTGTGCATCACCCCGATGGCGGTGTCGGTGGCGTCGATCGGGAAGTCGAGGGTGATGACGCCGTCGGAGTAGCCACTGACGGTGCGGAAGCCGGCGTCGCGGAAGGTCTGGATCATCCGGGTGTTGTCGGGCAGCACCTCGGCGGTGAAGCGCTCGATGCCGTTCTCCCGTGCCGCCTGGGCGAGGTGCTCGAGGAGCAGCTGGCCGATGCCGCGACCCTGGTGCTCGTCCTCGACGAGGAAGGCGACCTCGGCCTCGTGGTCGGCGACCGGCTCGTAGCGTCCGACCGCGATCATCTGCTGCGAGACCGTCATCACCAGCGCGACCCGCGTGGTGTGGTCCACGTGGGTGAACCGGTGCACCTCGCGGTCGGAGAGCCGTGGCATCGGGCTGAAGAACCGGTAGTACTTCGACTGGTCCGAGACGCGGGAGTAGAAGTCCTCCAGCAGCTCGGCGTCATCGGCGTTGATGGGCCGGATGTGGGCGGTGCGTCCGTCGCGCAGGATGACGTCGGCGGCCCAGTGCTTCGGGGGGACCGGGATCTCGTCGGTGGAGATGGCGTCCTGCTTGTCGCGACTCACAGGGAAAATCTACAGGCAGGCACCCCCGGCGGGCGTGCCGAGCGCGGGCCCGTCGGCGCCGCGGTGAACAATGGCGCCCATGGCACGTCGTAGCACGAAGCAAGTGGAGCCCGAGGACTTCGAGGAGCACATCCTCGACACCGACATCCGGGACGAGATGGAGTCCTCGTTCCTCGAGTACGCCTACTCGGTCATCTACTCCCGGGCCCTGCCCGACGCCCGCGACGGCCTCAAGCCGGTGCAGCGGCGGATCCTGCACACCATGACCGACATGAACCTCCGCCCCGACCGCGGCCACGTGAAGTCGGCCCGTGTCGTCGGTGAGGTCATGGGTCGCCTCCACCCCCACGGCGACGGCGCCATCTACGACGCCCTGGTCCGCATCGCGCAGTCCTGGTCGGTCCGGCTCCCCCTGGTCGACGGCCACGGCAACTTCGGATCTCCTGACGACCCTCCGGCGGCCATGCGCTACACCGAGTGCCGGATGGCGCCCGCGGCGATGGCGATGACCGACTCCATCGACGAGGACACCGTCGAGTTCCGGGCCAACTACGACAGCCGCGAGTTCGAGCCGTCGGTGCTGCCCGCGGCGATCCCGAACCTGCTGGTCAACGGCACGACCGGCATCGCGGTCGGCATGGCAACCAACTGTGCGCCCCACAACCTGGTCGAGGTCGTCCAGGCGCTGCGCCACCTGATCAAGCACCCCGGCACCGGCGTCGAGGGCCTGATGCGGTTCATCCCCGGGCCCGACCTGCCCACCGGCGGCAAGATCGTGGGACTGGACGGCATCCGCGACGCCTACGAGACCGGCAAGGGCAGCTTCAAGATGCGCGCGACCGCGCGGGTGGAGCCCGTCGGACGCCGCAAGGCCATCGTGGTCACCGAGCTCCCCTACGGCGTGGGTACCGAGAAGGTCATCGAGCGCATCAAGACCCTGGTGCAGAACAAGAAGCTCCAGGGCATCGCCGACGTCAAGGACCTCACGGACCGCGAGCACGGCCTGCGGCTGCAGATCATCGTCAAGAACGGTTTCGTCCCCGAGGCGCTGCTCGAGCAGCTCTACAAGCAGACACCGATGGAGGACAGCTTCGGCATCAACAACGTCGCGCTGGTCGACGGCCAGCCCAAGACGCTGACGCTGAAGCAGATGCTGGAGGTCTTCCTCGACCACCGCTACGACGTCGTACGCCGCCGCTCCCGCTACCGCCTCGGCAAGCGCACCGACCGGCTCCACCTCGTCGAGGGGCTGCTGCTGGCGCTGCTGGACATCGACGAGGTGATCCAGGTGATCCGCTCCAGCGAGGACGCGGCGACCGCACGCCAGCGGCTGATGGAGGTCTTCGACCTCAGCGAGCGGCAGGCCGACTACATCCTGGAGATGCAGCTGCGCCGGCTGACCAAGTTCTCCCGGCTGGAGCTGGAGAAGGAGCAGGAGGACCTCCAGCGCGAGATCGAGGAGCTCGAGGCGATCCTGGCCGACGACGAGCTGCTGAAGAGGACGGTCTCCGACGAGCTCGCCGAGGTCGCCAAGACCTACGGCGACGCCCGCCGCACGGTCCTGCTGGAGACCGCCGGCAGCCAGGCCGTGCAGGCGGCGGCCGCTCCGCTGGAGGTCCCCGACGACCCGTGCTTCGCACTGCTGGGCGCGACCGGCCTCCTGGCCCGGACCGCGGACGGCGAGGAGGTCGGCGCCGGCGGCGCCCGCGCCAACCACGACGTGGTCGTCTCCGCGGTGCCGACCACGGCTCGCGGCGAGGTGGGCGTCCTCACCTCGACGGGACGACTGGTGCGGCTGTCGGTGCTCGAGCTGCCCGCCATCCCGGCCTCGGCCAACGAGCCCAACCTGCAGGGCGGCGTACCGCTGACCGAGGTGCTCTCGCTGGAGTCCGACGAACGCCCACTGGCGCTGTGCACCCTCGCCGAGGACGGCCCCGGACTGGCGCTCGGCACCCGCAACGGCATCGTCAAGCGGGTCCGGCCCGAGGTGCTGGGCAAGGACGACTGGGACGTCATCTCCCTCAAGGACGACGACGAGGTCGTCGGCGCGGTCCAGCTGAGGACCGGCTCGGAGGAGCTGTGTTTCATCACCGCCGACGCGCGCCTGCTGCACTTCCCCGCCGACGGCGTGCGTGCCCAGGGGCGCAGCGGTGGCGGCATCGCCGGCGTCCGCATCGGCGACGGCGAGCGGGTGGCCTGGTTCGGGACGGTCGCCACCGACGCCGACGGTGACGGCCCGGTCGTCGTGACCTCGTCGGGCTCGTCCTCCTCGCTGCCCGGCACCGAGGCCGGCGCGGTCAAGGTGACCCCCTTCTCGGAGTACCCCGCCAAGGGTCGCGGCACCGGCGGCGTCCGCTGCCACCGGTTCCTCAAGGGCGAGGACGCCCTCGTCTTCGCCTGGGCCGGCCCTGCTCCGGCACGCGCCACGGCCAGCAGCGGTGCCCCGGTCGACCTGCCCGCCGCCGAGGGGCGCCGCGACGGGTCCGGCGTGCCCGGCTCGCAGCCGATCATCGCCTGCGCCGGCCCGCTGTCCGCGAACCTGCCCGCGAGAACCGGCGACCGGGACTCCCAGTGATGTGCCAAGGTGTGAGCATGATGCTCCAGCGCTGGACCGCCGGCACGGTGGTCGGCCTCGTCTCAGTGTTCGGCCTCTCCGGCTGCGTCGGCGGAGGCGGTGACGGCGGCTCCTCGGAGTCCGGTGAGGACTGCGCGGCGCCCGAGGCGGCGATGGAGACCGCCAAGGGCGTCCTGGACGACACCTCGGGGGCGGAGTTCACGCTCGGCACCGACGACGAGGTCGACGGCACCGGCTTGGTCACGGCCGACCTCACGGTGGTGCGCCCCGACGCCTTCCGCGGCGACTTCACCGTGCAGACCCCGCTGGGCGCCGGCTCCGGCGAAGCCGTTGGCATCGGCGACACGCTGTGGGTCAAGGCCCCGCCGCTGTTCACGAACTGGACCACGGTCGACCCGAGCCAGTTCAACCTGCCCGACATCAACGGACTGCTCGCCGCCGACGGCCTGTCCACGCTGCTGGTCGGCACCGAGGAGCTCAGCGACGGCGAACTGCAGCGCGACGAGGGCGACGCGAGCCGCACGCTCTGCTACTACGACGGCACGGTGACCGCCGAGCAGGTCGGCGCCGTCATCCCCTCCGCCGGTGGCCAGGACTTCACCGTCGAGTACGCCGTGGACGGTGACGGTGCGCTGCGCAAGGCGACCGTGACCGGCGACGTCTACGACACCGGCACCGAGCTCACCTACGTGCTCGACGTGCCGGCGTACGACGTCGAGGCAGACATCCAGCCGCCCGTCTAGGGCCGGCCGTGACCTCCCCGACCGTCGCCGGCCCCGACCGGGGCTCCCGCGTCCTGCTCGCGCTGTGCGCGGCCGCGGTCGGCTTCGCCGCCATCGACACCTACGTGGTGGTGCTGGCGCTGCCCGACATGATGGCCTCGGCCCAGATCGAGGTGACCGAGCTGCAGCGCGCGGCACCCATCGTCTCGGGCTTCCTGCTGGGCTACGTCGCGATGCTGCCGCTGATCGGCCGCATCGCCGACCTCCGGGGCCAGGTGCCGGTGCTGGTCGCCTCGTTGGTGGTGTTCGCGGTCGGCTCGCTGCTGACGGCGGTCTCCTACGACCTGGCCACGATGGTTGCCGGTCGCTTCCTCCAGGGCGTCGGCGGAGGTGGCCTCGTGCCGGCGACGATGGCGCTGGTCGCGGCGCTCTACCCGGTCGAACGGCGCGGCATGCCGCTGGGGCTGGTCTCGGCGGTGCAGGAGTTCGGCGCGGTCCTCGGACCACTCTTCGGGGCGCTGGTGCTGACCTTCACCAGCTGGCACGGGATCTTTGCGATCAACCTGGCCGTCGGCCTGCTGCTGGCCGCCGCCGTGCGGACGCTCGGCCGTCATCGCGGCGACCGCCCGACAGCGGTGGACCCACCGGACGGCCGCCGCTCGAGGCCCCTGCCCGACCTCCTCTCGATCGCCGCGCTCGCGACCACCGTCGTCGCGGGACTCGTGCTCTTCGTCGAGCCGATCGCGCTACGACGCAGCCTGCGCTGGGGCGAGCTCTTCGTCCCCTACGTCGAGACCGACAGCCGGTGGATCACGCCCATCGGCGCCATCACCGTCGGCGCGGGCCTGGTGCTGCTCGCCCGCAGCCTGCTCGCCGCCCGACCGCTGATCAACCTGCGCTCCGCGCTGCGGGCGATGGTCGAGGCCGACCTGCGGGGCGCCGTACTCCTCGCCGTGGCGCTGGGTGGCGTCGTGCTGGCCTTCGCCACCGCCGATCCCGAGGTGGCCGTGCTGCACGAGCAGGCCACGTGGTTCCTGCTCGTTTCGGCGGCCGCGGCGGTGGTGTTCGGCATCCACGTGTGGCGCACGCCCGCCCCCATCGTGCAGCCGCGCGACCTGTCGGCGGTCGCGGCCTGGGGATCGCTGGTGGTGAGCTTCCTGATCGGCTGGGCCCTCATCGCCGCACTGGTCGACATCCCCCTCTTCGCCCGCACCACCACCCAACGCGAGTCACAGCTCGGCGCGGCCCTGATCCTGCTGCGCTTCCTCGCCGCCCTGCCGATCGGGGCCGTGATCGGCGGCTGGCTGCTGCGCCGACTGCCGGCGGGCCCGATCGCCGCGGTGGGCCTGCTCGCCGGTGCCGTCGGCTTCTGGTGGATGGCGCAGTGGGACGAGACGGCCCTGGAGTCGGCCGTGTCCAACGTGCCGCTGGTCGTCGCCGGGCTCGGCTTCGGCGTCGCGCTGGCCCCGGTCAACGCAGCCATGCTCGCCACCACCCGCCACCACGTCCACGGCCTCGCGAGCGCACTCGTGGTGGTCGCACGCATGGTCGGCATGCTGGTGGGGATCTCGGTGCTCACCACGTGGGGCCTCAACCGCTTCTACGAGGCCCAGCGCGCCGACCCGAGCCTGTCGCCGGTCGAGCTGGCCATCGTGCAGGAGCAGACCGTCTTCTACGGCGCCGCCGCCACGGCCGCGTTGGCCGCTCTCGCCGCGCTGGTGCTCTTCCGCGGGGCCCCGACCCGCGGCGTACGCACCGCGGACGCGCTGCGCATGTGATCGTCACAAGCGAATTCGTCGTCGCCCACCCTCGGAGACCGCAAGAACGCTTGTTGCGATGGACCGCTTAACCTGACCCCATGAGCAACTTCGACGACCTGCTGAGCGCGAACCAGACCTTCGCGGAGGAGTTCGACCGCAGCGGCCTGCCCGGCGCGGCCGCCGCCCGGGTCGGCATGGTGACCTGCATGGACTCCCGCATCGACCCGCTGGCGATGGTCGGGCTCGGCATCGGCGACGCGAAGATCGTGCGCAACCCCGGCGGCCGCGTCACCGACGCCGCCCTTGAGGCGATGGTGCTCGGCGTCCACCTGCTCGGCGTCGAGCGGATCATGGTCGTCCCCCACACCCGCTGCGCCGTCGCGAGCAACACCGAGGCCGAGCTGCGGCAGAAGCTCGCCGACGCCTCGGGGCAGGACGTCTCCGACGTGCCGCTGCCCGTCACCGACGACCAGGACGCCGCGCTCGCCGACGACGTACGCCGCCTGCGCGAGCACCCGCTCGTCCCCGACTCGGTGAGCGTGGCCGGGTTCCTCTACGACGTCGACACCGGGACGCTGACCCAGAAGGTCTGAGCGAGGCTCAGAGCAGCTCGCGCAGCGCCGCGTCGACCAGCGGGTCGGGGAACTCCCCCAGCCGCTCGCCGAGCGTGGCGAGGTCGCCGATGCCGCCGACCAGGTCCAGCACCTGCTCGGTGGCGGCGACCGGGTCCTCACCGAGCGGGAACTCCGCGAGCAGCGGACAGTCGACCGCGCCGCCCTCGGGCTCCGGCGGCAGCGCCGGCACCCAGCACCCCACCTCCAGGCGCAGCGGCGCCTGCGGCCCCACGCCCTCGGCGAGTGCGTCGAGGTACCACCACAGGTCGCCGACCCCCCAGCGGAGATGACCGCGTCGCGACTTCGCGCCGCGCGCCTTGATCGCCTTGCCGACGGCGGTCCGCGCCTTGCCCACGTCCATGATCAGTCCGCGGCGCGGTCCAGGTGCCCCAGCGACCGCTCGGGCGCGACGTGGTCGCGCACGCGCCGCTTGAGCTCGCCGATGTCGGGGAACCCACCGTCTCGCTTGCGGTTCCACACCACCGTGCCGTCGACGACGACGCGGAAAACGCCCTGGTCACGCTCGTCGGTGCCCGGCCGCAGCGCCACCTCGCCGACCTCCTCGGCGAAGGTCTGCAGCAGCTCGCCGGCGTACCACTGCGCCCGCAGCAGCCACTGGCACCGCACGCAGTAGGTGATCTCCACGCGGGCGCCGCTCATGCGTCGAGCGCCTCCATGTCGACCTCGTAGGCACCTTGGACGATGAAGTCCTTGCGCGGGGCGACCTCGGAGCCCATCAGCAGCTCGAAGACGTTCGTGGCGGCCTCGGCGTCGTCGACGGTGAGGCGCCGCAGCGTGCGGTGGCGCGGGTCCATGGTGGTCTCGGCCAGCTGGTCGGCATCCATCTCGCCCAGGCCCTTGTAGCGCTGGACCGGCTCCTTCCAGCGCACGGATCGTTTCTTCAGCTCGGCGAGCTTGCGCTGCAGCTCGTCGTCGGAATAGGTGTAGACGTACTTGTCCATTCCCTTCTTCGGGTTGGACAGCTCGATGCGGTGCAGCGGCGGCACGGCGGTGTAGACGCGACCGGCGGCGACCATCTCGGGCATGTACTTGAAGAACAGCGTCGCCAGCAGGCACCGGATGTGCGCGCCGTCGGAGTCGGCGTCGGCCATGAAGATGATCCGGCCGTAGCGGGCGGCGTCGATGTCGAAGGTGCGCCCCGAGCCCGCGCCCACGACCTGGATGATCGAGGAGCACTCGGCGTTCTTGAGCATGTCGCCCATCGAGGCCTTCTGCACGTTCAGGATCTTGCCGCGGATGGGCAGCAGCGCCTGGAACTCCGAGTTGCGGGCCGCCTTGGCCGTGCCCATCGCCGAGTCGCCCTCGACGATGAACAGCTCGGACCTCTCCATGTCGTTGCTGCGGCAGTCCTTGAGCTTCTCCGGCAGCGAGGAGGACTCCAGCGCGTTCTTGCGGCGCTGGTTCTCCTTCTGCTGGCGCAGCGTGAGCCGCGTCTTGGAGGCCGAGACGACCTTCTCCATCAGCCGCTTGGCCTGCGCCTTCTCCGCACGCTTGGTGGAGGTGAGGAACTTCTTCAGCTCCTCCGACACGACCTTGCGTACGCCGGTGCGCACCTGGGGCGTGCCGAGGATCTCCTTGGTCTGCCCCTCGAACTGCGGCTCGGCCAGCCGCACCGTCACCACGGCCGTCAGGCCCTCGAGGATGTCGTCCTTGACCACGTCGGCGTCGTTGACCTTGAGCGCCTTGCTCGCACGCATCGCCTCGTTGAAGGTCTTGGTCAGTGCTGCCTCGAACCCCTGCACGTGCGTGCCGCCCTTGGGCGTGGCGATCACGTTGACGAAGGACCGGTTCTCGGCCTCGTAGCCGGTGTCCCAGCGCAGCGCGATGTCGACGGTCAGGTCGCGCTCGACCTCCTGGGGCGTCATGTGGCCCTGGTCGTCGAGCAGCGGCACGGTCTCGGTGAACTTGCTCTCGCCCTGGATCCGCAGCACGTCGGTGACCGGCTCGCCGTGGCTCAGCGCCTCGGCCATCTCGGCGATGCCGCCGTCGTGGCGGATCTTCTCCTCGAAGAGCTCCGGGCCGCGCAGGTCGCGCACGACCAGCTCCAGTCCCGGGACGATGTACGCCGTCTGGCGGGCGCGCTGCACCAGCCCGTCGATCTCGAACCTCGCGTCGCGGGTGAAGATCTGCCGGTCCGGCCAGAACCGGATCCGGGTGCCGGACTTGGTCTTCGCGACCCGCTTGCCGGTGCGGGTGAGCCCCGACTTGGCCTCGAAGCCGGCCGTGGGGCCCTCGCCGTCGAAGATGCCCGGCACGCCGCGCTGGAACGAGAGACCCTTCTGCGAGGGCGAGCGGTCGATGTCGATGTCCATCCGCGAGGAGAGTGCGTTGACCACTGACAGGCCGACACCGTGCAGGCCGCCGGTGGCGACGTACGAGCCGCCGCCGAACTTGCCGCCGGCGTGCAGCTTGGTCGCCACGACCTCCACGCCCGGCAGCCCGGTCTTGGGCTCCTTGTCGGTGGGGATGCCGCGGCCGTCGTCGTGCACCTCGACCGAGTCGTCCTCGTGGAGCGTCACCTCGACGCGGTGGGCGTAGCCGGCCAGCGCCTCGTCGACACCGTTGTCGATGATCTCCCACAGGCAGTGCATGAGACCGCGGGTGTCGGTGGAGCCGATGTACATGCCGGGCCGCTTGCGGACGGCCTCGAGGCCCTCCAGCACGAGCAGGTGGGCGGCGTCGTAGGTGTGGTCGGCGATGATCGGCTCCTGGGTGGTGCATGAGTGATGCGAACGTGCGTGTCCGAATCTACCTGCGACACGCCGGGGCTCGTCGCAGGCACACCACGTGACCGGGGCCACCATGACCGGACCGGCTCGGGCCGTGCAGGACAGCGACACACGACAGCGGGAACAACTTCACATCACGGTGGTGTTTCGCCGCGTGGAAAAGCCGTCAACGGCCCCCAGGGGCGTGGTTTGATGGACATGCCGAACACCACAGGCGTCCGGGAATCATTTGCACCGGCCGCTACGTTGTACCGGCACCGACCGATGGAAAGAGGCAGATGTGACGACCACAGTCGCTCCCAACGCCCCGATGACCGCTGAGCACCGCTGCGACCGGTGCGGCGCCCAGGCCTACATCCGCGTGGAGCTCTCCACCGGTGGCGAGCTGTTGTTCTGCGCCCACCACGGCCGCGAGCACGACGCCAAGATCCGCGAGGTAGCGGTGCACGTCCAGGACGAGACCGACAAGCTCGACGAGACCCCGGCGATCGCGCCGGAGGGCGAGCACGGCGCCTGAGCGCCGGGTCGGCGTGCGGCGCCGCGCTGCGCCAGTCACCACGCTGACCCACTGATCTTCCAGGGATGGCCCCGGGCACGGCCCGGGGCCATCGCCGTCTGCAGCGAAGGAGTGGGACGTGTCACTGCTGGGCGTGGGCTTCGCGCTGCTGGCGGGCATGGCCTACGGCGTCTCCGACTTCGTCGGCGGCGTCGCGTCGCGGCGTACGTCGCCCTGGCCGGTGACGCTCCTCTCCGCCGTCGGCGGCCTGGTCGGCGCCGTCGGGCTCGGCCTGTGGCGCCCCGGTGACCCGACCGCGGTCGACCTCGGCTGGGGCCTCGCAGCGGGCCTCGGCGGCGGACTCGGGGTGGCCTACCTCTACCGCGGCATGGCCGCCGGGCGGCTCGGCGTGGTCGGTCCGGTGTCGGCGGTCGGCGCCGCACTGCTGCCGGTGGCGGTCGGGTTCGCTCTCGGCGAACGGCCCCCGCTGCTCGCCTGGTGCGGCATCGTGCTGGCCCTGCCCGGCGTCTGGTTGGTGGCCCAGGAGCCCGGCGAGACCAAGCTGGCCGAAGGCCTGCGTGACGGCCTGCTGTCCGGTGCCGGCTTCGGCATCCTCTTCATCGGCTTGGGGCAGGTACCCGAGTCGGCCGGCTTCTGGCCGATCGCGACCTCCCAGACCGGCACCTTGGTGGCGGCCGTCGGCCTCGGGCTGGCGTACGCCGCCCCGCTGCGCCCGACGCACCGCGTGCACGCCTGGGGACTGGTCGCCGGGGCGCTGGGCACGGTCGCGATGCTGGGCTACACGCTCGCGGTGCAGACCGGCCTGCTGACCCTGGCCGCGGTCATGGTCGCGGCCCTCTACCCCGCCTTCACGGTGCTGCTGGCCCGCCTGGTGCTGCGCGAGCACGTCTGGCGCGCCCAGTGGGTCGGCCTCGGCATCTCCGCCGTCGCCGTCACCCTCGTCACCGTCGCCTGACCAACGAGCCACTCGTACTGACCGGCCGGGTCGGCTGGAGATCCACACCTTGCTGGTCGAGCCGGCCGAGCTCCGGCGAGGCCGTGTCGAGACCCCCGCAGCCGCTACGGCAGGCCTCGGCGTACCTCCGCGGGGCTCCTCGGCTCACTCCAACCTGCCCTCGGAGCCAGCGCTGCGGTGCCTCGCTCCGGCACACCTCGCTGGCGCTCGGCGTACCTCCGCGGGGGCTCCTCGGCTCACTCCAGGTAGTCGCGCACTAGGAACGAGTGAACGCTGTGCGGTTCAGCAAAGCCAGCGGACAGGTGGTGAGCGTCGTGGGGTGCAATACCTTGGATTGACGATTCCTGTGCCGAAACCTCACTCCAAGGTGTTCAGAACACTACCGATTGAGAGGACTCGGCATGACCGCAGCAACCGACAACCCCCTGCACCTCGAATGTCCGCCCTGGTGCGTTGACACCAGCGACGTGCACCGCGATCACGGCGACTGGGAAGCCTGCGACGGCGACGCCGGCCCAACGCTAGAACGCAGCCACATCGGACCCCGCTTTGGCCACCTCGGCTGCTTTGGGGCGACCGACGCCGTCACTGGCCAAGTCACGACCTGGATGGACGCCGATCAGCTCTCTCTCACGCTCGTCGGTGTTCGCGCCCTTGCCGAAGACGCGCAGCAGGCGGCCGAGTGGCTGGAGGCGATCCAGCGATGATCGACCGCGAAGTGAGTGCAGGCTGGCTGGCGGCGTGTCTTCTGTGGGTCGTGGTTGCGACCTTGGTGACCCTCGGCTGGGTGCTCGGCATGGAACACCTCGGCCAGGTCGGCGTCGCAGTTGCTGCCGTAGCGGCAACCGCGACGGTCCGGCACTACCTCGTGGAACAGAACCGCCACATCCGTCAGGCGTTCGAGCTTGGCCGCGAGAGTGCCACGCCGTTGCGACAGGCTCGGCGATGAGCGCCGCGCCCTACGTCGTTGCCACCACGACTCCCCCGGAGATCGTCTGTCCGGAGTGGTGCACGGTCTCCAAGGATGAGCACATCGCCGACCTGCGGAACCAGGAGGGCTTCGTCATCCACGCCAGCGACACGGCCGAGGTCGTGTGCGTCATGGCGGTGATGACGCCGGACGGCATGCCCGATCCGGACGGGGAGGCCACCGTTGAGTACGACGGTCGCGGCCTGGCGATCGCTCAGGCGCGGGAACTGGCTGCGGCGCTGCTCAAGGCAGCGGACACACTGGAGAGGACGACGACCCTACGCGGTCCGTGACAGACAGCACCGTCGCTCCCACCGTCTTCCGTTGAGAGCCCACTCCCAACGGCGGCACAGCGCCCCGACCGGCAGGTCGGGGCGCTGTCACTCCAGCGATACAACTCGAGAGTTGAGCCAGATCGCTCCTTCGCGGAGGCCCGAATCGTCCCCGCGAAGGTTCAGGACGAACTGGGCTGCGTCATCTTGGTCGACCTCCAGCATCAGTAGGCCGTTCATCTCCAAGAGCGCCATGCCGCAGTGCCACGCGAGACGCTTGTTCCCGTTGGTGTACGCCTGCACCCTGGAGATGCCCTCTATCAACTTCGATGCCTTGAGCACGACCGTCGGGAACAACTCTGTACCGAAGACATGCTGGTACGGAGCACCAACCGCGCCCGCCAGAAGGCCGTGGTCACGCAGGTGACCGGCCCTTACTTCCGACTCGTAGATCAGAATGGCCTGATCTACAGGCAACTCGTTGATCACTCCGCGAGAATCGCTAGTGTCTTCTTCCAGCGCTGCGAGTTGGCAGCCGCGATCTCACGGATCGTGTCGTCATCGACCCGTCCCGGCCTGACCGGGGCGCGCTCGGGCACGTCCGCACCGCTCAGCGCCTTCTCCGTATAGAACTGCCGGATGGCATCGTGCGAGATCACTTCGTCGCAGCGGTTCGCGCCGTCAGGACGCTTCTCCCACGCTTCTGCCCAAGGGCGCTCAGAGTGAGTCATCGTGGCAAGGGCTTGGCCATGGTGGCTTCCATAGTGCCGAATGACGGCATCCACGGTGGCACGGTCCTCAGCCCGAAGGGCCTTCGAGTCTCCTTCGTCGATTCGATACCGAAGGTTCGGAGCCACTGGGCCCATCCGCCACGCCTCAATGCGGTCGTGGAACAGGGGGCGCCCATCCCACGCCAAGCTCCAAGCCTGCGCGTAGTAGACCAATTTCTGCAGCTGCACCTCGCCATTCACGTTCATTTGCGACTTTATGTAGCGCATGACGTCTACTGCCGTAGCCATTCAGGACCCCTCCTCTCGGAGCTCTTTCGACTGTACTCACATGTGCTATGCGCACTTGGGACGCCACTCACGTCAAGCGGTAATGATCTCATGGTCTTCAAGAACGTGCGAATGCTAGTGGGCGCCGCCGACACAACACCTACGTTCTTCGATCCCATCATCTGTACCCCTGCGCCTGTTGCCACGCAGCGTCTGCGTCGATCTCCTGGCGTGACACGGTCCGGGAGACCGACTCAGCGACCTGGTGGATCTGGGCCTTGGCCCGGTTGAGGTCCATGTCGCCAGTGACCTTGACCTCGACGCGGTGGATGACGGTCCCGCCCGAGCCACCGGTTCCGACGGGAACTGGCGCAGTTCGGCCAACGGTTCCGCCGTCCGCGTATCGGTTGGCGTTGATCGCGCTGAGGAGTTCGTGGTGCCGGTCAGCCTGGCCGTAGCGGTTCGAGACCACGAACTCGCCCGGCGCGAGGCGTGCACTGACCTTGTCTCCGTAGGGGAACCGAAAGCCGGGGACCGTGCCGCCGTCGGCCCGCTCGATCGGCGAGCCGCCGATGTTCGCGCCCTGCTGATTCACCCGTGCACTGTCGCGCCGGTACTCGGTGATGAGTGTGGTGCGGATCGTGCGCGGGACGCCGGCAAGGGACGCCTTGTAGGAGGCGATGTCGCGCAGACTGTTCGCCATCCCGAGCTGGGAGACGGTGGTCTGCACGTTCTTCGGCACCGACAGCAACTGGTCGGCCAGCTCCCGCGCCCGGTCCCTACCGACACCCATCGCCACAGCGGTGTCGATGAACTGGCGCCGTGCCCGCTTGAGCGTCTGCTCAGTGGCGTTGCCGGCCTCGACCTGCTTGGCCCACGCCTGGGCGAGCTGATCCAGTGCGCCTCGGTTCTGGAGCGCGGCGTCAGAGAGTCCCTGGATGCCGGCGCGGTTCCCGTTGGCCTGCTCGCGGGCGTTCACCAGTGCCTCGCGCCATGCCGTGGTGGCGCCGAAGGCGGCGAGATTGGCCCCGACGTAGTCCTCGATCGCCCCGGTCAGGCTCTCGGTCGCAGAATCGGCCCCGAGCAGCGCCTCCTCGAGCGCGGAATGTGCCGTCGCGTTGCCAGCGGCGGCATCGGCACCGGCCCCGAGGAGGTCGGCATTGGTGTCGAGGATGTTGCCCAGATCCTGCTGGGCGTCCCATGCCTTGTTGGCCTCGCCAGTCCAGAACGGCAGCCAGTCCCCCGCTGCGGCCTTGGCGCGATCGCCGAAGCCGTCGGTGGAGGCGGCGAGCTCGTCGAGGACGCGGGTGGCGTACTCGCCGTTCTCGCCGTTCATGTGGAGGTCCTGCGCGAGGCGCTGGACGTTGATGCCGAGGTCACCGGCGTACTTGCCCAGGTTGGACTCGGACAGGATCTCGGTCAGGTCCTCGAGGCTGCCTGCCGTGGCGTCGAGGGCGTCGCGGCCACGCTGCCAGGTGTCGTAGTCACTGATCAGGCTCGGGATGGAGGCGGCCACGGTGGCGAACGCGGTGCCGGCGGCCGCGGTCTGGGCCAGTGAGGCGCGGGTGCCGTCGGCCTGGATGCCGAGGTCGGCCAGCGCGCCCTTCATGCTGGCCACCCCGTTGATGACGCGGGAGGTGAACCACAGGCCACCCCCGAAGATCGCAACGAGGCCGCCCAGCGCCACGACGGTGTTCTGTACCGGCTCTGGCAGCCTTCCGAAGGCGCTGGCGAGGGCGGCGGCCCCCTCTGCACCCTCCGCGATGATGGGCAACAGCACGTCGCCCGCCTCGATGGCCGCGTCGCGAATGTTGTTCCAAGCCACGGCCACCTGAGCGCCAGTGGTCTCCTGCCGCTTGCCGAACTCCTCGGCCAGCGCCCCGTTCTCCACGTAGGCATCCGACCCCCGAGTCAACGACTCCGTCAGCAGGTCACCAGACTCCGCCGTGGACAGCAGTGCCCGCATCAAGCGCTGATCGGTCAGGGAGAGCGCGTCAAACACACTGGAGGTCGACTCGCCCGCCGCGTTCATCTCACCGAGGCCCTGAATGAAGGCGTTCACGGCAGAGGCGGGATTGTCGCCCCATTGCTGCTGGAACTCTGAAGCGGTCACGCCGGCCGTCGAGGCGAACGTGTCCAACTTGTCGCCACCGTCGATCACGGCATCGCGCATCGTCGTGAACACCTTCGACAGCGCCGTGCCACCAGCCTCAGCCTCGACACCCACCGAAGTCAGGGTCGACGCGAACGCCAGCACGTCCGACTCAGACAGGCCCGCGATCGAGCCAGCAGCAGCAAGGCGCGTGCCGAGAGTCAGGATCTCGGCCTCAGTGGTCGCCGAGTTGTTACCCAGGTCCACCAGTGCGGAGCCGATGTTCTCGACCTCGCCCGCCGAGGTGCCCATGATGTTCGTGAATCGGGCGATCGACGTGGCCGCCTCCTCGGCGGTCAGGTTCGTCGTCTCGCCGAGCGCGATCATCGTCTCGGTGAACTCGGCCACCGACTCGGTCTGCACACCCAACTGGCCCGCAGCCTCAGCAACCGCCGCGATCTCCTGATGGGAAGCCGGGAGGGTCCGCGCCATCTCACGCAGGTCGTCCTCGAGCTGCTGCAACTGAGTCGAGGAGCCGTCGACCGTCTTGGTGACGCCCGCCCAGGCGGTCTCCCAGTCAATGGCAGCCTTGGCCGAGGCCGCAAGTCCGCCCGCTGCGATCAGGCCCATCTTGCCGGCGCCGTTGCCGAGCTCAGTCAGACCGCGGCGCATGGTCTCGCCGCGCTTGTCGAGCTTGGTCAGGTCGTCCGCGAACCCGTTGACTGACCGCTGCGCGGCGGCCACCTGGGACTTGAACGAGTCGAACTTCGCTACGAACCTGTAGCTGACGCTGCGCTCTGTCATGCGCTGCTCCTCTTGGTCTCTGCATGAATCCCGACGACGAGCCCATGCACGGCATCGAGTAGGTCTGCGGTCGGTGCGACCAGGTCAGTGCCGGCGGTGGCGATGCGGAGCTCGGCCACAGCGGTCTGGAGGTAGCCGTGAGCCACCGCCTTCTCGTCTCGCGACATGCCGGCGATGCCACGGACGACGCGCTCGAGTGCCCGCCGAACCTCCGGCGGCAGCGTCGCGATGTAGTCCCCCTGAGAGGTCATTTCGCCCCCTCAAGGCTTGTGCGCTTGTGAACTCCGGGAACCGTACAAACCGGAATTCGCCTCCCCCGCTGTCCTGCCGTGGCGGTGTGCTGCCCCCACCCCCTACCGGCCAGCACGTGGCTGGCGCGGTGGGAGTGGGCGTGTGTGGCGGCGCTCATCACAGCGTCACGCTCAACGCGGTTGCGATGCGCACGACTTGGGCGTGGGTCCACTTCTCGCCGCCACGGGGTCGGTGGACGGGCTGCTCGTTCTCGAGCGCGGCCGCCAGGTCGGCGTCATCGCCGCTCCAGCCAGCGATCGCGAGTGCCATTCGGATGTCGGTGCGGTCATACATGGGGGTGCTCCTTACATGTGGTGGGTACTTGTTCAGGGGGTAAGACGGAACGTCGTGGCCTGGTCACTGCGCTGCGCGCTGCGAGTCAGTGCCCGGTCCAGTCGGGCAACCCGGTCGGCAACTTCCTGTCGGGTCGCGGCGGCGCTGAGGGTGATGCGCTCTCCGTAGTCGCCTCGGGCAGCCGCCAAGAGCGTCAGGTCGCGGTTGAGTTGGGCGTCGCGATGGAGCCGGTGGAGCGCGGCGCGGTCCGGGTTCTCGTCCTCGAGGGACTGCCCGCGAGCGTTGACGGGCTCCGCCCCGAGGTCTGGCACGTCGACGAACGGCAACACGACGTGGGCGCGCAGGCCGGCGCGGCTGCTCGGGAGCAGTAGTGCGGCCACGGTGCCGAGGCTGGAGAGCGTGGCCTTGACCCGCTTGTAGGCGGCCGATGCGTCCGTGGCAATCACTGCCTCGGTGTCGAGTGGGGCCGACGCGGGCAACTTCTTGACGTCCTTGGTCAACGCCTCGATCGCCGTGGCGACCGGCTCGGTGAGACGCGCCAGCACGTCGTCTCGGTCTGCTCGGTAGCGCCGGTGAGCGGCAGGGTCACGGTGCTTGAGCAGTGCTGCTCGCAGGTGGTCCATGTCGCGGGCTTGGGCGAGGCGGGCCGCTGCGTGTTCTACCCAGGTGGCGGCCTCGGTGGCCGACACCAGGACGGCCTCGTCGGCGAGTTCGGCGGCCGCAACCGCTTCGGTCGGCATGGTCGACAGCTCAAGGTCGGCATGGTTGACGCGGCTGATGTCGTGGTCGATGTCGAAAGCGGCGCACGCTGCTCGGAGCGCGTCGAGCTGCGCGTTTCCGCCCGATGTGCTCGGTAGTTGGTAGTGGGTCGTGGAGTCAGTGGTCGGCATGGTCAGTTCCTCTCGTTGGTGTCGGCCTCGATCTGGGCCATCAGGTCGTCGGCGAAGTTGGGGTCCGGGTGCGGTTCGGGCTCGGGGGCCGGGGCCAGGAACAGCGGCGCGAGCGCGTCGTGTGCGACCTGCCTGCGGTCAGCGCGGGCGTCGCGGCGCGCGGTCTCGGTGCGTTCCCGTTCCTGCGCCCGGGCGGCGGCCAGATCGGTGAGCATGTCGGCGAACTCTTGCCGCAGCGAAGGTCGTGGCTGGTTGGTCATCGGGTCACCAGTCCTCGGCGCAGGCGCTCGCGGTCGAGCTCGCGCTGCGTGGGTGAGAGGCCGGCAGCCAGGAGCCACTGCTCGAGCAGCGCGCTATCGGTTGTGGCCAGGAGCCGGTCGGGGATGCTGGCGAGGCGATCGGCGGTGTTCATCGGGTGGCCTCCTGCACGTTGTGGTCGGGGCAGCGCCAGGGGCCGGCGGCCAGGAGGTTGTCGAGGTGCTTGCCGTAGGCGGTGGCCCATCGGTGGCAGCCGTCGGTGTCGCAGCGCAGTGTCACTACGGCGACGTCGGCGAACTCGGTCATGCGGCTTGCTCCTTCTTGGAAGCTCGGGGTTTGGGTGTGCGGTCGACGCCGGCCCACACGTGCCAGGTCTCGCGCTGGGCATCGGCGTAGGCGGCGCACGCCTCGAGGGCTGGGCACCACTGGCACGCCTCGGCGGCCTCGGCACGCTCTGCCCGGTCGTCGGATGAGAACGGGGCCGGGTCGACGACACAGGGCGTGTTCTGGTCGACGAGGTGGAGCAGTTCGATGAATCGAGGTGCGGCGTCGGGCTTGAGGCCCAGTCGGTTGGTCATGCCCGTGCCCCCTGGGTTTGGGGGTGCTCCGGTCCTGCCGGACCGGTTGTAGAAGAGAGAGAGGGCTCAGGCTCAGAACGTCCGCAACCGTTGCCGACGTTCACCCCGGAACGACCAGAATCACTGCGGACGTTCGAACCGAAACGTCCGCAGTCGTTGCCGACGTTCGGTTGCTTGCGAGACGTGTGATCCCGGGAGCAACGGTCCTCGGGCTGGCCCTTCCCGCCCTGCACGTGGTCGCTGCTGACGATCAGGCACAGCATCCGCGAGCCCTCGAGCAGGTAGCCCAACTGCACTGCCTTGTCGACCGCCCGTGACACCGTCCGACGCTCAGGCAGCGTGCCGTCCTTGCGCACGAGGTAGCGGGTCAGGTCGCCCCGGTTGAGCTTGGCGTGACCGTTGGCCTTGTGCCGGCCGTAGGCGACGAACACGACCCTCAGGTAGTCAGGGAAGTGCGGGTGCCCGGCGAACTCCAGCCAGTGATCCTGCGCGTGAGCGGCCCAGTCCCGGCCGCCGAAGTCGATCTTGCGACTCACAACAGCGCCCCCTGCCGAGGGTCGTTGACGAGCACCAGGCGACCGCGGCTCTCGGCGAGCGCGATCAAGTCACGCGCCGTGTGCGGCTGCGTGGCCCACGCCTTCTCCTGACGCGACCAGACGGGCGGTCGCCCCTTTCGGAGATCGATCAGCATCTCCCGCGTGCCGTAGCCGGCCACGAAGGCGCACGATCGGTTGTGGAACGTGACGCGGATGGCGGTGCTGCTCACGCGGCCACCTCCTCGATGGCGGCGTCGACCTCGGCCTTGGCAACCTGGCCGGGGTCATCGCGCCAGAGCAGTGCGTGCGCGCGACAGGCGTGTGCGTTGGCGTCACAGCGTCGCCACTGTTCGCGCAGCTCCTCGACCGTGGCGCGGCCGAGGAAGTCGCGTGCCGGGTCCGGCTTGGCGGCCTCGAAGTCAGCCGCCCGGCGCTCCCAGAACGCGGCCGTGGCCTGCGCGAGGGCGTCCTGGAGCACCCGACGCTGTAGACCGTCGAGAAGCGTGAGACGGGGTAGAATTGCCGTATCGCGAGCCAGCGAATCTGAGGCCGTCGGGTTAGCCCCCCGGCGGCTTTCGCGTTCGTCAGGCGTCAATGCGATCACCGCCGACCTCACTTGCGGGCCGTGCGGCCTTCCTGCGGGCCTGCGCCGAGCGCAGGGCGAGGCGCTGGAAGTGAGCCTTGCGAAGGTGTTCCGCTCGAACAGGATCGCCGTCAGCGAGATCGAGGAACTTCTGCTCCAAGGCGCGACGGGCGGGGGCGGTGCGTGCGCTGCGGTCTTTCGTGTTGGCCCAACTGGCGTGGGCTCCGATGCGTCCAGCGATGCTGAGCTCGCTGTCGGTGGCGGCGCTCATGGCGACACTCCTGAAAAGCACAAACGCCGAGCAAGCAACTACGCCCATCCGGGGCGTTGTTGTCACTCGGCGTCAGCATCGCGCTTCAGGCCGCTGGCTCGGCGTAGGGACACTGCCCGGGCGTCGCACCCGCGTATCTCTACCGCTTCTCAGCCATTCCGAGGCGTCGGCATCGCGCTTCAGGCAACTCGGAACGGAACTCGGTGTTCTCTTGTTGATACCGATTCTACACGGTGTACCGCTACACCGCCGAGCTCTCCAGCCGGCGCGTGTTGTGGAACCTGCTACAACTCCCCCAAGTTCAGACCGCGGGCTTCCTCGGCTGCGCGGGAGGCAGCCTGGGCCTTGGTGTAGCGCTGGAGCATGTCGTGGCGGGTCCAGCCGGCGACGGCCATGAGGCCGGTCTCGGAGCCCCCAGCGGCGAGCCAACGATGCGCGGCCGTGTGGCGGAGCTTGTGTGGCGTGAAGCCGACGATCCCGGCCTCGTCGGCACGCTGCCCGAGGCTGTTGTGCAGGGCGTCGTAGGAGTAGCGCTTGCCGCGATCGCCCAACCACAGGGCGGGGTCGGCAGCGAGGCGGTGTCCACGGCGCAGGCGCACGTAGCGATCCAGTGCGCGGGCGGCGTCGGGACCGAACGGCACCACGCGGCCCTTTCCGCCCTTCCCGCGGCGGATGGTGGCGAGCTGTTCCTTGAGGTCTAGGTCGTCGAGCTCCATCGCGACCACTTCCCCGGCACGGGCTCCGGTCTCGAACATGAAGCGGATGATGGCCTCGTCGCGTCGGTGGCGCAGCGCGGCCTTGGTGTCGGTGCCGCGCGGGACGGTGCAGGTCTTGAGCAGTGCCCGCAACTCGTCGTCACTCAGTGGTTCCACGACGGCCTCGTCCAGCTTGGGTGCCTTCACGCCGAGGAATGGGTCGGCCTCGAGCTCGTCCTCCTCTGTGGCCCAGGCGGCGAACCTGCGGACGCCGAGCTGTCGGGAGCGAGCGGTGGCCGGCGCCGAGCCGGACTCGATCAGGTCGGCGATCCAAGCATTGAGGCTAGTGCGGTCGAACGGAGCGCGGTCCTGCTCGGTGCACCAGTCGAGGTAGCGGCGGACGCTGGTCTCGTAGGACTTGAGCGTCTGTGGGCTCTTGCGCTCGGCTCGCAGCGATACCTGCCAGGACTCGGCGAGTGCGGCGGCATCGGCTGGAGAGTGCGTCACGACATGCAGTCTACTCGAATATCTGGACTAGCAGCGCTGTGCGGTGTTAGCGTGTCGGTCGTTGGACCCCAGAAACCGCGCTCTACCTGCACAAACGGCTTTCAGGGCCCGTGAGCCTCACTCCAAATAGTCGCGCAGGATCTGCGAACGGCTCGGGTGGCGCAGCTTCGACATCGTCTTGGACTCGATCTGGCGGATGCGCTCGCGGGTGACGCCGTAGACGCGGCCGATCTCGTCCAGCGTCTTGGGCTGACCGTCGGTCAGGCCGAAGCGCATGCTCACCACGCCGGCCTCGCGCTCGGAGAGCGTGTCGAGCACGGCGTGGAGCTGCTCCTGCAGCAGCGTGAAACTCACGGCGTCGGCGGGGACGATGGCCTCGGAGTCCTCGATGAGGTCACCGAACTCGGAGTCGCCGTCCTCGCCCAGCGGGGTGTGCAGCGAGATCGGCTCGCGGCCGTACTTCTGCACCTCGACGACCTTCTCCGGCGTCATGTCGAGCTCGTGGGCGAGCTCCTCCGGGGTGGGCTCGCGGCCGAGGTCCTGCAGCATCTGCCGCTGGACGCGGGCGAGCTTGTTGATGACCTCCACCATGTGCACCGGGATGCGGATGGTGCGGGCCTGGTCGGCCATCGCACGGGTGATGGCCTGCCGGATCCACCAGGTCGCATAGGTGGAGAACTTGTAGCCCTTGGTGTAGTCGAACTTTTCCACCGCGCGGATCAGGCCGAGGTTGCCCTCCTGGATGAGGTCCAGGAAGAGCATGCCGCGGCCGGTGTAGCGCTTGGCGAGGGAGACGACGAGCCGGAGGTTGGCCTCGAGCAGGTGGTTCTTGGCCTTCTGGCCGTCATCGATGATCCACTCCAGCTCCTCCAGGCGCTGCGGGGAGATGCGGCCGCCCTTGGCGACCTTCTCCTCGGCGAAGAGGCCGGCCTCGATGCGCTTGGCCAGCTCGACCTCCATCGCAGCGTTGAGCAGCTGCACCTTGCCGATCTGCTTGAGGTAGTCCTTGACCGGGTCCGCGGTCGCACCGGCGACCGTGACGGTCTGCTCGGGCTCGTCGCTGTCGTCGACGGTGGAGACGACGAAGGCGCCGGACTCGGCCTCCTTCTCGTCGCGCTTGATCGTGGGGTCGGCCTTGACGTCGGCCTCGAACTGGTCGTCGGGGATGTCGGGCAGCGCCTTCTTGCCGTCCGGGCCGACGGGGGTCTGCAGGGCGGCGGCCTCGACGTCGGGGTCTCCCTCGACGTCGGGCACGACCTCGGCGGTGGGGTCGAGGTCGGGCTCGACCGCGGGGTCGACGGCGGGCTCGGCCGGCGGCACCTCGGCGGTCTTGGCGGCCGCCTTCTTGGCCGGGGCCTTCTTCGCCGCAGCCTTCTTGGCGGGCGCCTTCTTCGCGGCGGCCTTCTTGGCCGGGGCCTTCTTCGCTGCAGCCTTCTTCGCGGGCGCCTTCTTCGTGGCGGTCTTCTTCGCGCTGGTCGCGGCGACGGCCTTGTCGTGGCCCTGGACGTCGACGCCGATGCCGAGCGACGCGAGGTGGCCGACGAGCGGCTTGAGGGACTTCACGGGCACGTCGGCCTCAGCACAGGCCTGCCGGAGCTCCTCCGGGGTCACACTGCCGATCGGGGTGGCCCGCTCGACGAGGGCGGCGATGGCGGGGTGCGCGAGCACCGGAGCGGGAACCTTGCGTGCGTGCGAGGACACGAACACCTCTCGATACGTGCTGATCTGCCAATGGGCGCGACCATGCCCGGAGTCGTCAAGGCCGCGACTACTCATTCTGCCACGCGACCCTCGGATCCCCCGCACCGGCACGGGGGTGCGCCGGCCTTCGCCGCCTGATCCGGCGCTCTCAGCCGGCCTTCGCGGCCGCCTTCTTCTCCTTCTTGTAGTCGCGCACCTTCTGCAGGCTGTCGGGGTCCACGACGTCCGCGACGGAGCGGTGGCCCTCCAGTGCGTAGTCGCCCGCGACGGCCTCCCACCCGTCGGGGCGTACGTCGAGCTGCTTGGCGAGGAGCGCGACGAAGATCTTCACCTTCTGCGGGCCGAACCCGGGCAGCGCCTTGAGCCGTTTGGCCAGGTCCTTGGCGTCGGCGGCCTCGGTCCAGATCCGCTCAGTGCGGCCGTCGTACTCCTCGACGACGATGCGGGCGAGGTCCTGCAGACGGCCGGCCATGGAGCCGGGGAACCGGTGGATCGCCGGCGTCGTCGCGCAGATCTCCTTGAACTCCTCCGGGTCCGCACCCGCGATCGCGGTCGGGTCGAAGTTGCCGAAGCGGTCCTTGACCTTGGCGCCGCCGCGGAAGGCATGCTCCATCGGGTACTGCTGGTCCAGCATCATGCCGGCGAGCAGCGCGAAGGGTGAGTCGGTCAGCAGCTGGTCGGCGGCCTCGTCGCCGGTGATGTGGATGGCCATGGGCGCATTCTCCCAGAGCCGGAGCGTGGCCGTTCGTCCACAGGGCGGGGTCGACTTGGTTGCGCCCCGGGCGCGGCCGTGGAACCGTGCAAGTCGTTCGTGCTCCACGTCTCCGGAGGTTCGCACCATGGTGCGCAGGCCGTACGCCGCCACCGCCGCGCTCGCCCTCGCCCTCACGGCGGCCGGCTGCGGCAACGACGCCCCCGCCGAGGAACCCGAGGCGTCCAGTACGCCGCCCACCTCGGCCGCCTCCTCCCCCAGCCCCACCGATGAGCCGACCGAGAAGGCTCTTGGTCCGTTGCAAACGGTGCGGGCATGGGTGAAGGCGTATAACCGAACGGTCGACACAGGCGATCCGATGGACGTGCGTGAACTCACTGCAGCGGCCTGCGAGACGTGCGAGAACCTGCTCGCGCCGGTGCTTGAAACACACAGCAACGGTGGGTCCTACGACGACCCAGGCTGGAAGGTCATCGACGTCTCCCGCGACCGGGACTGGCCAGACTCACGCACGGTCGCCGCAGCGATTCGATTCCCCGCGGGCCAAGTCACTAAGAGTTCGGGAGCAAAGCCGAAGTCCTACCCCGCTGAGGACCACATCATCTCGTTCGAGCTGCAGGGGGGTGACAGCGAATGGCGCATCTCCGAAATCGTGTTCTTGGAGTGATCGTCGTCTTCACTAGCCTCTCGGCCGTCGCGATCACCGTGAGCGACGGTATGAACCGGCGTGCAATCGCCAACCATTGCCACACGAAGACCGTCACCAAGATCGTGAAGGACGAGCCTGTGGCAACCGCAGTAAAGGTCTGTGGTCCATCGAGTGCCCACGGCTACTCGTCTGGAGCGGAGACTAGTGCACAGTCACCCCAAGAGTTCGAGACCAGCGAGCCGAGCTCCTGCGAGTACTGGGCAAACGAGTACGACTTGGCAATCGGTGACGACTTCCAATGCGGCGACCACATCCTCCTCGAAGGCGACGAAGAAACTGCCGCACCCCAGCTCACGCCGGGCCTGATCCGGCAGGCGGTGGACTCGTTCGAGATCCCGGCCCCGGAGATGGTGATCCAGCCGCCGGACGGCGAGACGCTGGTCAACTTCGACACGAACTTCTACACCGAGTCCGAGGTGCTGCGCCGCAGCACGACCCTGCTGGGTCAGTCGATCGAGTTCCGGATCATTCCGCAGTCCTACACCTGGCGCTTCGGTGACGGCAGCGCACGGACGACGCAGACGCCGGGCGCGCCGTACCCGGCGCTGGACGTGACCCACCGCTACCTGCAGAAGGGCACCTTCCAGCCGCAGCTGACAACGACGTACACGGCGGAGTACCGGGTCAACGGCGGCGGCTGGGCCACCGTGCCGGGCGAGCTCACCGTCGCGGATGCGCCGCAGTCGCTGGAGGCGACCACGG
The DNA here is from genome assembly GCF_019448235.1 of Nocardioides panacisoli. Taxonomy (NCBI): domain Bacteria; kingdom Bacillati; phylum Actinomycetota; class Actinomycetes; order Propionibacteriales; family Nocardioidaceae; genus Nocardioides; species Nocardioides panacisoli. The sequence continues at coordinate 1,392,075 of NZ_CP080409.1, forward strand.
CCTCCCCCGTGCTGGTCGCACCGGACGGGAACTGACCGATCGCTCAGGCGCTCCAGCCGAGCGCGAAGGCGCCGCCGAAGATCACCACGAAGTAGATGATGATCGACACGACGCCCACGACGGGCAGCCGCTCCGGGTAGTGCGACCACCACACGACGCACAGGCTCAGCAGGAACGCCCAGACGAGCATCAGCCCGAGCACCCCCCACCACGGGGCGACGGTGCCGCTGGTGGCGTACAGGAAGAACGACGCCGCCATCAGGATCATCCCGAGGAAGGGCTTGAACGAGACCTTGTTGGGGTTGTGGGGCTGGACGCGTCGGCGGCGCTGGATCAACCTCACTCCCCCGACTCGATCTCGTCGTTCCAGTCGGGGTCGTTCTCCCACGCCTCGGTCCGACGGGCGGCGAGCTCGAGCGCCTCGGACGCCTCGGCGTAGGTGTCGTACGGGCCGAGGCGCTCCTTGTTGGCGCAGCCCTCGTCCTCGCGCTCGACGCGGTTGTGCTTGATGCAGTACCAGTACGCCGTCATGCGGCGAACCTACCGCGGCGCGACCGCGTCGAGCAGGTCAGTGACGCCGCGTGCCAGCTTGTCGGCGTAGGAGGCGAACACGTCGCGGCGCACCTCCAGCATCACCGCCTGCACCGCAGCGTCGGTCCCGCGGTGGCGCGGCGGCACGTAGCAGCCCGCGAAGGGGGTGTCGACCAGGACGCGGCCCGACGGCGTGACGGGGCGCATCGCACCGATGGCTGCGTCCCGCAACGAGCGCGGCGTGTGGAAGTCGTCCACACCGACCGCCACCTCCGGCCGCGGGCGGCCGTCGTCCATCTCGTAGGGCAACGGGTCCTGCGGGTAGGAGTGCAGGTCGATCACCGTCACCTCACCGGCCACGGCCAAGCGCTCGTCGACCAGGTCCGCGAGCGCCTCGACGTACGGCGTGAAGTAGTCGTCGATGAGCGCTTCGCGCTGGGCATCGGTGGGCTGGCGCAACTGGCTCAGGTCACTGGTGCGCTCGTACACCACCGCGTCGAGCTCGACGGGACGGATCCGCTCGAGGTCGTCGATGAACCGCTCCGGGTCGACGACGAGCCGTGAGAGGTGGTTGACGAAGATCCACGGCCGGACTCCGGCGAGGTCCGCTGCCTCGCGGGCGAGGTTGTCCGTGCCGGCATCGGTGACGTGTTGCAACTCGGCCGCGAGCGCGTCGTCGTCGAGCAGGATGCCTTCACGGACGTCGGCGGGGATGTGGGTCGAGGCGTGAGGGACGTGCAGCACCACTGGGGCGTCCGGGTCCCCCGGGATCACCTCGAACGGGCTGTGGGTGCTCATGTCCTCGACCGTAGGACGCACCTCCGGCAGATTCGAACGGGTTCACCCCTGTCGTCGGAAGTGTGCTTCCTCACCGTCCCAGTGGTGGTCGTACTGCGGGTCGTGTGCGCGGTGGTGGTGGAACGAGCACAGTGTGGCCAGGTCCGCGAGGTCCGTCGTGCCGCCCTCTGCCCAGGTACGGCGCTTGTGGTGCGCCTCGCACCAGGCCGTGGGGATGTCGCACCCGGCTGCCTGACAGGCCGTGTGCGTCGCAGTGTGGGCGGTGCGCTGCGCCGCGGTGAAGAGCCGTTGACTGCGCCCGAGATCGAGCACGCGCCCATGCCCGTCCAGCACGGCCGGTTGGAGGCCGTGCTGGCACGCGAGGCGGCGTACGGCGGAGGTCGAGAGCCGCTCACCGGTGTCGAGCTGCGCGGCGCCCACCTCCGCGCGCAGTCGCCGCTCATCGATGGTGACGACCAGGCTGACGGGCGTGCCGCCGTGGGTGGGCAAGCCGTCGACCGGCAGGTGCTCGAGGAGCTGGCAGAACGCCTCGCCCTGTCGCTCGGTGTGGCTACGTCGGTCGTCATCGCCGTTGACGCTGTCGTCGTCCGCCGCCCGGCGGGGGTTGCTGATGGCCGCCAGCGCCTTGCGCAGCAGGTCGGCGGCGTGGTCGGGCAGCTCGGCACGAATGCGCGTGCGGCCCGGCCCGGCACGAAGGAAGCGCAGTTCGGTGCGTTCGCGGGCACGCCGCTCCTCGGCGCGGAGCAGCCGGCCCTCGATCTCGTCGGCGACCTCGGGTGCGGTGACCTCGAGAATGCGACGGCCGAGCACGCGCACCTCTCGTGGGCGGTGGTCGGCGGCGAGCTTGACGAGGTCGCACTCAGCGCGGGCCACGAGGTCACGTCGGCCCTCGGCGTCGTGGCCGGGGATGTCGGCGGGCAGCTCCTCGACGGCGTCGACGACGGCCCGCGCGTGTGCCAGCGAGATGTCGCCCGTTGCGGCCGCGCGGGCCGGGACCGGGTGCTCCCGGAGCCGCTCGCCAAGTCGCTCGACGCCGACGTACCGCGCGTGGGGCACGCGCTGCCGGTGGGCCAACCACGCGCCCGCGGATCGTGCCGCCCCCGATTGGGCAACGTCGTCGGAGACGGCCAGCGTGTCGGCGATGCGCGCCTCCACGCGCTGCTCGACGCGGGCCAGGCAACCCAACAGCTCGGCCTTGTCGTCGGTCGAGAGGTAGAGCGGGTCTGCCGCATCGGTGTCGTCGAGCGCGGCCAGCATCCGGTCGGCAGCCGCGAGGAGCGGATGCCTCGTCGAACCGGATGCGTGCCAACTCATGTCACTGACGCTAGCCGCGACCACCGACATCCGACCGCGCTCGGCGAGGTCGGCGAGGTCGCCTGTGGAGAACTCGCAACGCACGCCGCAGTCCCGACGACGAGCGTGTGCCTCAGGCGGGCCGGAGCACCTCATGGAGACGAAGAGTCGTTTCCTCCACGTCGATGTCGCCGGCGTCCTGGCGCAGTCGCTTGTAGAGCCGCTTGGGCCAGAGAACCTTGATGTCGCGCATCACGAACGATCCGTCCAACAGGGGCCAGTCAGCATCGATGAAGCACAGCGCGCCCTGAACCGGCACATCTGGCACCACGGATCGCACGACCTCGACCTGCTTGATCACCCCGTCCACCAGCTTCGTGCGGTCTCGGCCCGCAACCATCAGCTTCTCCACGCGAGGTCGGAGCACCCCGCCCTCGACTCGGTGCGTCGGACGACCCTTGTACTTCTTGGCGTCAATCACCCAGACCCCGGCTGACGTGACCGCCAGGTGGTCGATGTTCGCCCGTGTGCCGGGGACGCCCCGATCGTGGAGCGTGGCGATGCCGTCCTCGGCGAGTCGGTCCAGCGATCGTCCCAGTTGCTCTTCGCCGATCGCACCGGTCTCCCACGCCTTGATGCTCTGCTCCTCCTCGAAGACCGCCAACAGCAAGCCGCCGATGCGTGGGAATCGCTCGCGGACCCGCTTGTCGCGAGCAGCCATTCGACGCTCGTACTCCCGCCTGGCCGAGGCGCCCGCACCCGCGCCCGAGATCGTCTCCTGCGTGCGCTCGGGTTCGGATCGGCCCCGAGCGTCGGGAGGCGAAGCCTCGGCGGAGTCGGATCGGGAGGCATCGTCACACGACAAGCAACGCACGGTCTTCGTGTCGCGCTCGTAGAGCGCCTCGGTGCGAGCGGCCAGCTCAACGTTGCACACCCGGCAGGTGCCGGCGTACCGAAGCCGCATCTGCTTGACGTTCTCTCCGGTCACCATCGGACGGTATCGAGGGCGCCCGACGCATTCGCGAGCATTGCCGAAAAACCCTCGACAGCTCAGTCGCCGTGTACCTAGCGTCACCCGCGTGATGCAGCAGTACGTCTTCCACCTGGGCTGACTCGCCCCGCCCCGAGCGCTGCCGCCCGGCAGCGCCACCGAGTCAACCCTTGGAGGAAGCATGTTGCTGCTCGTCTCCGGCGCCTCCGGCGTCGGCAAGTCCACTGCGCGGCTCCACGCCCGCCACCTGCTGCCGGACACGTTCGATCCGGTGGAGTTCATGATGCTCACCGAGATCCCGCCGGTGCCGACGGTCGCGTGGCGCCAGCAGCAGACCGAGGAGGTCGTACGCCGCTCGGTCGACCTGGCCGGGGAGGGTCGCCACGTGTTGTTCGCGGGTGACCCGGTGCCGGCCGGCGAGGTCGTCGCGGCGCCGTCGGCGGACCGGGTCGAGGTCGCCGTGCTGCTGCTCGACGCGTCCGCGGAAGCGCAGACTGCACGGCTGCGTGCGGCCGGCCATCCCGAGGAGCTGTTGGATCGCCACGTGGCGTTCGCCGACTGGCTGCGCCGCCACGCGACCGACCCGACGTGCGTGCCCGAGGCGGTCACCACCGACGCCTGGGAGGAGATGCGCTGGGACCGCTGGGTCGGCCGCGGCGACCTCCCCGGATGGGAGATGACCGTGTTCGACACGACGGACCTCACCGGCGAACAGGTCGGACGGACTGTCGCCGACTGGGCGCAGGACGCGGTGGCCGGCCGCGCGCCGATCCTGCGGGTGGCCTGAGCACGCGGCGTGGGGTCAGGCCTCGCTGGCCTCCTCCAGCGAGACCGGCTCCACGCCGCTGCCGAAGAACAGCGCGTAGCTCACTCCGGCCAGCACCGCGCCGACCACCGGCGCGAGCAGGAAGACCCACAGTTGGATCAACGCGTCGGAGCCGGCGAAGAGCGCCTGGCTTATCGAGCGGGCCGGGTTGACCGAGGTGTTGCTGACCGGGATCGAGATGAGGTGGATCAGCGTCAGCGCGAGGCCGATCGCCAACGGTGCGAACCCCCTCGGGGCACGGGTGTCGGTCGCGCCGAGGATGACGTAGAGGAAGAAGGCGGTCAGCACCACCTCGGCGATGATCACCGACCAGAGCGCGTAGCCCATGGGTGAGTGGTCGCCGTACCCGTTGGCGGCGAAGCCGTCGGAGGCGCTGAAGCCGTCGGTGCCGCTGGCGATGGCGAAGAGCACCGCGGCAGCGGCGGTGGCGCCGACGACCTGCGTGGCGACGTACGCGGGCACGTCCTTGGCGTCGAACCGCCTGGCCAGCGTGACACCGATGGTGACGGCGGGGTTGAAGTGGCCGCCGGAGACGTGGCCGACGGCGTAGGCCATGGTGAGGACGGTGAGGCCGAAGGCGAACGCGACGCCGATGAAGCCGACCTGTTCGCCGGCGAGGACGGCGGTGCCACAGCCGCCGAGGACCAACCAGAAGGTGCCGAAGAACTCGGCGGCAAGGCGCTGCTGCATGGGGGCCATCGCACGACCTCTCCCGTGATCGGCGCGGGGCGCCGTCGCCCGGTCCACCCGGGCCCGCCTTCATTGTGATCCAGGTCACACTCGAATGCCAGAGGTCTCATCGGCACGGCCCGGGGAGATGGCAGCATGGCGCCACCCATGAGCCCTCCTCCCCCGCCCCACGACCGCCGGCTGTTGCTCGCCGTCGACGCGCCGTCGCTGCTGCACCGCAACCACCACGCGCGGGCGACCTCCGGGCTGCGGGACCGGTCGGGCCGCCCGGCGTGGGCGCTGCACGGGATGCTGCGCCAGATCCTGGACGCGATCGACCAGTTCACCCCGGACGCGGTGCTCTTCGGGTTGGACGACCGGGAGTCGTCGGTGCGGGCGGAGTGGTACCCCGACTACAAGGCGGGTCGCGCCGAGAAGGACCCGGCGCTGGTGGAGCAGCTCGGCCGCGCCGGGGCGCTGCTGGACGCACTGGGCCTGGCGACGGTCACGCCGCCCGGGTTGGAGGCCGACGACGTCAACGCGTCGGCGGCGGCCTGGGCGCGGGAGCACGGCTGGAACTGCGTCATCGTCACCTCCGACCGCGACGCGTTCGCGCTCATCGACGACCACACCCGCGTGCTGCGGCTGATCGACGGCGGCATCGGCGGCTCCCCGCTGCTCACCCCGGCCCGGCTGCACACGATGTACGGCGTCGCCGCCGAGCACTACCTCGACTACGCGGCGCTGCGCGGGGACGCCAGCGACAACCTGCCCGGTGTACGCGGCATCGGCGAGAAGTCGGCCGCCACCCTGCTCGCGGTCGCGGGGTCGATGGACGTGGTATGGGCGGACATCGACGCGTGCGGCGGCGAGACGCTGGTGGCGGCAATGGACTCGTGGTGCGAGGAGCGGGGCGTACGCCGCATCGGCGCCGGGGTCGTGCGCAAGCTGGCCGCGCCGGACGCGCGGGAGCGGTTCGACTTCAACCGCCGCATCATGGTGTGCCGCGACGACGTGGCGCTCGGCATCACCCCGGACGTACCGGGTACGCCGGGCCTGCTGCCGCTGCACCCGGACCGGGTGGCGCGGGTGGTCGGACACCTGGACGTGGTCGCGACCACCGACCTGGCGCTGCGGGTGCTGACCCAGCCGCCGACGCCGTCGCGGTGATCCTCAGGGGCCGGTGTCGATGCGGCTGGTGAACTCGTACGGGATGCCGTGCTCGTCCAGCCAGGCGATCTCGCCACCACCGGCCAGCACGGGCCCGTACGCCGTCGCGAGGGTGCGGACGTCGACGTCACTCGGCGCGTCGAGCGCGGTGCGCAGCAGCGGGAACGCGGCGGCGGGGATGACGAGGACGTAGGCGTACTCGCGGATGCCGGGCAGGCCGCCGATGTCCTGGCCGGTGATCAGCAGGGCGCCCTGGTCGTCGTAGTCGGCCCACACGGTGAGGGTGCCCGCGTGGTGCAGCAGCGAGACCGGGGAGGCGAGCATCGGGGTGGTCGCCTCGGGGACGGTGCCGCCGTCGTAGGCGAGGGTGCGGACGTCGGTGACGTCGAGGACCTCGGCGAGGGCGCAGCAGGCGAGGGCGGCGAACCCGGCGTACTGCGCCGGCGTACCGACGAACCAGAAGCACTGCTGCTCCCCCACGGGTGGGTGGAACCCGAGCTCGAGCAGCGCGAACTCGTCCTCGTCGGTGAGGCGGCAGAAGTCGTCGAGGAAGGTGTTGGAGGAGACCTCGATGAGCAGCCGGTCCTCGGCGTGGGTGAGGCGCACGAACGGGGTGGCGACGTCGGCCTCGGGCGGCGCGTCGACCCAGATGATGAGGAACTCGTCGGCGGCGAGCTGCTGCAGCCGCCACACCAGCGCCCGGAGGAACCAGTCGGCGGTGGGACCTGAGGAGCTCATGTCCTCAATGTCCCACCGCCGATCGGTGGCTCCCAGCGTCGCGCGGGAGATTCCCCAGAAGTGGTGAGGGCGCCGCGGCGGGCGTCCTCAGGTGGCTTCGGGGTCGTAGTCGTGATGGTTGACGTAGGCGTCCGGACCGGGGTCGACCAGCGACACGTAGTGGGTGTCGGACCAGCGGACGCGGTACGGCGGGCTGCCGTCCCGGCGGCGTACCTGGAGCACGAGTCCGTCGCGGACGGGTGCGGCCGGGTCGGGGCCGGGGATGAAGATGCGGTCGCCGACGTGGACCTCGAGTCGCTGTCGGCGAGCGGTCTCGCGCGGGGCGTCGTCGATGCTCATCACGACACCTCGTCCATGACCGGCAGCCAACCGTCGTCGAACGAACCCCGTCGGGCGGCGAGCAGCAGTCGCGTACGCCGCTCCACCTCCCGCGGGAGCTCGCTCGGCGGACAACCGGCCGCCCGTGCGAAGTGGACGGCGCGCGAGTAGCAACGCATGACCACCCCGGCCGGGTGGTCGTCGTACTCCTCGACGAGCTGTGCGACGCCGTCCAGCAGTTCCTGCCGTGCTTGTTTCACCTCGTTGATCGTCATGATCCCCCCTGGATCAGACTCGGGTGCTGCGTGATGCGGGTGGTGCGGTGCCCGAGACCGGGCTTGAGTGGCGTGGAACCACCCGTGTGGCGATGCTCGGTGGCTCCTGCCCCGATGTTCCCCCGCTCGTCGCCTGTTGTTCACCTACGCCCCGAGTTTTCCCAAGAACTGGGGATGGCGCCCCTTGGTCGAGCTTGCCGAGACCCCCGTTGGTCGAGCTTGTCGAGACCGCCGTTGGTCGAGCCTGTCGAGACCCTTCTGGTGGAGCCGCTCGAGCCTTGCACCCGCTGGCCTGACCCTTGCTGGTCGAGCAGGTCGCGAGGAACGAGCGACCGTGTCGAGACCCGGCGTCGGCCGAACCCTCAGCGATCCTCGTCCCCGATCGGCCCACCCGCACGACCTGCCTGCTTGCGCGCGTCCTGGTCACGACGACGCTTGACCTCCGCGTACGCGATGCCTCCGGCGAGCAGCACCGGACCGACGAACTTGAGCGCATCGCGGACCGGCTCCAGCCAGCCCGGCAATGACCAGTCGGGCAGGGAGAGGTCGGGCCACGGGATGTCGGGCAGCGGGAGGCTCGGCAGGTCCGGCAGCGGCAGGTCCCAGTCGGGCCACGGGATCGCGGGCAGGGCGTAGCGAGCGAGCAGCCAGAGCAGCAGGAGCGGTACGACGACCCCCGCGACCGCTGCGGCGACCCGGCGGGCGCCGTACTGACGGGGATGGGCGCGGATCCAGGCCTCCCGCCTGGCTGCGGCCGAGCCCGGCGCGGGATCGAAGTCGGTCCCGCCGACGCCGAGGTGTGCCTGGGTCGCAGCGTCACTGGACTCGGACCCGCTCGGCGCGAAGTGGGTGACGCGGCGCGCGGGCCCGAGGAACGCGGGCAGCCGCACGCCCACGGCACCGGCGTCACCGCCGGCGAGGACGACCTTCTCGTCGCTGGTCCTCTTCCGCGCGATCTCCTCGCCGTCGGCCAGCCACACGATCTCGCGCCCCAGACCGGCGTGGGTGAGCACGATCTCGAAGGCCCGGCCCTCGACGGCCAGGTGCCACCGCTCCTGCGTCGCCATCAGGTAATAATAGAGTGACCACTCTAGGAAAGGAAGCCGATGGCCCGCACCGTCGACCCCGAGCGCCACGAGGCGCGACGACTGGTGATCATCGACGCCGCGCTCACTCGGTTCGCCGCGGACGGCTACGAGCGCGCGACGACAGCGGCGATCTGCCGGGAGGCGGGCATCTCCTCGGGCACGTTCTTCCACTACTTCCCCACCAAGCTGGGGCTGCTGCTGGCGATCCTCGACCTCGGCACCGCGGAGACCCGCGACTGGTTCGCCGCCCAGGAGGGTCGCGACGACGGCGCCCGGGTCGTGCTCGACTACGTCGAGCATGCGGCGGAAGACTTCGCCGACCCACGCCTGCCCGGGTTCGTCCGCGCCGTGGGTGCGCTGATGGGCGTGCCCGAGGTAGCCCACGCCCTCGCGCGCGACGACGACGCGGTCCGCAGCGGACTCACACCGTGGGTGGGGCGCGCGCAGCGGGCGGGCGGCGTGCGCGATGACCTGTCCGCGGGGCGGCTGGCCGAGTGGGTGCTGGCGATCGTCGACGGGTACGTCGGCCGGCTGGCGTCGGCTCCCGGCTTCGACCAGGCGAGCGAGCAGACGATGCTCAGCGACGCCGTTCGACGACTGATGCGGCCGTGAGCCCTACCGCGACCACTGCGTCCGCGGCCGCGGCAGTGCGACCCCGTCGACGGTGACGTCGAGACGTTCGGCGTAGAAGCAGACGAGGTCCCGCACGGGCGCGGCGTCGTTGAGCGGCTCGGGATAGCTCCACGCGATGTCGGCGCCGTCGTCTCCCGACGGCGCGTGGCTGAGGTAGGAGGCGACGCCCTTGTAGGCGCAGACCGAGGTGGTGTCGCTCGGCGTGAGCAGGTCGAGCTGGACGTCCTCGGGTGGCAGGTACCACCGCGGCGGCAGGTGCGTCTCGAGCAGGAGCACCGGTCGGGTGGAGTCGGCCAGCGTGACGCCGTCGAGGGCGAATGTGACGTGGCGGGAGGTCGGGAGGCAGTCGATCCGCTTGAACGGGTCGCGCGGGTGCCCGATGACCTCCTGCTCCTCCTCGTGCCAGCTGAACGGCGCGTGGTCGAGCACGATCCGGTCGGCGAGGTCCGGATCCGCCGGCCGGTACGCCGACCCGCCGACGCGCTCACCGTCGACGACGACAGCGACCTCGGTGCCCGGCGTGGTGTACGTCGTCACGTTCGGCGGCACCAGCGGCGGCAGCTCCGCGAGGTCGACCGCGATCTCGTCACCGGTCTCGAGGTCGGCGACGAAGTCACTCGCGGGCAGTGCATACCGCGGTACGACGCGCCGCGGCTCCCAGACGAGCCACGCGTCGTACGTGTCGGCGACGGGACGACCGTCATGACTCACCCGCACCCGCTGCGGGCGCGGCTCATAGCGCATCTCGTTCGAGATCGGCGGAGCGACCTCGGAGAACCGAACGGCCATGCCTCGCATCCTCCCACCGTAGTCCCTCCCGAGCCACCCTCCTGCTTGAGCACCCCTTGTCCGTCCAGAGCCACTTGTTGGTCGAGCCGGCGAGCGCCAGAGAGCCGTGTCGAGACCCCGAGCGTGTCCGCCCACGGACCGAAGCCCATCGCCCTACGGCCGCCTTACGGACGAGGACGAGCACGAGAGCACAGCAGGCCCGAACGCCGAGATCTCGGTACCACTCATCCTCGGCATCCTGTGCCTGACCATCGGCGTGAACCTGTCCCCGAACGCCTTTCCACGACGAACCTCCGTGACGCCAGGTTCGTCCCCTTCCCCTCACGTTCGCCACACAAGAACGGAACGGCGTCACTCCGCCCAGAAAGACGCGGGCATGCTCAAGCATCTTGAACCCGAAGTTCCGTCAACCAAGAAGCCCTTCCGCCTTCGCCCACATCGCGAGATCTCGGGAACGCACCCCCCGCTTGGGCCTCAGGTCCGAGAACCCGTTCCGGTAGAGCAGTCGGCCCTGCGCTTGCTTGAACCGCATGCCCGTCCCGGGGTCGCGATGAATGCGGACAGTCGCAACCAGACTCTCGCCACGCAGGCTGACGAATCCCCGACGTAACGTCCGTTCAGCAAAGGGGACTCGCACATGGCTCGGAGGGCGAAGTCCAGCGGAGTCGGCGAACCACTTCAACTCGCGATACACTGTGACGCTGCGCGAAGACCCAGTGGGACCGTTCATCCGTCGGCTGTATTTCCGACACAAGCGGTCCGGAAGGAACATTCGCCGCACGATGGAGTCAGTGCTTCCCACGATGACGGTCTCGGCGATCCTCGAAGAGCCGTTTGCCGGTGACCCTTTCCGGGACACGACCAAATCAACCACAGCCTTGCCGACCTTCAGACGATCGTCAGTCAGTCGCGGGCCGACTGGCGCATCGCGTTGGGGAGCATGAAGGGGGTCTATGTCATCCACGACCAGGAGACCGGGCAACGGTACGTCGAATCCGCGTACGGCGACACCGGCATCTGGCAACGCTGGACGTCGTACGCAGCCACGCTGCACGGCGGCAACTTCGGCCTGAAGGACCTGGTTGAGCGCAAGGGCGAGGAGTACTACCGGACAAACATGCGATTCGCGCTCCTGGAGTACTGGTCGATGCGTACGGACGATGACCACGTCCTTGAACGCGAGCCATACTGGAAGAACGTGCTTCATGCTCGGTCACTCGGTCACAACAGGAACTGACCTCCAAGTGCTACCGCAGCCCCACCATGACTCACCGAGGCTTGTGACTGAGCCTGACGCCCTCTAGCCCGGAAGTTCACCAGCCAAGCGCTCGACGCGGAGTACGTCGACCTCGTGCTGGACGTCGCCGGACATGGCGGCCGCCATACGGAGGTGCGGGAGGGCGTCACGGTGCTTGGATTGGCGCTCCAGCGCGCGTCCGAGGGCGTGGCGGGCCCACGTGTCCGACGGGTCGTCCTCGACCAGCGCACTGAGCTCGGCCTCTGCCTTCGCGACCTGGGCACGCTGCATGTAGGCCCAGGCACGAAGGGCGCGCAGGCCCTTGTTGGTCGGCTCCTGCTCCAGCGCTGGTTCGAGGAGCTCCAGTGCTTCGCGTGGCGCGCGGCGGGTCAGCAGGTCGTGGGCAGTGCGGTACGCCGACTCGGGACGCTCGGACGCGCCGGGGAAGACCACGGCGGGAGCGGGGAGGTCGTCGTACTGCTCGGACATGATGCTGCCAACGCTACGACGGGTGCGTCGATTCCCGCAGGCTCTCGACCACGACGATCCGCACCGAGTTCGATAGCCTTGCCGCGGACGGGCCGGCCGGGTGACCGCGTGAGTTCGAGCGATCGGACTCCCGAGGAAAGTCCGGACTCCACAGAGCAGGGTGGTGGGTAACACCCACCCGAGGTGACTCGCGGGACAGTGCCACAGAGAACAGACCGCCCCGCCGCGAGGCGGGGTAAGGGTGAAACGGTGGGGTAAGGGCCCACCAGTGCGGCGGGCGACCGTCGCAGCTCGGCAAACCCCACCCGGAGCAAGGCCAGACAGCGTGCGTTCGAGGGCTGCTCGCCCGAGCACGCGGGTAGGCCGCTGGAGGCCGTCGGCAACGGCGGCCCTAGATGGATGGTCACCACCACAGAATCCGGCTTACAGGCCGGCCCGTCCCTTAACCCCCTTCTGACCTGCGAGAATGTGCTTCAGGCACCTCTACTGTCCGCATACTGTCCGCAAGATTTTTCGTTCTTGGTCGAGAGTGACCGTCACGAACCATGGATGATCACCAACGCCGACATGGTTGCGACCGGCCGTGACGCACCAGCCGTGGTGTGAGTGCGGGTCGGGAACGCTCGGCGTCCCGCTCTCCTCGCGTGGTTCGAGCCATACATCGATCAGATCGTCGAGATGGTCACGGCCTGGAGCCGGCTCATCGAACTAGGTTGACGGGCGTCATTCAGGCAGAGCGGAGGGCTCGTCGCCGGTCGGTATCGGGCCCAGCGCATTCTGGATCACCGTTCGCGAGCGATCGTCCTCGTCTCCCATGAGGTGACCGTAGGTGTCCCAGGTTTCCGAGGCCGACTTGTGGCCGAGCATGCTCTGCAGTGCCTTGATCGAGGTGCCGCCGGAGATGTGTATCGAAGCGAAGTAGTGGCGCAGGTCGTGCGGCGTCGCGTCGGTCCCGACCGCGGTCGCCGCGTTCTTCCAGACAGTCCACAGGGTGCTGGTGCGGACGGGGGCGCCGTACTCGCTGGTGAACAGGAGCCCGGTCTCGTGGACTCCGAACTTCTCGATGTGGTCCTTGACTGCTTCCAGGACGACGTCGGCGACCGGAATCGTCCGGACCGAGGCTTGGGTCTTGGGGCGCGTGAATGTGACGTTGTCGCCTGTCGCCTCGCGGTCGAGCTGTCGGTCGACCCGAATGGTGCCGAAGTCGAGCGAGATCCGGTCGTCGGTCAGTCCGAGGAGTTCGCCGCGCCGCATTCCGGTGCCGGCACCGAGCGTGACGAAGAGCCGATAGCGCTCCGGCATGACATCGCGCAGCGCGAGGACGGTCTGGGTGGTGATCGGGACGAGCGCCGACTTCGAGTCGAGCTTGGGAAGCTTGATGTCCTCGCATGGCGAGAGGGGGATCACTCGATCCCGCACGGCAGCACGGAGCACCATGGCGAGAATCAGGTATCGGTTCTTGACGGTGGTCGCCGCTGCTGATTGCGACCAGGACTTGACGAGCATCTGTACGTCGTCGCGGGTGATCTGGTCCAGGCGCGTTGCCCCGAGCACCGGATATATGTGCACGGTCAGTGCGGTCCGGATCGACGATTCGGTGCTCGGGGCGTGGATCTGGCGTTTGCGCCAGCGCTCGGCGTAGGCCTGCAGGGTCTCCTTGCCGGCGCGCGGGTCGGCCCACTGGCCTGTGATGAGTCCCGCACTTTGCGCGTCGAGCCAATCCTGGGCCTCACGCTTTCGCTGGAAGAGCCGTGCGTGTTCCTTGCCGCCGCGGTCCCGGTAGCGCGCTTGGTAGCGCACACCGGTGCGCTCGGCGCCGGAGGTGGTTCTCCAATGGATGGTCCGCTTCTTGATGCTGGCCACGATGGTCTCCTTGGCTCCAGGCGCCCGACGCGGTGGCTCAGGCGGCGTCCGGTCCGGCGTCCTTCGTTTTCTGGTCGTTGATCCAGCGCCGGAGGTCGCCGACAGTGATGGCTAGCTTGCGTCCCATCTTGAAGAGAGGAGGTCCCTCTCCTTGCTGGCGCCACCAGTACATGGTGTTGATCGACCTCCTCAGAATGCCAGCGACTTCCGGCAGAGTCAGGATGGCGTCGTCATCTACCGCGGGCGGCAGCGCGTTGGTGTGGGTACTCATGGCTCTCTCCTGTCGTTGTCGTCTCACTGCCGACGTCATTGGTCGACATCGTCGCCGCGGACCCGACCCGCTCCGGATCGATCCCTCACTCTGAAGAGCAACCACTTCTCACTGATTTCGGACACGAACCGTCGAGGTTTTCCAAGGTCATGCCAGGGATTGGCCGCGCAGCGGCGTTTCCCTGCACCACTCGGAGTCCGCTGGCGGCGCCCTTCACCGTGGCATTGCGGGCCCTGGCGCTGGCGCGGCCGGAGGTGTCGGAGGTTGAGGTCGTCGCGGTTGACCGGGCTGGTCGCGGAGTGCGGCGAGTTGCATCGCGACCGGCCGGGTCTGCTTGGTGGTGGGCCCGTAGCGGTCGACATCCTCGGCGGCTTGGTCGGCGGCGTGGCCAGGGCCGAGGTCGGCGCGGTCGCGGGAGAAGACCGCGATCCACTGGTCGCGGGCGTCCTCGGGGGATTCGGCGACGAGGTGGGCGATGTTGTGGTCCCGTCCGCGGGTCATGCCGACGTAGGCCGCGGCGGCGCCAGTCTGCTCCCCCACCAGCCGGTGCGCCTCGTCGACGGTCACGCCCTGGGCGCCGTAGGCGGTGGTGGCATAGGCAAGCTCCACATACTCACGGACATAGGCTGCGGGGAGGAACCGGACGCCGTTGCGGCCGGTCAGCGCGAGCACGCCGTCGTCCCCGGTGCCGGTGATGGTCCAGGTATCGCGGTTGGCGACGCCGAGGTCGGGGTCGTTGCGGCGGGTCGCGACCCGGTCGCCGAGTCCGAGCCGCTCCCCCGCAGCGGTGACGATCGCGCCGGTGTCGGACACCTCACCGTCGGCCACCCGGGCGTCACGGATGGAGGCGTTGAGACTGCCGACCTGTTCGCGGGTGTCGGCAACCACCAGGGTGTCAGCGTTGTCTGTTCCGAGGGTGGCGAGGGCGCGCTGTGCTTCGAGGTCGCTGGCGTGGATGATGATCTCGCCGCGTGCCATGAGCTGGTCGAAGGTCTCGCCGGGGTCCTCGCCGGTGCGCATCCGCAGGCTGAGGTCGGCATAGGCCGGGTCGGTGAACCGGTGGACCCCGTCCAGGGTCAGGCAGGTCTCGGGGTGGGCCCAGCGGGCGGCGAGGTCGAGCACTCCCCCACGCCCCACGGCCGGCAGCTGGTGCCGGTCGCCGACGAACGCGACGCGTGCCCCGGACTCGTCGGCGATCCTCAGCAGGGCTCGGGCGGTGTCCTGGTCGAGCATCCCGGCCTCATCGACCAGCAGCACGTCGCCGGGTTGCAGCCGCCCGGACGCCGCTGGCGGGTTGTTCGCGTGGTCACGCCACCAGCGGCCGTCCTCGTCCCACCGGAACCCGTACTGGTGGGCCAGCCGGGCGGCAGAACAGGCGTGGGTGCCGACCTGGCGGGCGGCCACGTCGGCCGCCTTCAGTGTCGGCGTGGCAACGAGCAGCCGCTCGCCGCGTTGTGTGAGCAGGTCGTTGGCGGCAGCGAGGGTGGTGGTCTTGCCGGTCCCGGCCGCACCCTCGACCACGACCAGGTTGCTGCTGCGGTCTGTGAGTGCGTCCACGACCGTGCGCTGTGCCTGGTCCAGCCCGTCCAGTGAACGTCCGCGGTCGTCGCTGGCTGTCACCGAGGCGGCGTGGCTAGTGAGCGAACTGGTGAGCCGTTTGGTGAGCGAACCAGTGAGCGGCGGGCCCATGAGTCGGTTGGTGAGCCGTTTGGTGAGGTCGGCCTCCACGGCGAGCACGTGCGGTGAGGTGAGGCTCCGGACATGCTCGGGCACGTCGTCGCGCTCGAGCAGCGGCACGCACTCTTCGAGTGCGCGGGCGGTGAGGTCCTCGGCCAGCTCCACACGAACCTGGTCGGGAGCCACGATCCCGGTCTCGGCGATGAGTTGTTCGGCGGCACCGCGGATGTCGGCGGCGTTCCATCCCGACCGCCGCGCACCCAGTCGCACCAGGATCGTCTCGACCGCCGCCGGCCGGTCGAGCGCACCGACCGGCAGCGAAGTCAACGCAGCGGGACGGTTCGGTGGCCGGTATCCGAGGTCGTGGAGCTCCTCGACCCAACGCCGTGCGAGCTGGGCGCCGTCGGTGGGGACCACCTTGTCGGGGCGGGCATCGGCCCAGGCCCGGGCGTCCCAGGCGCGGCGGAGCCGCGGTCCCGGCTCCTCGTCGGGATGCTCGCCACGCCATTCGGCCTCGTAGCGGTCGACGTTGCGTGCGATCTGACCGGCGCGGGCACTGAACGCCCCCGTATACGGGGACAGTTCGTTGACCTCCCCGGTCGCGGTGTCGAGGGTGTAGCCGTGTGCCGCCAGGACGGCGCGGAACTCCGGGTCGCTGGCCACGGCGGCGTGGCCGATGCCGTTGATCGCCTCCAGGCTGTCCCGGATCCCGACGGTGTGGATGCCGCGCCATCTGCCGGCCGCCCAGACGCGGGCGTTGACCTGGAGGTGGAGGTGACGGTGGGGGTCACCGGCACGGGAGGTGTAGTGCCGCACCACCGCGGCCTCGATCTGCTCCACCGGCACCTGCACTTGGCGTCCCTTCGGACCGACCCGGGTCGTCGCATGATCGGCCACCCATCCGATGGTCTGCCGAGCGGCACGCTCCTGCGCCGCGTCGTAGGCCGCTGCGACCTCCGGATGCAACGCTGCGGCCAGCGACCACGTCTTCGGACCGTTCACCACCACCTCGACGAACCGGACACCCTTGTCGTCGGTGCGGAGCCGGCCCTTCGGGGCACCGGTGTCGACGTCGCGGCCGGCGACCCACCGCTCGTAGGCATCACCATCGAGCACCCCACCAGTGCGGACACCCGGCTCGAGATCCATCCGGTCCCCACCGGGCTGGCATCCGATTGTGGTGGATGGTGAGGCTACGTACCGGTCGGCCAGCCCGGTGCCCTCGGCCAAGTAGTAGTCATCGACCCGCGACCTGTCCGCCTCGAGATAGGTGCGCGCCGCACCGGCAGCTCCGCGGTAGATCTTGACCCCGCCATGCATGCCCTCACCACCCGTCGACAACCACCAACTACCCTGAAAACGCAGTCGGGGCCGCCCCGAAGGGCGACCCACTCTACGAACCTTCGTAGCATGCGTGCCGCTTGTTTGGAAGGCTCAGCGAGGCGGGTTTCGAGGCCATTTTGGCGGTGTCCTGACAACCACTGCGGTCCGTCAACCGTCGTCACTTCGCGGGCCAGGCATTCGAGCAGTCGGTCGTGCGCTTGGCAGATTCACCGGCGTTTCAACACTCGCCGCAGCGCCAGCTACTATGCGTGATAGTACTAGCTGCTGCCGGCAAGTCGAGAGGACTTTGGATGTCATGAATGCGCCCTTCTCGCTCGCCGCGGCCCGATTCGATCGACGGCGCTTCCTGATCTCGACTGGGGCCGCAGCCGTCGCCATGGGCACCGCGGCGTGCTCGTCCGACTCCTCCGACCTCACCCGACTGGGATCCCGGCGGGTCGAACCGACCTCTCCGCTCGTGGAGCAGGCCGAGCGCGCTCGGCGCTTCGCGGGGGCTCGTACGACGACTCTCAACCTTCGAGCCGACGCGCGCGACGTCGACCTCGGCGGGGCCCAGGTGCGCACCTGGGCGTACGGCGACGCGGTGCCGGGCGAGGTGGTCCGGGTCCAGCGGGGCGACGTGCTGCGTGCGCGCGTGGAGAACAAGTTGCCCCAGCCGACCACGATTCACTGGCACGGCCTGGAGTTGCGCAACGACATGGACGGGGTTCCGGGGCTGACCCAGGAGGCCATTCCCACCGGGAGCGCCATGGATTACGAGTTCGTGGCGGCCACGGCGGGCACCCATTGGTTCCATTCGCACGTGGGGGCGCAACGGGACCGCGGCCTCTACGCGCCGCTGATTGTCGAGGATCCGGCGGACGGCGCCGACTACGACGACGAGCTGGTGGTCGTCCTCGACGACTGGCTCGACGGCATCAGCTCCGACCCGGACGAGGTGCTTCGCAGCGTCCGCGACAGCGGAATGGGCAGGGCCGGAGGCCACGGCGGCATGATGGGCAGCGACTTCCCGACGTCGGACCTCATCGGCCCTGCGGGCGAGGTCGACTACCCGCACATGCTGGCCAACGGCCGGACGGCAGACGCGCCCCACACCGTTCGCGCACGGGCAGGGCAACGGCTTCGGCTGCGGATCATCAACGCCGCCGCGGACACCGCCTTTCGAGTCGGCGTCCCCGGTACGCCGCTCCGTATCACCCACACCGACGGATTCCCCGTGGAACCGATGGTGGCGGACTCCCTGCTGTTGGGTATGGGTGAGCGAGTCGACGCGATCGTCACTGTGCCGGAGGCGTCCACGCCCGTGGTCGCCCTCGCGGAGGGGCGGGGATCGCACGCGGCCGTGGTCCTTCGCGTGGGAACCACCTCGAGCGCCGTTGACACCACAGCTGCCGCCGCGCGGCTGGCAGGGAGCGGGGTCGCGGGCAGTCTCGACCTCGTCGCCAGCGAGCGGGTCCGCATCGATCCGGGTGAGCCCGACGTGACGCACGACCTGGTGCTCTCCGGCCCTGATCGCCGCGGGAACTGGCTCATCAACGACCAGACCTACGACCCGGACGAGGGACTTCCGGTGCGAACCGGTCAACGTGTGCGCCTCCGCCTGCGCAACGCGTCGATGATGTTCCACCCGGTGCACCTCCACGGGCACACGGTGCAGGTGCGTGGTCGCGACGGCGGCGGCCCTCGCAAGGACACGGTGCTGCTCCTCCCCCACCAGGAACTGGAGGTGGAGTTCGATGCGGTGAACCCGGGTCAGTGGCTCACGCACTGTCACAACCTCTACCACGGGGAGACCGGCATGAAGACAGTGCTGTCCTACCTCGACTGAGGCTCGACCCGGCGGCCGCGGCGGCGCGCCGTGTTGCACCGGTCGGCACGGTCACGTAGTTTCACCGCGATTCCTCCCCGTGGTGGTGATCGCAGTGACCGGACCCGACGCGAGCAGACGCGCCCCAGCGCGCGTTTTGCTCCACTGGCGGTCACTGCTGGCTGCCGCCGTGGCAGCAGGCGCCCTGGTTCTGCACATCGGCGGGCCCGCGATGTCGCTGTGGCATGACCCCGGTCACCACCAATCCGCAGCCACGCCCCACGCGGGCGACGCACACGACCGGGGCGACGACGCGGGCCACGCCACGACGGGGCACTCGCCGCGCTCGTCCGGGAGCGACCACGACGGGCACGATCACGACGGCGACTCGTGCGGCCTCATGGTCACCGCCGGCCACCACCTCCCAGCTGCGATGGTCGACACGACGCAACCGTGCCTCCTGTCCGACGACCTCGCCTCGCCGTCGGGCCTTCGTCCCGCGACCGCTGCCGACGGGCTCCCACCCCCCGACCTCGCCTCCGAACTCCAAGTCATCCGCGTCTGATCAGCGCGCCCGCACACCGGGCTCGCACCCAGTGTCTCTGCGACACACTTCGCCGATTCGCCACGACGTGTCGGCGCCTTCACCCGTGATCAGACAAGGAGTTTTCTCATGCGTTCAACCACCGACACTCGACTGGGGACCCACGCCGCTGCGTTCGGATCCCTCGGAGCCGGACTCATCCACTTCGCCGTCACGCCCGCGCACTGGACCGAATGGCCCCCACTGGGCGCTGCCTTCGGCGCCCTTGCCGTGTTCCAGACACTCTGGGCGCTCGCCGCGTTCCTGGCGCCGACCTCGCGTTGGCTCCTGCTGGCACTGCCCGTCAATCTCGCTGCCATCGGCGGGTGGGCGGTGAGCCGCGTGTGGGGGATGCCGTTCGGTCCCGCAACCGGCGTTCCCGAGGGCGTGGCGATTGCCGACATCGTGGCGACCCTGCTGGCGGTCTTCGTCGCGGTCACCGTCGCCTGGGCGTGGATCCCCCGCACGCAGTACGCCGCCGTACGGCTCGGCTGGTACCGGGGCTCCTTGGCCGCGGTCGCCGCCGTGGTTGCAGTCCTCGTCGGGCCGGCGGTCCTGACCGGGGCCGCGGGTCACGAGCACGCCGAGGGCGAGGAGCACGGCGGGGCCGGGTCGCACGACGACGGCCATGACGACACCGAGCCCCACGAGGACGCGACGCCGCATGACGAGGTGACGATCGACCCGTCGCCGACGCCGTCGCAGCCAGCCGATCCCTCCTCGGCGCCCACCACTCAGGACGGCGCAGGCGATGACCACGACGAGGTCCCGCACAGCCACTGAGCGGACTCCCGCCACACGCCCACCCCCTTCCTACTATCATTCTTAGTAGAAAGGGGGTGGGACGTGCCCACCATCGCTCATCGATCACTCGGCTTCCGCGCCGTCGTGCCTGTCGCACTCGCGGCCGTGGCGCTCGCCGCGTGTGGGGCGCCGTCCGGTGATTCGTCTGCGAACAGTCAGGGGTACATCGAGGGCGAGGGGGTCGTCGAGGAGGTCCCCGAGTCCGACCGTCGCCCGCTCCCGGACTTCGAGGGCGAGACCCTGGACGGCGGGCACTTCGACACCCGGGACCAGGACGGGCGGGTTCTCGTGATCAACGTCTGGGGGTCGTGGTGCCCGCCGTGCCGCAAGGAGGCGCCTGAACTGCGAGAGGCGTGGCAGTCATCCCGGGGCGAGGACGTCCAGTTCGTCGGCATCGACGTCCGTGACAACGACGCAGCCGGTCTCGCGTTCGAGCGCAAGTACGACATCGACTACCCCAGCATCACGACCGACGCCTCCGGGCCGGCGATGCTGGCCGTCGGCACCGCGCTCCCGCGCAATGCCATCCCCAGCACCCTGGTCGTCGACACCGAGGGTCGCATCGCGGCCCGCGTCATCGGCGGAAGCACGGTCACCACCTTCCTGACGCTCATCGAGGACGTGCTCGCCGAGTCGTCACCGGCTTCCTGAGCCGCCGCGCCTTCGCCTGCCGAGCTCAGGCCATGGGGAGGGGGCAGTAGGTCGCATACATCGCCATCACTGCGGGCAACAACGCCATGGCCACCGGGAAGGCCAACAACGCCATCCCGGTCCCGAGCACGGCCGTCGCGCGCAGTACGCCGATGCCCTCCACCGGGTGCACCAGGCGTCGGACGCGGCGCACGGTGTCAGGACCGCCGGCACCCAGCGCGCCGACAGGAGCAGCCGACCCCGCCAGCCGCACCAGCGCCCGGGCGAGAGTCAGGCGACCAGTGCGACGTTGCGCGACATCGTCGGCACGGAGCTCGATCAGTCGCGCCACCTCCGTCGCACCACATCGAAACAGCGGCAGGAACCCGAACGCGTCAGCCAGCGCTGCACTGCTCGCGACGACGAGATCGTGACGACCACGCAGGTGTGCCCGCTCGTGGGCGAGCACCGCCTCGAGTTCGTCGTCGGTCAGGCACTCCACGGCCGACGACGTCACGACCACCGTGGAATGCCGCCCGGGCAGGCAGTACGCCGCGGGACGGTCGTGCTCGACCACCACGACGTCCCGCGCCACCCGGCTCCTGGCCAGCACGCTCAGCTGTCGACGCTGCTCCGCGCGCCCGCGAGAAACGCGGACCCAACGACGGACGAGCGCCGTGAGCGCCCGCGTCACCACCGCGACCACGAGGACCCCTCCTGCCGTGGTCGCAATCGCCCCGCCCGGGGTGGCGTACTGCTGCCGCACCATGGCAACGCAGGAGTTCAGGAAATGGGCCAACGACTCGGTGCCGGGCAGCGCCGGGAGCCACAGCGCCGCACCGGCGAGCGCTGCCGCGAGCACCACCGAGTAGGTCAGGGCCTGCCAGGCGAGGATGCCCACGCGCGGTGCCCGCTCGAGCCACGTGGCGCGACGCGCGAGCCGGTGTCCGACGCCGCCGACCACGAGCACGTAGGCCAACAGGGCGACCGCGGTCATGACGTCTCCTCCTCGTCCGCCTCACCCAGGACCGCTCGCAGTTCAGCGAGGTCATCCGCGGAGATGTGCTCGACGAAGTGCAACAGGGTGGCCGAGCGATCGCCGGCGGAGGCCAGCACCTCCTCCATCACACCGGCAGTGTGCTCGGCTCGCGTCCGGGCGGCGGTGTAGCGGTAGGCCCGTCCGTCGCGCTCGCGGGTCAGGAAACCCTTGCGATACAGGTTCTCCATCACCGTCATCACGGTGGTGTAGGCGATCTTGCGGTCCGACCGGAGATCCTCGAGCACTTCCCGCACGAGCACGGGGCGACCACCCGTCCAGACGCGCTCCATCACCGTCGCCTCGAGCCGACCCAACTGGTGCACCGCACCCACCTCTCCCCGACCGACGTTTCGCCCGTTGCCGACGCCCCGAACTCACCGACGTACTATCTGCCATAGTAATACGTCCACCCGGACCAGGCCACAGTCTGCCATCCGGGCGACATCGCCACCGCAGGACGAGGAGTCGGCAGTTGACATCCGCGATCCAGGGACTGCAGGACATCGTCCTCGACGGCCCCGTCGCAGTGGCTGCCGTCCTGGCGGTTGCGGCCGGCGTCGTGTCGTTCTTCTCCCCCTGCTGCCTGCCCCTCGTGCCGGGCTACCTCTCCTACGCCGCAGGACTGGCCGGCGAGGACCTGCTCGCCGGAGAGCGAGGCCCCGCCCCGTCCACCGCCTCCACCTCAGTGAAGACCCGGACACGGGCGCGTCGGCGCGCCACGTGGGGCGCAGCCCTGTTCGTCTCCGGATTCTCGGCCGTCTTCGTTGGCTACGGCGCCCTCTTCGGATCGCTCGGCGCGGCGCTCGCGACTCACCAGGAGACGATCATCCGGGTCATGGGAGTCGTCACGATTGCCCTGGGCCTGCTCTTCACCGGTGCCCTGTGGCGCGTCCCCGGAGCCATGCGTTCCTTCCGTCCCCGGTTCCGCCCGCGCGCCGGACTGGCTGGAGCACCCCTAGTGGGGATGGTGTTCGGCATCGGGTGGACGCCGTGCATCGGCCCCACCTTGGCCGCCGTCCTCACCCTGGCCACGAGCTCCGCGGACGCAGGCCGCGGCGCCGTCCTTTCCCTGGCCTACAGCGTCGGGCTCGGCATACCGTTCGTCCTCGCCGCGGCCTCACTGGAGCGGTTCATGGCCTCCACGCAGTGGGCGCGACACCACGCCCGCCTCGTCACGCGCATCGGCGGCGGCATGCTCATCGTCCTGGGAATCGTCCAAGCCAGCGGCCTCTGGACCGTGCTGATGAGCCACCTGCAGGGCGTGATCGTCGGGTGGCAGCCACCCATATAGCGGGGCGCCCCCTCCAGCTTATCTACTATGTTGCATAGTAGATATTTGTGGACAGAGCATCGCACCAGCGCACGACCGGGGGCGCGGCCGCCGAGACCGATGGGGCACGACCGAAGCCACCCGCCCTGGGTCCTGCTGCGCTGTTGCGGTGGGCGTGGCGCCAGTTGACCTCGATGCGAACCGCCTTGATCCTGCTGCTCCTGCTGGCCCTCGCATCGGTGCCCGGCTCGGTGATCCCCCAGGAGGACGTCGACGCCTACGCGGTGACCGCGTGGAAGTCGCAACATCCCGACCTGACTCCGTACTACGAGTCCCTGCAGATGTTCTCGGTCTACGACTCCTTCTGGTTCAGCGCCATCTACCTGTTGCTGATGGTGTCACTCGTCGGCTGCATCATTCCGCGTCTCCGGGTCTACTGGCGCGGCATTCGGGCGCAGCCGCCCCGGACGCCACGCAACCTCGCTCGTCTCCCCGAGTGGCGCGAGGAGTGGGTGAGGGCGACACCTCAGGAGGCGCTGGACGAGGCCATGGCGACGCTGCGTCGGCGGCGCTTCCGGGTCCGGCGCCTCGACGGGTCGATTGCCGCCGAGCGTGGCTACCTGAGAGAGGCCGGCAACCTGGTCTTCCACACCGCCATCATCGTCGTGCTCGTCGCCTTCGCCTACGGCAAGCTCTTCGGCTACACGGGTGCCGTCGCGGTCGTGGAGGGCAGCACCTTCACCAACTCCTCGAGCCAGTACGACGAGTTCGTGCCGGGTTCGCTCTTCGCGCCCGACCGGTTGGATCCGTTCGCGCTGGATGTGGACGACTTCGACGCCGACTTCCTCACCAACGGTCCCCAGGCCGGCCAACCGGTGCACTTCGCGGCCGAGGTGACCTATCGGACCGGCTTCGGGCAGCAGGAGGTGGTCGACGAGGCGACCGTCGAGGTCAACCATCCGCTTCGGATCGGCGACACCGACGTCTACCTGGTCGGTCACGGGTACGCACCCCGCGTCACGGTCACCGACGGCGCGGGCGACGTCGCCTACAGCGGACCGACGATCTTCCTGCCCGAGAACGGCAACTTCCGCTCCTTCGGGGTGATCAAGGCTCCCGACGCATCCCCGGTGTCCCTGGCGTTCGAGGGACAGTTCTTCCCGACCTACGGATTCACGATGGAGACGGGGCCGTTCTCCACCTTCCCCCAGCCGGCCAACCCGGCCCTGTCGATGCTCGCCTATCGCGGCGACCTCGGCCTGGACTCCGGGGAGTCACAGTCGGTCTACGCCCTGGACAAGTCGGGGCTCGCCACATTCACCAAGCCCGATGGTCGGGACTTCCGTGTCGACCTCCCACTTGGCGAGACGGTGGAGCTGCCCGAGGGAGCGGGATCGATCACCTTCGACGGCCTCGATCGGTTCGCACGCTTCCAGGTCAGCCAGTCGCCGGGCGACCCCGTCGCATTGCTCGGCGTACTGCTGGCAACCACGGGACTAGTGGCCTCCCTCTACGTACGCCCCCAACGGATCTGGGTCAAGACTCACGGCGGCTCCGGCGCGACTGTCGTCGAGGTGGCGGGCCTCGATCGCGGACGTTCGGGCGGAGTGGCGCGAGAGATCGACCGGCTCACCCGACAGCTGAACCGCCCCACCGAAACCGGAGGCCCCTCATGACCATCGAGTCCTACTCGCTCCTCAGCGACCGCGCCGTGATGGCCACCGCGGTGCTGTACGGCCTGGCCTTCCTGGCCTTCCTCGCGGAATGGTCACGGGCGCGCCGCTTGGCGACCGCGCCACCGGCCGAGGCGAGCACGGCGTCCGGACACACGGCCGCCGGGGACGGTGCCACCACGCTCGAGGCGCCCACCACACCCGCACCCACCCGCGGCACCGACCTCCTCGGCCGCAGCGCGCTCACGCTCACACTCGCCGGCTTCGCCACACACACCCTGGGTGTCGTCCTCCGGGGCGTGGCCGCCTCCCGTGCCCCCTGGGGCAACATGTACGAGTTCACCCTCGTCGGCACGCTCTGTCTGGTGGCCAGCTACCTCCTGCTGGTCCGTGTGGATCGCGTGCGCCCTCTCGGCCTCCCGGTCCTC
This sequence comes from Nocardioides panacisoli, assembly GCF_019448235.1. NCBI lineage: Bacteria > Bacillati > Actinomycetota > Actinomycetes > Propionibacteriales > Nocardioidaceae > Nocardioides > Nocardioides panacisoli. Next base: position 1,417,309 of record NZ_CP080409.1, read on the forward strand.
GCCACCACCCTGGTCATGCTCATGCTGGCCGTCCTGCTGCTCTGGGTACCCGCCGGTCCACTCGTGCCGGCGTTGCAGTCGTACTGGCTGGTCATCCACGTCGCTGCCGCCCTCATCGCCGCCGGCGCCTTCGTCTTCGGTGGCATCGTCTCCGCGCTCTATCTGTGCCAGCACCGCGCAGCTCGACGCGGACGCGACGGATCGAGCGGCTACCTGTCGCGGCTGCCCCACCGAGATGACCTCGACGAACTCGCCTACCGGATCCACGCCTTCGCGTTCCCGGTGTGGACCTTCGCCGCCCTCATCGCGGGCCCGGTGTGGGCCAAGTACTCCTGGGGGCGCTACTGGGCCTGGGACCCCAAGGAGGTCTGGGCGTTCATCACCTGGGTCGTCTACGCGGCCTACCTGCACGCCCGCGTCACGGCAGGCTGGAAGGGGCGCGGCGCCGCGGCGCTGTCCCTCCTGGGGGTCGGCACGGTGCTGTTCAGCTTCATCGGCATCAACCTGTTCGGGTCCGGGCTCCATGCGTACGCCGGCCTCTGACCGCACATCCACTATGGTCGATAGTATTCAGCGTTGCCGCGGGACGAGGAGGTGTCGGCAATGACCCACCGGGCGGGCCTCTCCTGGAGCCGCGACCGGCGCGATCCGTGGCGCGTCGCCACGCTCGCGGCCGGGCTCCTCACCCTGACCGCCGCGGGCCTCGCGATCCTCGGACTGCCCGGCGTCGACCTGCACGGACCGCAGCACCAGTGGGGCCTGATGAGTCCGACATGTGGTGGCACCCGCGCCGCGCGACTCACCGCGATGGGCGACCTCCCCGGCGCTTGGACCTACAACCCGCTGGGCATCGTCGTGGTGGTGGGCGCAGCACTGTTGCTGGCCCGTGCCGCCGTCGGTGGCCTCACCCGCACCTGGTGGACGCCTCGACTCCACCTGGCGGGCGCTCCGCGATGGCTCGCCATCGTCGGCTTGCTCGCTCTGGTGGCCGCCCTCTGGGCCCGCCAACAGAGCATCGCTCCCCTGCTCATGCAGCACTGACCCTCCTCGGCACGCTCCGACCTCCACCGCGAAAGGACCATTCGTGACCCCCCTGTCCAGCAGCGCCGTCCGCGCCACGATCGTCACCACCACACTCGGCCTGGGCCTGCTCACGGCCTGCGGCGACGATCCGGCCGTCGACGGTGAGACCATGGAGGTGAGCCACGTCCATGCCCTGGCCGTGGATCCGAACGACCCCTCGGCGCTCTTCGTCGCCACACACGAAGGACTCGGGCGCTACACCGAGTCCGACGGGGTACGTCGGGTCGGGCAGGCAACCAGCGACTTCATGGGCTTCGCCACCGGACCAGATGGTCGACTCTTCGCCAGCGGGCACCCGGGCAGCGACGAAGACGCACCACTCGCCCTCGGCCTGATCAGCTCCACCGACGAGGGGGACAGCTGGGAGGCAGTCAGCCTCTCCGGGGAGGCGGACTTCCACGCACTGACCGCCGACGAGGACGGCGTCGTCGGCTTCGATGCCGCCAACAGCGTCCTCCGGACCAGCACCGATGGCGAGGACTGGGAAGACGTGCCGACCGAGGAGGGCTTTATCGACCTCGCCGCCGACCCGACCTCCCCGCGACTGGTCGGCACCACGGGCAACGGCGAGCTCGTCGAGAGCACCGACGGCGGCGCCACGTTCACGGCAGTGACGAACGCCCCCACCCTCGTCCTGGTGGACTTCGCACCGGACGGATCGCTGGTCGGCATCGCACCCACGGGCGAGCTCCAGACCGTCGCCGACGGCGATTGGCGGGCCACCGGCGCTCGGGCCGACGACCAGCTCCAGGCGTTCACGGCCGGACCGGACGGCACCGTGTGGGTCCTCGACGGCCAGGGACTCCAGAAGAGCACCGACGGTGGGGCGTCCCTGGAGAGCGCCCCCTCCTGGTAGTCAGGCACCTCGCCGCCACGGCGTCGGGCGGCACCCGGACGAGTCGACGTCCACACGGAGTTGCTAGTAGTCCCCGCTCGGATCGCGTGGGTCGTCCAGACCGCGACGGCGGAGGTGCACGCGGCGGCCAAGGCGGATGCCCGGTCGCACCAGGAACTGCGCACTGCCCACCACGAAGCACGTGATGGCCGAGGTCTCCACGGCCTTGAAGTAGAACAGGACGCTGCCGACCAGGAACCACAGCCCGATCAGGAAGTCGTTGGCGATGGACAGCGTCTCGTAGCGACGATCGATCACGAGTCGCTCTGGTCCGAGTGGGATCGAGGTGGACAGGTTCCTGCTCGTGGTCATGGTCTCCAGCCTCCCAGCCAGCACATCTGGCGGTCGTCTCAGCCCACGAGGCCCAGCACGGGCGCCGCGCCGATCCCCAAGCCGATGGCAACAGCAGCGCAGACAACGGCCACCCGGGTTGCTTGAGTGCTGGCGCGGTCCTCTCCGGTTCGAGGGACATCCGGTCGGCGCAGGCAGGCGGTCAGCCACCGCAGGTAGTAGGCGAGGCTGAGCACGGTGTTGGCGGCCACCAGGACTGCGAGCCATGCCAGTCCGGCCTCCCAGGTCGCGGTCAGGGTCAAGGCCTTGGCCACGAACACGGCGGTCGGTGGCGTGCCGACCAGTCCGAGGAGGAGGACGGCCAGGGCCGCCACGACTCCCGGCCGCCGCCGGCCCACGCCTCGCCAGTCATCGATCTCGGTGCGGCCAGGGTCGGTGGCGAGCACGGCGAAAGCCCCGAGGTTGGTGGCGGCGTAGCCGGCGAGGAAGAGCACGAGTGTGGGAAGGGCGAGGTCGGAGCCGGGTACCGCGGCGGCGATGGCGAGCAGGTAGCCGACCTGGCTGATGGTCGACCACGCCAGCAGCCGGCGTACGTCGTGCTGGGTGAGCGCGGCGAGGTTGCCCACGGTCATCGTGACGGCCGCGACGGCCGCCACTAGCAGGACCCAGACGCGGTCGGGCGGTAGTGCCTGGAGTAGTCGGACCACCGCGAGGACGGCACCGAGCTTGGGCACGGTGGTCAGGAAGCTCGCCGTGGTGATCCAGGTCCCCTGTGTGGCGTCGGGTACCCAGAAGTGGGCCGGTACGGCGCCGGCCTTGAACATCAGGCCGACGGCCAGCAGGGCCACTCCCGCCGCCGCGCCCGCGGCCGGGGCCGACGCGAGCGCGTCGAGGCCGGCGTACGCCGTGGTCCCGGCCAAGCCGTACAGCACCGACGCGCCCAACAACATCAGGATGCCGCACAGCGCGCCGATGAGGTAGGTCTTCATGGCGGCCTCGGGCGCCCGCGGATCGGTGGAGAGCCCGACCATGCCGTAGAGCGGGATCGAGGCGAGCAGGAAGGCCACGACGAGCACCGCGGTGTCCGTCGCCGCCCCGAGCAGCAGTACGCCGGCGCCACCGAGCAGCAGGAGCACCGCCAGCTCACTCTCCCGTGGGTGGCCGCGGACCTCGCCACCGGCGAGGAGGAGCAACACCAGCAACGATCCACCGACCACCAGTCGCAGGACGCCGGTGAGCTCGTCGATGGCGACGGTGCCGGAGAACGCGGTCGTCGGCTCGCGCACCAGACCGGCCACGGCGAAGGCCAGCATCACCACCGTGGTCGCGGCGGCCGTCGCGCGAACCCGTGCTTGGCGTGAGCGGGGAGTCCACGAGCCGAGCATCAGGCACGCAACGGCACCGATGACGAGGATGCCCTCGGGCAGCACGGCCACGATGTCGGCGGTCATGTCCATGCCGGAGCCACCGTTCATCGCGCCACCAGCTCGGCCACGGTGTCAGCGGCAGGACCGACGACGTCGAGGAACGGCTGCGGCGCGAGCCCCAGGCCGATCGAGAGCGCCAGCAGGACCGCGACCGGTAGCCACTCGTGCGGACGGACGTCCGCGAATGCCTCCGAGAGTGCACCGACCGGTCCGGTCAGCACCTGCTGCACCGCACGGAGCAGGACCGCGGTCATCAACAGGATGCCCAGCAGGCCCGTGGCGACCGCAGGCACGACGGGAATGCTCCCGGCGAAGATCTGGAGCTCGGCGACGAAGCCCGACAGGCCGGGCAGGCCGAAGGAACCGAGGGCGGCGACGACGAGCAGCACCGCGAACCCGGGGGCATGGCGGGCGAGGCCGCCGTAGCCCGCCAGGTGGTAGCTCTCGCGTCGGGTCCACATCACGCCCGCCAGGAGGAACAGTGCGCCGGTCAGCAGGCCGTGGCTGACCATCTGGGTGACCGCACCCGAGACCGCGGTGGAACGATCCTCGGCCGACGAGCCGCCGACGACACCCGCGGCACCCACGGCGAGGACGACGTAGCCCATGTGGTTGACCGAGGTGTAGGCGACCATCCGCTTGAAGTTCGACTGGACGAGGGCGACCAGAGCACCCCAGAAGATCGACAGCAGGCCGATCACGATCAGCGGGACGGCCCACGCACGCCAGGCCTCGGGCAACATCGGCATCCCGATCCGCACGAAACCGTAGGTGCCCATCTTGAGCAGCACCGCGGCCAGCACGGCCGATCCGATGGCCGGGGCATCGGTGTGGGCCGGCGGCAGCCAGGTGTGGAACGGCACGGTCGGCGTCTTCACGGCCAGGCCCAGGAGCACCGCCGCCAGCACGAGCGCGCCGGCGGTGCCCGACCCCTGCAGCGGTGGGTCGGCGGCAAGCGCAACCATGTCGAAGGTGTGCGGATCCGAGGCGACGTAGAGGCCGACGAAGCCGAGGAGGAGCGCCAGCGACCCGAGGAAGGTGTAGAGGAAGAACAACAGCGCGGACCGCCGACGCTCACCGTGTCCCCAGCCGTGCAGCGAGAGGTACATGCCCACGATCGAGAGGTCGAAGAACACGAAGAAGAGCACCAGGTCGGCGGCGGCGAACAGCCCCAGGCAGGTGGTCTCCAGTGCCAGGAACAGCGCCGCCTGGGTGCGTGGCCGATGTTGGTCGCGCAGTGCGAAGACCGCGCAGGCAGCGAAGACGACCGTGGTCATCACCACCAAGGGCAGCGACAGTCCGTCCAGTCCCACGTGGTAGCTGACACCGATGTCGGGGATCCAGTCGACCTGCTGATCGAAGGCCAGGCTCTCCGGCCCCGGACTCCGGTAGTCGGCCCACAGGACAGCGGCGAGAACGACCTCGACGAGGGTGGTCACCACGAAGACCCACCGGGCCCAGGCGGCCGACGCCGGGAGGACGAGGAGGAGCCCCGCCACGACGAGCGGGAGGAACACCAGGACGGACAGCACTTCTCAGTTCACCTCGGACTCGTGACGAGGGCGATGGACACGACGACGGCCACCAGGAGTACGCCGCCGACCAGTTGCAGGTAGTAGTGGTGCAGTTGGCCGCTTCTGCCGCTGCGGCGTACGCCGCCACCGGCACGGCGCGACACTGCGGCGACACCGTCCACGATGCGCGTGATCAACGTGTCACCCGCTGCGGTGGCGCGGCCCGCCTGCAACACCAGCCCCGCCAGTCGATCCACGATCACGGCGACCACACGGTCGTCGAACCGGCCGGCTGCCGCGGCGACGGCCACGGTCGGGCGGACGAGGATCGCACGTGCCGCCGGTTCGAGGCCCAGCCAGCCGTGCAGCCATCGATACAGCGGCGAGGCGGCTCGCCGGGACGGTGTGCGCGACCGGCGCAGCATCCGCGTCGAGATCAGCACGGCCGTCACCACTGCGGCGGCGCCCGACAGGGCCAGCTCCCACAGGTGCGGCTCGGGCGACTCGGCCCCGGGCAGCGAGGTGACCACCGCCGGAAGTGCCAAGACCCCGAGCGTCACCGCTCCCAGCGCCAGTGGCGCCAGCGCCACCGGCACCACCACGGGCACCCGCCCCGTGGGAGGCTGCTCGAGCTCCCCGTGCGGCGCACCCTCCGATGCGGTGCGCAGCACCGTCACGAGCGCGACCGCGGCGTAGGCGGTCGCCAGCACGGTGGCCACGACCCCGACCACGTAGAGGGCCGTCGAGGACTCCAGTGCGGCCGCGAGCACGACATCCTTCGTGGCCCACAGGGTCAGCGGCGGGATGCCCGCCAGGGAGAGCAGCGCGACCGCGGCGAGGGCGCCCACGACCGGCCAACGCCTGGCGACGCCAGTGAGGTGGTCCAAGCGCTTGCTGCCGAGGGCCTCCAGCCACGCGCCGGCCACCAGGAACAGCAGCGCCTTGACCGCGGCATGGCCCACGAGGTGTGCCGTGCCCGCGCTGGTCGCTCCGACCCCGGCGGCCAGGACCACGAACCCCAGCTGCGCCGCCGTGGACGCAGCGAGGAGCTGCTTCAGGTCGGTCTGCGTGAGGGCCACCGCACCCAGGACGACCGCGGTCAGGCCACCGACCCAGGCCGCGGCGTCGTCGGCCCACCCGGTGGCCGTCAGCAGCGGCGCGACGCGCAGCAGGAGATAGGCACCGAGTGCGACCATGGCCGCGGAGTGCAGCAGCGCCGAGACGGGACTGGGACCGTCCATCGCCCGCGACAACCACCACGAGAACGGCAGTTGGGCTGCCTTGCCACAAGCGGCGACCAGGATGCCGGCCGCGGCCAGGTGGCGCCACTCCGACTCCAGACCGGCCAGTCCGTCCAACGACAACCCGTTGGCCCCGCCACCGGCCACCGCGGCCGCGACGGCGAGGTACAGCCCGAGGTCGGTGGCACGGGTGGTGAGCAGCGCGGTGGCACCCGAAGCGACGGGTCGCGGCTCGTCGTACCGGTAGCCGATGAGCGCGTAGGACGTCGCGCCCATGACCTCCCACCCCAGGAGCAGGGTGGGCAGCGTCGTGGCCAGCACCGTGAGCGCGGCTGCCGCGGCGAAGAGCAGCATCAGACCGGCGAACCGTGGCTCTCGTGTCTCACCGGCGCCGGTGGCGGCCAGCTGCACGAGCGCCGCGACGCCGAGGATGGCGGGGAGCAGTAGACCTCCGATGCCGTCGGCGGCCAGACCGAGGTCGCTGCCCAGGACGAAGGACGCCTGCACCGCGGCACCGGTCGCCGTCGCCGCGATACCGAAGGCAGTGCTGAGCGCGAGGACGAGGGTCGCCAGCCACCCCGCGACCGTCGCAACTCGGGCCGGGATCACGTGCCCGAGACCGGCGAGGGCACTCCCCGCCACAGCGGGCAGCAGGACGGCGAGCATGATCATCGGCGCGCTCATTCGTGCAGCTCCGCCGTCATGTCGGTCATGTCCACTTCCGCGCGACGGTGCAGCAGCGTCGCCATGGCGAACCCGATCGCCATTTCGACGGTCATGGCGGCCAGCACCACCAGCAGGAGGACCTGACCCGACGGGTCGGGTGCGAGGAACCACCAGAAGCCGCCCAGGGCCAAGAGAACGCCGCCGATCATCAGCTCCAGGCCCATCATCACCATGACGACGACCTGCTGGGACAGGGCACCGTAGAGGCCGACGGACACCAGGGCGGCGGCCACGAGCAGCACGGTCTCCAGGGTCATGCGCCACCCCCGTCGCGAGCGGAGCGAGATGGAGCGGGAGGATCCGCCGGCGCTTCGTCCAGATCATCGCCCATCCGGTCATAACGAGTGCGGGACGACGAGAGCAGCACCCCGACCACGATCGTGGCGACCATGACCGGGCCGATCGCCATCATCACCAACATCTGGCTCTCCATGATCGCCGTGCCGAGCGCCTCGGTGACTCCCGAGACACCGGCTCCGGCGGCCGCTCCGCCTGTCGGCCACGGCACCAGCACGGCCCCTCCTCCCAGGACGAGGAACGCGGTGACCGCCGTGCCGATCGCGGCACGGTGTGAGTGCACCATCGTCATCGGCATCAGCGCCGGATTCATCCCCATGAACATGACCATGTAGACCGCCATCACGGCCATCTCCATGATCATCATCAAGATGACGATCACGCCCAGGTAGGTCTGCTCCATCAGCAGCAGAGCAGCACCGACGGCGACGAAGGACGTCGCCAGCGCGTACGTCGCGCGAGCCATCGAGTCGACGACGAACACCAGGACACCGGCCACGACGGCCACGACACCGACCGCCCAGAAAGCGATGTCGACCAGCACCGGAGGACTCATCAAGCCACCTCCATCACGATCGCGACCACCAGGTCCTGCACCACGACCAACGGCAACAGCACGACCCACAGCGGCTCCAACAGCCGCGGCACCCGCAGGGTGGGAAGTCGACCCGCGCACCACGCCAGACCGGCGGTCAACCCGACGGCCTTGAGGGCGACCCAGGCCGCCGCCGGCAGTACGGGACCTGCTCCACCACCCAGGAACAGCGGCACCGCCACCGCGGCACCCGCGCCCAGCAGAGCATGGCGGCCCAGTCGCACGACCAGGAGGTCCGGCCCCGACAGCTCTGCCATCACGCCCCCCGCGGTCTCCGCACCCGCGGGCGCAGCCAACGGCCCGTGAACAGCGAAACCCACCACACCGATGAGGTAGGCGAGGAGCGCCACCGGCATCCACAGGCCGAACCACACACCGTCCTGAGCGGCAGCGATGTCGCCGAGATCCAGGCTGCCGGCCGCCAACGCGGGTGCCACCAAGGCGAACATCAGCGGCAACTCGTATCCGAGCGCGAGCGCGAGGAAGCGATACCCCCCGACGAGGCCCATGACCGAGTTGGCCCCCCAGCCGAGCAGCCACACCAGGGCCCACACCGCCACATCCAGCGCATTGGCCCACACCACGCCATGCCCCGACGGCAGGGCGGTGAAGCCGCCCCACGGGACCAGCGCGAGGAGCAGGACCGCAACCGGAAGCAGTCCCCAGCCGCCGATCCGCCACAACAACACATCGGCCTCGACAGTGCGGCGGCGCCGCTGTCGCACCAGACGCGCCGTCTCCACCACCGGGTCGGTCAACGCCAGACGCCAGCCCCGGCCGCCGCCGTACGCCACCGCCACGCTCGACACCCAGGCCAGCGCCACGCACCCCACA